>NZ_JBITJU010000039.1:0-57965 GCF_044460355.1 Kribbella sp. NPDC050124
CCACAACAGGTCCATGACGAGTATCTGGAACGGCAGCTCGCAGCGTGAATTAGCCGTTAAGAGCTGTCCGGAAAACGCGGGGCGCATCAGTCCTCACCCGAGGCTCCACCCTCCACAACGGCCAAGCCACCGCCCTCTGGAAACAAACCAAAAACACCAAATCCCAAACCACCCTGGAAATCCAGCCCATCATCAAAATCACCCCCCAAACCTGGCAATCCCTGGAATCCGAAGCCCACAACCTCCTAGCCTTCACCTCCCCAGGGGCCACTCACGAGGTCATCCGCGCCACCACCTGAAGCCAGTCCCCTCGCTCTCGTCGGTGCGCAGCTCTCTTGATCGCTCAGACTTGAGAAGGTGGCGCGAGTCCCTCGAGTGCACGGACGCGGTCCCCGAGTGACGGGGTGCTCGACATGAGTTGTGAACGCCGGTTCGCCTCCCGGCCCAGCATGTTCTGATGCTGAACCTGCCAGCCATACAGGACTTGCACGATGGTGGCGCCGTAGCCCATCGCAGCGGCGCGGCGATCAGCCTGCATGACCTCTCGCCGACCGAGCCACGCCAGGATCGGCGGCGCGACAAACGGCGTCAAGAACAGGATGGGCAACACCAGGCTGTCGTCAAAGGTGAGAACCGCAAGCAGGATCCCCAGGTACCCCAGCGTCAAGAAGCCGATGACCAGGCACCCGACGGCGGGGACGGCCTTCATCAAACGTCCAAGGGCGCGTACGCCGATCAGCGCGCAGCGAGCCGGAATCGAGTACCAGAAGCTCAGCAGGCTCAGCAGGGTGCGTCCGCCGAGGTGGTGACTGAGTTCGTGCGCCAGTACAGCTTCCAGATGCGGCGCAGGCAGGTTGTACAAAGACCAAGTTGTGACAGCGACGATGTGTCCAGGGGTCGGCGTCGCGTTGGCATCCTCCGACTCCTGGACCCACACGGAGTAGTTGCTGCCGCCCACCCCTGCGCGGCTCGACAGTTGCGGCCAGACCGACGCAATCCGCTGATCCTCGACCAGCGTCGGCTTTCGGAGACGGAACAGGAAGCGAGCGATCCACTCCTCGACCGGCCTGACGAAGACGACTGCTCCGGAGACGAGCCAGAGAGCCACAAGAATCCACCCGTAGCCGAAACCGATGATTCCGGCGATCCAGGAGACCGTGACGAAACTCCAGAAGAACCATGGGACCGCAGTGAGGAGAGTCGTTGCGGCCGACACCTCGACCCGGCCACCGGACCTCGGACCACCTTGCCCGGCCGAGCCTGCCGATGCGCCAGGAGGTAGCTGACCCCACTGTGGGGAAGGCGGCACGTTCTGCTGTGGTCCTGGCGCGTTGTTCGGTCGCCACGAGCCGTTGGGGTCGTTGGGGTCGCCTGGGCTGGTCATTGGGCTCTCACTTCCTGTGCCGCCTCAGCCACACGCGCCAGACTACGGAGACATCTTTCATCAGTACACGGACACGTGGACGTGGTCGTAGTGGCCGCCGGTGGCGTCGGTGGGGTTGTAGACGCCGCCGCCGTTGTACGGGATCCAGGTGCCTCGGCGGGCGGACCAGATTTTGCCGTACCAGATGACGTAGCGCACGCCGGTCTGGGCGGCGGTCTTGATGGCCCAGTTCGCTATCTGGTCGCCGCGGGCGCGTGCCGGGGACGAGCTTCGGGCGTCGGCGCCGACCATGACGTCGCAGGCTTTGCCGCGGGGGTGGTCGCTGGTCGGGTTCCAGACGTGTGCGTCCCAGCAGCTCATGCTGAGGGTGCCGAGGTTCTGGCGGGCTTGGGCGACCCAGGCCGCCGTACGCGGGGTGACCATGCCACCCGTGCCGGTCGGGTCCGTGACGGTCTGCTCCTCAGGCGGCCACACGCCGTTGACCGGCTTTCCGGAGATCAGTCCCTCGCCGCCGCAGTCGTCATCCTGCGTGACGCCTTCGACGTCGCCGCCAGGCGCGGCGCCTGCGCGACCGGCGTACGGGTTGCCGGCGCGCTCCAGGTCGATGCCGGCCGACGCCGCGATCTGACGCGCCTCGCTCTCGCGCAGCGCGTAGCGGTCGGGGTAGGCAGAAACCTGAACGCGTTGCGCAGCGTCGCCCAACGCCATCGACGGCCAACCGTCGATGTCCACCAGGCCCGGCGGATCTGGCGCATCCTTACCACCGAAGAAGGCGTTGATCGCGTACACCGGCGGCTTGTCCCTGGGCACGATCTGCTCAGGTGCGCCCCATCCCGCGCTGGGCCGTTGCTGGAAGAGTCCAAGCGAGTCGGCGTCGCCGTAGGTCAGGTTCTGAAGATCCGACTCCACCAAGGCCGTCATCAAGGCGATCAGGGTGGCACGCCCCGGCAGACCCCGATCCCTCGCAATCTGATCGATGAGCTTCGCCCACGCGAGCTGAGTAGCCCGAAGTGGTCCGGTGGCGAGCGGATTTCCGACTTGGCCGGGGGCGAGCGGTAGGCAGGCGGCCTGCGGCTTGCTCGATCCACCGAACGGGGCGAGCATCAGCAGGCTGGCCACCCCCACGATCGCCAAAGCCGCCCCGGCCTTGACGAACACACCTCTGCTCGCGACTGCGAAAATGCCCCTACCCAGATCTCGCTCATCGAACATCGCAGCCCTCCACCGACGTGGTCACGGCCCGGTACCGCCTGAGACTTCGCTGATGATCCATTGGTTGTTCTGATTCACCAGCGTGACGAGCAGGGGTACGTCGAATCGCTGAGCGTTCTTTCCGGTGACATTGATGGTGACTTTGACGAATCTCGTGATCCGGCCCGGCGTATCGACCGGCGCTTCCGCGTTGGCCGGCGGCGCGCTGACCGGCGCGGAGACGACTGTCGACTTCCCGCCGTCCTTCTTGAGGGCTTCGTACGTCGGATCGCCGGCAGAGGTGAAGCTGGACGCGACCTCAGCCGTCATGTATTGCGCCGACTTCGTGACCAGGGCCGAGTACGACTCGGCGGCCGGATCGCGCGTGTAGAAGGTACGTGCCCAGGTGCCGACCACATCGTTGGCGAGCGCAATGGCTTCGACCGGCGGGCGTTGGGTTTGCGGTGGCGGCGTGGTCAGGGGCGGAGGGGTGGCTTCGGAACTTCCCTGTCCTGGTTGAGTGTTCGACGGTGCGGTCGGCAGGACTACTGAACGGCCGGGTGTCAGCAGACCGACGGGCGCGCCGTCGTCGGAGCTCTCGCGCCCGAGCAGGCGCGGTAGACCGCCACCGAGGCCGAGGATGACGATCGCCAGCAGGACGACCAGCGCGACGATGACCACCGGGCTGGTCGGCTCGGCCTGGCGTTGATTACGCAGCCAAGCCATCCGCTGCGCGTGGTCGTCGCGCCGCCACTCCTTCTTCGCCCGGCGGCGATCGCGACCACGGAGCTCGCCCATCTCCTCCGGATAGTCGTAATCCGTGCTCATCAACGAACGCCAACTGTCCGGCGCATCGGGACGCCGTCGCTCCGCGCGCTCTTCGTAGTCGACGTACTCGTCGTGTTCGGAGCCGGTGTCGCGGTCGTGCCGGCTCGAGGCGCGACGGGCGCCTTCCCGTCGGTCCTCAGTCGATCGGTGCTTGCGTGCCATCCGCGATCACCTACGCGTCGGCACGTGGATGGTCACGCCGTCTTTCGTGATGGCGGAGTACTCGCGGAACCGGCGCGGCTGCGGAGCCGTCGCGCGACGGCGCTGCCGGCCCTTCGGCGGTCCCTCACGGAGACTGGCCGAATGCGTATACGCCCTCGGCTCGTACCGCGGCTCACTGACCGGGGCCGGCGCTGGCCTGCGGGAGTGGCGCGCCTTCTGCGCTTCTCCCGCCGTGCCGCGGCTCCCCGAACCACTCGCCGGCACGACGTTGGCAGCCGAGACGGAAATCGTACGGCGCCCTTCGCCCTTGGACTGAGCCCGCGCACGAGCAAGATTCAACGCCGACGTACTCCGAGCCGGCCCACTCACACCCGCTGCCCGCACAGCGCCACCTTCAGCCCCCGCCTGCTGACCACCAGGCCCGCCCCCACCTGGCCCCGCAACCCCATCCGCCTTCCGCCGCTCAGGCCCCGCCGTAAGCTCATACGGCGAACTCGCCGCAGCCCCCCGAGTCAACGAACCAACCACCGGCGCTTGTCGATAGACACGGACCGACGTCACGCGTTGCGGGCTGGTGGCTTCCTGGGCCATACCCCTCTTGCGCTCTGTCAGCGACGGCGCTGCGCTTCGGCTGGTAATGGAACCGAACATCCGCCTAGCCACGTTGAGCGCACCACGTCGGGCCAGGCCTCCCAACAGAATGCTGCCTGAACCAGGCCGCATCATCGAGGTCAGGTTGTCGAGCAGTCTGCGTAGCCGGAATCCGGCGATCAGCACAGCGATCGCAAGACCTGAAACAGGAAGCCAGCCAAGTACACCGGTCAAGCTGAAGACAGCTGTTACGAGGGTGAGCGCCGTACCGAAGACGAGCATGGCCAGGAACGACTGCAACACGAGCCCGACCAAGGCCTCGAACCAGTTGAGCCCCCACTGACGAGTCCGGCCCGGGATGATCCAGAGACAAGCGAAGAACACCCCGACGACCAGGAGCAGGAGACAGCCGACGAAGGCCATCAGTGCCGTAAACGCCAACGAGATATTGAGAAACGCGAACAAGGTCGCGGCGATGGCCGCGAGCATGACGACGGCGATTCGGCCAAAAGCATTCTCGCCTTTCGCCCACTTGACTGTCGGCGCGTCATCGCCGCCTTCAGCCGGAGCAATCACAGAGTCGATGTACTTGTTTCGCGCATCGACGTCCGTACCGGCATCTAGCATTCCCTTGCCGTACCGCCCGCATGCCTCCAATGAGCCGAACTCGGCGATGCACCAGGGCGTCACTGCGAAACCACGCCAACTCGCGTCGGCCGACTTTCTCAGCAACGTGTCTCTCGGCGTGCCGGTGAAACTCGGCTCAGGCCAGGCAATGGGGCTTTGCATCGTCGGACCCATCGCATCAGCGGACGCCGTCATGATCGCACCTGCGCCCATCTGACGAGCGCCGTCGACACCACGCAACCAGGTCGCCGGAGCGAGCGCGAAACTGATGCTGAGCACGCCGGCGACGAAGACCCACGCCAGTTGGCCCAACGCACTTCCGCTGGTCTTCCGCTGTGTGTATGCGGCGACCGCTCCGAAGGCCAACGCAGACGGCAGTAGCCAACCGACCAACTGCGTGCTGGTCGCTCCGATCGTTGCTGACGTCGCGTCCGTGAGGGGCTTGACGTCAGTGAACGAGAACAGCCACCAGCCCACCGAGATCGCGCCGCGCGTGATGGCGACGATGTACATCATCACGATGTGTGCGTAGCCGTTGAAGACGGCTTCCATGGGATCGCGAATGCTGCGCTCGAAATCCAGCCCGTAGGCCATCGGGCTGTACTGCTCGAACAGAGTTCGCGTGTCGCCGTGAGTCAGATCAGGTGTGGGTAACAGGTCGCCGAAGCCAGTTGGGCTGGTCGGGCCCGGTTCCGGATCCGCAGCCAAGGCGAGCTGGGTGGTGACGATGAGGGAGATGGTGAGTGTGGTCACGGCCGTGCGGAGACGGCGTGACCAGGTCATGCGACGTGCTCCTTGTTGCCGGAGGGTTTGGGGGTGTCGGCTGGGTTGTCGCCGTAGGCGGGGTACATGGCTTCGTTGTAGGCGGCTTCGTCGGCTTCTTGGTCGTAGACCTCGTCGGGGCCGATGGGGGACTCGTAGCGGAGGGGGTGGGTGTGGTCTTGGCCGTTGGGGGTTGGGGGGTGGCCGTTTTGCTGGGCTACCCCGGGGGCCGGGGGTGCGGTTGGCTCGGCGTACGCAGGAGCAGGCTGGGCCAGCTCGGGGGTGGGGGTCGATTCGGCGTGCGCGGGCGTCGCGTCGGGGGCGGGTGGCGCCGGGAGAGGCTGGGTTGGCTCCGGGTGGTGCGGGTCGTGCTGGGGTGGGGCTTGGGTGTGGGCCTCGGCTTGGGCGGTGGCGGTGGCGGCGGGTTGGGGGGTTTCTTCCTCGTCGTCGGCGAAGGGGTCGGCTTCGACGGGCGGGAGGATGGGTTGGCTGGGTTCGGTGGCGTGCTCGGACTCGGGGGTGGTGCGGAGGAGGGCGGCGACCTGCTGGCTGGGGATGTCGATCTGGACGGTGGCTACCTCGTCCCAGCGGTCGCGCATGATGCAGTGGCCGTGGCGGATCGACTTGCCGTTGGCGGCGGTGTTGATGCCGCGAACCAGGGTCTGGTACGGCGGGGTCTGCGGACGGCCGAGCAGTTCGAGCAAGGAGTCGACCTGCTCGCGAGAGCGCAGGCTGAACGCGAACAGTGTGGTGATCTGCTCGACCAGACCCGGCAGTTTGAGGATGGACGCCGGGTCCTGGGTGTCGAGGACCAGGGACGCGCCGAGGGCACGGCCGACCCGGGCGATGTAGTCGAGGAAGGACGCGCCGTCCGGGGTCTTTGTGAGCAGGTGGACCTCGGGCACGATGACGACCTTGGAGCGGCCACGGAACTCGCGGCGTCCCGTCGTACGGACCATCCAGGCGAGGCAGCCGCGCAGACAGGCCATGCCGACACGTTCGATCGGCGACCAGGACTCCGGCGCCGACTCGGGTGAGGGCAGGGTGAGGCCTGGCATCTGGACGACCCACAGGCCCGGGTTGGTGGTCAGCGAGGACAGACCCGACGGCGGACCGGCAACGACCGAACCCAGGCCGGTCTCGACCAGGTCGCGCAAGGCGAAACCGACCGTACGCGTGGTCTCGGAGTCCGACTGGCAGAGCCGCTGGATCACGCCCCACGACGACGGGTCGGGCGACTGGATCTCGGCCCGAGTCGCGGCAACGACCGGGGCTTCGGCGGCACCACGCAGATGCGGCGGAAGCAGCAGCATCAACTGCGACGGCGCCTGCAGCAAGGCGTCGTCGACCGGCAGCACGCGCAGCAGGTCGGCAGCGCCGGAGAACTGTGCGGTGATCTCGATGACAGCCGTCGGTACGCCGTACTCCGCAGCGACCGCGGACACACCGGCCGCGTCACCCTTCAGGTCGAGCAACGGCACCCACGCGCCGGCGAAGGCCGAATCCAGACCGCCGAGCATGGCAGCCGTCGTCTTACCTCGACCGGAACGCCCGAGGAACAAGGTCGTCGTCGCGTCACCGAGTGCAGAACCGGCTGCCGCGTCGAAACGCACCAGACCGGGAGTCGACCCGGTCAGGTAGCCGATCGCCGGACCGGTCGCGTCGCCGATCGACGCGCCGCCCCAGAACCACGAGCCGAAGAACGCGGTCGACTCCCGGACATGACCGAGGTCGGGCACCCGCAACTGGTCGCCTGGCAAGGATTCCAGCCACAGGTCGCGCTGCTCGTCCGCGCCGACGGCAACGGTGATGCCGCGGTCGGCGTAGTGCGCGATGACGGCGTCGACGTACGCCTCAAGGTCCTCGCGGGTGTCCGCGCTGACCAGGAGACGGGGGTGGTCCTCGACAAGGGTCAGGCCGCTGCGGTTGATGTCGCGCTTGACCTCGCGCATCACGCGCTCGGTCTCCACGATCTCGTCAGCGGTCTCCTCCGCGGTGCCCTTGGCGGCGGACCTACGTTGTTCCTTCGCGCTCTTGCGGGTCTCGTCGACCAGGTGCCTGGCGGTCTTCTTGGTGAGGACCCGGAACCGGACCGATGCCTCGACGGTGACGTCGATCTCGTCGCCGTCGTCGTCGATCGCCTTGATCTCCGACAGCGTCCGCAACCACTCCCCCGAACCCGGAGTCTCGAGCTCCTCGGGGAAGTCGGTCATCGCGAGCACAGTCGTGTACGCCGCGATCTGACCGCGGGTGTCGAAGATGCGCAGATGGTCGGTGTACGGCACCACCCGGCCGGACGTCAGCCGTGCCAGTGAGGCACCAGTGATGAGCCCGCGACGCGGGGCGGCGACGGCACCGCGGTGCATCTCGCGGCTGATCAGCCAGGAGATCACCTCGGCCGGCGCGGTGTGCGCCCGCCAGACGGTGGAGCCCAGCTGGCGAGCGAGCTTGCGCACCCGCTCGTCGAGATGGGCGAGCTCACGGGCGCTCACCCGCCAGGACGTCGTACCGAGGGCGTCGCTGATGGAGCCGCGGACCTGGGCGGTTGCGCGGGGGTCGCGGTCGGACAGGTGGACGCCGAGGGCGACGTACCGCTCCGGCATCCGCATCTCGTCGATGCGATCGGCCCTGGTCTGTGCCCAGGACTCGTGATCGCCGAGCCGGTAGTGGCCGGCCACGCTGTCGATGTAGTCCTGCCCGGTGGAGCGTCCCCAGACCACCTTCAGGTGGCTCAGGCGGTCGCCGAGGATGGTCGCGGCGGCACTCACCGCGGCGTCGAGGGCCGCGTCCTGCTCAGCCTCGGTGGCGAGATCGGTGTTGGCCACCGAGATCAGAAACCACGCCTCCGCGCTGCGTTCGGTGACGAGCAGACCGTCCGCGATGGCGACCAGCCGTGGCGGCGGCAAGCCGCGCTCACGTCCGACCCCCACCAGGTTCAGGAGCTTGTCAGCGATCTTCATCCGTGCACCTTCCCAGACGACGTCGTCCTGCGACTGACCCGCTGCACGTGGTCCGCCCCGAGCAGGCGGGCCCGCTGGTTGACCGTGATGTCCGCACCGGCGCGAACCCTCGGATCCAGCTCCACCACGACATCGCGTTCCCACTCCGGGGTCACCCTGGCCTTGGCCAGGTTGGCCACCTTCTGGGTCGCGACGCGCTCACGCCATGGCAGGTACTCCGTCTTGTCGGCGGCCCGCGCGCCGAGACCGATGATCGGGCGGTGGGCGCGCAACGCGTAACGGACGGCCAGCGCCCACTCGGTCACGCGGCGGCGGCGTTCATGGAACTTACCGGGTCGCCAGCCGAACGCGGTGATCACGAACGGCGGAACGATGTACAGACTGACGGTGGACTTCTGCGGCACCCCGATGAACGGGATCAGCAGCGCGACCCAGAGCACGATGATCACCGCTCCGAAGATGATCATCCGGCGCCGGGCGCCTTCTCCGAGGTCGATGCCGAGCAGGTCGTACTGCCGGGTCTCGATCTCGAAGTGGTGGGTCAGGGTACGGCCGACGCGCATCAATTACCTCCGGACAGCAATCCCCAGAAGCCCTTGAGCACGTTGATGGTCTGGTTGTTGGCGTAGATCAGCCCACCGACCAGCACCCCGGCCGCGATGTGGCCGAACAACTCGCCCCACTCGCGTTTGAAGTAGTGCCCGATGGCACGCAGCACGAGAATGGCGATGAAGATGTTCCCCGCGATGACCAGGACCCAGTCCTTGAAGTCCGCGCCCGTCGGGACGTTGCTGTCGACCAGTGGCGCGGCGAGCTGAACCACGCTCGCAGCAAGTTCGTGCGTCATCATTGCGGTGTCTCCCTTGTTGCCTCGGTCATCCGACGGCTGGTTGCTGGTGTCATCCGACGGCAGCCACTTGCCATCGCTGTGCTCCGTCCGTGGCGACGGTCCGCCGCAGCGTGAGCGTGTAGTTCTGGTCCAGGGTGGTGTCTCCCACCCCGTCCCAGGTGACGGCAGCGGTCGCCCGCCGCTCGTCGTCGTTGCCGGTGTAGACCTGCCAGTCCTTCAGCTGACCGAACTTCACCGAGCCGTTCAGACTGCGGATCGTCGAGCCTGGCGCGGTCACCGCCGACACCTTGTTGTCGGACTCGGCGTACGCACTGAAGAACGCCTCCGCGTCCTTCAGCGTCGCCGCAGTCAGATCGTCGTCCGCCACGCCGGCCTCCGGCATGTTCTCCGGCAGCGCGGCCCGCTCGTCCGGCACGAACGTCGGCGGCCCGCTGGCCACCACGCGCGAAGCGGTCCGGGCGACCGGGACGGACAGCCGCTCCCACGAGTACGGGCCGGCGACCCAGGCCTGCCCGCGCTTGGTGAACGACCGAACCTCTACTCGTACGTCGACCACGGCGGTGACGCCGGCCGAGTCGACCTTCACCTCTCCCGGGTACGCCGTGTCCGCCGTCTGCTTGCCGCGTCCGTTCCAGCCGGCCCGGCTGTCCAGGCCGGCCGCCAGGTCGAGGGCGATCAGGTTGGGCCGGGCGTCCGGGTTCGCCTCGTCCCAGTTCAGGTAGGAAACGGCGTACCTGGTCGCGACGGCACGGGCCTCGTCGACCGGGAAGCTGTTCTGGTTGCTGACGACGGTCTCCGGGGTGCGGTTCGGAGCGACCCATGAGCGGATGCCACTAATTGCAGCGAGCAGCAGCACGACGACCACCAGACCGCGGAAAAATCGCCGTGCCCACGTGGAGAACGACGACTCGGGCTCGGTCGACCACGGCGGCTGGCCGTGCTCCAGCGGCTCCCGGACCGGACCTGGCGGGCTGTGCGTGCCGTGGGGCGAGCGCTGTTTCAAACGTTCGGGTGTGCGGTGCGCGCTGTCCGGCGTACGAGCAGACGGACGGCGAGGCGGAGCCATCACTCCGCCGGCCGGCGGATGCGGCTGTGGAGCCGAGTACTGAGCGGCAACACCCTGTGCCTGGCGAGGGGTGGGTGACACCGGGCCATCCGGGTGGTCCCACCACTCCGGCGCGGTGCTCGACGGGCGTCCTCTGCCCGCCTTCTTGGTCCGGCGCTGATTCGTGCGGCGCTGGTCCGACCAGTGCTCACCTTTTGGCGGCAGATTCAGCAACGTTCGCCACCAACTCATCGCTACCCGCCCCTCAGACAGCAGTTACGCGGACAGTAGCCGGGACAATACGGCAAGCAACCGCCCTCCGGGAGGCCTGAGACCAGGATCCGGATGCACCATCGCTCCCCGCAGCCATACTGTTACCCGACTCGCGGGCAGTGTCACCCTCAATGGGCAAGAGTGACACCTCAAGTACCGTCGTCATAGCTCCTCTCCCAGGCCCGATCCGTTCGACAGGGCAGCGCACACCATGCCACACGCCGCGGACAGCTTCGAATATCCGTGCGAACAACATGGTAAAGAATGCATCAACTGATCACGCATAGTAACCGATCAACGCGTCCAGCCTGTGGAAAACTCTCCCGTGGCGAGGGGTCAAAACGGTGCCGCGGGCATAGGGTCGCAGTAACCCTGCTACCCCCTGGAGGACCAGGATGGAAACTCGCCGACTGGGCAGACTCGGCCACGAGAGCTCGGTACTGATCTATGGCGCCGCGTCGCTCGGCGGGGTCGACCAGGATCGGGCCGACGCCTCGATCCAGGAGGCCCTCGATGCCGGCATCAACCACTTCGACGTCGCCGCCGACTACGGCGACGCGGAGCTCCGGCTCGGTCCGCGGATGCCGGAGATCCGGGACCGGATCTTCCTGGCGACCAAGACCGGCCGCCGGACTTACGAGGAGGCCTGGTCCGAAATCAACCGGTCCCTCGAGCGCCTTCGGACCGACCACGTCGACCTGATCCAGATGCACGCGGTGTGCGACCTGGAGAACCTCGATCTCGTCACCGGCAAGGGCGGATCGCTCGAAGCTGCGGTGCGCGCCAAGGAAGAAGGCATGGTGCGCGCGATCGGGATCACCGGGCACACCGCGCAGGCGCCGGCCGTGCACACCGAGGGGCTGCGCCGGTTCGACTTCGACAGTGTGCTGACGCCACTCAACTACCGGTTGTCGACGGATCCCCAGTACGCCGCCGACTACGCAGCCCTCGTGGATGCGGTGAAGGCGTCCGACGCGGCTCTGATGACGATCAAGATGATTGCCCGGCGCAACTGGCGGGACGGCGAGGAGAAGACGTACGACACCTGGTACCGGCCGTTCGACGAACAGCGCTATATCACGGCGGCGACCGCGTGGCTGCTCAACGGGCACCCGGAGATCACCGGCCTGGCCACCGCCGGCGAGACCCGGCTGCTCCAGCAGATGGTGATCGCCGAGCGCGAGCGGGCCGCCCTCACGCCGGAGGACGCCGCGTCGATCCTCGGGGAGGTACAGGACTACTCGTCACCCTTCGTGGACATGCCGATCTGACCTCGACGTGTTCCAGGTCACACCCGCCGATCCGCATTCCGGTCAAGGTCAAGCGCTTGTACGCCGGGCCCGCGAGCCGGACGGGAACACCGGCGGCCGGCCTGGTGTTGTAGAGGCTGTATTCGTCTAACTTCGGAGGTCGTAGTGGCAACGGTCGAGCTGTCCCAGGAGAACTTCAACGAGGTCGTCAGTGCCGAGGGCCTCGTGCTGGTGGACTTCTGGGCCGAGTGGTGCGGCCCGTGCAAGATGTTCGGTCCGGTGTTCGAGAAGTCGTCCGAGACGCACTCGGACATCACTTTCGGCAAGGTCGACACCGAGGCGCAGGTCGAGCTCGCCCAGGCGTTCCAGATCCGCTCGATCCCGACCCTGATGGCGGTCCGTGACGGCGTGGTCCTCTACTCGCAGCCCGGCGCGCTCCCGGCCGCCGCGCTCGAGGACCTGATCGGCCAGCTGCGCGCGGTCGACATGGAAGAGGTCCGGGCCCAGATCGCCGCTCACGAGGCCGAGCACGGCGCCGAGCCGCACAGCCACTGACAGCAAATGCCCGAACGAATCCGGGTGCTCACACGGTGAGCATCCGGATTTCGTCTGCCAACCGGTGCCGGGCGGTTCCGGGCTCGATCTGAGGACTTGCCTCGATCGCGGACCGCAGGTTCGAACGCTCGGCCGGAGTCAGCCGGCTCCACTGGTCCCGGACCAGCCGGAGCGCGTGGTACTGCTCGTTCCCGCTCGAGGATCGGCTGACCGCCTCCTGCAGCACCGCAGCGTCCACCAGGGACGGATCGCCGTCCATCAGGCCGAGCGCCAGCACGCGCATGACCGGCGTACCTTCGGTGAACATCGCCTTGACCTCGTCCTTGTCGAACTTCTCGACCCGGGCAGCGCTCGCCACGCGCTCGACGATCCGCTCGAGGACCATCCCCCGGACGTCCTTGAGCTCGGGTCCTTGCAACTCGGTGTAGACGGTGGCGTAGGCGTCGAGCTCGCGGCCGAGGCCGAGCCGCTGCAGCGTCTGCGCAGCACCCCTGGCGCTCGCCGCGATCTGACGGACCAACTGCACCTCGAACTGGCCGAGCCTCAGCGTCCGGATCCGATCGACGATCGTCGGCAAGATGAGCAGCAGCAGGCCTGCGATGAGTACGACGAGCAGGTTCGTCTGATCGACGTCCGCGAAGAGCGCGACGATGCTCGTGACCAGCAAGGCCACCCCACCCAGCAGACAGGCCGCCCGGGCGGCGACATCAAGCGCCCTGGGCGCCTGGTCGAGCCACGAGCGCTTTCGCCGTCGCTCGATCGGCGCCTGAGGCTCGAACCGCTGCGGACCGACGGGTCCTCGCGAACCTGGTGGCTGCGAAGGCATCTGGCGCTGACCGGACGGCGGTGGGGCGCTTCGTTCCGCGGTCGGCGGGCTGTCATACGTGTCTGGCATCCCCCTGCCCCCTGACATGTTGAGGTTGAAACCGATGGTGCGCCCAGGCCGGACGTTCGGCAACAACCGGCCGCTCAGGTCAGCCCGCGCGGGAGCTGAGGATGCAGAACTCGTTGCCTTCGGGGTCGGCCAGGACGGTGAAGGAGGCGTCGTCGGGTTGGCCGACGTCGGTGCGGTGCGCGCCCAGGGCTTCCAGGCGGGCGATCTCGGCGTCGCGGTCCTGGCTGGTGTGCGGCGCCAGATCCAGGTGCAGGCGGTTCTTGACGCTCTTGCCTTCCGGGACCGGTACGAACGTCATCCCGGGCCCGATCCGCTCCCAGGGGGTGTCCCGCACCGCCTGTTCGTCGACCCAGCCGGGGATGTTCACGCACTCCTCATCGGTCTCGTAGATCGTCCTCCAGCCGAGCGCCTCCGCCCACCAGGCGGCCTGCTTGCGCACGTCGTGGCAGTCGATGACGATCGTGTACCAGCGCAGCACCATGACGATGTCCTCCTCGCTAGGTCAAGGAGGATCACCATGTCACCCGCCGCCGACAAAACGACGGGAGGTGGCCCTGGGCAGGAGATCGGCAGCGCCCTCCCGTTGTCGTCAGCGCAGGGGGTCGAACGGCGCCAACTCGCTCGGGGTGCGGCCGGTGGTGATGGTCTCGGCCAGCAGCTGCCCGGTGATCGGGCCGAGGGTGATACCCCACATGCCGTGACCGCCGGCGGCGAAGACCCGCGGCGACGCGGTCGCGCCGATGAGCGGGAGTCCGTCCGGGGTGCAAGGCCGCGGTCCGACCCACTCGAAGCTCCGGGCGTCCAGATCGGCGTCGCGCAGCAGCGGCCGGGCCGCCTCGACGATCGCGTCGATCCGGCGCGGGTCGAGCTTCGCGTCCGGCTTGCGGAACTCCATCATGCCGGCGACCCGCAGCCTGTCGCCGAGCGGCGTGCAGGCGATCCGCTGCGCCGGAAAGTAGACCGGGCCGGCCGGCACGTGCGCGATCGGCACGCTGAAGCTGTACCCACGACCGGCCTGTACGACGGTCTTCACGCCGAACTGCCGGGCCAGGTCGCCGAGCCACGCGCCGGTCGCCATCACCACGGCGTCGAACGGGTCGGTCTCACCGTCGCCGGTGACCAGGCGGACCCCGCGGATCTCGTCGATGATGTCCTTCACGACGACCCCGCTGATGATCTGCCCGCCCCGGGCGGTCACCGAGTCGGCGAGCATCTGCACGTACTCGCCAGGGTTGATGAACCGCTGCCCGTGCAACCGGATCGCGGCCCCGATCTCGTCCGACAGCGAGGGCTCGATCTCGCGGGCGTCGTCACCGCTGATCGGCTCGAACTCGATGCCCTGGCCGGCCGCGTGGATGTGCTCGATCTCCTCGAGCAGCACGCTGCGCTCGGCCTCGGTGCGGTACGCGGCCAGGAACGACTTGGCCTCGTACGTCTGCGCCTCGACGCCGGCCTTGGCCAGGAAGTCGAACGCGGTCAGCGCCTGGCGGTTGATCGGGACCAGCGACTCCATCGCGGTCTTCCAGCGTCCGGCAGTGCTGTTGCGAGCGAAGCGGGTGAGGAAATTGAGGAGCCGCGGGCTCGCGGTCGGTGGAACGTACACCGGTGAGGAGGGGCTCAGCACCGCGCGGACGCCGTACTTGAGGACGGCCGGTTCCGGCAGCGGGGTGGCCAGGCCGGGCGTCAGCCAGCCGGCGTTACCCCAAGACGCGCCCGAGGCGACGCCTTCGCGGTCGAGCACGGTGACCTCGACGCCGGCTTCCTGGAGGAACCAGGCGGTGGCGAGTCCGACCATGCCCGCGCCGACGACGGCGACGCGATCGGGAACGATGTGAGTGGATCCAACAGGACCAGCAGCGACCATGTATCGATGGTGCGGCCGCCGCGCGCGCCTGTCATGGTGCGATCACACCACTGAAGAGACAAATGACTGTGCTCAGAGCACAATAACCTCATGATCACCGCGCCTGACCTGGTCGTTGCCGTCGGCCCAGCGCTGTTCGAGGTGGTGGTGCAGGGCAAGGGCGACGGAGAGGTCCGCGACGTCTTCCTGGCCGACCCGCAGGAGCCCGCGACCGGCCAACCCGGCGACCTCGTGCTGGGGCTTGGCCTCCGCGACGCGGAGGACGCGGTAGAGCTCGTCGAGCGCTGCGCGGCCGGCAACGCCTCCGGCGTCGTTCTGCGTACGACGCTCGCCCACGACCCCGCTGTGGTCGCGGCAGCCGAGCGGTGGCTGCTCACGCTCGTCGCACTGCAGCCAAGCGTCACCTGGGCCCACGTGGTCTGGCTGCTGCGCGGTGTGATCGACAGAGCCGCCGCGCCCGACTCCCCCGCCGCCGGAGACGCCGGCGTGCACCAAGAGCTGTTCGCACTCGCCGACGCGGCCGCCGCAATCGTGGACGCGCCAGTCACCATCGAGGACAACCAGTCGCGTGTTCTGGCGTACTCGTCCGGCCAGGACTTCACCGACCCGACCCGTGTCTCCACCATCGTCGGCCGGCGCGTACCGGCCGAGGTCATCGCGCACTTCCGGGCCCGTGGCATCTTCCGCCGGCTTGCACGGTCCAGTGAGCCGTTCCTGGTCCCTGACGGCCCCAACGGGATCCGGCCGCGTCTCGTCGTACCTGTGCGGGCTGGTGGTGAGTGGCTGGGGTCTATCTGGGCTGTGGTGGATGGTCCGGTCAGTGATGAGGTGACGGCCGAGCTGAGCAACGCTGCGTCGGTGCTGGCGCTCCACCTGCTGCGGTTGCGCGCGCAGGCGGACGTGGCGCGGCGCAGTGCCATCGACAGATTGCGCACGATCCTGCGGCAGTTCTCCCCTGACAACCCGATCGACGTACGGCTGCCACCCCAGCCCTGGCGTGTTGTCGCACTTGGTTCACCCGACGGGTACGACGTACCGCAGCAACTCGACCTGTGGGAGTCGACCGGTCGCCGACACGGGTGGAGCGAGCCGCAGCTCGCAGACCTCGACGGCACGGTCCTGGCGGTCGTCAGCGACACCGACGGGCCTGGCTCGTGGAACTGGTTGAGCAAGCTCGTCACCGAGCAAGCCAAGACGGCGCCGGGCACCATCGCCGCGGCAGGCGGGCAGGCACGCGGTCCGGCAGACCTCCCGAGCTCACGCGCCCAGGCGGTCGAGTTGCTGGGTCTAGTACGGCGGGGCGCCGCACGAGGACCCGCGTTACCGGTGGAGCAGGCGTGGCACGTGCTGACTGTTCACCGAGCCGTCACGTCGCTCGACACCAGCAAACTGGACGGACCGCTGGCGACCTTGCTGCGGTACGACATCGAGCACGACACCGGGTTCGTGGAAACGCTGCAGGCATGGCTCGATTACCCCGGTCAGCCGCAACGCGCGGCCCGCGAATTGCATCTGCACACGAACTCCTTGCGGCACCGGATGAAACGGATCGGCGAGATCGCGGAGCTGGATCTCTCGGATCCGCGCGAACGGCTCGCGTTGCAGCTGCAGATCGCGGCGGTGCGCACCGAGCACTGAGATGTACGCCACAACGCTACGTAACAAGGCTTCATATTCCGGCAACTGCTGGGCAACATCCGACTGATTAAGTCTTCCTCAGAAACACCGAGCAGCACCCCAAGGACTGTCCCAGCTTTTCACCAGGAAGCTGGGGCACCGTTCCAGCCTTTCACCAGGAGGCTGGACCGGCCGGTCCGAGCTTTTCACCAGGAAGCTCGGGCTTCTCGGGGCCCGGCGGTTGTCTGAGCGATCGCCGGGCCCAACGAGAAGGGCCCATGAGAAGGGCCCAATGAGAAGGGCACTGAGAATCTCTTGCTCAGGACAACCGGTTGACGATGTGCGAGTAGACGCCGGGAAGCAGCGTCGCCGCCGGCACGATGCGGGGAGCGAGCAACGACCTGTTGCGGGCCCACAGCAACGAGCCGGTGAGCAGGCGGCATTCCCAGGACACTCGTCGCCAGGCCGCCTCGTAGTCCGCCGGCCGATCCTTCAGGACACAGTCCACCAACTCGGCCGACGTCCGCAGCGCGACGGCGATCCCCTCGCCGGTCAGCGCGTCGACGTACCCGGCCGCGTCGCCGACCAGCAGCACCCGGCCGGCCACCCGTGCCCGTACTCGCTGGCGGAGTGGGCCCGCTCCCATCACGGCGTTCGCGGGGCAGGCGCCGCGCAGCCGGCGTCTCAGGGCGGGGAATGCGTCGAGGTGGGAGTCGAAGGTGCCGCGCTCGGAGGTGAGGATGGCGACGCCGACCAGGTCGTCCGCAACCGGAGTCACGTAGGCCTCCCCGAGCCCGGACCAGTACACCTCCACCAGATCTGTCCATGGAGATACGTGGAAGTGCTGGCGCAGGCCACGGCGAGTGGTGCCCGGTGGCCCGGCCAGGCCTAGCTGGCGGCGGATGCCTGAGTGCAAGCCGTCGGCGGCGGCTAGGTAGCGGGCTGTGATGCCCGCTGCGGTCACCGAGGTGGTGTTTTGGGTAATGGCGCCGACGCGGGAGTCGACAATCGGCACGCCTAACGAGGTCAGGCGGTCCACCAAGGCCTGGTGGAGCGTGGTGCGGCGGACGCCGAGGCCGGGGCCGGCGGCGAAGCGGGCGTCGACGTGATGCGCCGCGTCGAGGTAGCGGATGCCGTAGAACGGGCGGCCGTCGAGCGAGACCCCGAGCCGTCCCAAATACGCCACAGCACTGTGCGCAATGCCTTCACCGCAAGCCTTGTCGATCGGGGCTGAGCGCGGCTCGACGACCACCACCGAGAGTCCGGCGAGCGCTGCGCGAATCGCAGTGGCGGCCCCGGCCGGGCCAGCTCCGGCTACCAGGAGGTCGATCACTTGTGCAGGGCGGCGTCCAAGGCCGCCTCCTCGGTCCGGATCCGGACCGCCAGCAACGGAATGTTCAGCACCGTGAAGACGACAGCCGTCACCCACGCGGTGTGGACCAGCGGCAGCGCGATGCCCTCGGCAACCACTGCGACGTAGTTCGGGTGCCGCATCCACCGGTAGGGGCCGCGTGCAACCAGTTGCAGCCCTGGTACGACGATCACCCGCGTGTTCCACTGCCGTCCGAGCACCGTGATGCACCACCACCGCAACCCCTGCGACAGCAGCACCACCACGAACATCGTCCACCCGAGCCACGGAATGAACGGCCGGTGCGCCGCCTCGACCAGACACCCGACCAGCAAGCCCGTGTGCAGCACGACCATGAACGGATAATGCCCGCGCCCCGACTCCACGCCACCCTGCGCGAAACTCCACTTCGCGTTCCGCAGCGACACCACCAACTCGGCGACCCGTTCAAGACCGACGAGCACTACGAGTACGACGTACCAACTCACGGCCACTCCAAAAGGACAAGCTCGGAGCAGAAGCCGGGGCCCATGGCCAGTAGCAAACCCATGCCGACAGGATCTCGTCGGAGGGTCTCACCCAGGACGTGCAACACCGACGAGGACGACAAGTTGCCGACCGCGTCGAGCGACTCCCAGGTCAGATCGAGCGCTCCGGGTCGCAGGTCCAGTGTCTCAGCGACCGCCTCCAGCACCTTCGGCCCGCCGGGATGACTCACCCACGTCCCGATCTCTGGGACCGTCAGCCCGTGCGACGCCAGAAACCCCCGTACGTCGCCACCGAGATAGGTCCGTACGACGTCCGGCACGTCGGCCCCGAGCACGATCCGGAACCCGCCCGACCCGACGTCCCACCCCATCACCCGCTCGGAGTCCGGATACAGCCGGCTCCGCGTCGCCACCACCGAAGGTCCCGAGGCCAGCGGGTGCTCCGAACCGGTCATGACCACCGCCGCCGCGCCGTCCCCGAACAACGCCCCGCCGACGAGATTCGCGAGCGACGAGTCGTCCCGCTGCAGCGTCAACGAGCACAGCTCCACCGACAACAAGACGGCGACCTGCGAGGGCCAAGCCTTCAGGTAGTCGTGCACCCGAGCGATCCCCGCGGCACCACCGACACACCCCAGCCCGAACAACGGCAGCCGCTTCACGTCCTCCCGCAGCCCCAACCGCAACGCGACCCGCGCATCGATCGACGGCGCCGCCACCCCGGTCACCGTGGTGAACATCAGCAGATCGACATCCTCCAGGGTCAGCCCGGCGTCCTTCACCGCCCCCGCAACCGCCTCAGCCCCCAGGTCCACGGCTGCCGCGATCCACGCGTCGTTCGCTTCGCCGAAGTCCTTCAGTACGGCGTACTTCTCCAACGGCAACGCCAGATGCCGGTACGACACCCCCGCGTTCGCATGCAGCCGCCGGAGCAACGCCGTACCGCTGCCGTCGGGCAGGCAGATCGAGGCGAACGCGTCGGTGAGAGTGGACTGCGGATAGCGGTACGGCGGCAACGCGGGCCGGACCGCTGCGATCCGCGTCATCGTGGCATCGTTACTTCGGTGAGCCCCGAGGTGCACCGAATCGGCACGACCGTCAAAGGCCTGGCACTCGCCTGCCACCCGGGTCCGACGGCCGCCGTCACCGCACTCACCACGGCCGTGGCCTGGTCGGCCGGGCGCAGTCCGGCCGGATGTCTCCTCGTCGCCGCAACGATCCTCACCGGTCACCTCTCGATCGGCTGGAGCAATGACGCGATAGATGCCGCTCGCGACACCATTGTGAACCGGCAGGACAAGCCAGTGGTACGTGGACTGGTGAGTCGCCGCACGCTCGCGATCGGCGCCGGCGTCATGCTCGTCGTCACCATCCCCGTCTCGCTGGCCAACGGGATCGCCGCCGGCCTGATGCATCTGCTCTTCGTCGCCTGCGCCTGGGCGTACAACCTCGGCCTGAAGTCGACAGTCGTGTCCTGGCTCCCGTACGCCGTCGCGTTCGGCGCCCTCCCATCGTTCGTCACGCTCGGCACCACCGGTACCTGGGCGCCGTGGTGGGCGACCGCCGCCACCGCCCTGCTCGGAGTCGGTGCCCACCTGGCAAACGTCGTACCCGATCTGGCCGACGATCTCGCCACCGGTGTCCGCGGCTGGCCGCAACGCCTCGGCAGCGCGGCCCGCCTGCTCGCCCCGATCCCGTTGGCCGCGGCCACGATCCTCCTGGTTCTCGCCCCGCCAGGCCCGGCCGGCGTGGTCGGCTGGATCGTCCTCGGCGTCGTCGCGGTACTGCTTGCCGTGATCCTGGCCTGGAAGAACGCGCCGTTCCTGCTCACCATCGCAGTCGCCGCGGTCAGCGTCGTCGCGCTCGTCATCAGAGGCGACGCCCTAGTGCCGTAGCTCCTGGAACTTCGTCTTCACGCCTTCCTTGAGGACGCCCCAGCGGTCCTCGTCGCCGCGCCACAGCGACTTGGCGGTCTTCTGGATCTGGTCCCAGCTCGAGTGCGGCGGAATCGGCGGTACGTCGGGATCGCAGTGCACATCGAGCACCGTCGGCCGGTCCGCCGCGAGCGCCGACCCCCAGGCCGGCCCCAGCTCCGCACCGGACCGGACCGTCATCGCCGCCAGCCCCACGGACCGTGCAAAGGCCGCGTAGTCCACCGACGGCAGCGTCTGCGAGTCCGGGAACTTCGGCGCGCCCTGCAACGACCGCATCTCCCACGTCACCTGGTTGAGGTCGTTGTTGTGCAGTACGGCGACCACCAGCCGCGGATCACTCCACTCCTGCCAGTACCGCTTGATCGTGATCAGCTCGGCCAGCCCGTTCATCTGCATCGCGCCGTCGCCGGAGAACGCGACCACCGGCTTGCCGGGATGGGCGATCTTCGCGCCGATCGCGTACGGCACCGCGGAACCCATCGTCGCGAGCGTCCCGGACAGCGAGCCGTGCGTGGTGTCGTTGAAACGCAGTTGCCGCGCGTACCAGTCGGCCGCCGAGCCGGAGTCCGCGACCACGATGCAGTCCTCAGGCAGCCGCTCGGAGAAGTCGTGGAACAGGCGCTGCGGGTTCACCGGGTCCGCCTCCACCATCGCGGCGGCAGCCATCACCTCCCACCAGCGCCGTACACCGTCCTCGATCCCGCTCCGCCAGGACCGGTCCTCCTTCTGCAGCAGGTACGGCGTGAGCTCGCGCAACGTGGCCGCGGCGTCGCCGACCAGGTTGACCTCGTACGGGTACCGCATCCCGATCATGGTCGGATCCGCGTCGATCTGAACGGCTCGCGCCTGGCCGAAATCGGGCAGGAACTGCGAGTACGGGAAGCTCGACCCGACCGTGAGCAGCGTGTCGCAGCCCCGCATCAGGTCCCAGCTCGGCCGCGTCCCCAGCAACCCGATCGAGCCGGTCACGTACGGCAAGTGGTCGCTCAGCACGTCCTTGCCGAGCAGCGCCTTCGCGACCCCCGCGTTCAGCAGGTCGGCGACCGTCTCGAGCTCCCGCCGCGCGCCCCGGGCCCCCTGGCCGACCAGGATCGCGACCTTCTGACCACTGTTCAGTACGTCGGCCGCCGCCAGCAGACCGCCTTCGTCCGGAACCTCCACGGCGGCCGCGAACCCGAGGCTCGACGGCACCATCTTGAACGCGTGCTCCGGCGGCGTGTACGCCAGCTCCTGGACGTCGGACGGCACGATGACCGCGGTCGGGGCGGACCGGGCCAGCGCGGTCCGGATCGCCCGGTCGAGCACGTTCGGCAGCTGTTCGGGCACGTTGACGGTCTCGACGTACTCGCTCGCGACGTCCTTGAACAGGGAGTGCAGATCCACCTCCTGCTGGTACGAGCCGCCCATCGCGGACCGGCTGGTCTGGCCCACGATGGCGACCACGGGGACGTGGTCGAGCTTGGCGTCGTACAGACCGTTCAGGAGGTGGATCGCGCCCGGACCGGAGGTCGCAAGGCAGACGCCCACCCGGCCGGTGAACTTGGCGTAGCCGACCGCCTGGAAGGCACTCATCTCCTCGTGTCGCGACTGGATGAAGCGCGGCCCCTCCTCGGCCTGCGTCCAGGCGGCGAGGATGCCGTTGATGCCGTCGCCCGGATAGCCGAAGACGGTGTCCACCTGCCAGTCCCGGAGCCGCTCGAGCAGGTAGTCGCCAACGGTCTTCATGAGACCTCCCTCGGTTTCACCCCTCGGGTGCCCTCAGGCGTCTCCTTTATGCGGAGTCGGGCTTGAGCGGCGCATTACTCCCGAGGATCGCGGCGGTCAGCGCTTCGGCCGGCTCCTTGGCGGCGCGCGGGTTGGTGATCAGCACCAGGTCGATGGCCGGGAGCTCGGGGAGGCCGGCGCTCGGTGGCGGTTCGACCAGGTCGGCGGGCATCAGCGAGCGGGCGAAGATCGCGATACCGAGTCCGGCCCGGACGGCCGCGAGTACGCCGTTCACGCCGCGGACGATGCACGTGATCCGGCAGGATCGGCCGGCCTGTTCCAGGGTCTGGACACCGAGCGAGCGGCTCAGGCTGGGGGCCTGGTACGCGACCAGCGGCACCGGACCGTCGGGCGCGATCCGCGTCCCGTTGATCCCGGCCCAGACCAGCGGGTCCCGCCGTACCAGCCGGCCGTTCGGCTCGTAGCCGGTGCCGACGCTGTGCTTCACGTAGGCGAGGTCGAGGTGGCCGGACTCGACCCGGCGGAGCAGGTTCGGGCTCTGCGCAACCGTGAGCTCGAGGTCGATCCGCGGGTACAGCTGCCGGAAGTCGCGCAGGATCCGCGGCAGCGGGGTGAGCGCCAGGTCGTCGGTGACGCCGAACCGCAGCCGGCCACGCAGCTCGGAGCCGGTGAAGTAGCCGGCCGCCTCTTCGTGCGCGGCCAGGATGGTCCGGGCGAACCCGGCCATCGCCTCGCCGTCCGCGGTCAGCGTCACCGTCCGGGTGTCCCGCACGAACAGCGGCCGCCCGACGGCCACCTCGAGTTTGCGCACGTGCTGGCTGACCGTCGGCTGCCGGATACCCAGCCGCTCGGCCGCCTGGGTGAAACTGAGCGACTGCGCGACCGCCAGGAACGTGCGCAGCTGATCCGGGTCGTACATCGATGGACCTCCCATTACGCGACGCAATAAGAGTAATAGGAGTAATTCGCTATCAGAATTCAGCACCGAACCGTGAGGATGGACGTGTCCTCCCCTGACCAGTCCACTCGCGTAGGGAACGCTCTTGACCTCCCGGGCCACCGGTACCGTCCCATCCGTCCCCGACTTCCACACCCACAACAGCAAGACCGCGACCGACACGCGGCGCCGCCCCGGATTCCGGGAGACGTTCAGCGCCCTGGAGGTCCGCAACTTCCGCCTCCTGGTCAGCGGACTCCTGGTCAGCTCGACCGGCGGCTGGATCCAGCGCATCGCCCAGGACTGGCTGGTGCTCACGATCACCGGCAGCGCCACCGCGGTCGGTATCACCACCGCGCTGCAGTTCCTCCCCACCCTCCTGCTGGGCCTGTACGGCGGGGTGATCGCGGACCGCTTCCCGAAGCGGAAGGTCCTGCTGGTCACCCAGACGACGATGGGCACGGGGGCCGCCGTCCTCGCCGTCCTGGCGTTCACCGGCTCGGTCCAGGTCTGGCAGGTCTACCTGATGGCGCTGTTCCTCGGCCTCGCGACGGCCGTCGACAACCCGACCCGGCAGTCCTTCGTCCCCGAACTGGTCGGCAAGGAGCGGGTCCGGAACGCGATCAGCATGGTCTCGTCAACCTTCCAGCTGGGCAGCATGGTCGGTCCGGCGCTCGGCGGCGTGCTGCTCGGCACGCTCGGCGCCGGCTGGGCCTTCGCGATCAACGCGATCACCTTCTTCGCCTCGATCTCCGCGCTGCTGAGGATGCGCGAGCACGAGATGCCCGGGCTGCAGGCGGCCCGCAAGGCGAGTGCCGGGATGCGGATCCGGGACGGGCTGAGGGACGGCGTGCGGTACGCGTTCCACGAGCCGGCCGTCCGCTGGGCGATCGCGCTGGTCGGGATCTACGGCATGTTCGCGATCAGCCTGCCGGTGACGCTGACCGCGTTCGCCGACCGCGTCTTCCACATCGGCGCCACCGGGTACGGCGTACTGAACTCCGTGGTCGCCGTGGGAGCACTGACCGGCGCACTGTTGTCCGCGCGGCGGGTCCGGACACCCCGGCTGCGGAACCTGGTCGGCATCGCCTCGTTCCTGGCCGCGATGGAGATCCTGGCCGCGATCCAGCCGTCACTGTGGACCTTCATCCCGTTGCTGGCCGCGCTGGGCATGGCGACGCTGATGTTCCTGACTGCCGCCCAGTCGATGGTGCAGCTGACCACGCCGGACGGCCTGCGTGGGCGGGTCTCCGGGATCTACAACCTGGTGTTCATCGGTGGAGGCGCGATCGGCGGTCCGCTGGTCGGCTTCCTCGCCCAGACCTGGGGCGCGCGCAGCAGCCTGCTGATCTCCGGTCTGATCCCAGCCGCCGCGACGATCGCGATCGCGCTCCGGCTCCGCCGCGACGGCCGGTTCCGGCTGGTCCTGGTCCGCATCCGCTCCCCGTGGCACCAGCCCCCGGTCCGGCTCAACCTCGAGCAGACCGAGATCCAGCTGTCGGCCCCGGCCAGCCCGCGGATCACGCGCACCTCGCGCCCGTTCACCCTCGGCCGCCGCCAGCACCAGCGCACGGACCCGCACACGCGCCCGATGCGCCCTCGCCGCCGCCCGCAACACCATTAGTCGTCCGGGGCAGGGGCGGGAAGCTGCCTCCCGCCCTGCCCCGGATCCCTGGCTAGCGCGGGACGAGCGAGATGTTGTCCAGCCGCAGCCAGGTCGCCGCGTTCACACCCCAGTAGCCGGCGAACACCGTCATCGTGGTGTTGCTCCCGGAGTTGAAGTCGACCGTCAGCTGCTTGTACCCGGGCGCTGCGCTGTACCGCGTCTCCGCGTACGGCGTGCCGCCCGAGCGCACCCCGAAGTACCCCTCGGTGAAGTTCCCCGACCCCTCGACCCACCCGGTCAGCCGGTAGTTCGTGCCCGGCTTCACCGGCAGCGTCTGCTTGAACGTGTTCCAGCTCGCGTCCGACGCGTTGATCCACGCGTTGTTCCGGCCCTGCTGCGCCCAGCCTCGATCGTGGTCGACGCCTTTCGGGCCCGGACCCTCGGTCTCCCACGGCGCCGAGACCGCGTTCGTCGCCTCGAAGCCCGGGTCGGTCACCGCTGAGCCGTGGTAGACCTCCAGTTCGCCGATCGACGTGAAGGTCTGGGCGCCGCCCGGCGTGCCGATCACGCGAACGCCGTCACCGGACGTGAGGTCGAAGGTGAAGACGTAGGTGCGGTTCGTCCCGGCCGCCGAACCGGCCGGGTACGACGGGGTCACGGACTGACCCGTGACATCGGTCCATGCGCCGTTGCGCCGTACCTGGATCTTCGGGGCGGACGCGAACCAGCCGCCGTCGCCGAAAATCGTGCCGGTGGTGTAGACGACCTTGTTCAGGTTGTACGTGCGCGGCCAGGTGTAGCCCCACCAGCTGAGCGGCTTGCGTTCGTCGTTCCAGTCGTCCTCGTTCTGGGCGCGAACGCCGTCGTTGTAGCTGGACTGACCGAAGTGAGTGGCCCGCTCGATGGGGACCGTGCCGGGCTCGCGAGCGAGGTTGCGGGTGCCGTCCAGACCGTTGTCCGGAGTGGTCGGAACCGACGGCGTGAGGGACATCTTCCGCAGCGAGAACGTGTACGCCCACCGATCGTTCATCCCGCCGCCGCACGGGCAGACGTTGGACTGCAACCACATGTTGCGACCGTCGGCGCTGATGTACTTCGACGGGATCGTGGTCGCGTAGCCGCCGTGCTTCGCGTGCGTCCACGGGTACCCGCCGAAGTCCTTCGGGGTGAAGCGCTGCCACGGGCCCCACGGCGTCGGCGACTCGTAGAACTCGAAGGTGTACTCCGTCCACGACGTGTAGATGTACCGGTTGAGCGGCTTGTTGTAGACGACACCGCCCTGGCTGAGCGTGGTCAGGTTCCGGACCCGTCCCGCCGTGCCCACGTTCTGGTAGATGTGCCGGTCGTCGTGCAGCGTGGCGACGCGGGCGTTGAAGTCTGTCGACCACCGGGGTACGCCGTTCGCGTCGGAGCCGGCGTACCACTGCCAGGTGGAGCGGTTCTGGATGCTGTTCGCCGGCACCTTCGCCAGCCAGAGGTCGACCGGGTCCGGCACCCGGTTCGAGAACGAGTCGCGCCAGTTGTTGTCCAGCCCGTACGCGTAGACGAACCCGTCCGGCGAGTTCACGTTGTCCTTGCCGTAGTCGAGGAAGAAGATCGTGGTGAACTTCGACCCGCCGAACATCGGCGCGCTCTGGTCGTAGGTCCAGGTCCAGCCCTTGTCGGTGGACTTGGCGATCGTCGCCGCCGGCGCGTCGTCGAAGTCGTAGGCGAGATCCTGGACGGCCAGGTAGAGCGCTCCGCCGACGCACACCATCCCGGTCGGCTTGCGCGTGTGGTTGGCGGTCCACACCTTGCCGACCCGGTCGCCGATGGCCAGTTGCGTGCCGGCCAGGTTGCCCGGCTGTCCCGCGATCCGGGTCACACCGATGTCGCTCGGGGTGGCGCCGAAGCCGATCCCGTCGCCGTACGCCGCGTAGACGTGGTCGTCGTTGGACCAGCAGTTGGGCCACAGGTCGCCGTGGTCCTTGTCGTCCCCGATCGCGGGCGCGCCGACGGTGGCGCCCGCGTCGATGCCGACGGTCGAGAAGAACGTGCTCTCCGGGGGCGCGCCGGCGGTGGCCGCCTGCGCGGGCGGAAGCAGGCCGGCGAGCAGCAGCCCGGCGGCGGCGAGAAGGGTGGACTTCCTCATGGCAAGCCTCCTGGAACCGGTCGGGTGACGGGTGGAGAAATCGATTTCCCACCCAGGTTTCCCGAACGTAGCCAGCGGCCCTGAGGCCGGTCAAGGCTTGAAATCGTGGTGGAATCCAGGCGGCCTGAATACTTGACGGCGTAAATTAAGCAACCCTAGGCTCGGCGAGGTCCGCTCTCTCCTCCCCCGAGGGACCACATCGTGCTGAACCTCCCCAGACGCCGTACCGCCGCGGCCGTGCTGGCTTCCGTCGCCCTGGTGTCGACGGCCGCCGCGATCGCACCGGCCGACGCGGCCCCACCGACCGCCGATCAGCCCGGCCCCAAGCCGGCGCTGGTCGAACCGGACTCCGCCTTCCAAGGCATCCCCGACCTGACCACGAACGCCGCGTCCACGCCGGCCAAGTACCCGCAGGTCGCGGCCAAGCCCTACCTGGGCTGGTCGAGCTGGAGCCTGCAATCCACCAACTACCCGGGCGTGAACCCCGACGGCCCGGGCAGCTTCATCTCCGAGCAGAACATCCTCACCCAGGCCCACGCGATGGCGACCAAGCTCAAGCCGTACGGCTACGAGTACATCAACATCGACGCCGGCTGGCAGTTGGGCGGTGACGAGTACGGCCGCCCGACCGCGAACCCGAAGCGGTTCCCGCGCGGGATGAAGGCGGTCGGCGACGACCTGCACAAGCTCGGCCTGAAGTTCGGCATCTACACCGTGGTCGGCCTCGGCTTCGACGTCTACCGCGACGGCAACACGCCGATCTACGACGCGCCCGGCTGCTTCACCCGCGACATCGTCTACCCGGACCTGCGCACCACGAACGGCTGGGACCAGGCGTACAAGATCAACTACGCGAGCCCGTGCGCGCACAAGTACGCGGACTCGATCGCGAACCTGTTCGCCGGCTGGGGCGTCGACTTCATCAAGATGGACGGCGTCGGCCCGGGCTCCTGGAAGGGCGCCCCGGACGACCCGAACCACAACAACACCGAGGACGTCGAGGCCTGGTGGCGCGCGGTGCAGAACTCCGGCCGCCCGATGATGTACACGCTGTCGTGGTCGCTCAGCCACCGGTACGCCGACGTGTGGAAGCAGAACTCGAACGGCTGGCGGATCGACACCGACGTGGAGTGCTACTGCGACACCATCGTCCGCTGGGACGGCTCGGTGAAGCAGCGCTGGTGGGACCTGCCGCAGTGGATCGACGACGCCGGACCGGGCCACTGGAACAACCTGGACGCGATCAACGTCGGCGTCGGCGAGATGGACGGTCTCAACGAGGCCGAGCGGCAGAGCTACATGACGTTCTGGGCGATCAACGCCGCGCCGCTGTTCGTCGGTGACGACATGACCAAGCTGGACACGTACGGCCTGAAGATGCTGACCAACCGCGAGGTCATCGCGATCAACCAGTCCGGCATCCCGGCCCGCCCGCTGAACCAGGACCAGCTGCAGCAGGTCTGGTACGCCGAGAACGCCGATGGCAGCGTCACGGTCGGCCTGTTCAACCTGGCCGAGACCCCGGCCACGGTGACCGGGAACTTCGACCAGCTCGGCATCACCGGCAAGGCCACCGTCCGCGATGTCTGGGCGAACCAGAACACCCGCGGCGTCTCCGGCCAGGTGAGCGCGAACCTGCCCGCACACGGTTCGAAGCTGTACAAGATCACGCCGGAGAAGGCCGCGTCGCCGAGCAAGCCTGCCGACCTGACTGCGACGGATGTGAGCCGTACGACGGTCACCCTCGACTGGCGGCCGAGCACCGGTGCCTCGTCGTACAAGGTGTTTGCCAACGGCAAGCAGGTGGCGACCAGCTCGACCACGAGCGCGGTGGTGACCGGGCTGCTGCCGCAGACGCAGTACACCTTCACCGTGAAGGGTGTGTCCGGCGGCCGGTCGTCGGAGGCCAGTGCGCCGGTGACCATGTTCACCTCGAAGTCGGGTGGACCGGTGAAGTACGAGGCCGAGGCGTCGACCAGCACGCTGACCGGGAACGCGGGGATCTCCGGCTGCAACCTGTGCTCGGGCGGCCAGAAGATCGGCAACATCGGCTATGACGCGTCGGTGACGCTGAACAACATCACCGTGCCGACCACCGGGACCTACCTGGTGAAGATCGCCTACACCGACGGCGACACCAGCCGGCAGAGCATGCTCACGGTCAACGGCGCCGACGACTACTGGGTGAACTACCACGGGCTCGGCGACAACGACTGGGGCACACCGCAGGTCACCTACCTGCCGATGAAGCTCCAGGCGGGCGCCAACTCGATCAAGGTGCACAACCCGGGCGGCTACATCGCCGACATCGACTGGATCACCGTCTGACGGTTGTCCACAGATCGCGGGGCCGGCCTTCCCCTGGGCCGGCCCCGTGCCTTTACTGGACAAATGAGCGCCTACCCAGAACCACTCGTTCCACCAGGCTCGACCGCGCCGGTCCCTCGGCGGATCCGCGCGACTCTCGGCGATCGCGTCGTACTGGACACGTCTGACGCGATCTACCTGTGGGAGTTCCCGCCGTACCCGCAGTACTACATACCAGTCGCGGATGTGGCCGACGGGGTGCTGACCGACACCGGCGAGACGAAGACGTTCGAGCACGGTGTCGCGCGGGTGCACACCGCGGGGTCAGGCAAGGCCTGGGTGTACGACGACGGCGTCGCGAAGGACCGGGTCCGGTTCCAGTGGGACGCGCTGGACAGCTGGTTCGAGGAGGACGAGGAGGTGTTCGTCCACCCCCGCAACCCGTATGCCCGGTGCGACGCGATCAAGTCGACCCGGCACGTCCAGGTCGCGGTCGGCGGCGTCGTGCTCGCGGAGTCCGCGTCGACCGTGATCGTCTTCGAGACCGGGCTGCCGCCGCGCTACTACTTCCCGCGTACGGCGGTGCGCCTCGAGCATCTCACCCCGAGCAGCACCGTCACCTCCTGCCCGTACAAGGGCACGACGTCGGCCTGGTGGTCGGTCGGCGACCGCGACGTCGCCTGGTCCTACGACTTCCCCACCGCTCCCCTGCTCCCGATCGCCAACCACATCGCCTTCTTCGACGAAAAGGTCGACACCACCATTGACGGCACCCTCCAGGAACGCCCCATCACCCCGTTCTCGGACTGAGCTCCGCGATCAGTTCCTGGAACTGCGGGCACTCGGTGAAGTCGGGGGCCTCGCAGGTCAGGGCGTGCCGAATCAGTCGCTTGGACTCCTGCGCCCGACGGATCTGCTCGTCGAGTACGGCGTCCTGCTCGGTGAGGACCGCCCGTCGTTCCGGTCCGCCGGGGGCCTCGAACATGCGGCGGATCTGGTCGAGGCTGAGGCCGGCCGCCTTGGCGCGCTGGATCATCACCACGCGGGCCACGTGCGACTCGTCGTACCGGCGTTGCCCTCCGACGCGCGCGACCGGGGTGAGCAGACCTTCGTCCTCCCAGTGCCTGAGCACGTGGGTGGCCAGCCCGAACCGTCCCGCGAGCTCCCCGATCCCGAACATCAGATCGCGGAGGTCACGCCGCCGTCCATGGTGATGATGGCGCCGGTGACGTAGCTGGCGAGCGGGGACGCGAGGAAGACCGCGACGTTGGCGACCTCCGCGGGTTCGCCGGCGCGGCCCATCGGGATCTCTGCGACCATCTCCGCCAGCAGCTCCTCCTTGGGCCGGCCGCTGGCACGGACGGCGGCCTCGAGACCTTCGTCGACCCGCGCCGTACGGGTCATGCCGGGGTTGATCACGTTCACCCGGACGCCCTGACCGGCGTACGCCTTGGCGTAGCCGACCGACGCCAGCATCAGCGCCGCGTTGGCAGCGCCGCCGCCGATGTGCAGCGGGTTCGCCGCGCGTCCACCCTGGCCGACCACGTTCACGACCGCGCCGCTGCCGCGCTCGGCCATTCCGCGGATGACTGCCTCGGTCGCATGCATGTAGGTGAAGTACTTCGCCTCCATCGCCGCGTGCAACGCCTTACTGTCCAGTTCGTCCACCGGCGTCCGGCGAGCCGCGCCCGCGCAGTTGATCAGGATGTCCGGTACGCCGATCCGCTCGAACGCAGCCTTGGTCGCGTCGGCGTCGGTCAGGTCGACCGCCTCGACGTCGTAGCTCAGCCCCTTGGCCGCCAGCTCCTCCTGCGCCTTCGCGAGATTCCCGGCGTCCCGGGAGATCCCGACCACCTTCGCGCCCTCCCGCGCCAGCGCCTCGGCACACGCCAGCCCGATCCCCTTGCTGGCTCCGGTGACAACCGCGGTCCGACCGGACAGTTGCAGATCCACTCGCTGACTCCTTCTCGACGCTCCGGCAGCGCGGAAAGTCTACGTCTTGCAGCAGATGCCCTGAGCAATCGTCACCTTGTGGACGTCGGGGCCTTCAGCAACGAATTGGAATTGTCGCTGTTGCGGCCTTGAACAGCCCAGTACAGTGGGTAACCAGATCGACACTCTTTGTTTCGACGCCTGATGCCCGAGCTCTTGCCCTGAGCACCCGACGCCGGAGGGACCCGTGCCGACCATGTCCACTTCCCATTCTCCGCCAGGTTCCAGCAGGACACCTGTGCCCGAACGCAGTACCTGGCAGTCCGTTGTCCACCATGACCTACCGGCCTCGCTGGTGGTCTTCCTGATCGCCATCCCACTCTCCCTGGGGATCGCCGCCGCCTCCGGCGCCCCGCTGATCGCCGGCCTGGTGGCCGCGGTGGTCGGCGGCGTGGTCGCCGGCGCGCTCGGCGGCTCCCCGTTGCAGGTCAGCGGTCCCGCCGCCGGCCTCACCGTTGTCGTCGCGGGCCTCGTCGGCCAGTTCGGCTGGGCCGCGACCGCCGGCATCACCTGCGCCGCCGGCCTGTTGCAGATCCTGCTGGGCGTCACCCGGATCGGGCGGCTCGCCCTCTCACTCTCACCCGCCGTGGTGCACGGCATGCTCGCTGGGATCGGCGTCACCATCGCCGTCCAGCAGCTGCACGTGGTGCTCGGCGGGCAGGCGCAGAGCTCACTGGTCGCGAACCTGGCGGCGCTGCCCGGCCAGCTCGTGGCTCACCACCCGCACTCGGTGCTGGTCGGCGTACTGACCGTCATCATCTTGCTGCTCTGGCCCAGACTGCCCATGGTCAAAGCGATTCCGGCGCCCTTGGTGGCCGTCGTCGCGGTCACAGCGCTGGCCGCGGTCTTCATGACAGATGTTGCCCGGGTCAACCTTCCGGACCAGCCGCTGCAGGAGCTGATCCTCCCTGCAATGCCCGAAGGCACCCCAATGGAGATCATCACCGCGGTGCTGACCGTGGCCTTGGTCGCCAGTGTGGAGTCACTGCTGTCAGCCGTTGCCGTGGACAAGCTTCATCGTGGCAAGCGGAGCAATCTGGATCGTGAGCTGATCGGCCAAGGCGCCGCGAACGCGGTGTCCGGCGCACTCGGTGGCATGCCGGTGACCGGCGTGATCGTGCGCAGCTCCACCAACGTCGCGGCCGGCGCGCGCAGCCGGGCCTCGGCGATCATGCACGGCATCTGGATCGCGGCGTTCGTGCTCGCCGCGGGCTCGATGCTGGAACTCATCCCGATGGCCGCGCTCGCCGGCGTACTGCTCGTCACCGGTCTGCGCCTGGTCCAGCTCGCCCACATCCGCACCCTGCGACGGCATGACGAACTACTCGTGTACGTCGTGACCGCTGCCGGCGTCGCCGTACTCGGGCTGGCCGAGGGTGTGTTGCTCGGCTTGCTGCTCGCACTCGCGCGCGTGCTCTACCGACTCACCCGCGCGACCGTCACCGCGACTGAACATGACGGGCTGTGGACCGTGCGGATCCGCGGCTCACTGGTCTTCCTCGGCGTCGCATCACTGATCCGGACGCTGCGGACGATCCCCGTCGGCACCCGGGTGCGAGTCGAGCTCGAGGTCGATCACCTCGACCACGCGGCGTACGAAGCGATCGAGGACTGGCGACGCGGTCACCTCGCGCGCGGCGGCTCGGTCGAACTCAACCGGGTGGCGTTGCGGGCCGCGCTGCACACCGACGCGACCCGGCGGCTGCTGCCCTGGCAGCGTCAGGTCATCCCGGAGCCCGATCAACGTGTCTCGATGCTGGACGGCGTCCGTGCGTTCGAGGCGTCGGCCGACGGGATCCGGCCGATGCTGGCAAAACTGGCGGCCGACGGACAGCGGCCGGCCCACCTGTTCATCACCTGTGCGGACTCGCGGATCCTGCCGAACATGATCACCACGAGTGGTCCCGGCGACCAGTTCTGCGTCCGCAACATCGGCAACCTGGTCCCGCCGAAGGGATCGAACAGCAACTCCGTCGACGCCGCGATCGAGTACGCCGTCGACGTTCTCGGCGTCCAGTCGATCGTGGTCTGCGGTCACTCACACTGCGGCGCCGCCGCAGCCGCGCTGGAGGCGAACGTCCCGGCCGGCTCCGGCCTGCAGAACTGGCTCCGCCACTTGGAGCCCTCGGTACGGCGTGCCGTCGGTCTGCCGGACATCATCGACCCGGCGACCGGGGTGAAACTGTCTCCGGCCGACAAGCTGTCCGTCGCGAACGTCGGCGTACAGCTGGCGAACCTGCGCAGTTTCGCCTGTGTCCGCAAGGCCGAGGCCGAGGGACGGCTCGAGCTGATCGGGCTGTGGTTCGACATCGGTGCGGCCGCTGCCCGGTTGGTCCTCGACCGCGAGCCCTACCTGGTCCGCGCCGACGAGGAGCTGGCCACCGCAGGCACCTTGTCCAAGCGCTGATCGAACCCGGCGGGTGCGTTCTTCAGGCGGCGCACCCGCCGCCCGTCGAAGATCAGCAGCAGCGGCAGCGCCAACGCGATCGCGACAAGCCCGTCGAACCAGTAGTGGTTGGCCGTCACCACGACGACGGCGAACGTCAGCACGGGATGCGCCATCCACAACCAGCGCCAGCGGGAGTGGGTCGCCCGGATCAGGAACACCGCAACCATGAAAGCCCACCCGACATGCAGGCTCGGCATCGCCGCGAACTGGTTCGCCACCCCGGAGTCGGTGGTCGGTCCGTAGACGGACTGCCCGAGCAGTACGCCGGTGTCCACCCAGCCGGGCATCATCCGCGGCGGCGCGAGCGGGAAGAACATGTGCCCGATCAACGCCAGCCCGGTCAGTGACGCGAGCGCCCAGCGGGCATCGCCGTACTGGGCTGGACGCCGGAGCATCAACCACAGCAGGACTGCTGCGGTCAGCGGGAAGTGCACGCTCGCGTAGAAGACGTTCGCGATCTCGGCCAGTCCGGGGATCCGCAGCGCTTGGTGCTGGACGGTCGCCTCACTCGGCAGCCCGAGCCAGGCTTCCCAGCCGATTAGCTCGCGGGCATGCAGGTGCGCCGAACCCGCGTGATCGGCGGACAGGAACCGGCCCAGGTTGTAGGCGCCGAAAAGAACGGCCAGCAGAGCCACCTCACGGACGATCCTCCGCCCACCGCCGGCCGGTGACCCCACCACAACCGGCCGCTCCACCCGCTCCAGCGTCAACTGCGCCACGCGAACCCCTCCTCAGCCCTCCTGCCAAATTATCGCAACCTCCTTATAGTTACGAACAATATGAACCAACTCACACTTCCCCCTCCACCCGCCGCCCCGCCCTACTCCCCTCAACCCCAGCCCCCGACCGCCCATTCCACCGCCGAATCCAGCCAGTCAACGGACCCCCCTACCCCGGAACGCCCACCGCCTGACGGGTTGTGTCACCGCTGACGCCCCGCCACTGGCGGGTTGTTCGACCACTGACCTGCTGTGTAACCAGTCACCGACACACAACCCGCCACCGGCGGACCGCTGGACCCGGGCTGGTCGACGACCTGTCCGCCCGCCCGCCGCACCCCGGCCGGCAGACGGGCAGCCCGACTCCCGGAAGCCCCGCCGGCCGAGGGCCGTCCAACCCTGAAGCCCGACCACTGGCGGGTTGTTCGACCGCTGACCTGCTGTAACCAGCCACCGACCGCACAACCCGCCAGCAGTTGGGCGGTTCCGCCTGTCGGCAGGGCTTGGAGGCAGGGTGACGCAGGTGGGCGGGTGCGGGGTTGCTGGGTGGGGAAATGGGTTGCTGGGGGTGGGGTGGGGCGGGAGGGTTCGGGGGTGGTCGGGGTGTTTGTGCGGTGGAGTTGGGTGCGGGCGGTGTTGCACAACGGGTGGTGGCTCGTGACGAGCGTCTACCTGGTTGTGGATGCCGGGTTATCGCCCGCGCAACTGGTGTTGATCGGGTCGGTGCAGAGTGTGTCTGCGCTGGTGTGTGAGGTGCCGGCCGGCGTGTTTGCCGACACGGTCAGCCGTAAGTGGTCGCTGGTGATCTCGCAGGTGCTGATGGGTACGGCGATGCTCACCACCGGGCTCGTCACCTCGTTCCCGTTGCTGCTCGCGACTCAGGTCCTGTGGGGGATCTCGTGGACGTTCGCGAGTGGATCGGACGTCGCCTGGATCACCGACGAACTCGATCAGCCGGACCGCATCACCGCCGTACTCGCGCGGGCTGCACGGGCTCAGTTGACCGGGGCGGCGACAGGCCTGATCGCGCTCGGGCTGCTGGCCTGGGCAACCAGCCGCGAGATCACGATCGTGGTGGCCGGCGTCGCGATGATGTTGCTCGCGGTCTACGTCGCGCTGAGGTTCACCGAGGAGCGGTTCGTCCCGATCCGCACCGCGCGCTGGTCGGCGTCGTGGACCACCTTCCGCCGCGGACTCACGCTGGTACGGCGGAACCGCGAGATCATGCTGATCTTCGCCGCGACCTTCCTCGTCAACGGCGCCTCGGACGCGGCCGGGCGGATGACGCAGAAGCAACTGCTCGACTTGGGTTGGCCGAGTGATCCGGATCCGATCATCTGGTTCACCGGGCTCGGCGTCGTCGGTCTGATCGTCGGTGCGCTCACGTTGCGCGTGCTCGCGAAGCACGTCGACGGCGAGCACGCCCGTACCGACTACGCGTGGGCGGCGGTCGCCGGTGTGGTCAGCATGGTGATGTTCGCGCTGGCCCGGGATCCGGTGGTCGGCGCGATCGCCGTCGTACTGGTCTCCGGGATCGTCACGCCGTTGACGCGGGTGATCAGCATGATCTGGGTGAACGCGCGGACAACGGCGGACGTGCGGGCGACGACGCACTCGTTCTTGGCGCAGCTCGAGTACCTCGGCGAGATTGTCTGCGGGGTCGGTATCGCTGCGATCGCTCGGCTGAGCAACCTCCCGGTCGCGCTCGGCGCGTGTGCCGTGTTGTTCCTGGCGACCGCGCTATTGATGAGGCGGCGGCCAGCTGACCGTCGCGTGGTCGGGGCTCGCTTGGACGTGTAGCGGCTGGTCGGCCGGGAGTTCGCCGTACGACGGTTCGTCCACGACGACGACCGGTGTCGCGAGACCGTAGAGCTCGTGGGCGACAAGGGCGCCCAAGGCAATGATCGAGTCGGGCCGGGCGAGGATGATCGCGGCCGGGGCGGCGCCGGCGCGGATCTGCTCGGCGAGCACGCTGGACGCGGAACTCGATCCGCGGCCCGACTCCATCACCAGGACGCGACCCGCCAGGATCTCGCCGCACTGGGGATGATGAGCGTCGACAATCCGACCGCGCTCGTCGGTCCCGCCCCAGAACGACAGCGGCGCGGTCAGGCGGATCGGCATACCGGTCGCGGTGCCGGGATGCAGCGTGCGCGCCTGGATCACGCGAGCTCCTCGATGACGACGCGGCCCGCGCGGGCGGAGGCGACGCATTCCGCCAGCGAGCCGAGGACCACGTCGACGCCGATGTTGCCCGGCGCGTAGTGCGCCCACTTGCCGGAGTTCGTCATCACGTTCTTCCAGGCCGGCGACAGGATCGCGGTCACGTAGGTGCAGGTGTCGACCACGACCGTGACGCCGGCCGCTTCGAGAGTGCGCAGTACGCCGGTCTCCGCCGCACGATCCCGGGTCGCGCGACCGGTGGACAGGTAGAACGGAACCCGGATCGGCGGACCTTCCCGAAGGAGATTGGCCAATTGCCGACATTCGTCGTACGACGCATGCGGTGTGCCGACACTCACCGCATCGAGCTGCCCGGCGTCGATTGTCGACAATCGACGCCGGGTCCGTCGCATCGTCTCGAGGTCGACGACGTACGTCGGCAACTCACCGAGCGGACCCGTCGGCGCTTCCGGGGTGACACCGACCGCGTGGAACAGGGCGACTCCCCCGGCGGACGCCGCCGCAGCGCCGAACGCCTTCAGGTTGTCCTCGCTGACATCCGCCGGAATCCCAATCAGCACAGGGATCTCGCCACCGACCGCCGACCCGACATGCAGCCCGAGCAACGGATACGCGAGGTCCGTCCGCAGGAACTCACCGAGCGGCCGGCAGTCGAAGACCACGGTCCCGCGACGCGCCTCAGTCGTTTGCAGTCCGGAGTACGGCGCTCGCCCGGTGATCGCCGCGCAGATGTCGAGGAAGTCGCCGTACCGATCGGTCCGGGCGCCGAGGACCGAGTTCGCGAACACGATCGCGTTCGACTCCGCCCAGGCGACGTGCTCACCGAGACCGGGCCGGTTCGGGAGCTGGTATGGCGCGCACGTCCACGTCGGCGTGCACCCGAGGTCGACGTACGCGGCCATCAGCTCGCGACCGCGGAGAGCAGTCTCACGTTCGGCGTCGGTGCCGTCGCGGACCAGTCCGGGATGCAGCAGATCCATCGAGCCGACGTTGAGCGTGGTCGGGACCCGGACCTTCGCGCCGAGGCCGACCAGTTTGTGGGCAAAGTCGAGGCTGACCTGCCCGTGGTACAGGCAGGAGTCGACGTGCGCCGAGGTGATCTCGACCAGCCGCGGCGCGCCCTCGATCCGGGCCAGCCCGACGACCACCCGCATCGCCAACGCCACGCCTTCTCCGTACTGACCGCCGAGCATTTCCCCTTCCTCGGCGGTCAGCTGGAGATTGTCCACAATCCGAAAACCTACAACCTCCTACCACCTCACGGTCAGGACGTGACCTCGCAGTTCTGTACGACGTCGGTACCGGCATCACCGCTGCACACGTCGTTGTTGCCGCCGGGTGGGAACGGCGGGCCGCCGGGCGGTGGCGGGAACGGATTGTCGCCGTCGATGAAGTCGTCGCCGGCGTTACCACTGATCGTGTCACTGCCGAAGGTGCCGAACAGCGTGTCGTTGTCCGGTCCGCCCGTGATCACGTCGTCGAGCGGTCCGCCGAACGCGGTGTCGTCGCCGGGGCCACCGTTGATCGTGTCCACACCGCCGAACCCGATGAGCTGGTCCGCACCCTGACCGCCGTTCAGAGTGTCGTCGCCACCGAGACCGGCCAGCGTGTCGTCGCCCTGGCCACCGTTCAGGACGTCGTTGTTCGCCCCGTTCGACGGCGCGAACGGCACGCTGTCGAGCTCGTCGCCGATCAGCACGTCGTTGCCGCGGCCACCGTCCACCGTGTCGTTCCCGCCTTCCGCGCACACGATGTCGTTGCCGTCACCGGCGAACACGATGTCGTTGCCGGCACTGGCGACGATCACGTCGTCACCGCTCGTGCCGACGATGGTGCCCGCCCCGACGATCGTGGCCGGCACCTCCTCGCCGGGCGGACCGCACAGCGGCGGTTCCTGGGCGTTCGCAGCGGTCGGCAGCAGCACCGTGCCGAGCAGCAGCACCGCCGCCCCCAAAGCAAGCTTGCGCATGACTCCCCCTCCCCTGACACCGGTCGCCGCGGATCAATTGAGAGATCGACGACCTACCGACATCACAGCACTGGCAGCTACGCCTTGGCGATAAGCCCGGGGTGACGCCACAAGCACCTGCTGGCATCACCCCGAACCGCGCGACGGCCCCACTGACGGCACGCGAACGGTCAGCGCGGAGCTACAGCCTTCACACCGTTTGCCGACGCGAGGCGACCAGCTCCCCGGCTTGGTAGCCGTCGGCTCTGAGCAGCTGCCCCGACGTGACGTCGAGGATGTCGATGCTCAGCGGCGCGCCGGCCAGGTCCTCGGAGCTGATCGGCCGGTCGTCGAGGTACAGGTCGACCCGGTTCATCCCTTCCACGTCGAGCGTGACGGTGAGCGTCGTACCAGTGAGGGACGTCGACACGCCGAGCCGCCGGTGCGGCATCGCCTTCAGCAGCGCGCCCGCCTTGTTCAGCAGGTCGACGTTGCCTTCGAGCAGGTCGGCGCGCGTCATCTTGTGGGTCTCGTCCGGCCGGATCCCCAGGTCCTCGACCGGTGTGCCGGACAGCTCACCGACCCGCAGCGTGCGGCGGATCGAGACGCGCAGGTTCGCGCCGTTCGGCAACGCCTCGTACGGCGTCGTCGGATCCGGTGGCGGTGGTTCGTTCAGCAGGGCGGCGAGCAACCCGTGCGTCCAGACGTTCGCACCACCCGCGCCGGTGTTGTCGTCGACACCGAGGATGGTGCCGATCTCGTGGTCGGCGAACCCGGCGGCGAAGATGTCGGTCGCCGAGTACACCCGGGCGTCGGTGATCAGCACCACCGGACCGTGGTAGGTCTGGCCGATGTCGTTCGCGCCGTCCTCCGGCGTGATCGGCTTCGCGGCCGAGTACCCGGCGCCCGTCTCGGTCGCCAGCTCGAGCGACTCGAACCACGGACCGAGGTCGATCCCGGCCGGGTTGTCCTTGTGCCGGCGGCAGATCCTCAGGTTGAGCGGCGTACTGATGAACTGCACCGGCTCCGGCGAGATCCGCCGCGGGGTCAGCGTCTGCAGGGTGAACTCGCTGGCGAAGATGTGGCCGCCGCCGTTGTCGCGGACGTCGACGATCAGCCCACGCTGCGGCAGCAGACCGGCCAGCCGGACGAACTCGTCCCGGAACGCGACCGGGTTCTGCACGCTGAACGTGAAGATCCGCAAGTGCCCGAAGGTCCCGGACGGCGTGACGACCTCGCGCGCCCGGAAGACGCCGGGCATCGTGGTCGGCAGATCCGCTGCACCGACCGCGGCCGGCTGACTCAGCTCGGCCGAGCTCTGGCCGCGTTCCAGATCAACCACGTCACGCACGTACAGCGCCTTCTTGGCCCGCGCCTTCTCGTCGGAGTCGAGGTCCAGCCCCATCGATGCGGCGGTCTCGCTGATCGCGTCCAGATCCGTCATCGGCGGAAGGTTGGTGGTCACCTTCCACTCCTCCCGCAGCTCCTGGGTCGAACCGTCGAGACCGATGTACGTCAGGTTCACCCAGGCCTCGTCGGGTGGCAACTGGATGAGCAGCGGCCGCAAGGTGAGCGACTCCAGCCCGCGCGCCAGGTTGGCCGCGTTGTTGCTACCGGCGAACTGCGCGCCGTTCAGGGCCACGGCGCGGGCGATCGGTGTGCCGTTCCAGTGCGTCACCTCGGCGCCGGGACCGAACTGCGGCGCCGAGTACCCGGTCACAATCTGCGTGATGAGGTAGTGCTCCTTGCCGCCGGCGTCGTAGCACTTCTCGATCATGAACGGCAGGTACGCGATCTTTCCGGCGAACGGGGCAGGCAGCAGGTAGTTGGTGTGCAGGTCGCGCACCGAGTGGAAGATGCTCGACATCTGCCGGTGGAACACCCACTCGGGTTCCATCGTCTCGGCGGTCTGGCGTTCCATCCGCGACCGCATCACCCGCAGCTTCTGCAGCGGGTTCACCGCGTGCATCGCAGCCTTCAGCGGCAGGTGCACGTAGTTCTGGTCGAGGATCAGCAGCGACTGGTCGACGAGCAGCTTCCGCTGCCCGAGCGTCAGCGTTCCGGCCGAGGCCAGAAACTGCGGCAACGGTACGGCGGCCGCGGCTTCGGCCGTCGTCGCCCGGGTCGTGCGAGTCCCCGCAGTACTCGCGAAGGTCTTCCTGGCTGCCCGCTTGCCGGCGGTCGTCGCCGTCGTCTGCGCCTTCTTGGCGCTGCTGGCCTTCTTGGCCGTGCTGGCCTTCTTCGCGGTACTGGCCTTCTTCGCTGCGCTGGCCTTCTTGGCGGTGCTCGTCTTTTTCGGGGTGCTGGTCTTCTTGGCGGTGCTGGTCTTCTTGGCGGTGGTCGTCTTCGCCGCCGTCGTCTTCTGGGCGGTGGACTTCATACTGCGTGGCTGTGACATCTCTCCCCCAATACGGCAGCCCCTCCCCGGGCCACGATCCCTCCCACCGTCGTCCGCGCACCCGCCGATGTCAACGGGACAGCGGTTGACCACTGGGCTGCAAGGATGGGGTGGTGAACGAGGTCTGGGACAGCTTGACGTCGGTGCAGCCGGAGCCTTCGCTGCGGGTGGTCATCGGCACCGGGATCGCGGCGTTGCTGCTGATCGCATGGCGGCCGATCTGGCGCTACACGCGGCAGGTCGTGACGATCGCGCACGAGGGCGCGCACGGGTTGATCGCCGCGCTCGTCGGACGGAAGCTGGCTGGGATCCGGCTGCATTCCGACACGTCCGGGGTCACCGTGTCGCGCGGCCACCCCACTGGCCCGGGCATGATCGCCGTACTGCTGGCCGGGTATCCCGGACCGGCGCTGTTCGGGCTGGCTGCGGCCTTCGTGCTCAGCAGTGGGTACGCCGTGGCGCTGCTGTGGGGACTGTTGGTCGCCTTGCTGATCCTGCTACTGCAGATCCGCAATCTCTACGGCCTGTGGTCCGTGCTGGTCTTCGGTGCGGTCGTGTTCGCGGTGTCGTGGTGGGGCTCGCCGGATGTGCAGTCCGCGTTCGCCCACCTGCTGACCTGGTTCCTGCTGCTGGCTGCACCGCGTGCCGTGCTCGAGCTGCAGCACTCGCGTCGAGGCGGTGGCGGCCGTAGCTCGGACGCGGATCAGCTTCGGCGACTGACCGGCGTACCCGCTCTCATGTGGGTCGGCTTCTTCGGCCTGGTGACGCTCGGGTGCTTGGCAGTCGGCGTCGTGTGGTCAGGTGTGTTGCCGGACTAGGCCGGTGGTGGGAGTGTCACGCCGAAGCCGGTGATGGCGAGTCGCAGGAGCACTTGGCCGGGACGGAGCAGGTCCGCGATCTTGGCCGCACTCAGGAGTTCCAGCTCGGCCAGCCGGTTCGCGTACGTCGATGGGCCGTCGAGGCGCGCGCGTTGCAGCTCCTCGGTGTTGTGCCAGACCTTCTGGCGGGACTCACGCAGGAACCGCTGCGACGCGAGCCGGTTGAGCGGGGTCAGCACCTGATCGAGCAAGCTCCGCGCGCCGCCGAGCTGCCGGTCCTCCGCAGCCACCCGCCCAGCCAGCACACCGTCGATCCGTTCGTGGTCGCGACGGCGCATGGCCATCAGCTGTGGATCGGTGAAGTCCTCGTCACTGATCACGGCCAGCAGCGCCTGCGGCAAGTCGTAGTTGACGTGCGCGTTGATGCCGAGCAGCACGTGCAGCAGTGGCGGCGCGTCCGCAGCTGTCCCGAAGGCGAGCCGCCACGGTCGCGCTGCGCTCTGTGCCGCGTCATGCGCGTCCAGGTACAGCTCGGCGAACTTCACGTCCCACCGCTCGACCCACTCCGGGTCCTCGAAGCGCGACTGCTCGATCGCCGTACCGACCGCCTGCGTGGTGCGCAGGTAGGTGCTGAGGAAGATCCGCCGGTGCTCGAGCTCTGCCGGCAACTCGTCCAGCCGCTGTTGCATCCGGTCAACGACGCCTGCAATACCATCGATCATCGGATCTCCTCAGGGTGGGAGGGATCATGGGGGAATCTGGACCACGTACGTTCGACCCGGTTGTCGTCGGCAACCGCGAGGCTGACGCCTGGGCCGCGTACTACCTGCGCGAGTGGCGTCGCTTCCTCGTCGCCTCCGTCGGGCTGGTCGGAGCCGCCTTCGGAATGACACCGCGCCGGACACTGCTCGGAGCCTGGTATGTACTGCGTGCAAACCAGGTGTGGGCACCGTACCCCGACAACCGGCCCGACGCGGCTCGTGCGTACATGCGCCGGTTCTACGAGCTCGTCGTACGCTCCGGCAGCCTGTCGCTGGACCCGGCGCACGCGGCGGTGCTGGAGGTCGAGTGGTGGCGGGTCCACCGGGCCCAGCAGCACGCTGGCACCGACGAGACCTTGGAAGACGCGATGGCCGACCTCTATGCCTATGTCTACGACGGCTCGGCGGAGGCGGTCCGCCCCGCGGTCGCCAAGCGGGTCGAGGCGATGGACCTGTCGGACCGCTGGGTCCAGGCAGGGCGCAAGCGCGACGACCCGTTGCTCACCGGAGTGCGGCGCGCACTGGTGGCTTCGCACGCCGCTCTCCGGCAGGCAGTGGAGATCAGGCGCGACCACCGGTGATCGGGCGGGAGCGCTGGTCGGTGCCGGGACCGCCGTACGGGTAGTCGGCGGCACCGGGGTCGCTGGCCGCGTTCAGCTTGGCGGTCTCGTCCTCGGTGAGGTGCAGGTCCGCGGCGGCGAGGTTGTCGTTCAGCTGGTCCATCGTGCGGGCTCCTAGGATGACCGAGGTGACTGCAGGGCGGTCGACCAGCCACGCCAGCGCCACCTGCGCCATCGAGATGCCTCGCGCCTCAGCGATCTCCCGGACCGCCTCCACCACGTCGCGGACGCGCTGGTTGCGGCTGCGCCGATGCCAGGACTCGACACCGCGGTCCGGGTTCTCGCCCAGGCGGGTCGCTCCGGTCGGCTCCTCGTCGAACGAGTACTTGCCGGTCAGCCAGCCACCACCCAGCGGCGACCACGGAAGCAGCCCCAGTCCGTTGTCCTGCGCGGCTGGGACGATCTCCCACTCGATCTCACGTACCAGCAGGTTGTACTGCGGCTGTAGCGTCACCAATCGCGACCAGCCGCGGCGGTCGATCAGGTCGCACGCCTTCTGCAGCTGCCACCCGGTGAAGTTCGACAGACCGGCGTACGAGATCTTCCCCGCGCGTACGGCGTCCTCCAGGAAGCCGAGCGTCTCCTCGAGCGGCGTCACCGGGTCCCACGCGTGCAGCTGGTAGAGATCGACATGCTCCACGCCGAGCCGACTGAGCGACGCGTCCAGGGCACGCCGGAGGTGCCGCCGGGAGGTGCCGACGTCGTTCGGCGTGTCGCCGGTCGGGAACCGGCCCTTGGTGGCGAGTACGACGTCGTCGCGAGCCGCGCTCTTCGCCAGCCAGCGACCGACGATCTCCTCCGAGACGCCGGCGGAGTACACGTCGGCGGTGTCGACGAAGTTGCCGCCGGCCTCGACGTACCGGTCCAGCTGCGCGTGCGAGCCGGTCTCGTCGGTCTCGTTGCCGAACGTCATGGTGCCGAGCGCGTAGGTGGAGACGACGGCGCCGCTGGCGCCCAGAGTGCGGTATTCCACGATTGCTCCTTCTCAGACTGTCCGAACGGCCGACTACGGTGGCTGTTCATGGATACAAGTGAGCTGCTGATCGACGCCCACAGCCGGATCCGCGAAGTGGTGCACGACGTCGTAGCCGACCTCGACGACACTACTCTCGCGGCGCGACCGGCTGACACGGCCAACTCGATCGCCTGGCTGGTGTGGCACCTGACCCGGGTCCAGGACGACCATCTGGCGGACGCGGGTGGGTACGAGCAGGTCTACACCGCGGACGGGTGGCACGAGCGGCTCGGGCTCCCGCTCGACGCCGCCGACACCGGGTATGCGCACACCTCGAAGCAGGTCGCGCTGGTCCGGCTCTCGGCTGACCAACTGCTCGGGTACCACGACGCCGTGCACGACCGCACGGTGGAGTTCCTGAAGACGGTCACCGACGAGGGTCTGGACCGCATCGTCGACCACCGGTGGAATCCGCCGGTCTCGCTCGGCGTGCGCCTGGTCAGCGTGATCAACGACTGCGACCAGCACGCGGGCCAGGCGGCCTACGTGAAGGGCCTGATCAGTTGAGTTTCGTCTCCCACAGCGAGGTGCCGGCGATCAGGTAGAGCTTGTTCGAGTCGGTGAAGGCTGCATCGACGACGGGACCTTCCGGGCCGGCACCCGACTCCCGAACCGTCCAGCTGCCGTCCGACCCGCTGATCACCTTCACCTTGTTGTCCTGAGCAACGATCTGGACGATCTTGTCGCCGACGACGAGCGGCGGAGGCAGCTTGTCCTTGTCCCCGACCGGAATATCCGGTACGTCGCTCAGACGCTTGGCGGGGCCGCCTCGGAGCAGCTGCCAGATGGCCAGCTTGTTGTCGACGGACCCGGAGATGTAGCAGCCGGACGAATTGCAGGATGCCGTCATCGCCTGGCTGCGGTTGCCCGGATCCGGCAGGCCGATCGCGCGCCATCCCTGGTTGAGTTTGGTCGACTGCCAGACCGCGGCCTCCTGGGCGACCACGTTCGGCGCGAGCCGCACCTGCGACCCGACGAGCACGATGCTGTCGCCCAGCGTCGTACCGTAGCTGGGTCCGACCAGGAGGGACGGCGTACTCTGCAGGGCTGTCTTCGCCGGGTTCTGCCGGACCCACTTCGCGTCGCTCTCCGGGAGCCATACCGCGCCGTCGTTGCCGGTCTCGACTCCACCCCAGGATCCGAGGAGCGCACGTCCGGTCGGGGTGATCACGGCCGAGTACAACGCGCCCGCGGTCTGCCCGCCGAACGTGTTGAACTCCTGCGGACGCTCGACCAGACCGCCGTCGACCGTGCCCGTCCACACCGTCCAGCGCGTGTTCGAGTGCGCACCGCCGGCGGCGCCGCCGAGCGCGAGCAGTTGCTTGCCGTCGTACGCGATCGAGTACCAGATCGCCTCGAACGCGTACGGGCTCCTCGGCGACGGTGTGACCTTGACCTGCTTGCGCTGGTCGCCGTTCAGGACGACGAGTTGCGGGACCACCTTGGCGCCGCGATCGCGCAGTCCGACCAGCAGTTGGTCGCCGTACTGAGTGAGGGTGACGGGCTCCGCGCCGACATCGACCTTGGTCCAGTTCACCGACGGCGTCGATGACTTGTCGGTACTGCACGCGGCCAGGCATGCCAGCGCCAGGGCGGCGGCGACGAGGCGGCGCATCAGCGGTTCTGCGGGAGCTTGGTGGTCTTCTTCCGCCCGGTCCGCGGCGCGGACGGCGGTGGAACGACCGGGCCGATGTCGCCGTCCGGTGCGACGTCCAGGTCGAGGATGACCGGCGCGTGGTCACTCGGGCCAGTGCCCTTGCGGGCCTTGCGGTCGATCCACGCCGCCTTGACCCGATCCGCAACCGGCTCGGTCGCGAGCATCAGGTCGATCCGCATGCCGAGGTCCTGGTGGAACATGCCGGCGCGGTAGTCCCAGTAGCTGAAGATCCGGTCGTCGGGCCAGCGGTCGCGGACGACGTCGTGCAGGTCCTTGGCGGCCATCAGGTCCGCGAGCGCCTGCCGCTCCGGCGCGGTCACATGCGTCTGACCGACGTACGCCGCGGGGTCGAACACGTCGGCGTCGGTCGGGGCGATGTTCATGTCGCCGCAGACGATCTGGTCGCCCGGACCGGCCGCGACGACCTCACGCAGGGCCGCCAGCCAGGCGAGCTTGTAGTGGTAGTGATCGGAGTCGGGGACGCGCCCGTTCGGCACGTAGAGGGAGTGGATGCGGATGCCGCCACAGGTCGCCGCGACCGCGCGGGCCTCGGGCTTCGGGAAGCCGGGCGCCTCGGCGACTCCGGTGACCACGTCCTCCAGGCCGACCTTGGAGAGCAGGGCGACACCGTTCCACTGCACCTCGCCGTACAGGGCCGTCTCGTAGCCGCGCGCGGTCAGCTCGTCGTCGAGCAGCTCGGTGAACGCGTCGTCCGCGAGCTTCGTCTCCTGCAGGCACACCACGTCCGGCTGCCGCTCGTCCAACCACCCCAGCAACCGCGGCAGCCGTTGCTTCACCGAGTTCACATTCCAGGTCGCTACTCGCACCCGACCCACGGTAGCCCCCGGGACGGACCATTTCAGGCTTCAGCCGAGTTTCGGGGCCCGCCAGACCAGGGTGTTGCGGAGATCGCTGGCTGGGCGCTCCACGCTGTTGTTGTGTCTTGGCTTGTCCTTGCGACCCCAGGCGTCGTCGCCCAGCCACGGCGGCACGCCGAATGGTAGGTCGCGCGCCGGAATGCACGCGTAGTCGGTCTCGAGGAACTTCGGTCCGTAGTTCGGCACCGACGGGTCGCCGTCGGCGTCCGGTGTGACGATCGCGCGAAGGTCGGTCACCGCGGCGCGCCAGCTGTCCAGGAGCACTTTCGGGCTCCGGCTCGACGGGTGCGGCACCTCGAAGACGGGCACGTCCGGCTTGTTCTCCCACAACCTGAGCGCTGCCCGCGCCTGCGTCCCGAACGCGACGATCGCCTGTAGGTCAGGGCCGGTGATCAGGTCGAACAGCGTGTTACGCCAGCTGAGGTGGTCGGGCTTGGACAGGAGTGGCGCCGCCTGCTGCGCGCGCGACGGCAGCAGTGCATACGCGTAGGCGTTGACGAGCGCATAGCTGCGCGTGAGGCCGAGTTTGGTCAGGAAGCCCTGCACGCGCTGCCCGGCATCCCCCACCAGCGTCCGGCCCGCGATCCGCTCGGTCGGCCCGGGATCGGACGCGATCGCGAGCAACCGCGCGCTGCGATTCAGCCGGCCCCGGTAGAACACCGGACCCCAGTCGTGCCAGAACAATTGCCGGAAATCCGCATAACTGGGCACATTCGCGAAGTGCCGCGCCACCGCGGCCGGCGGACCTGGATCGAAATCGGCCATCGTCAATACCTCCCCCTCAACGATTCCTGACTTACGCTCGTGAACAGGGGCGGCAGGGTGTGTCTGATGGTCCCGCGCCGTCGCGAGCAGGTGCTCGGTGCGGTGCATCGGCGTGCGGGAGCGAAGGTCTCGATGCGGAGCATCGTGGCCTTTGCTCACGTGCGGCGAGGTGCCGTGCCGAGTGCCGCGCAGTAGGCGCGGGACCATCAGACACACCCACAGGGATTGTAAAGCGGGAGGGACAATGTTTGTACTGCGTGGAACCGTCGTGACGATGCGGTCCGGTGGCGAGGTGCTCGAGCAGGGCGCGGTCTACGTCGGCGACGACGGACTGATCGCGGCTGTCACACCGCTGGACGCCGTACCCGCCGGCTTCGAGAACGCGTCGCGACTTGTTGCAGGCGGCCTCATCTATCCCGGCCTGATCGACCTGCACAACCATTTGATGTACAACAGCCTGCCGTTGTGGACCGAGCCCTCGCGCACGGTTCCGTGGACCTCCCACAACCAGTGGGGACGCGCGCCGACGTACAGCGCCCAGATCAGCCAGCCCGCCCGGTTGCTCGGCGCCGCGGCCGGTCGCGCCCTGCTCCGGTATGTCGAAACGCGCGCGATCGTCGGCGGTACGACGTCGATCCAGGGCAACCCGCGGGGCGCCGTACCCCCGGACAACGACCTGATCCGCAACATCGACTCCGAGAAGCTCGGCACCCACGACGACTTCATCCGGGTCAGCACTCTTGTTGCCGACAGCAAAGAAGCGCTGGCGCCGTACGCCGCCGCCGTCCAGCAGGGACGGGGATTCATCGCGCATTCGGCCGAGGGGTCGGATCCCAAACTGCGCAAGGAGTTCCAACTGCTCGACGAGGTCGGCGTGGTCACACCGCAGCTGGTCGCCATTCACGGCGGCGCGCTGACCGCGGCCGATTTCGCCCGGATGAAGGCCGGGAAATCCAGTCTGGTCTGGTCGCCGTTCTCCAACTACTGGCTGTACGGCGCGACCGCGGACGTGGCCACCGCGAAAGCGGCCGGAGTACGGCTGTGCATCGGTTCGGACTGGGCGCCGTCGGGGACCCGGAATGTGCTGTGGGAGTTGAAGGTCGCCGATATCTGGAACAAGGCCCAGCCGGCGCCGGTGTTCACGGACGAGGAATTGGTGCGGCTGGCAACATCCAATCCCGGCGAGGCATTGTCGGGCGTCTGGCCGCATCCGCTCGGCCGGATCGAGCGTGGCGCGCTCGCCGACCTGATCGTCGTACGGCGGGATCACGCCGACGTCCACCGGAACCTGATCGCGGCGACGGAGGCCGACGTACGGCTGGTGATCGTCGGCGGGCGGGTGCGGTACGGGCTCCGGTCGCTGATGAAGGTGGTGGCTCCCGCGGCGACCGCGATCTCGGTCGGGCGGCTGTCCCGGTCGATCGACTACGGCGACTCGACGGTCACCTGGAAGTCGGTGCTGGCCGAGCTCGAGGAGATCCGGAAGAACCCGTCGGCGGCCTCAGCCCGGGCGGCGGCCACTTTCGCCGCTCTCGCTGCCGCCGACGAGACTGGCTTCGCTGCCGCGGTCGCGGGTGACGAGCCGATGGATTCTGACGGCACCTTTGTCCTGCTGCCCGACATGCCAGCGCCTGAACTGGACAGCGACCTCCGCCGCCGCGGCCCCGCCGCAGCGACACCGCCTCCTGTCACCATCCCGCCGTACGAGCCACTCACCACCGGCCCCGCCTGGTTCGACGCCGTCGACGCCAACCCCTTCCACAACGGCCTCCTCTCCGGCCTGCGGGGATATATGACTTGATGCCCTGCACCGCCTGCCCCAGCGCCACTCTTCCGGGCAGGCCCCTGCCCTCCCCTCTGCCCGCGCTGATCTGCCCCCGCCCCACCCCCTCGGCGCCCACTCGGCATCGGCTGGTCTCCGCCTCAGACCTCCCCCACCTAGCCGCGGCCGCGCATCATACGGCTCCTGCAGCTGGTGACGCCTGTTATCCACAGGGCAGTTGTGATGACCTGCGGTAGTTATCCACCGACAGAAAGTCAGCACCCCGAACCGGGGCAGATCACGGCACTCTCTTTGTCGAAGAGAGGGGAACGGATGGCCGAGCTCGACTGCGAACCCGCCGACATCACCGCGCTCATCGCGTACCTGCGCGACATCGGGCACCACGAACTACTCACCCTGGAGGAGGTCAACGAGCACTCGCGCTGGATCGAGGCCGGTCTGCTGGCCGCCGAGCTCCTGGCCGCCGGCCAGCCGGCCGATCACGACCCTGCCGACCTGCGGCAGGTGGTCGCGCTCGGCCGCCGTTCGTGGCGACGGATGATCGAGGGCAACCTGCGCCTGGTCGTGTCGCTCGCCAAGCGCTACACCGGCAAGGGCATCTCGCTCCTGGACTTGATCCAGGAAGGCAACATCGGCCTGATGCGTGCAGTCGAGCGGTTCGACCACCGCCGCGGGCACCGCTTCTCGACGTACGCGATCTGGTGGATCAAGCAGTCGATCGGGCGCGCGATCTCCGACCGGTCACGCCTGGTGCGGATGCCGGCCCAGGCGTACGCCGACGCCTGCCGACTGGCCGCGATCCGGCACGACCTCACCCAGCGCCTGGGCCGCGAACCCACCACGCAGGAGCTGGCCACCTCGGCCGACCTCACCATCGCCCGCGTCGAACGCGCCCAAGCCTGGCGGGTTCACCCCGAAACCCTCGACCTCGACGACTCCGAACCCTTGATCGACGACGAGTCCCTCGTCCTGCAAGCCGCCCTCCGCCGCGACCTGGCCCACCACCTGCAGTTCCTCGACGACCTGCACCAAACCGTCATCCACCACCGCTACGGCCTCAACGGCCACAACCCCTGCACCCCCGAAGAAGCCGCCACCGCCCTCAACCTCACCCCCGACCAGATCCGCACCCTCGAACGAGAAGCCCTCCGCCACCTCCGCCGCCGAGCCACCCCCCACCTCCGCGACTACGCCGCCTGACCACCCACAGCACCCCGCGGCGGCTGCGGCAGCGGCACCACACCCAGACCACAATTGAGCCAACTGGAATGATGGGAGCGTGAGACTCCGGCGCACCACCTGGCCCCGCGAACTGACCGAGTCAGTGACCGCCACGTCCAAGCAAGCGACCGGCGGCAAAGAAGACATCCTCGCCGCGGTCCAGCTGGCCGACGGCCACTGGGTCGCCGGTACGCGCGCCGCCGTCTACCTCCCCACCGACGCCCCGGACCAGCTCCGCCGCGTCGGCTGGGAGGCGATCGAGCGCGCCGGCTGGGACTCCGAGGCGTCCGTGATGCACATCTACGAGACCACCCCGTTCGGCACTCCACTGCGCGTCACCGAGCTCAAGCTCGACGACCCCGGTCGCTTCGGCCAGCTGCTCCGCGAACGCGTCGACGCGAGCATCATCGTCCAGCGTCACGTCCCGCTGGCCGGCAAGCGCGGGGTACGCATCGTCGGCCGCCGCAGCCCCGCCGACACCGACGCCCCGGTCGCCTGGAACTTCGTTCTGGACAAGGGATTGGAGCCCAGCCAGCCCGGCATCGTCGACGCCGCCGAAGCCGCCCTGAAGTCGGTCCGCGACGAGTTCGGCATCTGACCGCCAGCCACGCCCGAAGCTGCCCCGGAAGCCAACTCCCTGCCCCGGAATCCCGTTTTTGTAGTTCGACCCGGGCCTGCTAACCTACTCAGGTCCTCGGGGATCGGGGGCAAGATACACACCGATCCCGCGTAGCTCAATTGGCAGAGCAGCCGGCTGTTAACCGGCAGGTTACTGGTTCGAGTCCAGTCGCGGGAGCAACCCAAGCCGGTATCCGCTCAGGAACCGGCTTCTTTCATGTCGTGACGACGTACGCCGCACGACGCTCACCGCAAGCGCCGGCACCCTCGCCGGCAGCCCAGAAGGCCGGGCGGCGGCCGCACTCAGCCACCACCACCCAGCCCGACTCAGCAGCCCCCGATCAGCGCTTGTCGTCCTTCCGGCGATCGATCGCCCGCTGGATGCGGTGCTGCGGCTGACCCGTTAGCTTGGCGATCAGCGGCACCCGGTACTTGTACGCCGCCACCGCGCCCACCACGAGCACGAAGAATATGAACCAGCCCATCGGTCTTCCCTTCCTCGGGACCTGCCTCCATCATGCCCGGTCCACCCCACCCACCCCTCAGTCAAACCCCTGACCCACCCCTGGTTTCCCGCCCCACCCACCCAAACCCGATACGATCACCCGCACACGGGGCGGTAGCTCAGCCGGTTAGAGCAGAGGACTCATAATCCTTGGGTCGTGGGTTCGAGTCCCACCCGCCCTACAACACAAAACCGCAGGTCAGGAGGCAATGTGCACGGCGCGGCCCGCAACCCGGGCCAGTTGGCATGCCATGCCCCGTCCACGAACCTCATGTAACAGTCCGCGCCTGGCGGCGCTCCGGAAGGAGGTCAGCCGCGGGAGCGGAGCATGCGGCGCATTCGATCAGCACGCTCGAGCAGGTTCGCGCGGACGACCGGGACAGCTGTTGCCGCAAGGGCCTCCGCCCGTCCCACGAAAGTCAGGTCGATACCGAACTGCGGGAAGAGGTGTCTGGTGAAGGTTCTCGCCGGCCCGCCTCCGCCGCGGTGGATGCTCGGCAGGAGCTCGAGATAGGCCTCCGCGTAGGGCCTCAGCAGGTCGTCCTGGCCGGCGGTCCAGAACAGCCCCGCAACCGAGTAGACCGAAGCCAGCGGCACCGCGCGCTCCGTCACCATCGTCTGCCACACCGCCGTCTTCTCAGCCGGGTCCGGGGTCGCCGCACGGACCTGAAGCCTTCTGACCCACGCCTCGGGATCCGGGTCCCGGTCGAGCAGGGCCTGCGCCTCGGTAGCGGTCGGGCTGCCGAGCTGAGCCTTGCGGACCAGCGCTCGCCACTGGAGATCGACGTCCGCACCGGCCTCGACCTGGAGCCACCGAACCTGCTCCAGGTCGTCTGCGGTACGGGCGAAACCACGCAGTGCCGCTTTCCGGTAGGCGCCGACGCCGGACAGGCTGCGGCACGCTGCCGCCACGGACCGCATCAGCACATCCCGCTCCGACTCCGGGCTCCACAGGTCCGCGGCCTCGACAGCCAGGTCGAGATACGGCTCGATCACCGACGCGGACGTCTCGACCGCTAGCACCCCGGTAAGGCACTGCACGGCCTGAGCGGCCGACGCTTCGCCGTTGATCAGCATGTCCCAGGCCGTGGTGACCGCGACACTCCGCGAGATGGGTGTGGGCAGGCGGGCGGCGTTGCCGAAGAACGCGTCTCTGCTCGCGGCATCAGGTCTTGTCGAGGCGAAGGTCAGGTCTTCGTCGTTGACCAGGTAGAGGTCCGCGCCGGCCGGCAGGTCGATCCGAGTCAGTTCGCCCGCGACCTCTACCTCAACGAGTGCCGCCCGCTCGAGGCGGTCGCCTTGTCCCCGGTAGGCGCCGACGGCAAGCACCTGCGGCCGCGGCTGCCCACCGGGGCCCTTCGCGACCAGGACGAAACCATCCCCGTCGTGATCCAGGGTCAGCCGGTCGGTACCTGCGGTTTCCAGCCACCCCGCACGCCACTGGTCCAGGTCACGTCCGCTCGACTCGGCAACCGCACCGATCAGGTCCTCCAGCGTGGTGTTGCCCCAGGCATGCTTGGCGAAGTAGCTGGTCAGCCCCGCGGAGAACTCTGCCTCACCGACATACGTCATCAGCTGTTGCAGCACCGACGCACCCTTGGCGTAGGTGATGGCGTCGAACGTCGCTTCGGCCTCGGAGACGTCCCGGACAAGCTGGCGGATCGGGTGCGTGGTCGGTCCCTGATCGACGAAATAGGCCCTGTGCTTCTCGTCGGCCAGATGCGCCACCCAGGCGTCGGTGTAGGACGTCGCGCTGACCGCGGCCCAGTTGCTCGCGAAGTCCGCGAACGCCTCGTTGAGCCACAGGTCGTCCCACCAGCGCATCGTGACGATATTGCCGAACCACATGTGCGCGAGTTCATGCAACAGGTACCGCGAGAAGTGGTCCCACTCCGCACGCGTCGGGGTGGTCCGGCGCAGGAACCAGTCCATCCAGGTGACGCAGCCGAAGTTCTCCATCGCGCCAGGGAACTCGGGCGTGAAGACCTGGTCGTACTTGTGCTGGGGAAACGGCATGCCGAACTTGTCGGCGAAGAACTCGAGCCCTTGCGTGGTCAGGGTGAAGAGCTCGTCGGCGTCCCGGTCAAGGATCGGAGCCAGTGACCGACGAGCGAAGAGGCCGAGATCGTGACCCGCGCCGCTCCGGCGCAGCTCGTAGTACGGGCCGGCGTTGATCACGGTGTTGTACGTCGCCAGCGGTGGCGTCGGCGGGAAGGTCCAGCGCCGCGCGGAGCCGAGATCCTCGATCCGCGGATCGCCGCTGTTGGACAACACCAGCCAACCGGGCGGAGCCGTCACCGTGAACGCGTACGGCGCCTTCAGGTCGGGCTGATCGAAACACGCCCATACGTACCGGGCGTAGTCGGGAGTGAAGTCCGTGTACGCATACACCTCGCCGTCGGCCGGATCGACGGCCTTGTGAACACCCTGCTCACCGCTCGAGCAGTCCGGGACAGTGACCACAGTGAGGACGTTGTGCTCGCCGAGACCGGCCAGTGCGATCCGGCCCCCGACGACCGCCGGCAGCGCGACCCCGTTGAGCACCGCTTCCTCAACCTCCGCCACACAGTCGACGAAGGTCTCGACTCCGGGGCGGCTACAGCCGAACGTGATCGTCGACTCACACCGAACCCGCGAACCGCCCGGCAGATCGGTCAGGTCAACGGCAACGTCATACCGCTCCACCGTCAGCAGGCCCGACCGCCCCTCAGCCTCAGCCTGGGTCAGACTCCGAACACCCATCACTTCCCCCTTCGAACACTCGTCCAACCCACTGTGGACCAGACCCCCACACCCAGCAGGCCGGAGGCCCGTGCCCGGACGTGGCCATCGCGTCGGAAACCTGTCGGCTCGCACTGGGATCGTGTTGTGGTTCGGAGCTGACTGTCCGCGATTTCGAGCGTATCCGCCGGGAGAGCCTGTATGTGCGGGTGAGCGAGTTCGTCCGGCTCTGGTTGACAGCCGAGCGGCGCGGGGACCCGCTGACCGCGGCCGGCAGGAAAGCCGGCGACGTAGCCGCCGCGGCCATGGGTGTCGATCTTCCATCCGATCCGCCGGCGCTGTTGCCGAACTGTTGGTTGGTGTGCTCGGCCGGCGGCGTGGCACGCCGGGTCGCCGGCCACGAAGGCGAGCCGTCCGCTGGCTGAGGATCTGAGGGGTTGGTGCCGCGGATCTGAGGGTTTTCCTCGGATGTCGCGAGGGCCCCGTGAGCGTAGTTAGTGGAGGTACCAGCAAACAGGGGAGGTTTCGCGATGAGCGAGGTAGTGGTCGACAGTTCAGAATCTGTCGACGTGTTGGACGAAAGTACGTTGCTGCCGTTGAGCGAGTCGGCGGGGATGCTGGCCGATGACCCGGCGCTCGACAGCGAGTTCGCCGAGCCGGGCGGCAACAGCGACGAGGTCGCCTTCGAACCGGGCGAGGAACCGGGTCAGGAGACTCGGCCCGACGATGCAGTGAAGTCGGCCGACGAGGTCGATCCGGACGGGGGGCAGTGAGATGGCGATCCGCACCGGGCAGGCCGCGATCAACTTCGCGAAGGGCCAAGTGACCAACCCGAGCCAGGATTGGTTCCGCCTGTGTCTGGTCTTCGTCCGGAAGTGCTTCAACGTCGGACCGCTGTACGGATCGGCCGAGAAGGGCTACTTCGGGACCGACTTCAGGCACGGCACCACCGGTACGCCACCACTCGGAGTCCCCGTCTGGTGGACCAATGGAGGTGACGGGCACGTCGCCATCAGCGCCGGCGACGGGACCTGCTTCAGCAACGACATCAAGCGGCGCGGCAAGATCGACAGGGTTGCGATCTCGTTCATCACCCGCAACTGGGGACAGCGGTACCGCGGCTGGAGCGAGGACGTCAATGGAGTCCGGGTCTGGCGGCCGGGCGCGCCCACACCACTGCTGCCGGCTGTTGACCTCAGCAACGTCCAGGATGCCGCCCGTCGTGATCAGTTCCGTCCGCAGGGGCAGGGGCTGCACGAGAAGGACGTCCTGATCGTGGAGAAGGCGCTGCGGCACCAGGGCCTCAAGCCGGCGGAGTTCGTCGACGGCTACGCCGGGACCGAGTTCCGCAAGGCCTACGCCAAGTGGCAGAAGGCCACGGTCCCGCCACCGTTCGACGGCATCCCAGGCAGGGAAAGCCTGACAAAACTGGGCCAACGCAACGGCTTCCGCGTCATCAACTGACACCACCGTCCCACCCGGAACCGTCGGCCGGCCCACACCGGCCGACGGTTCGCCACGGCCGCGCCGAGCTCATCCGCAGTGGAACTGGTCGTCCGCCGGCCGCCCTAGCGTCTGCGCGCGGGTGTCGCACGTGATAGGTCACGCACTGGTTCCGCTCCGAGGCCGCCACCCCGCCAAGGACCTGTCCGTCGACCTGCTGACCGGAGACGCCGCAATCACCGGGCTCGGAGTCACGATCGCTGCCGCTCTCTTCGCCTCGGCGGGGGCCGGACTGGGTGCGCTCGTACGCAGCGAAGCCCTCGCGATCATCGCGGCAGTCGCGTGGTGGTTCGTGATCGAGGGTCTCCTCCCTCGTGCGCTGCGCGAACCCGGGCTCGCTTCGCGCCGAACCGCGGTCCGAAGAATCCACCAATGATCATGGTCGTGTCGGCTCTAAGAGCAGGATCGGGTGATCGCCTGGGCAGCATCGCGGTCGGCCGCGGTGATCGGCAGCGCGTACTTGCGGGCGACCTGGAGGTATCGGAGGACGTAGATGCATCGGCAGCGCGTACTTGCGGGCGACCTGGAGGTATCGGAGGACGTAGATGCACCGGTAGCTGCGGTTGATCGGCAGCCACTCGCCGGGCCCGTCGTCGTTCTTGGACGCGTTCGCCGGTCCGTCGACAGCCAGCAGGTTCGCTGTCTGGTCATTCGCAAAGTCGACGCGTCGCTGAAGCGGCCAACGTGCGGCGCCCATGTCCCACGCCCGGGCCAGCGGATACAGGTGATCGATCTGCACCTTGGCCGCGGCGGCCTTGCGGAACTCGATCCGGCGACCGGTGTACGGCTCGGCGGGAAGAGCGCCGGCGATGACCACGCATCTCGAGCGACTGCGGTACTGCACCGCAGTCAACTGGGCCGCGAGTACGTCGTTACAGGTGTCGCAGCCGTTGTGGCCACCACGGCCGGTGTGATCGTCGGTCCAGGTCTGCCCGAACAGGTCGCGCTTGTAGCCAGGCACGTCGGGCCGGGCGGCGATGACGCGGATCTGGCGGAGTTCGGCAGAGATCAGCTTGGCCGTGCCAGCCGGCTGGACCGCAGCGGGACTGCGGGTGGCTGTGGTCAATGGCGACGGGTTCGGGCCGGCGCCAGCTACCGGGTAGGCGCACCCGGCAGCCGCGAAGCCGAGCACAATCGTGGCGGCCAGGAGGATGCGCATCCCGCGACCTTAAGCCACCCCTGACGTCCCGCCCGCCTCACGCAACGGGTCAGCTCAATTTATGTCGCTTCGAGTTGCGCGAGCGGAGGTTGTTGGTGCGGGCTGTTGACTGCCGCTACCGTCTCCGAGCGCTTGAAGTAGTAGGCCGCCGTCACAGCGTGGGGGCTTGTTCGGTCTTGCCTTTAGGTACGTCGGGTGGCTGGGACGCCGGCGTGGATCGAGGAGGCCGGATGAGAGGCGGGCGTCTGCGCCGGGGCGACTGGGTTCTAGGGCAGCTTCGGCGCCTTGGGTTCGGGCGCAATGCGATGCGGCGGGGCGTCGATCGGGTTGAGGGTCTGGTGCTGGTCGGCCTACTGGTGGCCGCGGTGTTGGTGGTGCCAGGGGCGCTCGGCGTTGGCGGGCTGGTTCGGGAGCGGGCCGAGCGGTCGGCACAGCAGGTGCGGGCTGAAACGCGCCAGGTGAAGGCGTGGACTGCTGAGGACACCTCGACGCCGGCACCCGGGGTAGTCAGCGCGCGGATCCGGGTCAGGTGGGTTGATGCGGCGGGCCTGCCTCGTGAGGGGCACGCGGACGTCCTGATCGGTACCAAGGCGGGGACCGAGCTGACGGTTTGGCTCGATCGGAGTGGCGCGCAGGTGCGGCAGCCCAAGAAGCCGGCCGACAGCGCTGCGCTCGGCGGAGTGATCTCGTTGACGTTGGTGATGGTGGTTTGGCCGTTGTTGTGGGCGGTGTTCCGATTGGTGCGGTGGTCACTCGATCGGCGCCGGGCGCGGGAGTGGGCGCGTGGTTGGGAGCAGGTGTCGCCGCGCTGGATGCGGACCTACTAGTAGTACTTTGTTAGGTCGGGTAGTGCTGGTGGCAGGTGGGGCAGGTGCCGATCCAGTACGCCAGGAATCGCTGGAGTTTGTGCAGTAGGGC
>NZ_JBITJU010000040.1:0-52461 GCF_044460355.1 Kribbella sp. NPDC050124
TCGAGAACGGCAAACTCGTCGAACGACCCGACGAATCAGGAGGTGATCAACAAGCTGCGTGACACGCCAATCCACAGGTCTTGACTATTCCTCGCAAGCCGTCACGGATGGACTCAATCCGAAACCGGGTGGATGCGTCGCAGGTAGTTCGCGATCGCGGCACTGTGGATGCTGAAGAGCTTGAGGATCACGTGCGGGCCCGACAGCGTTGGGCCGCGCGTTCTTGCCATCGGCTTCGAGACGAGCGGTTTTGCCTTCTTCGATGCCGTCGTACGTCGGCTTGCCCGGGTATGGTGCTCATTCGGTGAGCCGGAACGCGCGAGACCCAGTCCTCGTGCCAACCGCACTCTACGTGTGCCGGCTCACCGAATGAACATCACGATGAACATCACGCCCGAATTGATCGACCAAGGCGTGCAAGGGTGCACTTGGGCGCCGCGCCTCCTCGCGCCGCCGAAGCTCGGCAACTATCCCGTCCTCACGAGCAACGGACGTTGCGATCCGCTGCGACGACTCATCCCCGGACCACCTGGTGCGGTACCGCGACGCGGACTCGTGACTGTTCCCGCCTGCCGAAGACGGTCCCATCTGAGCAACCGGATCCGCGATCGTCAACCGGCAATCGTTGTCAAGAAATCGAACGTCAAGCTCGGACGCAGATGTCCGTGCAACCATGTAATGGACACGATCGTTCCTGTTCGAACGACAGAATCCGGGCTTGACTCCGCCGGTCAATGCTGTGTGTCGACTGGTGCAGTCTCAGTACCGCGTCGGCCAGGAGTTCGCCTTCCACCCCGCCAGTTGTCTGGTGTGGTGTTGAGGACGTTGGCGAGGTCCGCGTTGATGGTGTCGAGCGTCGTGACGTCTTCACGAATCGCGAGCGCGGACGTGCGTACACTGCTCATGGCGAAGTCGTAGAGACGGCCGAAGGTTCTACTTCCTCCGCGGTCGATTGCGGTGTACTCATCGGCGGTCGGCGCGAGTGTGGGCACGGTGGTGTCGTTCGGCACCGGCGCCGATAGGAGCGCGTCTGAGTTGACCAGACCTCCGCCGAAATGCCCGGACGGCCAGTTCGGTACGGGAGACGCGGTGGATCGGAGAAGTTGCAGGAATGTCGGGGCGATCTTCTCTCTGCCGCCGCAGGCCTGGATGATGACGTCGCGACCGTGCTTGGAGAGCCACAGCGCCGCGATTCCGGCGACGGTGGCGACGGCGTACGACGTACCGGATCCTTGGGCCACGTCATCTTTGGTGTCGTCCTTGTTCGCCTTCGGGCGCCAGACTCTGTCGCCGGGTGCGGTGATGTCGACCGTATGGCCCCTCGACGAACGGCGGTTTCAAGGGGTCACTGCAACACAAGTGAATTAGCTGGCTGTGGCCAGGAGTTTAGCGAGGCGCTCGGCTGGGGTTTCCCAGTCGAGCGTTTTGCGTGGCCGGCCGTTGAGGCGGGCGGCGATGGCGGCGAGGTGGTCGGCGGTGGGTGGACAGGTCGGTGCCTTTGGGGAAGTACTGGCGCAGCAGGCCGTTGGTGTTCTCGTTGGAGCCGCGTTGCCAGGGTGAGTGCGGGTCGCAGAAGTAGACCGGCAGGTTGGCCGTGACAGAGAACTGGTGGTTCCTCGCCGCCGGTGCCGCGGTTGCCGCCGACCCATGCTCGGAAGCGCGCCAGCGTCGGCCGCCGAGTTGCCCGATTACGCGCCGATCCCGCCGTCCGCGCTCGGCCCGGCGGTCAACGCGCAGGGCTACTTCGTCGGCCGGATCAAGAGGAACCTGTCCTGGGTCACCGACAGCACGTACCAAGCGGCGTTCCTGACCACCAAGGACGGAGTGGTGCTGTTCGACGCGCCACCCACGATCGGGGAGACCTGCAGCGCGCAATCGACCAGATCGCGGCCGAGAAAGGTGTGCCCAACAAGGTGACGGACATCGTGTACTCGCATCACCACGCGGACCACGTCGGTGCCTCGTCGCTGTTCGGCAAGCGCGTGACCCGGCTCGGTCATGCCGAGAACAGGCGGTTGCTTGCCCGCGACAACGATCCCACCCGGCCGGTGCCCGATGTGACCTTCGATAGCCGCCGTATCCTGCGGGTCGGGGGCGAGCGGATCGAGCTGGCGTATCACGGGACGAACCACACACCCGACAACATCTACATCCACTTCCCGGACAACGACACGCTGATGCTGGTCGACATCAACCTGCCCGGTTGGTCCCGTTCGACTTCTTCAACGTGAACGAGGACGTGCCCGACTCGATCGCAGCCCCGGCCCGACGCCGTTCTTTGTCAAGTACGGAAACAACGCCTGGGCAGCGGTGCAGGAGTACCAAGCAGCCCAGGTGAAGTACGCATCCGATCCGGTGATCAATGCGACGAGGGCGCCGGTGAGAACACCTCACTCCACGAAAGATCGATCCCGAGGGCGGCCGCGCGACCAGCAGATCGAGCTCAGGCGACGGGGAGGGCGGGAGGGTCGGCGAGCGCGAAGAGGCGGTCGAACACCGCAACCCGGTCGAACTGCAACGCGTACGCCCGCGCGCGCTGCTCGGCCACCGCCCGCTGCTCGTAGGTCCAGTCGCACACGACCTCGTCAAGCACGGTCCGCAGCGTGCCCGGCTCCCGCTGCGGCACCTGCAGGGCCGTATCACCGACCGCCTCGGGTACGCCGCCGGTCGCGCAGGTGATGATCGGCCCGCCGCCGGCGAGAGCCTTCTCGACCAGCGCGATCCCGAACGTCTCCACGAACTCCGGCTCCTCGCGGGTCGGCAGCACGAACGCCGCGCTCCCGGCCATCAGCGCCGGCTTCTCCGCGTCGTCCACGTCGGTCAGCACCCGCACCCGTTCGCCCAGGCCGGCTGCCGCCACCCGCGCCACCACCTCACCTTCCTGCGGCCCGCGCCCGGCCAGGACCAGTTGCACCCGCTCGGCTGACCGCGATCCGGCGTAGGCGTCGATCAGGTCATCGATCCCCTTCGCCGAGGCGATCCGGGACAGGAACAGCACGTACCCGTCCCGCGAAAGGCCGCGCCGGGCAAGAGTTTCGGCGATCCTGTCATCGGTGAGCGACAGGTAGGACCTGGAGTCGACCGCCGGGTAGGAGATGGCGATCCGCTCACGGCACCGCTGCGCGAACGTCGTACCGTGCATGCGGTCGAGGGTCGCCGCCGAGGCCACGATCAGCTCCTTGGTGTACTCCGACACCGCCACGCAGTGGTCGGCCTCCAGGTAGACCGACAGGATGTGCGCGGCCGCTCCGAACCGGCCGGTGTCCACGCAGTCGCGCACCACGTTGGTGACGTCGGAGCCCACAGCGTCAGCCACCGTGATGACCCGTGCGGGGCCGATCCGGCGCGCCACCCGGACGGCCTCCTGTACGGCGATCGCGTGCGGGCTCAGGTACAGCGACATCGCCACCGTCGGTACCCCGTCGCCGAACAGCTCGACCAGCCGCCCGATGAGCCCGGACAGGTAGCGCCCGTCCGGAACCCGGTAGTCGCCAACGGGATCGGGCCGCTCGACGGTGATGCCAGGGCTGTACGGCAGCACACGATCGAGTGGTTTCAACGGCAGCCCGGCCGCCTCCAGCGCATCCAGCGGCCAGGTCACGATCCGCACGTCGTCGAACCCGCGGGTGAGCGCCACCTCCGCCAGGCACCGTGCCTCACCGGAGTGCCCGCAGATCACCGGGTCGGCGCGGACGACGATGACCAGACGGCGGTTGGGTGTGGATCGGACGAAAGTGTTGTCGGCGATGGTCATGCCTCACCTCCAGTGGTGTGCAGTGGATCGGATGTGGATGGTGGCCTGATCCGGCTGCCCCAGCTGGAGGGCCGAGGGCCGAGCTCGATGTGCAGGTTGCGGATGTGCCGTAGTTCCAGGCCGGAGATCCAGGGGCGTTCGAGTGTCTTGCCGTTCAGCGCGACGGATTGGACGTAGGAGACCGGTCCGCCTGCCTCGACCGGCTCGAATCCTGTGGTGGTGATCGACAGCTCGCTCTCCGGCAGCCGGATGGTGCACTCCGCCACGGCCGGCGCGCTCACCAGGAACAGGTTCTGACCGGCCACCGGGAACAGCGCGAGCGTCGCCCACACGTACCACGCGGACAGCCCGCCGGAGTCATCGTTGCCTGGCAGCCCGCCCCGGCCGGTGCCGAACTGGTTGGCGATCGCGGCATGCACCACCTCGGCGGTTCGGTCCGGCCGTCCGGCGTAGTGGTAGGACCACGGCGCCTCGTAGTCCGGTTCGTTGTTCAATCCCTCGAACCGGCACAGGCCGTACCCGGCGTTCATCTCGGCCACGCTCGGCGCCACCCCCGGCTGGGTGACCGGTGCGGCGTCGTACCCGAAGAACCGGTCGAGCAGCCGCACGAACGCCTCATCGCCGCCGGCGAGCGCGATCCGGGCACGCATGTCGTGCAGCAGCCGGAAAGAGTAGTTCCACCGGCCGCCCTCATAGAACGTCGAGTCGCGCAGCAGGCCGGTGCCCGGGTCGTACGCCGCCTGCCAGCCTTGGGCGAGGTCGCGCATCTGCTGGGCCAGCGGTCGGTCGCGCACCTTGTGGGCGATCGCGGCGGTGCAGTGGTAGGCGTACGCCAGGTCGAGGGTGTGGCTGATCGGGTGCGCCACACCGTGCACCAGGTAGTCCTCCCCGTACGTCCGGCGCAGGTCCATCTCCAGGTGCACCATGGCCCAGTCCCAGTCGATACCAGGCAGATCCAGTTGGCACAGGTCGGCCAGGAAGGTGTGGGCGAGCGCGCTGCCCTGCCGGGAGAACCGGTCCGCGCCCTTGGCCATCCGGTATCCGATGGGCAGGTTGCCCTCCTGCTCGCAGATCGACAGCAGTGCGCCGGCCAGCGCGACCGAACGCTGCGGGAACAGCGTGGTCATCAGCGGCAGCTGGGTGCGGTAGATGTCCCACATGGTGCAGATGTCGAACGCGTAAGGGCCCTCGGTCGTCCACGACGGGCTCTCGTCCGGGGCGAAGCACGGCTTGACCAGCGAGTGGTAGAGCGCGGTGCTGAAAACCGTTGCCTGGTCATCGGACGCGGCCTCGATCTCGACCTTGCCGAGGTGGTCGCGCCAGCTGGCTGCCGTGCGGTCGCGCCGCCCGGCGAAGGTGGCCTGGGTGCGGCCGACGTCCGTGTGCAGGTTGCCGCGGGCTGTCTCACACCCGCGCAGGGAGAACCCCAGCCGCACCTCGACGGTCTGCTCGGCGCGCGAGGGGCCCATGAAGATCAGCCCGAATGGCCGCAATGTGGTCGGTCGGATGTAGTCGAAGTCGAGGCGAGTGCCGCCGGGCATCAGGCGTCGGTCATACCACAGCAGCTGCCGCCAACCGGGTGCGTCGACCTCCAGGTGCACAGCCAGCGGCACCCCCTCGACGTGGATCTCCCCCTGAGCCACCCCCGGCTCCGGCATCGCCAGGTGCGCCTTCAGCGGCACGGTCTGGCTGCGCGGGATGGCCAGGCCGCCGGTCGAGGCGTCGATGACGATCCGGGCGGCGTCATTTGCCGGGAAGGTGTACCGGTGGACGGCCGACTTGGGGCCGACTGTCAGCTCGCAGCGCACCCCCGAGCTGAGCGTCGCCGCGTAGTAGCCGGGCTCGGCCACCTCCTCCAGCAGGTCCCACGTGGTGCCCAGGTCATCGAGCGGGCCGAGCATCGGCGTGACCCGGAAGTAGTTGTAGTACTTGCGGATCGCGCCGGTGCCGGACTGCTGGAAGTGGGTGAAACCGGAGGCGACCGGGCGGTCGTACAACCGGCCGGGCACGCCCTCGGTGTTGAAGTCGTACAGCCCGTAACCGGTCGGGTAGGCCCCGGAGTACGGGCAGGCCGACACCATCCCGAAGGGGTGGATCGCGCCCGGGTGAGTGTTGCCGACCTGCGGCTTGGGCCACCACCATGTCCCTGCCAGGCCCTTGGGCGTGGGCAGGTCGGTGGCACCGGTCCCGATGAACGGGTCGACGTGCTCGTACATCGGCTCACCGCCTCGCGCGGCTGACGTGGACTCTCAAGGTAAGAAGCGCATGTTTCAGCCGCGTGACCGACGGATACGCGCAGGTTACGCCCGGGGTCCGCGCTCGCACTTGCCGACCGCAATTTGGTGTCGCTCTACCGACCGAGAACATTTCAGCTCAGGCTGAACAGTGTCGTCTCTGGCCTCCAGCAAATAGTGCCGCTGCCGACGAACGAAATTGCCCAGATCAGATGGGCTCTGCGCGCCCTGGATATGGGCAAGGACGGCGAGGACTATCTCGACGTCGTGAAGACAGCTTTGAAGGATGGAATCTCTTACGTCCACGGGCAAGCCGAGCGAAATCTGATCGAGGACGATTTGCAGGTCAGCAGGCTGAACGCGTTGCTCGTCTACGTGGTCGTCGGATTGGCCCTGCTGATGGCTGCGGTGCCGTTCGTGTCGCGTTCCAGCAGACCGCGGCGGTCGAGGTCTTCTGGCCGGTAGCGGAGCTGGGGCTCGGGGACTCGATCGATCTGATCGCCGGGGCGATCGGCCTGTCCATCGTGGGTGCAGTTGGGGGGATCCTCAGCGGGATGCTGACGGTGCGCGACTCGCGGGCAACGCTCCTCGAGTACCGCACCCAGCACGAAGAAGTTGGCGCTCAAGCCGACTGTTGGCGCCGTGGCCGCGCTGACGGTCTACCTTTTCCTGAGCGCGCAGGTCATCAGTGGGATGGAGGTCACGGGGGCCGGCACGTACATCGTCGCCGGGTTCGTGGCCGGCTTCTCCGAGATACCTACTCAGGCTCGTCAACGCACAAATCGATTCCGGGCCGGGGTCCTCCACCAGTCCGCCACGCTCACCAAGCGCGGTAAGCCCGACGACAGAGGAGCGCACCGACCCGTCACCAGCCTGAGCTGCGGAGTACCGACGCCTGACGGCGTCGCCTCACTGTCCTTCGGTGAGGCGTTCGTGGTGGTGGATGACCGCCGCTCGAGCCAACAGGTTGACGCGCTGCGTCGATACGCCGATCACGGCGGCGACCTGGCCGGTGGCGATCAGAGGCCTGGGCGTCACGACCGGTTCGCCGATCACCTCGCTGTACGGCGGGCGCTGTGAGGGTGACCGTGCGCCCGGCAAGGTTACGCCTCGGGGTGGTTGCCGCAGAACTAGATGCTGCTGCGATGGATCCAGCCGTGGCTCGCGAGCCACTGGGCAGCGGTGCCGGGCAGCTCGTTCGGCTCGTCGGCCGTGAGTACTCCGCCGAGCATCACCGTTGCGCTGCACATGCCGCACATCACGATGTGGGCCTGGTGCGGTAGGCAGCGTTCGCAATGCCAGCCCCCAGATCCGGGCCCTCATCAACCGTCTGACCCACAAGGAGAGCGCATGAACCGCCCGTCCGGCCGGACCGAGGAATGCAATCGTCCTCAGGCCGCCGTACGGCTCACGCACGCCCGGGCCTTCCTGGAAGTCGCCGATCTCGTCGGCGACGTCGACGACGAACTGGCCAACGAGAACATGTCGGCCGCACTGGCCGTACTCGCTGGGATCGCCGCCGCAGACGCGGCATGCTGGATCACCCTCGGCCAGCGATCCCGCGGCCAGGACCATCGCCAGGCGATCAACCTGGTCACCCAGGTTGGCAGCGATGGTCAGCGACTCGGCCCCGAGCGCTCAAAAGACTGCTCGACATCAGGGACGGCGCGCACTACGGCGCGGTCTACGTCGGAGCGAAGGAAGCCAAGGAAGCACTTCGGAGTGCCCACATACTGCTCGATGAGGCCGAACGGCTGTTCCAGAGCGGGATCGGATGAACACCCGATACAAGGGCTGCCGCCGCGGGTAGCTGATTGAGGCGGCATCTGCGGGCAGTCTCGGCGCCGGGCCTGCGCGACAGCTGTACCCGGTACGGCCGGCCGACGGATCACTCACTCGGCATCACCTCCTCCACCTTGGTGACAATGCCACAACCCGAGCTCGAATCCTGACCGATTCCGGCGACCAACTCCTTGTGTGCGCCGCGACAGCCCAATCGGGTGGAATCAGCGTTTGCGGTAGGTGGCGGTGTAGGTGGTGTTGACGGCGGGGGCGGTGATGGTGTGGCTTTGCGGGCCGCCGTCGGACCACGAGGTGAACAAATAGGTGGACTTGTTGAAGGGTTGTGGGGACGGGGCGCTGACGGAGTTGGCGGAGCCGACGACGACCGTGACGGAGAACGGGGTCGAGCGGGGCGCCTCGTTGACGACCAGGTTGGTGAGGTTCAGGCCGCCAGGCGTGGTCTTGAACGTGAGTACGACGGTTCGCGGGTTCAACCGGAGACTGGTTGTCGACGTCAGTCCGGTGGAGTCCCTCGCGGTCAACGTCAGTTCGATCCAGCACGGGTATGCATGGTCGGGCGCGGTGAACGACCCACCGGCGACGCCGTTGAACGTCTGCAAGGCATGCGCGTGGCAGTCGGTCGGGGTGATGCAGTGATTCATGTTCACGGCCCAGCTCAACGAAGACGCCGGAAGCGTTCCGTCCTGTACGTCGGTTGCGTGGCCGGTGAACGGGATCGGGTCGCCGACCTTCCAGGTCAGTGACGCCGCGGGCGAATCGATCACAACGGTCGGCGCGGTATTGCCAGCCGTGACAGTCACCGACGTGGTGTCACTCGCGCCCTGGTCATCCGTCACCCGAAGCGCTGGATGATAGACGCCCGAGGACGAGTAGGTGTACGACGTCGTCGTACCGGTCGCGTCACCAAAGGTCCCGTCGCCGTTGAGATCCCACGAGTGCGTGAGCGGACGGCCTTCCGGGTCGGATGAGCTGGTGCCGTCGAAGTTGACCGTCAGTGGGACCGCGCCACTGGCCGGGTTTGCGGTGAAGGCAGCATTCGGCGCCTGGTTGGCGGCGGTGAAGGTGATCCGGTGGACCGAACCGTTCTCCATGTCGACGTAGAACAGGTCGCCACCGGGGCCGATCTTCAGGTCGACCGGATGCCCGGCCGCGCCGCCGGCCGCGTCGACACCCACGAACGACTGCAGTCTTGCCGGATCCGGTAATCCGTTCGTACCAGGCAGCATCGCCCAGATCTCGTTGCGCGAGTGGTCGGCGAAGAAGAGTGCGCCGTTGTACTGCGCCGGATACGACCCGCTTTGGTAGAACGCGATGCCCGTGATCGACGAACCACCGGTGCGGCAGCCGGTGTAGTTCACCACGCAGGCGTTGTGGTTGTAGGCGTAGTACGGCGCAACGACCGAGCCAGGTGTCGAGTAGAGCGATTGGCATGAGGTGAGGCCGGCACCCTGGTAGCCGCTCTGAGCGCCTGAGCCTTCGTAGCACGGCCAGCCGAAGTTGGTGGCCGTGGTCGGTGACACCACCCGGTTGATCTCTTCCCAGGCGCCCCAGCCGACATCGCCGACCCACAGTTCGTCAGTGCCCGGGCGTTGAGTCATCCGGAACGGATTGCGTACTCCGTAGGACACGATGCGCCGTGCGTTCGGATCGGTCGACGAGAAGAACGGGTTTCCGGGGACGCCGGCACCGGTCGCCGGGTCGAGGCGCAAGATCGCACCGTCGAGCGTCGCCGGCCCGGTGGGACGCCGTACGCTCTGACTCCGCAGCGCTCCACCTTGCGCTCCGGGCGGGCTCAGCGCAGTACCGACCGCACCTGGCGGATCGCCACACGGGTTGGCCTGATCGCCGGCGTACGTCGCGCCGTACTGCCCGTAGTCGACGTTGTTGAAGCTGGCACCGTCGCCGGCGCTGGCGTACAGGTAGCCGTCGCGTCCGAACAGGAGCGTGCCGACGGAGTGGCTCGGGTACTGCTGGCACCAGTCGTTGATGAGGACCTGTTCGCTGCCCGTCATGACGTTTCCGCTGATCTGGAGTCGCGACAGGCGCGCCGACACCAGGCATCCGTCGGTGGTCGGGCCGGGTGGCGTCGGACAGGCGTCGTTCCAGGTCGGCGCCGTACCGCCGATTGGCGCTTCGTACGCGTAAAGCACGTAAACAAAGGGGTTTGCCGGGAAGTTGGGCGGGATCGCGAAGCCGAGGAGGCCGCGGTCCCAGTAGTCGTTAACCTGTGTCCTGAGGTCGGCCACCGTCACCGGGTTCGTGTCCGTCAGGCTCTGGAAGACCTTGATCACGCCGTTCTTCTGGCCGACGAAGATCCGCCCGTCGGGTGCGAACTGCAGCACCGTCGGGTTGGTCAACCCGCTCAGTACGACGCTGTCGCGGAATCCGGTCGGCAACGTCGAAGCCCCTGCCGGACCGGGCCCGACCTGCGTGAGCAACGCGGCGCCCAGCAACATCGCCGCAACCGCGCTGACCAGCCCGCGCCTACGCGTCGCAAATCCCAGACGCACCATGGATGCCCCCACCCCTTGTTACCCCCGGGCTCGCGGACCCCACCGCACGCCCTGTGCTTCGCATTCTGCGCGCTCAACACCTGCTGGGTAAGAGCTCCGGGCAACCGTATTCGCTGCGTGCTCACACGCTGGCGGTGAGCTAACGGGTCGTGTCAAGAATCCGTCTGTACGACGCGGATCGCCCTAAGCGGTCATGAGGTCCAGAGCGACGGACGCGCCGTCGTGGACGACGTCGATCGTGCCGGTGACGTCGTCGCGGCGGTTCACCGTGAACGTCGTACCGATGGTGATGCCGAGCTGGTCGAGCTGCCGGAGAGCTCGGGGGCGCTGTCGGAGACGCGGGCGACTCGGACGCGGACGCCTTCATCGACGGTGTCGAGTCGCATCGCCGCGGCGGACGTCGCGATGGAGCGACTGCGGCGAGCGCTTGATGCCGGTTGGGATCCGGTGGAACTGCGTGAGCAGTACAACGCGGCAGCGGCCGAGAAGCGATCGGCTGAGAAGGCGCTGGCGGCAACACAGAACGACCAAGGGACGAGTCGGGACGAACTCGAGTCGCACATCGATCGGCTGGGAGGCATGGCCCAGGCCCTGGATCGGGCAGACCGGGAAGAGCTCACTGAGTTGTACGCGGCTCTGCGGCTGTCGCTCAGGTATGACCACATCGAGAAGACTGTCGATGTGGAGGTCGACCCTATGGCCGACCGTGTGGCTAAGTTGCGTGTCCGAGGCGGGACACGCACCTTAACCACATGCATAGGGCTCAACGCCTGAGTCCACGCTTCAACTCGACGATTCGCTGCATGTGCTCGGTCGGGCCGCGGCCGACGTGGAGTCGGCGGCTGCCGCTGGCGCGTCCGCGCATGTTCTTGATCGGTAAGAACGGCGAGGGCGGCGATGACTGTGCCAAGGAACGGAGCGAAGTAGTTCGGCCCGGCGTGGCCGATTGCCGGCAACGGCAACGCCAGTACGGAGACGAGCAACTGCGGAAGTTGATACGACACGGTGACCACAGCCAGTCCCGCCCCGGCATCCGCAGTGGACGGGAGCAGTTCGGTCATCATGGCCATGTCGACGCCCGAACGCGCCCTGGCCGTCCCGGCGACGGTGATCCCGGCGACGAACGTCGGCAGGTCGCGGGCGAACAGCCTGCTCGCGAGCCATTTGCTCGACCGCTGCCACCGGCACACCGGCTATCGGCATGAGACTCAGCGCTCGCTGTCCTAAGTGTCTCCGGGCACGTGTCGGCGGGACGGAATGAACCACGCAGTGCGAACGGCCAACGATGGTGGATCGAGGACCTTGAACTGGCCGAGAACAACCTGTCGATCACCCGCGCGCTCGCTGCGGAGTTCCTCGGCCGCGAAGGCCGGCCGACCGCCGTGATCTGCCACCACGACGTCCTCATCAGCGGCTACCGCAAGCGCCTGAACGAGCCGCGGATGGTTGCCGAGGACTGGTACCGGTAAGCCATCGCAGTGGGCGCGCCGTCGGGGCTTCCGCCGAGGTTGTCGTGATCGACTCGATCCCCGGGGAGCGGCTCCGGGAGGCGTTGTCATCGCTGCCCGAGCACTACCGACGGGTGGTCCTGCTCTTCGACGTCGAGGGTTTACCTACAAGGAGATCGCCGGAATCGTCGGGGCTCCTCTCGGAACCGTGATGTCGCGGCTGCACCGTGGCCGAAAGGTGTTGAGGAACTGGATGGTCCTGGGCGGGAATGCGGCGACGAGGGGAGTTCTGTGATCGCACACATCGCGAGGCGTGGCACACCGCGGTGCCAGCCAGGGATGACCGTCATTGGCGGCTGCTGCCGCTCTCGAGACACCTTCCAGGAGGCGGGAGAAGGGAAGCAAGAGAAGGGAGCAGGACATAGCGAAGGTGGCATGCAACGACGCCGGTGCAGGCCGATCCGGCACGCACCTTAAGTACACGCATCGAGATCGGTGTATGAGCTGTGGCGCACGGAGGTCTGGGGCTGCGATGTGCCGGTGTGCGAAGGGTCAGATGCCAGCGGTGGCATCAGGTGAGGCGGGCGCCGACTCCGGGGTCTGCGCCCTGGAGACTGCGCAAACCCTCGAGGGCTACGGCGAGCATGGGGACGTCGACCTCGGCTGCTGCGCGGAGGTGCTGCAGGGTGTGCTCGAAAAGCGCAAGCCTGCGCCGGCGGGGATGGAGCCAGGAGGCAATTGCTTCATGAGGTGACGAGGCGGTGCCGACTTCGTGGAGGATGGCGAGTGCGAGACGCTGCTGTTCGGCGACCAGGTCGTCGCCGTACGCCACCCTGGCCAGGATCGACCAGTGGTCGTCGGTGGGTCGCTCGGTGGCCTGGTCACGCAGCCAGTCGACTTGGAGCTGTTCTCCTACCAGCGCGAAGATGCCGGTCAGGAACGTCAGGTCGGCGCCGCTGCCTTCCGCGGCTTCGACCACGCCCAGGGTCAGAGTGAGTGGCTTGAGAAGGCAGACCACTCGGGCGAGTTCCTGCGGCGCACCCCCATTGGTCACCAGGTCGGTGATGCGGGCATCGAGTCGCTGCCGAGCGTGCGGCGGCATCAGCTCGTCGAGGCAGCCGCTCAGCTTGTCGATACCGGGTCGCAGCCGGGCCACTTCGATCGCCGGGTCCACGGCGTGCCCGTGCCGCATGAACCAGCGGGCCGCGCTTTCGACGATATGCCTGGTCTCGCCCAGGAGGCGGGTCTGCAGCTGGGTGTGCCGGGCGACGTCGAGGCGGTCGATCTCCGTCCAGACAGCCGGAAGAGCGAACACGTCACGTGCGGCGACGTACGCCACGACGAGGTCCTCCCGGTCCCGGCCGGTGAGCTCCTGCACCCGTAGCAGCGCCCCGGAGCCCATCCGGTTGAACACCTCGTTGGCGAGCACGCTGCAGGCGATCTCGCGGTGCAGCGGATGGCGGGGGAGGAGATCGTTGAACTCGGCGCGCAACGCCGGCGGCAGGTATCGCGCGAGGGCGGCGGAGCCGATGTACGCGTCGTCCGGTACGCCCGACTCGAGGAGGAAATGAGTAGCCACGTCCTTGCTGACTGCGAGTAGCACCGCGATCTCAGGGCGGGTCAGCCCGAGGCCGCCGGCCTGCCGCTGCGCGACTGCCTCTTCATCCGGCAGTGACTCGAGCGCGCGCTCCAGGACGCCCAGGTCCTCGGCGTGCCGGATCATTTCCACTTGCTTGTCCAGCCACGCTGCGCCCAGCGCGTGGCTGACGCTGATCGCCCGGGCTTGCGCGGCGTTGTTCGCCAGTACCTGCTCGACGATTTGTGGAGCAACGTGCCGGAGCAGTTCGTCGCGCCGGGACCGGGACAGCCGCCGGCCTTTGACCGCCGCGTCGAGCAAGATCTTGAGGTTGACCTCGCGGTCGGAGATGTCCACCCCGGCCGAGTTGTCGATGAAGTCGGTGTTGATCAGGCCACCGGCAAGGGCGTACTCCACCCGGCCGCGCTGCGTGACCCCGAGGTTCCCACCCTCGACCACTACGCGCGCCCGCAGCTCGCAGGCGTCCACGCGGACAGCGTCGTTGGCGCGATCGCCGACGTCGGCGTGTGACTCTGTCGAAGCTTTGACGTAAGTGCCGATGCCACCGTTGAACAACAGGTCGGCCCCGGTCCGCAGTACCGCCTGGATGAGTTCGTCGGCCGGAAGCAGGTCCGCTTCCACGTCGAGGAGGGTGCACACTTGCGGCGACAGCGGCACCGCCTTCGCCGTCCGGGAGAACACACCGCCACCCGCGGAGATCAGGTCGGGCCGGTAGTCGGCCCACGACGAACCGGGTAGCCGGAACAGTCTCTGCCGTTCGGCGTACGACGCAGCAGGATCGGGATCGGGGTCGAGGAAAACGTGCCGGTGGTCGAAGGCCGCGATCAGCCGGATCCGGTCAGACAGCAGCATGCCGTTACCGAACACATCCCCGGCCATGTCGCCGATGCCCACGACCGTGATCTCGTCCCGAGCCGGATCCAGCCCCAACTCGCCCAGGTGACGGCGTACTGACTCCCACGCGCCTCGCGCCGTCACGCCGAGCGCTTTGTGGTCATACCCGGTGGCGCCTCCGGAGGCGAACGCGTCGCCCAGCCAGAAGCCGTATTCCTCGGCGATTCCGTTTGCGAGATCGGACATCGTCGCGGTGCCTTTGTCGGCGGCGACCACCAGGTAGGTGTCGGCATCGTCGCGGCAGCGAACCTGCGGTGGCCGGGCTACCGTCCCCTCGACGCGGTTGTCGGTGACGTCGAGTAGCCCACGGACGAAGGTCTCGTACGCCGCCCGCACCTCCTGCCGTATCGTCTCGGCATCTGTGGCGGCAGGCGGCCGCTTCACGACGAACGCGCCCTTCGCGCCGTGCGGAACGATCACCGCGTTCTTCACCCGCTGCGCCTTCATCAGGCCGAGCACCTCGGTGCGGTAGTCCTCCGTCCGGTCAGACCAGCGCAGGCCACCTCGCGCCACCTTGGCCGTGCGCAGGTGCAGCCCCTCCATTCGCGTGGAGTAGACGAAGGTCTCCGTCATCGGCTGCGGGACGGGCAGGAAAGGCAAACCAGTCGAGTCCAGCTTGAGCACGATGTAAGGCTTGGGAGCGCCGTCTGTGTCGTACTGGTAATAGTTGGTGCGGACCACAGCACAGACCAGCTCGAGGAATGCGCGTAACAACCGGTCCTCCGAGATGTTCTCCACCGGCGCGAGCGCCGCCTCCACCTCGGCCAACGCCTCTTCTTCGCGGGTGCGGCCGGTGTATACCGGATCCAGCCGCGCGTGGAAGAGCGCCACCAGCAGCCGGGTCACCCGCTTGTGCGTCAAGAGCGTCCGCTCGACATACGCCTGACTGAAGGTGAGGCCTGCCTGCCGAAGGTATGCGAAGCAAGCCCGTAACACGGCCACCTCACGCCATGACAGGCCTGCCCGCAGTACCAGCTGGTTGAACCCATCGTTCTCCGCGTGTCCCGACCACACCGCCCCGAAGGCGTCAGCCACTTCGTCGCCGATGGCAGGGTCGGCTGTCAGCACCCCAACATCACGCGGCAGCAACGCGAACTCCTCCGCGCGGACCGATGCCCGGCCGGCCGGACGCACCTCGTATGCCTCATGCCCGGCGATCCGCAACGCCAAGTTCTCCAGTACCGGGAACACGTCCGCCAAGAGCGCCGGCGCCGGGCTGGGCCACAACAGCAGAAACCGGGTGCCGTCATCCAGATCCAGGTCGAGCTGCCCGTCCGCCGGGCGGTCAGGCACCACCAGCCGCAGCAGCGGTCCGGTGCCGCCGGCGTACTCCTCCAGCGCCGTCACCCAGGCGCTGGCGACTGCCGGCGGGTGTGTGGCATGGAACCCGGCAGGAAACGCTTGGGCGTATCGGCCCAGTGTCATCACGGCGCGCGCCTCTCCAAGGCGCCTGGTCAGTGCCTCCTGGAGCCCGCCCTGCCACCTCCGGAGTGAACCGGTGGCCATACGCTCATCGTAGGCCCGGACAACCGACACTCCCACCGTGCGGACTCCACGCCTTAGAGAGCAGCTGATGAAGGCCCGCGGCCCACTTGGCCCGCAGTTGAGCGTTCGGTAGCCGGTCGGCGAGCAGTTGCCAGTTGACGGTCGGGATCATCATGTCGGTCACCGTTCGCGACGAGTGTCGGTTGAATGATCCCGGCCAGCCGGTCGAGCGGGCTCGGGTCCGGCATGGCCCATTCGACGATGGCGTCGACTGGACGCGGGTGACCTCTGGCCGTTCTGCTTGTCAGCGTTCGCGGTTCGGCTGAAGACATCGCTGGACGTACTCCATGCCGAGTGCCCGGCTGGTGTCGGTGCCGTCAGAGCCCTCGGCGGGTTCGCTGAGGCGCCAGTGCAGTGTCCTTGAAGAATTGGATCTGTTCGGTCTGCTTTGCCTGCGCATCTGACTCTCGCCAGAAGGCGTGCATCAGCAGCGCGGTCGGGACCAGGAACACGACCAGCAGGAGCGCGCCGAGATCCGCCCAAATCCCGAGCAGAACCGAGACCGCTCCGAGGACGAGGAGTACGCCGCCCAGAAGCACGGCGAGTCTCGGGGCGGGCACGCCTTTGCTTTTCGCGTAGCCTGTCATCGCGTCTGTCTGACCGAAGTGGGCCAGCGCGGAAACGGCGAACAGCGCGGCGAAGAGAATCCGGCCGATGAGTACGACGACATCCATGACAACCTTCAGCAAGTGACTGGCATCTGCGCCGGCAGCGGTCGCGCTCGGTCGCGAGGTGTCACCCTCCATGATCGCCTGTCACGCGCGCGTTCAACCACAGCGACTACGGCCGGGTTCCCGAGCGATGTCGCCATTCGGACTCGACCGTGACGGCATCGAGTGACGCCTTCACGGCAACCTCCCACCTGGCAGCGACCAGGTCGCCCCAGCGTTGGCCCAGTCTCCACAGGTCGGTGCCGAGTTCGCCGGTGTACCTGAGGCGGGTGTCGCCGCCATCACCTTCCAGGTCGAACGACTCAACGACGTACGGGACCGGGCCGCGGACCAATCGGAAGTCGACCCGCTCGGGTCGGGTGAACCGCACGGTCTCCACGGTGGTGGCCCGAAGCCGGCCGCGGATCGAGGTGTAGTGGGCGGCCAGCAGCATGTCCGTGCCGCGATCCAGCACACGCACCTTCTCCTGCATCGCCCTGGTCGTGCGTTCGGCGTACGGCGCCGTGACCACGTCGAAGACCACCTCACGCGGAGCGGCGATCCGCACATCGATAGGGCCGAGTGGCCGGGTCCGCCGGCCGATCCCGAGATCAAGTGAGATCGCTCCGGTGACCAGACCGAGATAGGTGCCGGCGCCCGTCACCAGCCCACCAGCCGCGAGGGCGCAGATGGCTGCCATCCGTTGTCGCGGGGTCATCGTCGTCCTCCGGTTGGATCGGTGATCGCGGGTTGACCGCGAACAATCAGACCGTAGCCGAGCGTTCTACCGCCGTACCGGCAGCAATCGCTGGCCGGCCGGGCATCCGCTAGGGATCCGGGCGCTGATCGAGATCAACTCGTCGGGAAGCTGCACCGGATATCGCGGCCATGGTCCCAGCCGGCAGCCACCTGCCTGGGACTGCGAGCTTCCGGTCCGGCCGCGCGAACTGACATCGGCGCCTAAGCAACCTGCGCGGCGTCCGTCGAACGCAAATCAACCGGTTCCTACGACACCGGCAGCCGGTCCTGGGCTCTGGCGGCGCAGTCTGCGGCGACGGGCGACCGCTCTCGCTGGCGGCGACGGGCTGGCGGTGCGCGCCTTTGGCAGCACGGTGCGGTGCCTGGTCCCTGGTGGCACTCGTTGCCGTCGGCAGCGGTTTGGTCAGCCGGCACATACGAGTGACACGGTGACGCTCGTGCTCGACCTGTAGTCGCGATCTGCCGAGGATAGCGGCGCCCACCCGTACGCCGGCGGGAGATGTGCGATCGGCTGGACCTGGCCCAGGCCAAGCTGCGCCTCGCCGCGTCGTAACTGGTTCCTTCCCACGGCGCTGCGAAGCTGAACAGCCGCGACCGCACGGGCGCGAGCTGTTGGTGTCTCGCGTTGTTCGCATTCGGTACGCCGCCCGGATCGGTGGGACCGCCGGAATGGCTCCCAACGGCCTTGGTGGGCCGAGCGGGCGGGTCAAGTGGCCTGAGCGGGATACCTGCCGCGCGGGGGCTGCTGACCATAGAGTGCGTCGACATCGTGCGTACCGCGACAATGCCTCACCCCGCGCATCGGCGGATTCTTGCCATGGGCAACTTTGACTTGTCGGACGTTGTCACTGTGCACTGAGAGGAGGGCGGGGCCCTGACCCTGGTTCTTGGACACGCTGAATCCAGCCGTGTGCTGGGGAAGCGAGATGATCAGGTCCATGGCCCGCAAGAACTACTCCGAACAGTTTCGTCGGCAGGCCGTTGACTTGTACCAGTCCACTCCGGGAGCGACGCTGCGTGGGATCGCGGCCGATCTCGGGGTCGAGCGGGCGACCCTGGAACGTTGGGTCGACCTGTACGGGACGGGCAAGAAGACGACCGCCGACGGCGCCACCGTCAGCAGCCCGTCCAGGCCCGGCCGGCGTGAGACGCCGGCGGGTGCTGATCCGGAGTCGCCGGAGGCGAGGATCGCCCGGCTCGAGGCCGAGAATGCGCAGTTGCGGGCGGAGCAGGCCAGGCTCACGACCGAGCGGGAGATCCTGCGTCAGGCGGCCAAGTATTTCGCCGGGGAGACGAACTGGTGAACCGTTTCCAGTTCGTCGCTGACCACTCCACCACCTCTGGCGCCGGGTCACGGCCTGGCTGGAGCGTGAAGCGGTTGTGCGAGCTCGTCGAGATCGAGCGTTCGTCGTACTATGCGTGGCTGAAGGCTGCCCCGGCTCGCGCCGAGCGGGCCGCGGCCGACGCCCAGCTCGCGATGAGGATCCGGGCCGTCCACGACGAGGACACGACCCAGGGTGCTCCGCGGATCACCGCCGAGCTCAACGACGGCGCAGACGCCGGTGAGCGGGTGAACCACAAGCGGGTCGCCCGGGTGATGCGCAAGCACGGCATCGCCGGCTACCGGCGCCGCCGCAAGGTCCGCACCACGATCCCCGAGCCCGCCGACCAGAAGGTGCCCGACCTGCTGAAGCGCGACTTCACCGCCGCAACCCCGAACCAGCGTTACGTCGGCGACATCACCTACCTACCACTTGCAGACGGCAACAACCTCTACCTGGCCACGGTCATCGACTGCTACTCCCGCCAACTGGCCGGCTGGGCTGTCGCCGGCCACATGCGCACCGAACTGGTCGAAGACGCCCTCAAAGCCGCCGAACTCACCCGAGGCAGCCTGGCCGGAGCCGTGTTCCACAGCGACCACGGATCGGTCTACACGTCGAAGGACTACGCCAACCTCTGCAACGCCCTCGGCGTGACCCAGTCCATGGGCGCTGTCGGCACCAGCGACGACAACAGCCTCGCCGAATCGTTCAACGCGACCCTCAAAAGAGAGGTCCTCCAAGGCAAGAACTCCTGGCCCGACGAGGCCACCTGCCGCCGCGACGTGTTCCGGTGGGTCACCCGCTACAACACGCGCAGGCGACACTCCTGGTGCCGCTACCACTCCTCGAACACCTACGAAACCCTCTACCCCGCTACGCTCCCGTCGGCGGCGTAATCCACCACCGTGTCCATGAACCAGGGGTAAGGCCCGATGGTGCCGTAGATCCTGGATCCCAACGTGTGCAGATCTGACGGGCGGCTCAGGTATATCTCCACCGCGGCCGCATGCGATGTTATCGCTCAGGTCCCGACATGGAGGCCAGCAAGTGTTCGGGCTCCAGTCGAAGCTGTCAGACGTTCCACCGGATCTGCCACCTTCGTGTGACGACGCCTTCTGGACCACCTCATAGCGTCGTGGCATCCGAAGAGGAGTGTGGAAGTGAGTAGCTGGCGGAACATCAGAATCAACGACTCGATGCCGGACAGCTGAGGAACGCGTTGGACTGGGTATCTCGCCCGCGTGGTAACGCCGTGCTTGAAGGCAAGCCGGTGGGGACGGCGAGTGCCAGCCCGAGCCCGCATGGCGCGGCCTGGGCGCAGCACAGCCTCCACCGGGTGCTGACAGTCATCGGGGCAGACGTGGTCCGCGAAGAGCTGGCTGTGTCGCACGCCTTCCGGCAGTTCGATCACGTGAGCCGGCTGGCTGACGGAGAGCTCCGCGCCCGACTGGGCGAGCTGGTGGAGCGCTCGTACGCAACGCCGACCCCGGGTGCGTAGGTCTACAACCAGCAGAAATGACAAAATGAGGAGAGGACGAACCCATGCGAAGACTACCCATGATCGAACCCGACGAGGCGAGCGTCGACGCCAAAACGCTACTCGACCGCGTGAACCAGACGCTCGGTTTGGTGCCAAACATGACGAAGGTGATGGCGAACAGCCCCGCGCTGCTCGACGGTTACCTCGTCCTGTCCGGTGCTCTCGCCAAAGGAACACTCAAGGCGGGTGTCCGTGAGCAGATCGCCATTACGGTCGCCGAGGCGAACGGATGTGAGTACTGTCTGTCGGCGCACACCTACATCGGCGCCAATGTCGCGAAGGTTGACGAGGCCGAGCTCGAGAAGGCGCGCGACGCCGACAGCAGCGATCCGCACACCCGCGCGATCCTGCAGCTCGCGGACGCCGTCGTCCGCGGCCGTGGCGAGGTCAGTGACGTGCTCATCCAGGAGGTGCGCGGCGCCGGCGTCACCGATCAGCAGATCGCCGAGACTGTCGGCCACGTCGCGGTCAACGTGCTCACCAACTTGTTCAACAAGCTCGCCCGAGTCGACAACGACTGGCCGGGCGTGACTCCGCGCAGCGTTGCCGCGTAACTCCGACTCCACCCTGGGCGGCGGCCCACACCGACAAGCCGCCGTCCGGGGTGGCTCCACGGTCGAAATCCGGGATGGAAAGAACACGATGACGACTTCGTCGACCGGCGGACTCCAGGTCGCTGAACTCTGGTTGTACCCCGTCAAGTCGATGCAGGGGCTGCCGTCGGCGCTGATGCACAGCTACCGACTCCGAAATCGCTCGCCTCGGCGTCGACGGCCGCCGCCTACGTCCAAACATCGTGATAGCCGGCGCTGAACCGCGGGACGAGCGTCAGTGGCCGGGCCGCGCCCTGCGGATCGGAGACGCGCTGATCGGCGTCCACTCACAGCGCCCTCGATGCATCGTCACAACCATCGACCCGGACACCGGCGAGCAAGACCTCGATGTCTTGCGCCGCATCCGCCGCGACTGTCGCGCAGTTTGCAGGTCGGACGGGGCGGCAACAATGTGCTCGGGAGAGTAGGGGCAGTCGGTCGCGGGCCTGGTCCAGCCATGCGGCCAGGTCCGCCTCGGTCTGCAGCCCTCCGTCTTGGAGCTGGCCGCGTACGGCGAACGTGGCGTTCGCCAGCTCGACGGGCATCGGTTCGCGCAGCAGAGGAGCGCTCATGACTGGCCCGCGCGCAGCCGCGCGTTCTCGCGTTCGAGCTCGGCGATGCGTTCCTCGAGGTGGCCAAGGGCGTGGTCTACTGCGTCGCGGGGGAACAGTTGCGGGATGTGCTGAGCGCAGTTCCAGTTGAACCCTTCGACGTCGATCAGCACGGTGTGGTCCACCTTGGCGGGGTATTCCTCGACCGCCAGTCCATGATCGCCTTCCACGACCTGTGCTCGGCCGAGGATCTTCAACCTCATCTGGCGAGCGTAGTCCATGAGGAAGAGCGAGACTCGGTTGTCGTGGTCGAGGTTGCCACGGGTGATGTATTGCCGGTTGCCGCGAAGGTCGGCGAACCCGAGCGTATGGTCGTCTAGCACGCGCACGAAGCCGCGCGGGCCGCCGCGGTGCTGGATGTACGGCTAGCCCGTCTCGCTGCCCGTGGCCAGGTAGAAGCTGTCGCGCTCAGCGATGAACTCCTGTTCGTCGCGGCCGAGCCGATCGGGTTCGGCCGGACCGTCCAGCACGCGGCGGTAGGCGCGGTCGCTCCCATGCGCCCGCTGGTGGTCCTGGACGCGTTCGGTGAAAGCAAGTTGCGCGAAACGGTTCATGTGCGTCGTCCAAAGAGGGTGCGGTCGAACTCGTCGGTCTCGACGTCGTTGCTCGCCTCGCGGCCTGCCACAAACCCGTCGGCGAATTCCCACGGTTCGTTGCCGTGGCTGCGCCACCGCTGGCTGTCCGCGTCGCGCCATTCGTACTGGAAGCGCACGGCGATCTGCTCGTGGCCGGTCAGGAACTCGTTGCGGTTGTGCCATACCGAGTCCGGCGCGTAGGCGAGGGCCACTCTGTCGGGGTCGCGGCTGTTCCAGGCATCCTCGGCCAGTTGGACGTTCCGGGTCGTGGTTTCGGCGGTTAACGGGGGAAGTGGTAGACGGGACATGCGTGCTCCTTCGGTGGCGGCGGTACTGGCTCGCGCCCGGGTGTAAACGCGAGGCAGTGCCGGAGCCTCGTCAGTGCTTGTGGGTGTGGCGCACGACGGGCCAGTCGATATCGGTTTCAGCGGTCTTGTAGAAGTAGTTCGTAAACCTCGAAGCATGGCCTTGTGATCCTCGGACCGGTTCGTCTGACACTCCCAGGGCAGCCGTCGCCTCAACAGGCGGCGGCCGCGCGGTACGGATGAGTGTGGCGTGGAAGAACGTGTCGGTTGGTCAGAAGCTTGCGACGTTGACCAGTTTCTCCTTGAGGCCGTCGCGGTCGTCGATGTTGTTCCAGTCGGTCGTTCCGGCGGCCTGGAGTGCGGACTTGACTGTGGTGGGCGAGGAACCGGGGTGGTTCGCCAGGTAGAGCGCGGCAGCGCCGGCCGCGTGTGGGCTGGCCATCGATGTGCCCGAGATCGTGTTGTATCCGCCGTTGTTCCACGTCGAGTGGATACACAGTCCGGGGGCGATCAGGTCGATATCGGTGCCGGTGTTGGAGAAGTCGGCGAGCGTATCGTCCACGTCGTACGCGCAGGTTGGGCCGCCGAGGCCGCCGGGCCTGCCGTCGAAGTCGGCGAGCGCACTGACGGTGATCACCTCGTCGTAGGTGGCTGGCACGATGTTGCCGGCATCGCCATAGTTGTTGCCGGCAGCGACAACGTAGGTAACCCCGCTGGCCACCGACGTGCAGATGGCCTCGTGTAGTACGTCGACCCCGGTTCCGCAGGTGCTGTCGTCTGCGAATCCGCCGAGGCTCATGTTGGCCACCTCGATCCGGGATGCGTTGGCCGTGACGAAGTCGATCCCGCAGATGACGTCTGAGAACAGGCCGGAACCGTCGGCTTTGAGGACGCGCACCGACCAGATCCGAGCACCCGGGGCGACCCCGGTCACGCCGACGTTGTTGTCAAGAGCGCCGACGATGCCCGCGACATGGGTACCGTGGCCGTTCTGGTCGTTGCTGCCTCGCTCCGACGAGCAGTTCTTGGCGCGGACGACATTGAGGTCGGGGTGTCTCAGGTCGACTCCGGTGTCGATCACCGCCACGTCGACGTCCACCCGCGTGTCCACACCGTCGATGCCAGCCGTCGGGCTCGCTTCGGCGTCGACACGGTCGATCCCGGTAGGCAGCGGCTGTGCCGCGGAGGTCACCACCCGATCCGGATGGATGGAGGCGACCCGCGGATCCGCGGCGATCCGGGTGGCTGCCCTGGCGGTCAGCTGCGCGGAATAGCCGTGCAGCGCATACCCGTAGACATGGCCCGCTGTGACCCCGTACCGGCGGGCGTGTTCCGTGGCTACCGCCGAGGCATCTGTCCCTTCGTCGAGCACGATGATGTAGTCCCCGGTCTGCATTGTCCGTCCGCCAAAGGCAGTTGCCAGGGACGGGCTCGTCGCTCCGAGCACGGTCGCGACGAGCACGCTGACCAATCCGACGGCACTCATCCGGCGCATCACACACTCCCTCCACAAAGTTTGGAAAGCCCGCCCCAAGCCGGGCGCATGCACTCGTCCAGAACGGACGCTTTGTACTCGCAGAACGTAGGAGTTCTGGCCGAGGCGGTCGTCACTCAAAGGTGGAAACCCAGGGTGGAATCAATCTGCACGGCCTTCATGCGCTCATTGGGCAACCGATCAGCAGCTAACCGCTGACCACCAGGCGAGCCTCCGTCCCCAGCTGCCCGACGGTCGGGCCCGCGCGGTCCTAACGCAGGAAGGCGCACGAGCGCGCTCAGGCCAGAGTCCGCCGGGGAGTCGCCATTGACAGTTGCTAGGGGCAACGGATCGTCATCGGCTGAGATGCGGCCGGATGTGTATGGTTGACGGTTCGTGATCGCGAGATTGGTTCTCTCGCTTGGAGGCGAGACGACATCGCAAAGCTCTGAATCATCGAGACACCGGGAACTGCGGCGCCACGGCGTGAGCCAAGATCGTCAGACAGGCACGTGGCTCTGCCACAGGTCGGTACGCGATCGCTAGTGGGTCAGCCGACTAGGCCGATTTCGTAGGCGCGGGCGGTCGCCTGGGTGCGGCTTGCGGCGCCGAGTTTGTCGAGGATGTGCGTCACATGCTTCTTGATCGTATCGCGTGTCACGTAGAGTTCGTCTGCGATATCCCGGTTGCGTTTGCCTGCTGCAACTAGGTGCAGCACCTCCAGCTCCCGCTCAGTTAGCGGTACCACAGGGCCTGCGGCGGCCGGCGAGCTTGACCAAGTGGCGGTTTGCCCAGCGGCGGGGCCGTGTTCGAACATCCGCGCCGGTCGGCCGCGTTCGTTTAGCGGCGCCGCTCCAATGCTCAGTGCGGACCTTCGCTCGTCCAACTCGTCCGGCGCGCGGAGTCGCTGGCTTAGCATGCGTTGCCGGGCGGGTGAGAGGTTCGCGAGAAGCACACCGCGCAAGAGTTGGTAGCGAAAGCGGAAGCCGGGACCGTCGATTCGCAGGATCCCCCGTTCGCAGAGGCGCTCCAGCTCGTCGACGACCTTGGCCAGGTCGACCTGGAGCATAATCGCGAGCGGCTCCGGCTCGAACGGCTGCACAAGAGTGGAGACAGCGAGGAGGAGGCGGTAGGCCAAGGCGCCCTCGGTGCGGCACTGGGCGAGGAGCATCTCGCTGAACGCCGCTGACAGTTCGGGCCGGTTGCCGTTTGCGATCGCTTCGAGAACGAAACGAGGATTACCGCCGGTCAGATCATGCAGCCCGGGGATTCCGAGCGGCGCGACCTCCGCGGGGCTGAGGGGTTGTAGGCGCACGACCAGCTCCGGCCGCATGCGGCGGACCCGGCGGTCCGGGGGCGCTTGTTCGCTTCGAATCGCTGTGACGACGGCGGCGGGGATGCCGGCACCGCGGCGCTGCAAGTAGCTGAGCGCGGCAAGCGTGTGGGGGTCGGCCCAGTGCAGGTCGTCGAGCAGCAGCACGAGTGGGGCCTGCTCGGCGACGAGTCCTACGAGCGCTTCGAGTGCGTCCACCTCCGCGAACTGCTGTGGCGGGTCGCTCAAGCTGAGCTCGGGCAGGATCCTGCGGAGCGGGCGAAGCTGCCGGCTGTCGAGCTCGATGCCCTGCAGGGCGTCGCGGAGGGCGGCCGCGAGCGGCACGTAAGGCAGGTGCTGCTCGAGCGCGGAACAGGTTGCCCGTCCGACTCGGACGCCGGCGAGGCCGGCAGCAAGCTCGTCAAGTAGGCGAGTCTTGCCGAGCCCTGTTTCTGCTTCGACCTGGAGCAGGGCGAGCGAGCCCTCGCATGCCTGCCGTACCGCGCGCTCGAGCGTCTCGAGCTCGCTTGTCCGGCCGAGTAGGCGGATCATGCGGTCGCCGGTGCCTTCCCTGCCGCCGAATCGGAAGTGAGTCGAGGACGGCGTACCACTTGGCGAACGATCGGAGTGACGATCTTGTCGGCGCGGTGGTGGGACAGGTTCCAGGCGGCGTGGCGGAACAGTCCGGCGGCCAGGAGCGACCCATCGAGAACTGGGTTCGCGTTCGGGGCTAGCAGAGTCGTCAGTGCGACGACGGTGGCGGCCGTCGGCAATGCGAGGACCGCAGGCTGGGGCAGTGCGCCCAAGACGATGAAGCCGGCGGCGACCAAAGACAAGACCGCCGTCTGGTCGAGGCCGGCGAGGGGGGCGAGCAGGATGGGGAGGGTCGTGAGATCGCGGCGGCGGTCCAGCCCGAATCCGGTCAGCAAGACCGGTCCGATGGTCGGCGAGGTCGGCCATCGGCGAACGAGCCAGGGGAGACCGAGGCCGGGGCCGGGCCGGCCGCGCGTGTCGACTTCTGCGGTCATGGGCCGAACGTTCGCATTACGCATACGGCATCCGGAACAACCTGGCAGCAGTGCGTCCGAATATCTGTGATCGGTGTCATTCTGACCTAGGATTAGTGGCGTGGCTGAGCGGCGGATGATTGTCGTCGGGTACGAGCATGCCGAGTTGCTCGACATCGCGTGCGTGACCACCACGCTGGCCATGGCCAACGCAATCGGCGCACTTCGTCCTGGCTACCGCATCTCCGTGGCCGCACCCGGCGGCCGTCCGATCACCTGCGACTCCGGTCTGACCTTGCAGGTGCAGGAGACCTTGGAGAAGGTGACCGGTCCGTTCGACACGTTGATCATCTCCGGTGGACTGGGCCACCAGCGGGCGGCCGACGATCCGGCGCTCGTCGCGCACGTGCGCCGGCTAGCGCGGGAGAGTCGTCGGGTGGCGTCGGTGTGCACCGGTGCGTCGGTCCTCGCCGCCGCCGGGCTGCTCGATGGCCACCGTGCGACCACCCACTGGCGGTTCGCGGGCCAGCTCGCCGCCCGGTACAAGGCCGTCACGGTCGACCCCGACCCGATCTTCATCCGCGACGGCCGAGTGGTGACGGCGGCGGGTGTCACCAGCGCGCTCGACGTGACACTAGCCTTCATCGAGGAGGACTACGGCGCCGAGCTAGCCCGGCAGGTTGCTCGGGACCTGGTCACCTACCTGCAGCGTCCGGGCAACCAGGCACAGATGAGCGTCTACACGTCGCCGCCGCCGCCGGAGAACCATGTCGTCCGGCAGGCCGCAGAGTTCGTGCTGGCCCACCTCGACGGGGACCTGACCAACCTCCGGCTGGCCGAGGCGACGGGCGTCAGCGTGCGCCATCTCACCAGGCTGTTTCTCGACCACGTCGGGCAGACGCCTGGCCGATACGTCCACCGGGCGCGCATGGAAGCTGCCGCCAGGCTGCTTGCCACCACCGCCCTGCCGATGCCCGACGTGGCGGCCCGATGCGGGATGGGAACCGCCGAGACCCTGCGTCAAGCGTTCGTCGCCACCTACGGACTTCCGCCGACCCGCTACCGCGCGACCCAGTCCACGCGCCGCCCTGACTGATACACGGGCGGTATGGCGACCGCAGGGACCCACGACATCCACATTGCGGCTGAGCGGGCGCTCACGAGTCCAGCGGACCGAGTGTTCACGGAGATGAGAACAGCGGCGCCCGTGACGTGACCGGGTCGTGTGCCTGAGCAGGAGTCTGCTGGACGCGCATGCCAGAAACGTCCGCCCGGGCCAGGATGCCCGTCGCTGTCGCGCTTCCAAGATCGGTTCCCTCGGTACAAGCCACATGCCTGCGCGGCGTGATCGGCTGCAAGCCATAGAACCCCAACCGGCGTCCGGTGCGATGGACTCCAACCGGGCTTCCACCCTCGGGTCACGTGCTGCCAGGCGGACGTCGGAAGACTGCATGTCCAGACCGACCGTCCGGGTACGACGAGCGCAACGACATATGAATGGAGCCGCCCGCGCCGTGTTCATTTCCTTTCACAATGCCATGCTGTCGCTTGCGCATTCGTCAGCGATTACGCCACGTGGCGTCCGCACCGTCCATCGTTGATGGCATTGCCGTGCTGTCAATTGTCTCGAAAGGCATCTTCGTGCAGACACGTCATTATCCAGACGCGCGGCCTGGAACGCCGCCGGAGTCCTTGGTGCGCCCGGCGGCCGAGCGGGGATGACCGGGCGTGGGCAGTGGCCGCCCGGGATCACCCTCCCGGTTCCGGGCCTGGCCGCTGCCCCCGCCCCCAGACCAAGGAAGGACTCCGGCGTTGATGCTGGAGCGCCTGGACAAGCTCGTGCTAGACGAGTTCTTGGTCTACACCAGGACTACGGCGCACCAGTCGGGTGTGCCTGGCGCAGCCCCGGTCTCGTGCACCACGAGGCGGGCGACTATGAGGGCGCGGGTGCAGGAAAGGCATGGACGTCGATCTTGTGGTCGGTCCACTGGAACACCGGGCTGAAGGAGAGGCGCGCTTCGCGTCCCCCCGCTCCAGAGCCCGCCAGCGGGCCAACGGTCACGTGACACCGGAGGCGATGATCAGCCAGCGGCCCGCCGAGGTCGAGGACCGTGCCGTCCCCGGGCACTGGGAAGACCTGATCGCCTAGCGCACCCGGCACATCATCCGGCTTCGCTGGCACCTGCACGAGATCGGCCCGGAGTGGGATCCACGCCCTCGTTGCCTGACCGCGTTCAAGCGCTCTCCGCGCCTCCGCGGACGGGCTCGCTTGCCACGACAGTGTCATCACGCGGCTTGCCGCCGATCTGATCGAGCGAATCCGTCAGCTGACATCGACATCAACAGCCTCGAAGCCGAGCTCGATCACGGGACCAAGTGTCTGGCGCCCAAGCTGCGGGAGATCCACGGCGTTGCGGATCTCGCCCGGGCGGCCGGGGTTACCGACGAGGGGATCGCGGAGATGATAGGGCATGTCGCGCTCAACGTGCTGACGAACTACTTCAACAAGGCCGCCGGGGGGTCGAGATTGATTCCCGGTTGTCATCGCCTGACCAGACGCGGGAGGGCAATGGTGTACGTCGAGGGACTGTGGCGCTATCCGGTCAAGTCATTGGCCGGCGAGGCGCTCGACGCGGCTGACAGCCGATGGCATCGCCGGTGACCGGACCGTCCATGTCCGGGCCCGCCGCGGACCGCTGACCGGGCGAACCCGGCACCGGCTGCTGACCATCCCGCCGCCACCGGACCTAGCGGTGTCCCCTGGGTGGTCGGTCACCCATGGGACACCCCGGTTGCCGCCGAGGTAGTGCAGGCCGCGGCTGGACCGGACGCCGGGCTGGTTGCCTACGCCGCGCCGGAGCGCTTCGACGTGCTCAACCTGCTTGTCGCCACCGACGGAGCAGTCGCCGAGCTCGGCGCCGACGTGCGCCGACTCCGCCTTAACCTCTTGATCGGTGGCGTACCGGCACGCGCCGAACAAGACTCGCCGGGGCACGCCCTGGTCATCGGCGAGGCCGTTATCGGCATCCACTCCTTCCGTGGCCGCTGTATTGTCACCTCCATCGACCCCGGCACCGGGGCCCAAGACCTTGACGTCTTCCGGGGCATCCGTCATAGATTCGGCGGTCGACCTGGCCTCGACAGCTGGGTGATGGAGCCCGGCACGATCTGGGTCGGCGCCCAGGTCATACTCGAACACATCCAAGTCCAGCCCAGACCACATCGGCGGCTGGATCGTCGGCGCACCGTACACCAGCTAACGTGCCGATCGCCCTGGCATCGGCCCGCCGGTCAGCTGAGGAGGCCGAGGTCCCGTGCGCGGGCGGTGGTCTGAGTGCGGTTGGCCGCGCCGAGCTTGTCGAAGATGTGGGTGACGTGCTTCTTGACCGTGTCGCGCGTGATGTAGAGCTCGTCGGCGATCTCGCGGTTCTGCTTGCCGGCCGCGACCAGGTACAAGACTTGTAGTTCGCGGTCGCTGAGCGCGGTGACCATGTCACCGGCGGTCGCCGGGCTCGATCCCTTGGCAGAGCCCAGGCAGGCGGCGTCCCGTCGACTCGCCCTCGCCAGCCGGCTGACGTAGCCCATGGGCACGGTGCCAGAAGCGGTGAGAGGTCGTGGCTGGCTAGCGATGAGCTGCCCTAGCAAGGCGGCCATCGCGGGACCTTCGTCTACGAAGACCCGGATGTAGCCCTGTGGGTGCGCGTGAGTGACAGCCGCAGCCAGGGTGGTCACTGCACGCGCCTGATCCCCGTCGGCCTCCAGCGCCAGCGCCATGAGCGCTTGGATCTCGATCAGACTGCCGGTGCGGCCGTGGGCCGCCGCATGGCCGTACAAGCGTCCCAGCAGGCGGATCGCTCGATCGGCTGCGTGGCTGGCGAGCAACATCCGCGCGAGCATCAGATACGCCGGCTCTCGTGAGTAGATCACTTCCTCGTCCGCCCCCAGGCCGCGCTGCTCGGTCCAGCGGGCGGCCGCGGCCATGTCGCCATCGGCAAGGAGCAGCCGTGCGCGTTGCGCCCAGACCGGGTCGAGCAGATCGGCGACCTCCGGGCTGGGAGCGATCTGCTCGGCCTCGGTGATGGCGTCCAGCGCGCCGACGTTGTCGCCCGCCGCGTGGCGGATCAACGCCAGGGTAGCCAGGCCGTTGGCCAACGGTTGGGTGTAGGTGAGCCGGCGGCACAGCGGAATCCCATCCGTGACAAGGCCGAGGGCACTATCGAGCTCGTCACGCTGGTATGCCACCTCCGCCATCCCCACATAGGCGACGCCGGCAGCCGGCAGGCGCGAACTGCTCGACGCTGTCGCCATCGCGAGCATCCTTTGGTAGGTGTCGAGCGCCGCATCCAGGTCGCCCCGGGCGCGCTGGATCTGGCCAAGGTGATGGCAGCCCCAGGCGACGAGGGTGGACGCGCCAGCCGCCATCCATTCTTCAATGAGCTTGCCGAAGCTGCGCTCGGCCTGAGGAAGTCGGCCACGCATCCACTCGGCGATGGCAATGTGACCACGGGCCAGCGACTGAAGCATCCAGTCCCCTTCGCCGAGCTCATCAAGGGCCCGCGAGGCGAAAGAGATCGTGCTGTCAGCATCGCCGTGGAGCTCGGCCAGAAAGGCGCGACTGGCCGCGACCATCGCGGGGACATTAGTAAAGACACTCGCGTCCCGGCCGACAGACGGCTCGTAGGGTTCATCGGCTGCGCCCGGATCGCCCTTCCACGCTCTCGGCGGCATCGAGCAGCCCCTCGACCGGTCGCACTCGTCCGCTGAGAAGGGCCAGGCGGGCCTGCACGAGTGACAGCCGAGACGAGGAGCCAGCCGAGTCGGCGGGCATCGCAGCGAGCCAGCGCTGCAGGGTTGCGCTCTCACTGCGCAGGTGGAGCGCGTCGGCATTCTGCTCGATCACCCGAGCGGCCCAGGCGGCGTCCCTCGCAGCCGCGTGCCTTACGGCGTCGTCGGCCATGCCGTGCTCCTCGTGCCAGGCGGCTGCATTGCGGTTCAACACCAGCGCGCGCTGTGGTTGCCCCTTCTGCAGCCGGTACGGAGCAGGTCGGCGAACAGATGGTGGTAGCGCCACCAACCGCGTACCTCGTCCAGCGGCACCAAGAACAGATTGGCTCGCTCGATCGTCTCGAGCATCACCTGTCCGTCGCTGCGGCCGGTGACGGCGTCGCACAGTGCTCCGCACAGCCGTTCCAGCACCGACGTCTCCAACAGGAACGTGCGGACGGGTTCGGGCTGGAGCTCGAGTACCTCGCTGGTCAGATAGTCGAGGACATAGCGATGACTGCCGGAGAAGGTCGCCGCGAGCCCAGCGGCGTCAGGATGTCTCTGGAGCGACAACGCCGCCAGTTGCAGCCCGGCCGCCCAACCCTCGGTCTGGGTCGCCAACGCCGCTACCGCCTCCCTGGGTAGGTCGGTCCCGACCGCATCGTGGAGGAATGCCGCCGCCTCGTCCATGGTGAAGCGCATTTCGTTCGCGCGTAGTTTGGCGAGCTGACCGCGTGCCCGCAGCCGCGCCAACTGCAGTTGGGGGTCCGATCGGCTGGCCGGCACGAGGTGAAGGCCGGTGGTAGGTGCTCAAGCAGGAACGTCATCGAGGTGTGCACCTGGTGAGCGTCCACGAGGTGGTAGTCGTCAAGTACCAGCACCAGCTCCTGCGGATCGGCTGCGAGCTCATTGATCAATGCCGAGACCAGACCCTCGAACGTCGCCGGCGCCGGTCGAGTGAGCAGCGGGGTGACCCGATCAGCGATGCCGGGCCGCACTCGGTCCAGTGCGGCAGCGGCATGGCGCCAGAAACGCACGGGGTCGTCGTCACCGATGTCCAGCGAAAGCCACGCCACCGGACGCCGTCGCCGTTGGCTCCATTCGGCCAGCATGGCGGTCTTGCCGAACCCGGCTGGCGCGCACGCAAGCATCAATTCCCGCGCCAGCCCCTGTTCAAGCCGCTCCACCAGTCGCTGGCGCGGAACGAAGCCCGGAGGCGTCCGTGGCAGGTACAGCTTGGTCGCCACCAAGCCGGTCGACCGATCGGCCGCCGATTCTCGAGAGGATGTCTCAGGCTGTTCACTCATTGCCTGCACCACTCACCACATCACAGGAGATTGCCCGGCGTTGTGGAGGCATTTATCGCCGCCTGACCGCCGACGCAGACCCGCCTTTGATCTCGCTGTGCGTCTCCGGCCGCATACACGCGGCTTTCGCCTCGGAGGTCTGCCCCGCGCCTTACCACCTTCGGGCCAGGGGCTACCTGCGGGGTTCGCGGGAATTCCACTCTGAACCCCACTTGCGGGTGACGACCGAGCCCGCCGCCACACGGTGTGCTGTCAACCGTGAATTGCGAGTCCGCACCGAGCGTGCCCTCGATCATCGCCGACCCTGTGGCACCCACGCGGCACGCGGCGGATCGAGATCACGCCGAGGCCGCAATCGCCAGTAACCGGGCCCACGAAGGAGCAGTCGCAATGAACCCCGACACCGCTGCCGGACCAGGCACACAGACCAAGCACCGTTTCGTCGACGTCGACGGTCTGGACATCTTCTACCGCGAGGCCGGTGATCCGGCCAACCCGACGCTCTTGCTCCTCCACGGGTTCCCGACCTCATCGCACATGTACCGCGACCTGATCCCCAAGCTCGCCGACCGCTATCACCTCGTGGCGCCGGACTACCCAAGCTTCGGACACAGCTCGTTCCCCTCGGCCGACGACTTCGAATACTCGTTCGAGTCCTTCTACGAACTGATCCTCAGGTTCGTTGACGAGCTCGGCTTGGACCGATTCTCGGTTTACATCCAGGACTACGGTGCACCGATCGGACTCCGCCTGGCTCAGCGAAACCCTGATCGCGTCGCGGCCATCGTCACCCAGTCCGGCAACGCCTACCTCGAGGGATTCACGCCGTTCTGGGAGCCGCTGTTCGCCTACGCGACCGACCCCAACCCCGAGACGGAGGCCGAGGTGCGCAAGTACCTCACCCACGAGGCCAACCAGTGGCAGTGGACGCACGGGACCCGCGACCCGGAGAACATTTCCCCCGACGCCTGGACGCTCGACGACGCCAACCTGGATCGACCGGGCAATCGCGAGATCCAGCTCAGTTTGTTCCGCGACTACAAGAACAACCTCGACGGCTACCCCGCCTTCCAGGAGTACTTCCGTGTGTACCAGCCGCCGACGCTCATCGTTTGGGGCCGCAACGACGAGATCTTCGGCCCCAAGGGCGCCGAGGCCTACCTGCGCGACCTACCCGAGGCAGAGTTGCACCTGCTCGACACCGGGCACTTCGCCTTGGAGGAGGAGTCTGACTTCATCGCCGAAAGGATCCGCGACTTCCTCGGCCGCCACGTCGGCTGAATGCAGACGCTCACCACCTGGTGTGGTGCGTCCGCCCCGCCAGGCCCCCATTCAGAATCGAGCCTGCCAGGAAGATGCATCACCCATGAGACTCGTATCCGTCAATGTCGGGAAGCCCCGCACGATCGCCTGGCGAGGCCAGCAGGTACGCAGCGCGATCTGGAAGGAGCCCGTGCCGGACCGCCGTTGGGTCGACAGGCTCAACGTCGCCGGGGATGCGCAAGCGGATCTCGTCGGGCACGGCGGAGAACACAGGGCCGTGTTCGTCTACCAGGTCGCCTCGTATCGGTACTGGGAGCGGCAGCTACGACGCTCGCTGCCTGGGTTCGGGCAATTCGGCGAGAACTTCACTGTCGACGGCCTGTCCGACGAGGACGTCTGCATCGGCGACCGGTATGCCATCGGCTCGGCGTTGTTCGAGGTCACCCAGCCGCGGGTCACCTGCTACAAGGTCGGCATCCGACTCGACGAGCCGCGGATGCCGGCGCTACTCACCGGCCATGGCCGCCCAGGGTTCTACCTGCGAGTGCTCGAGGAGGGTGAGGTCGGCGTTGGCGACCCGATCGTCCGGACCAGCACGGGTCCGCACGGCCTGAGCGTCAGGCGCGTCTCGGACCTGCTCTACACCCCAGACCACGACGACCACACCATGCGCATGGCGCTGGAAAACCCGGCGCTCCCCGAGGGCTGGAAGCAGTCCTTCCGCCAGCTGTTAGATCAGCACCACGCTGGACAGCTCGGAAACCGTGGACTGTCGCCGCTCGCCGGGCACCCTCCGGCGTACGCCGGATTCCGGGAGTTCCGCATCGTTCAGACAGTCTCCGAAACCGCCGGCGTGCGCTCACTGTTGCTCGAGCCTGCGGACGGGACGGCAGCGCCGCCGCACCGTCCCGGCCAGTTCATCACTCTGCGACTGGCCGACGGACTGGCTGCAGCGCTGACGCGCAGCTATTCGCTCTCGGCGCATGGCAACGGGCGCTCGCTGCGCATATCCGTGAAGCGCTCGGGGCGCACCAGCGCAATCGTGCACGAGATGTTGAAGGCCGGCGACGTGGTCGAGCTCGGTGCTCCGCGAGGCTCGTTCGTACTCGAGCCCGGCGGAGTCGGCGCCGTGGTCCTGATCAGCGCCGGTATCGGTGTGACACCCGTGCTCGCCATGCTCGGTGCCCTGGCCGAGCGACATAGCCCCCGGCCGGTGGCCTGGATTCACGTGGCCCGCTGCGGCGCCGAACACGCCTTCGCCGACGAGGCCCGAGAGTTGCTCACCGCGCTGCCACAGGCCACGTCCTTGGTGCTCTACACCCAGCCAAGGCCGCAGGACCAGCTCGGTGAGCACTTCGACGCGGCGGGGCGCCTCGCCGGCGAGCACCTGACGGCCCTCCGGCTGTCGCCGCACAGTCAGGCCTTCCTGTGTGGACCGCCGGGATTCATGGCCGAGGTGAGCGGCATGCTGCAACGCCTCGGCATCGATGCCGAGGACGTCCGCACCGAGACCTTCGGGACGATCAGCGCGCACATCGTCTTGCGGCACCCACACGAGCCCAGTCCGCCAGCCGTCGGAGGACCGCAGGTCAGCTTTGCCCGCTCCAGGATCTCGGCGGGCTTCGACAGCGCACGCTGGCGCAGCCTCCTGGACCTGGCCGAGGAGTGCGACGTGCCGGTGACCTGGTCCTGCCGCACTGGTGTATGCCACCGCTGCGAGACCGCCGTGGTTGCCGGCAACGTTACCTACCAACCCGAACCTCTCGATCTTCCCGCGCCAGGCAACACGCTGCTGTGCTGCGCCAGACCGACCAGCGACCTGACGCTGGACCTGTAGGTCTAGCAGCGCTCCGGTACACCTTCGACCAGCCGGTTGACGCCACGCGACCAACCGCCGGCGGGAGCAGCTCTGGACGCCGAACTCGGCACCCTGGAGCGGCAAGAGATGGCAGACTCGAGACTCAGATCCCTGCTTTGTATGCGCCGCCTGGCCCTCGCCCAACGAACCCACCAATCGCCTCGCCAGCTGTACCCGATCAAGGAGGTGCTGGAGCACCTCGCGATGCACGAGTCCCGGCTGCTGCGCGACCTGGGACGCCTCGAGCGCCCTCGATGGAGCCTGTCGGCTTGATGACCGACCGGGTCGGCAAGGATGGCGAACCGCTGACTCGATCCTGGTCACCAAGCACCTGCAGTTCTCGCTGCCGTACCGGGACTTGGAACCCTTCGCTGGGTCGGGAATTCATGGGTCAGCACTGCGCCCTCGAACCGTCCGTTCTTGATTTCGAGGTCAAGCGCTACCTCGGCGTACACGGCCAAGCGCTGTCGTACAAGGTGGTGAGCGGATCTGGTTGGAGGCCCGCGATAAACGTACGCCGCGTCCAGGGAGACGCGTTCGACCTAGCGGAGTTCGACCACGCGGCCCTCGACCTCGGCTCGCTCGGGCTCGACCCGCTTGCCCCTGTGAACGCCAGGGCGAGCCGCTTCGCGGTGCAGTCCTTCGCTTACTCGCTGCCGTCCGCCACGGTGGCCGCTACAGATCAGATGAGGGCGCGACATTGATGGTTCACTCCGGGCGGGCGCTGAACCCCGACCTGTCGCACCGGTTCTGCGAGCGGCTCACCGTTCACAAGGACCAGCTGTGGCTGCGCGCGAGGGGACAGATCGACTTTCTACGACCCCCGGCTCATCGGCCCGACGTCAGACCACATCGCCGCCGTCTTCGCCGTCGCCGTGGAGCCGGCAGCATGAGGGTACAGTTGCTCGGCATCTCCGGCAGCCTCCGCCGCGCCTCACACGACCACGCGGTCCTGCGAGCGGCCGGTCGGGCCGCCGCCGACGGCGTCGACTTCACGGTCTACCAAGGATTGAAGTCGGTGCCGGAGTTTCGACGAGGACCTCGAGGGCGACCTCCCTGGCGGGGTCGTCGCGCTGCGGACGGCAGTCGAGGGCGCGGACGGCGTCTTGCTGGCCACGCCGGAGTAAAACCAGTCCATTCCCGGGTCGACGAAGAACCTGATCGACTGGCTGTGGCGTTCCGACCAGCTGATAGGCAAGCCGGTGGCAGTGATCGGCGCGAGCACCGGCCCCTGCGCCACCCGCATCGCGCAGTCGCAGCTGCGGCAGATGCTGCTGCCGGTGGGGGCTTGGTCATGCCCTCTCCGATGCCCTTCATCCCACACGCCGGAGAGCTGATGGACGACAAGGGTGAGCTGGCCGACGACGACACGATCCGCCGACTCGTCGATGTCGTCGACGCTATAGCCGCTTGGACGGCGCTGCACACAGCGGGCGGGGAGCATCGGCAGGTCGCTGGATGCGTCACCGTGCTCGTCAGGTGAACTGATGCGCGCCTATCACCAACAATGAATTGGAGCCATCTGCCGAGCTGGTTCGTCAAACCAGTCGAGCACGCCGGAGGACCGTGACTTCTAACCAGGTGTGAGCGGGTTGGCTAACAGTGACCGGCAGCAGCTCGACCTCCGGCGTCGAAAGGGCCGCGACAGGCGTGCGTGGATTTCGCCTGGGTGAGCGGCAGGAGCGATCCGATCACCGAATCGCTGGCGGCCGGTCCTGGTGTTATCTGCTGGTGTTTCGTGCGGCGGCGCAGCGGATCGACCGGATACCGGTCGCACGCAGGGCGTCACATGCGATCCGAACAGGCTCGGGTCCGTTGACCGCGGCAACCTGACCTTGGTTCGGTAGCTGTCGGCGTCGAGTGGCGTCGGGCACGGGGGAGGCGGTCGCATCATCGGCGAGGCCGGTTCCGTCGGTACAAGTCAGGCATCCGCAGCATGTGTAGCGTTCTGCGAAATAGACGGTTGTCAGCCTAACCGAGAGACTGACATGAGCATTGTGGAGCCACATGTGAGGACCATCTTCAGACGAGCCTACAAATTGGGTTAGTAGCGGCAGCTTTCGCCATGATCGGCACCGGCCCACGCGACGCATTGGAACGTGTACGCGTTCGACGTTTCTGACGTGAACGGCGACAACGTCACACATTGGGTGAAGGCTGTAAGGGACAGTGATGGTGCTCGCGGAGATGCGCGCTTCGTGTCCTATGGCGAGCATCTCTACGTCAGCAACTACACCTACGGGTAGGGTCTGCTGCAGGGATAGGTGATATCTGAGTTGGCTTGCCGTGAGGTGGGCCTGGAAGGATGTTGCTGTCCCAAAGCCCTACCCCCGCGAGTTCCGCGACGATGTCGACCCAAGGGCTACTCGGGTAGGTACCGGGCCACGCGCCAGCGCCGACGTCACCGGCTGGCTCGACGCCGAGACCGAACAGTTCCGCGAACGGGGCGAGTTCGTCGCGATGAACCCCGGGCGCAGCCTATTGGCGCGCGGCAAGCTATGCACTACCGCAGGCGCAGGTCGGGGTGGATCACGCGGCTCGGGTGCTGCGTGCACCGACGTCGCCGCGCTGGACGGCGAGATCGGTCAACTGCTGGTGTTGGCGACGATGTCTGTTGATCGGTTCGACGACGTACGCGGGCCGCGCATGTAACCATGCGGTGCCTACCTGTGGCTGAGGAACAACCGTTGTGATCGTGCCTTGCGCGCAGGTGTGCTTCACCTGGATGTCACGACGGGACTGCGTTCCCGTAGGTGACCGACGGCATCGGCTCGGTTAGCCACTGTGAGGGTGTGCAACCGGCCAGTATCTGCCATTCGCGGAGCATATGGGCCTGGTCGTAGTAGCCGGACAGGGAAGCGATCGCCGCCCTCGTTAGGCTGTTGCGGGCGCCGATGAGAGCGGACGAGCGTTCCAGCCGGACAATTCTGCGGAGTTGGCGTGGGGGTACGCCCGCCTCTTGATGGAACCGTCTGGTCAGGTATCTGCGGCTCCACCCCACTTCGCGGGCGAGGTCGGCGACGTCGGTGACCGGAGGATCAGTTGTGAGCCGTTGCCAGGCGTACCTGACTTCTGCCGCGGGCGCGGGTGCCCGATCGTCGAGCAGGGCGGTGAGGTGCTCGTCGAGCACAGCGAATCTGTAGGCCCAACTCGAGGCCGCGTGAAGACGTTCGACCAGGAACTTGCCTTCCAGTCCAGGGATATCGTCGAGATGTACCACCGTATTCATGACCTCACCGGCGGGCAGGCCGAGCACAGTACGCGCCGCCAGGGGATTGAGATCTACCGAGATGCCGAGCCCGTTGCCACCGTGCTTGAACACGACCGATCTCGTGTTCAGGCCGAAGAGCATGGCCTGCAGCGAGGTCGCGGGTTGGCGTGGGTCCGGTGAGCTTGCGACCTCGATTGGCGGTCCCAGGTTGATCATCAGGGTCATGTAGCTGGAGGGCAGGCCGCTGTGCAGCCCCGGCGGGAATCCTGCTTGCAGGTATCCGATGTAGCGGATGATGTGTGGCCTGAGTTGTGGTGCAGGCACGCCGACCACAGCCCGGCTGGAGGGCGCCGTTAGCAGTGTTCCCATGACCGCCAGCCTGGTCCAGGCGCTCGTCGTCGGGCTTGAACAGATCCGCTAGCCCTGGCGCAGTGCGGTGATGGCTTGGCTCGGGGTGATGCCGAACATGGCGCGGCATGCGCGGGTGAGGTGGGCGCTGTCGGCGAACCCTGAGTCGTGCGCCGCGGCGGTCAGCGTGGTGCCATCGGCGACTTGGGACAGGGCGTGTTGCAGCCGTGCCCAGCGGCGCCACACCGGGAACGTGAGTCCGAGCTGCTCTTGAAACAGGTGCCCGAGCCGGCTCGGTGACATCCCGACTGCGGCTGCCAACTCGGGCAGCGGCAGGGGACCGTTGATCATGCCGGCGGCGGTGTCGAGTGCGAGCCGTAACACTGGGTGCAGCTGCGCTGGATCATCGGCCGCATGCAGCGAATCCGGGGCGGGACAGATCCATGCCTCGGCGCCGGATACGTCTGTACCACGGCCGCGGAGGTCGGTGGCCTCGGGCGTGCTGGGGTCGAGGTAGGTGATCGATCCGATCGTGCCGGGGGTAGCGAGGATCTCGTGGTCGATCATGGTCGGGATAACCGCGGTTCCGGTTACCCGGCATTCTCGTCCTGCGCGGTCGCGCAGGACGGCTGCGCCGGTCTGCAGGTCAAGCACCTGCACGGCAGCGTGGGCATGGAGCCCGGCGGAGCCCAGCGCCCCGGTGAACGTCATCCGTCCAGGGGCGTAATCGACCCGCCCGGCCCAGCTGGGCGTCATGGTCGCCGGCTCTCGGGTCGGGCCACGGCGGCGATCTCCCAGGAGAGACCGTGCGGGGCCGTCTTGGTTGGACTGTTGTTCTCCGACGGTCCGCGGGTGTCCGATCGCCGGCTGGGTGGGCGTCGGTGTGTGTCTGTTGTCCCTCGGCGCGCCGGGTTGGTAGCTGGGTGGCGAGGACTGTGAACCCGGCGACGATGAAGGTGTCGGAAAGGCTGAAGGTGGGCCATCAGTCGATGTGTTGGTAGTCGGTGACGGACCCATGGCATGCCCTGATTGCGCGTCGACGTCATCTTCGCCATTACAAACCTCCATCTTGGATCGCCGGCCCGACCCCGTGCGCTTCGCACGTTGGGGTGGGACGGGAAGCAGGCCCGGCGTCAGGTACAACTGGTCACGGCCGGGCCTGCGGTGAAGCCAGGTCATAGCCGTGGCCGCATGCTTGCCGCCCACCGCACTAGCCACGCTAACTCCCAGTGCAGCGACGGGCCGAGGCACCCGGTCTCCTGTTGGGTCAGGAAGCCATCAGTCGTAGAGCAGGGGCCCGTATGGCGCGGTTGAGGAGCTGCTCCGTACGGGCCGCCGCCCGGTCGACTGTCAGTCCTGCGAGCCCTCCTGGTCGAACTTGTTGTCGTCGAGGAGCCCGATGCCTGCGGCGAGTCGTTCGACGTCACACAGGGTGATAACCGGGCGGTCGAGGTAGCGCAGGTAGTGCTTCTCCGCGCGGCCGCCCACGTGGTGCCAAACGTGCCGGGCCAGGGCCGCCTCGTACGCCGTCATCCACCCTCGCGAGCGTCACGAGCGTGAGGCGCTTGTCGTGCGCGCCGTCGAGCGGCGTCAGCAGTTGGGCGCGCCGGGTGCACCCGTGGTACCGGACGCACCGGTCGCCCTTGCGGTTCCCGGCGCTGTCGCCGCTGCTTGGGCGGCTGGCTCTGTTGACGCCGAACAGGTCGACCTCGAGCGGGTGGTCTGCTCGAACGCCCGCTGCACCGCACGGTCACCGGCCAGCAGGGCGCGGGCGATGAACCCGGCCGCATCTGCGGGTGGGTCTTGCGCTGGAAGAACTCCCGCCGGCGACGCCTGCCGCAGCTCGCGGCAAACGCCGGCTGCCGCGCCATGCCGGTCCAGCACAGTTCTGGTTGCGTGCGCCAGTCAGCGAGGACTTCGACATCACCCCTCAGGCAGTCATCCAGCCGGGCTGGGCCGCCGGCTGAGACCTAGGCTGCTTACCGCATGGGCGATCGACCCGGTGCAGCATGCGTGCGGGCACTGGGGCCGTGGTGCCAGGCAGGCCCGATCACCCAATCCCGCACGCGTGCAGCAGCCCTGTCCCGGTTCCGACGACCTGCCCCGCTCGTTCTCCCGTTCGGCAGCCCGCCGCTGGGGCCCGGCTCCGATCCGGCTGGGGGCCGCGCTCGCCTCGTTCTGCCTTCCGGCCAGTTCGAGATTGCGCGCCGGTGTCGGGCTGGCGAGCCCCTCGCCGGTGCGGTGGGCCGTGCCGGTCACGGAGAATTCGGTTCTGTGATGTGTGGGCGGTGACCGGACGGGCACAGCAGGGTCAGGTGTTGACGGGCGCTGGTGGCCGGTGACACGGGTCTGTTTGCGGTGCCTGTCCGTGCGCTGCCGCAGTGGTCAGGCGGAGGACGAGTAGGCGGACGGGCGGCCGCCCGTTCTGAGCAGAAGGGGATCGAGATCGGGCTCTGAGGCGGGCGGGTCGAGTGTGTCGACGTCGGGTGAAGAGTGACCCTGTATCGGCGGCTGAAAATGAACCCCCTGCGTGACCCTGTGAAGGGTGATGACAGTGGAGGACTGGGCTGAGATCCGCCGGTTGCACCGGTCGGAGGGGATGGCGATCAAGGCGATCTCGAGGAAGCTGGGGATCTCGCGGAACGCTGTCCGGCGGGCGTTGGCCAGCGATGGCCCGCCTGCTTACTCGCGGCCGCCGCGGGGGTCGGTGGTGGACGCGGTGGAGCCGCGGATCCGGGAGTTGCTGCGCGAGACGCCGACGATGCCGGCCACGGTGATCGCCGAGCGGCTCGAGTGGCCGCATGGGCTGACGGTGCTGAAGGATCGGGTCCGGGCGTTGCGGCCGTACTACCTGCCGCCGGATCCGGCGTCGCGCACCGAGTACGACTCGGGCCACCGGGCGCAGTGCGACTTGTGGTTCCCGCCGGTGTTGGTTCCGCTGGGTGCCGGGCATGCCGGGTCGCCGCCGGTGCTGGTGACGACGGCGTGCTATTCCAGGATGCGGTGGGCGGTGATGATCCCGTCCCGGACGGCACCGGACCTGATCGCCGGGCACTGGCAGCTGATCCAGGCCATCGGCGCGGTGCCACGCCAGCTGGTGTGGGACAACGAGGGCGCGGTGGGTTGCTGGCGCCGGGGCAGGCCGAGTCTGACGGTCGAGTTCGAGGCCTTCCGCGGCAGCCTGGGCATCGGGGTGCACCTGTGTCGCCCGCGCGATCCGGAAGCCAAGGGGATCACCGAGCGGAACAACGGCTACTTCGAGACGTCGTTCCTGCCCGGCCGGGGGTTCAGCGGCCCCGAGGACTTCAACCGCCAGTTCACCGAGTGGCTGGCAGGGGCGAACACACGGTGGTCCCGGCGGATCGGCTGCGCCCCGGTCGCTCGGTGGGCCTTGGACCGGGACGCGATGCTTGCCCTGCCGCCCGCACCGCCGGCGATCGGGTGGACCAACCGGGTCCGGCTGCCGCGGGACTACTACGTGCGAGTCGCCTCGAACGACTACTCGGTCGACCCTGCCGTGGTGGGCCGGTTCGTCGACGTGGTCGCAGATCTGGCCCGCGTCACGATCACCTGCGCGGGGACCGTGGTCGGACGCCATCAGCGGTGCTGGGCCCGGCACCAAACCATCACCGACCCAGCCCACCGTCAGACGGCGCGGCGGTTGGCCCACCACGCGTCCGCGGTCCGCGCGACGACGCGCACCCCGGCCGCACCGTCACTGCCACCGCGGTGGTGGTCGAGCGTCGGGACCTGTCGGTCTATGACGCCGCATTCGGGATCACGGCCAGGTGAGCTGGCGTGATGGCAACGCGAACCACAGCCAAGGCAAGCCGCGACGTGACCGCCGAGTTGGCGTTTCTGACCAGGGCGTTGAAGGCACCGACCCTGCGAGAGGTGATCCCACGGTTGGCCGACCGGGCCCGGACCGAGTCCTGGACCCATGAGGAGTTCCTGGCCGCCTGCCTGCAACGCGAGGTCTCAGCCCGGGAATCCCATGGCGGTGAGGGCCGGATCCGCGCCGCCCGGTTCCCGGCGCGCAAGAGTCTGGAGGAGTTCGACTTCGACCACGCCCGCGGCCTCAAACGCGACCTGATCGCCCATCTGGGCACCCTGGACTTCATTGCCGGCAAACAAAACGTCGTGTTCCTCGGCCCGCCCGGGACCGGCAAGACGCACCTGGCCACCGGGATCGCGACCCGTGCCTGCCAGGCCGGGCACCGGGTGCTGTTCGCCACCGCCGCCGAATGGGTCGACCGGCTCGCCGAACACCACACCACCGGACGGCTCCAAGACGAGCTCCGCCGCCTGGGCCGCTACCCCCTGCTGGTCGTCGACGAGGTCGGCTGTGCGCCACGAGGCGCTGATGGATCTCGCGGAAGGAGGTGTCCGCCGCCGGTCATCGCAGTGACCGGTTGAAGCTGGAGGCAGGCCGATCCCCGGGTTGGGGGTGAGGCCGGGAGCAGCCTCGACAACGTAGGGACGGACCGGCACCACCAGACGGTTCGTGCCCGCAAGCGAAGACGGAATGGGTGCAAGGAAACTGAACCAGTGGTTGACGTCTCGTGAGTCGTCAGCGGCCTGCCGAATCTGGTGGATGGGCCGCTTTGCAGTGCTGGACAGTGCCGAAGCCGATGGCCTGTCCTCTCCCCACGCCTTCATCCGATGGGCGTTGGGAGGCCCGGACCAAGACTGCGATGTGCGGTCCGTGGCGATGCTGCCGGGGTATAGCTGGGCACCGAAGCCGTCGCAGAGATCCTCAGTGAACGTGGGAAGCGATCTGGCATCGCCCTCCCTGCCTGGCAGCCGGCCGGGCGGCGGGCAGGCGCGACGCCCGCTGATGACGCCAGATCGTGGCGGAGTCGCCGTAGTACTCCGAGGCCGGGAAAGCCGGTCACATGGGGAAGGGCGACAGCGTGATGGCAGCGACGCTGCTGTCGGGAAGGAACGTTGTTGAATAACGACGCGCCGTCGGCTTGGCCAGGGATACGTGAGGCCGAGCAGCGGGTACTCGATCACCAGCTCAAGCTGCACCGATGGGCAAGGAACGAGCCGGACCGCCGGTTCGATGATGTATTCAACTTGATCTGCGACCGGGCCACGCTGTTGGTGGCCTGGGAGCGGGTGTCCGGCAACCGGGGTGCCAGGACAGCAGGCGTGGACGCGGTTACCCGCTTCCACGTCGAGGAACGCCTGGGTGTGATTCCGTTCCTGGAGGAGCTTCGCTGCTGTCTCAGGGACGGGTCGTTCACGGCGCTGCCGGTCGAGCAGGCGGTGATCCCCAAGAAGAACGGCAAGGTCCGTTACCTGGGGATCCCGACGCTGCGCGATCGGGTCGCGCAGATGGCGCTCAAGCTGGTCCTGGAGCCGATCTTCGAGGCCGACTTCTACCCGTCCAGTTACGGGTATCGGCCTGGGCGTCGGGCCCAGGATGCCATCGCCGAGATCCACCACTTCACCCGCAAGCCGTCGACCTACGAATGGGTCATCGAGGGCGACATCAAGGCTTGCTTCGACAATGTCGACCACCACGTCTTGATGGAACTGGTGGGCGAACGCGTCAAGGACCGCAAGGTCCTGCGGCTGGTCAGCGCGTTTCTGCGGGCCGGGGTTGTCGAGAGGCATGGTGGATTCGCGGAGACCCTCACGGGCACTCCGCAAGGAGGTGTTGCCTCCCCGCTGTTGGCCAACATCTATCTCTCGGTTCTGGACCGGCACTTCGCGCGGATCTGGGACCAGGAGATGAGCCCGCCGTGGCGTCGGCAGTATCGGCGCCGGACGGGACGGCCGAACTTTCGGCTGGTGCGTTACGCCGACGACTTCGTCGTGCTCGTGCACGGCACGAAGTCCGAGGCCGAGGCGCTCAAGGCCGAGATCGGTGAGCTGGTGGCCCGCAGGCTGAAGATGACGCTGTCGGACGAGAAGACCCATATCACCCACATCGACGACGGTTTCGTCTTCCTGGGCTTCCACATCCAGCGCAGGTCTTGGGGCGACGGCCGTCGCGTCGTGCTCACCATCGCGTCCAAGCAGGCCTTGGCGTCGGTGATGCACAAGATCAAGAAACTGACGGGGCGAAGTACGACATCGCTGTCGTTGGAGGAGGTGCTGCGGACGGTCAACCCGGTCCTGCGGGGCTGGGCTGCCTACTTCCGCTACGGCGCATCGAAGAAGACGTTCTCCTACCTCGGCTGGTATGCGTGGTGGAGGCTGCTTCTGTGGATCCGCCGCAAGCACCCCCACCTGACCTGGAAACAGTTGCGGCGCCGCTACTACGGGGCCGACCGCATCACCGAGGGCGGACTCGTCCTCTACAACCCGGCGAAGATGCGGGTCGAACGCTACCGCTTCCGCGGAACGCAGATCAGCACGCCTTACAACATCGACGAGGTCGACCCCGACGGAGCACGCTTCCGCCGGACCAGCCACGACGATGCGGCCTTCGTCGGCCAGGTCAGCGAATAGCTCGCCTGACCCATCGGATCACGTGGAGAGCCGGATGCCTGGCCAACGGGCGCGTCCGGTTCGGCGGGCGGGGACAAGGAAACCAACACCGGAAACGGTGCACGGCGCCTCGTCCCCGACCCAACACATCCCCTTCGAGCACCAGGCCGCCAACCTGTTCTTCCAGCTCGTCTCCTCCCGCTACGAACGCGCCTCGCTGATCGTGACCAGCAACAAGGAATTCGGCCGCTGGGGCGAGGTCTTCGGCGACGACACCGTCGCCGCCGCGATGATCGACCGCCTCGTCCACCACGCCGACGTGATCGCCCTCAAGGGCGACTCCTACCGCCTCAAGAACCACGACCTCGGCCGCATCCCCGCCGCCACCGAGGACCAACCATGACAACCAGCAGGGGGCTCATTTTCAACCGACGCCAAAGGGTCCGTTTTCAGCCGTCGTTGACAGAGTGTTCGTGGGGATCACGGATCGTCTCGGCCGTGCGTCGTCGACGATCTCGCGAGAAGCGCCGCAACGCTGATGCGCGCAGCGACTGTCGCCCGTTCGAGACGCACCATCAGGCGACCGCCGCAGGGCCCGCCCGCATCGGCGGCGTCTCGACACCAACCCGGAGGTGCATGACCAGCCAGCCGAACTGATGGCGCAGCGATTGAGCTCCACAATAGATCAGCCGGCATAATCCGCTGACTCGTCGTGGACCAGCCCGAGGCGGAAGTGTAGACACGCTGGCGACACCGAAGTCGTCGTCGCCGCGGACGCGCACACCGGTGTGTCCATGAGTGATCAGACGGGTACCGGCCGCTCGCTAACTACCAGCTTCATCACGAGCGTGGAGGTGAGCCGCTTTACGCCGGGCAGTGCGGCGAGCACGTCGTCTTCGAGGTTCGCGTAAGCCTCGAGGTCGGCAGTGACGACCCGTAGCAGGTAGTCCGGATCACCGAACAGCCGCTGTGCCTGCAGCACGTTCGGAATCCGGGTCACCGCGTCCTCGAACCCGAGCAGCGTGTCGCGGTCCTCCTGCCCCATGGTGACGAACACCAGCGCTTCGAATCCGAGCCCGACCGCCTGCGGGTCTACCAGTGCTCGGTACCCGGTGATCACGCCGGTGCGCTCCAGTTCGCGCAGCCGACGGTGGCAGGGTGACAGGCTCAACCCGATCCTGTCCGCCAGCTCGGTGACCGTGAGCCGGCCGTTCTGCTGGAGCTCCGCAAGAATCTGCCTGTCGATCCGATCCATGACCGACAAGTCTTCCATTTCGGGCGCTGGAGCAGGCGAAAGTTGGAACCATCTTCCGGCGGATCCGCCATAGCCTTCCGACCATGGAGTGGATCGAGGATCGCGCGGACGAGATGGCCGAACTGGTGGCGAGGCTGGTGGCCTGCCGGACGGAGAACCCGCCGGGTCGCGGCCTGCCCGAGTGCGCCGCGATACTGCATGACGCGATGGACCGTCTCGGCCTTGCCCCGGAGATCCTGGTGCTGCCAGGTGATGCCCGAGTTGTGCGGGGAGCTGTCGGAGACGGCGACCGGATCGTGTACTTCCACGGGCACTTCGACGTCGTCCCGGCGCAGGACCCAGCACAGTTCACCGCGGTGCGCGGCGGCGGCCGCATCACCGGGCGCGGCACCGCAGACATGAAGGGTGGCATCGTCAGCATGCTTTACGGGGCTGCGGCGGCCAGGGCATCGGGACTGCCGGAGGACGGTCGGATCGTCATTCACCTGGTCTGTGACGAGGAGACCGGCAGCACTGTCGGGTCCGGGTACCTGCGCCACGCAGGTCTGATCGATCCGCGCGCACTGGCGATGCTCACCGCCGAGCAGAGCGGCGAGGTGATCTGGAACGCGGCAAAGGGCGCGTTGTCGTTGCGGGTGACCGTACACGGCCGTTCGAGTCATGTTGGGCAGGCATTCAAGGGGGTCAACTCCTTCCTGCACATGCTCAAGGTGGCGGCACCGCTGGAGGCCTATGCGGAGGAAATGAGTGACCGGCGCACGGCGTACCGGGTCAGTCCAGGCGAGGCCCCTGGCTCGATGGTCGTAATCGGCGGCAAGTCCGGCGGCGGGTCGAACTTCAATGTCGTCCCGGGCTCGACATACTTCACCGTGGACGGTCGGTTCAATCCCGAGGAGGACGTCGAGGCCGAGCTGACCCGCATCACCCGATTGATCTCCGAAGCGGCGCTGCAGGCCGGTGCCGAGGTAACGATTGATGTCACGCAGGTCGCTGCGCCAGCCGGCACCACGCTCGATCATCCGGCCGCCGTGCTGCTCGGTGAGTGTGTCACCGAGGTCACCGGGGCACCAGCGCGGTTCGAGCTATGCGCGGGTTGTCTGGACACCCGCTGGTATGACCAAGTCGGCATTCCCGCTTTCGGTTACGGCCCCGGCCTGTTCGAGGTCTCGCACGGCCCCGACGAGTACGTCGAGGAGGCCGCACTGCATCGCGTAGCCGCCGTTTACGCCCGGTACGCGAACCGCCTTCTTCATCACGACAGCGGCACCTGGCCGCGGAACAGCACACCGTAGCCTTGCTGGCTCAGCCGACGGCCTCATCAACGAAGACTGAACGCCGATCCGGTGCCGCAGCTCTCATTCGGTGAAGAGCATTACGCAGTCGGTAGCGGATGTGGATCTGTTCATTGCCATCGACATCGACTTTCTCGTCAGGAGAGACTTGGCGGCTCTGCACAGTTGGTGCAGATGTGGTCGGTGTGTCAGTGGCTGGGCACATGTCGAGGTCTCTCGAGGATGAAGGTTCCGCACCGCCCATCTGGGAGACCGCGATGCCCTTGACGCTGCCTCCGCCTGTTCTGACCTGACCACGCACTCCCGACTCGCTGAGCTCGGCCTCAATGAACTGGTAGTCGTAGAACAGCTGCAGCTGGACTTCCCTGTTCCCGGGCCGGTCCAGCAATGCCTGGTCCAGCGTCCAGGGGGTGAGCCGGTCCAGCCGGTCGGTGGGGACGCCGTGGGTGTACTGCCAGCGGGTCGCGTCGAGCTCGAGCAGCTTGCGGACCGCGGCCTCGTTGCCGGCGCGGTCCTTGGCGTGGGCGAACAGCAGGTCCCAGAACGGGGTGAACCCTTCGGTGTAGGCGTTGCCGGACTGCACGATCAGCGCGGCGACCCGGTCTGGTTGACGGGAGGCGATCCGCAGTCCGATCGGGGCGCCGTAGTCCTGGAGGTACAGGGCGAACTGGTCGAGGCCGAGCTGGTCGAGCAGGCCGAGGGCGATAGTTGTGAGGTTGTCGAAGGAGTACTCGAACTCGGCGACCGCCGGGGCGTCGGAGTAGCCGAAGCCGATGTGGTCGGGGGCGATGAGGTGGTAGGAGTCGGCGAGGTCGATGATCAGCCGCCGGAACATGTGCGACGCGGTCGGGAAGCCGTGCAGCAGGACCAGCGTCGGCGACGCCGGGTCGCCAGCCTCGCGGTAGAAGACGGTGCGGCCGTTGACGACGGCGGTGCGGTGATGCACGGTGGGCCTGCCTTCGGTGTGGGACGTGATGGTCCTAGGCGATTTCCGTTCTCTGATGGGTGTGGGGTGAGCGGGCGGGTGTCGCTGGTCAGGTGTTGGCGGGTGCTGGTGGCTGGTGGCATGGGTCGGTCAGTGGTTCCTGTATGTGTGTTGTCGCGGTTAGGCGGTGGATGAGGAGGCTGCTGGTGGCCATGAGCGCGGCGGCGGCGAGGAAGTAGGGGCGGTAGGTTCCGGTCATGGCGCGGGTGAGCCCGCCGGCCAGGACGCCGAGGCCGGCGCAGGCCTGGTGTACGAGCCAGATTCGGCCCATGATCCGGCCGAGTGTCGCTGGATCGCGCCCAGTCGAGAGCACGGCGATGGTCAGCGGGATGACGGGGAACGAGGAGAGTCCGAAGAGCACGGCGAAGACGAACAGCGGCCATGCGCTGGTGGATGCGGCGGCCAGGAGCAGCGCGGCGCCGCGGAGCAGGTGCATGGTCAGCAGCAGCGTCTCGCGCCCGAACCGAGCGGCCAGTCGGCCGATGGCGGGCATCATCGCTGCGCTGGCTGCGGCCGCGCAGGCCAGGACTTGGCCGCCGGTGGCTACGGCGCCGCCGAGATCGACGACGTAGCTGGGCAGGTGCAAGAGCACGAAGTACAAGCTCATTGCGTGCAGGCCGAATGAGGCCAGCGCGAGACGGTACTGCCGTTTCAGACCTTCAGAGGTCGCTGGGCTGTTCAGGAGCCGGGTGGACACATCATGCGTGGCCCCGTCGGGAAACTGGCCGAGAGTTGCGGGATCATCGCGCAGTAGTAGCGCCGCTGCGGGAACCGCGGTCACCGCGACCATGACCCCAAGCGCGAGGTACGCCGTTGCGGTGCCGTAGCCCACGATCAGCCATCCAGCCAGAGGCAGGATGAGCAACTGACCGAGGTTGATGCCGGCGGCGCTACGAGCCAGCATCCGGGCGCGGTCCCGCACGTACCAGCGCGACACCAGCACCGAGTTCGCCAGCGTCGCCGCGGCCGCGAACCCGGCCCCGCCTAGCAGCGGATACACCAACAGGAACTGCCACAGCTGCCTGACGCATGCCAGCAACGCGTAGCAGGCGACCAGCAGTACCAGCCCTACGGTCAGAACCCGGCGCGGGCCGACACGGTCGACCAGCCGACCGACGACCGGTTGCAGGAGGCCGGTGATCGCGGTGTTCGCCGCGGCCGCCACGCTCAGCGCGCCGACGCTCCAGCCGTGGCGCTGCGACAGCGGCGAGAAGAACAGCCCGGCCGCGAAGTTCAGGCCGAAAGCCGCCGTCATCACCAGCATCGACACCGCCACCATCCGGCGCCCTGCGAACCGCCTACCCGATCTGTCCATCATGGTCCTTCATGCCCCTCAAGACCGTCTGACTGGTGCACTCTTCGATGGCTCACAAGACCGAGCGACGAGGGGGAGAGCGGCCAGTCCGGTTCGGATTGGCAGGCGCCTGAGGCCCGGAACGGCTCGGCGAGCTGCGGTAGGTAGGCGATGGGGTAGTTGGGTTTCGCGGCCATGCCGAGTTGGTCGCTGGTGAACTTGCGTGCGTGGTTGTAGCTGTAGGTGCCGAGTAGGTGGTCCCAGACGAGCGTGAATAGGCCGAAGTTGACGTCGCCGATCCCGGCCCACTTGAGGTGATGGAAGCGGTGGCCCTCGTTGAGCGCCAAAACGTGCTTCAGTGGGCCGACTCGGTAGTCGGCGTTGGAGTGCTGCAGCATCAACTGCACCGCGACGGCGACGGCGAGCACGGCGGCGACTGATGATGGCAGGCCGAGGATGAGCAGGGGTACGACGCCGGCGGTCATTTCGATGGTCTGGTGGACCGGATGCTTCATCAGGCCATTGAGTCCGTAGAACCGTTTCACGGAGTGGTGTACGGCGTGGAACCGCCACAGCAGCCCGATCTTGTGGCTGGCGAGGTGGACGAGGGTGATGCCGGCATCGGCGGCGAGGATCGCGGCCAGGACCTGCAGCGCAAACGGCCACTGGACGGGCCAGATGTCGAAGGCCGGCGCGAGCGCGGCCAGTGCTGGGATGGCGGCGACAGTGGCCAAGATCAGCGTCTCGTTGACCGCGCTGTGCGCGATGTCGCGCCCGGCGTCACCGGCGGTGCGGTTCCAGTCCGGCTCGTACGGCAGCACGCGTTCGGCGGTGAACGACACCATGATCGCAGCGCCGAGCAGCCCGAGCATCCATGCTTTGGAGGCTCCGGATCCCGCCAGCCAGATCGCGGCGCCGTTGATACCAAGCAGCATCACGGGTGCGTAGCCGTACCGCACCGCGGCAGCGAGGAGTGTTCCCATGACCGCCAGCCTGGTCCAGGCGCTCGTCGTCGGGCTTGAACAGATCCGCTAGCCCTGGCGCAGTGCGGTGATGGCTTGGCTCGGGGTGATGCCGAACATGGCGCGGCATGCGCGGGTGAGGTGGGCGCTGTCGGCGAACCCTGAGTCGTGCGCCGCGGCGGTCAGCGTGGTGCCATCGGCGACTTGGGACAGGGCGTGTTGCAGCCGTGCCCAGCGGCGCCACACCGGGAACGCGAGCCCGAGCTGATCGGCCGCTCGTTCGCCGCGGTGTACACCGGCCGGCAGATCGCGGTCGAGAGCGTCGAAGTCTTGCGGATCAGGTGCAGGACGCACGCCTGCAGCCGCGTGTACCGCCAGGCGGTGGTGATCGAGTCTGGCAGAACCGGGTCGCCGACTTGCGCAGGCGACGGCTGCGTAGTCTCTATCCACCCGTGGGCCATGGGGAAGGACGGGACGTGTCGGTGGCAGGCAAGGTACCGGGGTTGTTCGCAAAGTAGAGCGCGGCACTGCCGGCCGCATTCGGGCTGGCAATCGATGTGCTCGAGTTCGTGTTGTATCCGCCGTCCTCCACGTCGAGCGGATGCATAGTCCGGGTGCGATCAGGTCGATGTCGGTGCCGGTTGGAGAAGGCGGCGAGCGTGTCGTCCACGTCGTACACGCAGGTTGCGCCGCCGAGGCCGCTGGGCTGACCGTCGAAGTCGGCCAGCGCACTGACGGTGATTACCTCGTCGTAGGTGGCAGGCACGATGTTGCCGGCGTCGCCATAGTTGTTGCCAGCAGCATCAACCTAGGTAACGCCGCCCGCCACCGATGTGCAGATGGCTTCGTTGAGTGCGTGCATCGGCGCCGGTTCCGCACGTGCTGTCGTCTGCGAATCCGCCGAGGCTCATGCTGGCCACCTCGATCCGGGAAGCGTTGGTCGTGACGAAGTCGACCCCGCCCATGACGTCCGATCACAGGCCGGAACCGCGCCAAGCCGGGCGCGGGTGTCCAGGCAGACGCTCAGTACTCGCCCGAGCGTAGGAGTGGTGGCCGAGGGGGTCGTCACTCAAAGGTGGTAATCAAGGGTGAAACTCTGCACGGCCCTAATGCGCCCGCTGGGCAACCGATCAACAGCCAACGGCTGACCACCAGATGTGCGTCCGTCCCTCGCTGGCGGACCGTCCGGTAACGTGCGGCCGGAAGGCAGGATCGCGCGGCGCACGTGTGTGCACAGTCGTGGGGTTCGCCGAAACTCTCGGCTGGGGGAGTCAGGCCAAAGTCCAGCCAGTAGAGTCGAATCTGTCAGTTGCTAACGGCAACGAGCCAGGCGACGGCTGCGGCCTGAAGAGGCTCCGGCGCCCATGTTGTCCCGACGGCCAACCTTCATCGAAGGATTCCCCTTGAATGTGCACCTTCGAGTGATGCGCACCAGTACGTCGAGCTCCTAGTAGTACTTTGTTAGGTCGGGTAGTGCTGGTGGCAGGTGGGGCAGGTGCCGATCCAGTACGCCAGGAATCGCTGGAGTTTGTGCAGTAGGGC
>NZ_JBITJU010000041.1:0-52104 GCF_044460355.1 Kribbella sp. NPDC050124
GGCACCCCACGGCGGGGAACCCTCTCCTAGTCCTGACCCGACATCAGGACCGATTCGCCACGCCCACTTGACAAACAGGTCCTACATATCAGCCCCGCTCTGCGTGGCTTTAGCGTTGGTGTCCGAGGGGGGACTTGAACCCCCACGCCCCGCGAAGGGCACTAGCACCTCAAGCTAGCGCGTCTGCCTATTCCGCCACCCGGACGAGTGGTCTGGTCGCCGTAGCGACGCTGACCGGAGAACAGTAGCAAACTCCACGGGTGGAATTCACATCGGGGCTCAGCGGGCTGACGGCGGTGGCTTCTAGGGGTAGTTTGAAATTCAAGGGGCGGCTGGGAGGAGAGTCCGATGAACGCGTGGAACGCGATGACGTTCGAGGGCAAGGAGACCATCCTGGGGGTGGTTCGCCGGGAGGCGGCGGAGTTCTTCGAGCTGGTCGACAGCGACGGGGTGTGGGAGGCGCCGACCGGGGCCGGGCACTGGCAGGTGCGGGACGTGGTGGCGCACATCGTGGACACCACCGAGGCGTACTTCGTCGCCTTCGACGCGGCCCGGTCGCACACCGAGCTGCCGGCGGCGTACGGGCTGCCGGGGATGGCTGAGCGGGTCGACAAGCAGGCGCTGGCTCTTCGCGACGTACCGCGGGCCGAGCTGGTCGAGCGGCTCCGGACTGACTTCGACAAGATGATGGAGACCTTCGAGGCGCTCGGTCCGGAGGACTGGACCGGCCTGAACGTGGCGCACTTCTACATGGGTCCGGTGCCGTCGTTCTTCTACCCGGCCTTCCAGCTGATGGACTACGGCGTCCATTCCTGGGACGTCCGGCAGGGGACGGGCCGGGCGCACGGGCTGACCGGCGAGGCGGCCGACCTGCTGGTGCCGTTCATGTTCGTGGTGTGGCAGGGGACCGCGGGTACGACGGAGCCCGCCGAGCTCGGCATCCGCATCACCTCCGGTCCGAACGCCGGCGACACCCGGGTCCGCGTGGGCCCGGACGGGATGACGTACGAGCAGCCGGCGGACGTCGGCGACCTGTCCACGGTTCTCGAGTTCGACCCGGGCAGCTTCGTGCTGACCGCGTTCGGGCGGAGCAACTCCGGCACGATCCGCGGTGAGCGGGCCGTCGCCGACCGCTATCTCAACCTGTTCTTCCGGATCTGAGGGGGCCCAAAAGGGATGACCGACATCGACCTGCCGGCGATCGAGGCCGAGCGCGAGCGGATCAGAACGACGTACCTGAAGGAGGGGCAGACGAGCTCAGCACGCGGCCTGCATCACGTCGCGGTGCTGTGCGCGGACGTCGAGCGGACGGTGCGGTTCTACCAGGGCGTGCTCGAGTTCCCGCTCACCGAGATCGTCGGCAACCGGGACTACGAGGGCTCGAACCACTTCTTCTTCGACATCGGCAACGGCAACCTGCTCGCGTTCTTCGACTTCCCGGGTCTCGACCTCGGTCCGTACGCCGAGGTGCTCGGCGGACTGCATCACCTGGCCATCTCGGTCGAGCCGGAGAAGTGGGCGCGACTGAAGAAGAACCTGGACGAGGCCGGTGTGGAGTACCTGGAGGAGAGCGGCACGTCGATCTACTTCCGCGACCCCGACGGCGCCCGCGTCGAGCTGATCGCCGACCCGCTGGGGGAGATGTACGGCCTCAAGGTCCTCTGAGCACCCGCGCGGCCTGGCGCGCCCTCCGCAACGGCTCAGGAGTACGGCGTCCGGCGACCGACCGAGTCACCACCGCGACCGCGGTGGTGAGGTCGGTCCGCCAGCCGGAGTGCACGACCAACGGCCGAGTGCAACGCCGGGTGCGCAGCCAGGTCGCGACGTGATCGCGGCCGATGAACAGAGGCGCCGTCGCGCCCGTCGCGTCATCCGGCCAGTCGCCTGACGCGGTCAGCGGGCGGTGAGTCACGCCGACCGTCGGCAGATCCAGTACGGCGCCCAGCTGCACCGCCAGCCCGCATCCCCGCGGATGATCACGCCCAGTCGCATCCAGCAGGAGTACGTCGGGTCCCGGGGCAAGCCGCCGTACGACGTCCTCCAGGAGCGGACCGAGGCGGAGCGCCAGCAAGCCGGGCACGTACGACGCTGAAGCATGTCCCGGAACCAGGCATCGCCCGACGACGTCGCCCTGGTCCATGACGACTGCCGCACCCCAAGCCCGGTCGCCCGCCGACCCGGTGCCGGACAACCCGCGGGCAAAGCAGACCCACGCGCCGCCGATGAGATACGAGGTCTCGGGTGTCCACGGTGGAGGCGTCGCCCGCGCGAGCGCCTCCTGGGCTGCGATCAGGTCTGGCTCAGTGGTTGGCCAGGGCATGGAGGAACCAGTCGCGGGCCAGTACGGCGACGTGCTCGAGCGTGCCCGGTTCGGCGAAGAGATGGGTGGCGCCCGCCACCACCTGGAGGTCGTTGACGCACTGCAGTTGCCGCTGGGCGGCGCGGTTGTACTCGAGGACTGTGGTGTCGAGTTCGCCGACGATGAGCAAGGTGGGCGCCGACACGGCGGCCAGGCGTGGGCCCGCCAGGTCGACTCGGCCGCCGCGGGACACCACCGCCGCGACAGAGGCGATGTCGGCGGCAGACCACAACGCGGCGGCTCCGCCGGTGCTGGCGCCGAAGTAGGCGATGGGGCCGAATCGGTCGCCGGCCCATTCATACGCGCCGCTCAAGCGGTCAGCCAGGAGCGGGATGTCGAAGACGTTGCGGCGGTCAGCGGCCTCCGGCGGCGTCAGCAGGTCGAAGAGCAGGGTAGCGAGACCGGCCCGGTTGAGGACCTGGGCGACGTACTGGTTGCGGGGACTGTGCCGGCTGCTGTCGCTGCCATGGGCGAAGACCACCAGGCCGCTCGCCTCCGCGGGCACGGCCAGATCGCCAGGGAGCGAGGCCCCGGACGACTCGATCGTCACCGGGCCGGTGGTCATTGCGAGTCCGGCGCTGGATGTTCGACCAGGGCGATCACGCGGGTGGTGATGAACCGGGCGGTACGGATCGGTTTGCCGGTGCGGGTGACCTCGACGACCTCGGTCAGGTTGCGGGTGGTGTTGATCTCGACCCGCCGACCGGCCTTGGTGGCGGCGATCGAGTACGTCGACACCCCGTTGCCGGTGTCGATGACGACTTCCACCCAGTCACCCTTCACACCGTTCAGATACCCGGGACGACGGGTGTCATGCCCAGGTGGGGGAGGATGGGGCCATGACTTCTCCGGGGACCAGCGAGCGTACGTCGTCCACACCTGACGCCGAGGTGGTGGAGCTCTGCAGTGAGCTGATCCGGATCGACACCACGAACTACGGCAATGGGAAGAGCAACGGTGAGCGGGTCGCGGCGGAGTACGTCGCGGCGAAGCTGGACGAGGTCGGGATCGAGTCCACGATCTACGAGTCGGAGCCGGGCCGGGCGACCCTGGTCGCGCACTGGGAGGGCGAGGACCAGTCGGCGGACCCGCTGCTCGTGCACGGACACCTGGACGTCGTACCGGCCGATCCGAAGGACTGGAAGGTGGACCCGTTCGCCGGCGAGATCTTCGACGGGTGCGTGTGGGGCCGGGGTGCGGTCGACATGAAGGACTTCGACGCGATGGTGCTGTCGGTGGTCCGGGCCCGGCAGCGGGCCGGGGTGAAGCCGCGGCGGCCGGTCCGGCTGGTGTTCACCGCGGACGAGGAGGCCGGCGGCGTGTACGGCGCGCAGTGGCTGATCAGCAACCACCCGGACACGGTCGCGGACTGCGCCGAGGGGATCGGCGAGGTCGGCGGGTTCTCGGTCACCGTGAAGGACGACCTGCGGCTGTACCTGATCGAGACCGCGGAGAAGGGGATGAGCTGGATGCGGCTCAAGGCCCGCGGTACGGCAGGCCACGGGTCGATGGTGAATCACGACAACGCGGTCAGCCACCTCGTCGATGCGGTGACCCGGATCGGCGCGCACGAGTGGCCGCTGCGGGTCACTCCGACGGTCCGGGAGTTCCTGAAGACGCTGGAGGACGTGCTCGAGGTCGAACTGGACCCGGACGACATGACCGAGACGCTGGCGAAGCTCGGCAGCTTCAGCCGGATGTTCGGCGCGACGATCCGCAACACCGCCAACCCGACGATGCTGAACGCCGGCTACAAGGTGAACGTGATCCCCGGCGACGCCGAGGCGCACATCGACGGCCGGTTCCTGCCCGGCTACGAGGACGAGTTCTTCGCCACCATCGACGAGCTCATCGGCGACAAGGTACGGCGCGAGGTGGTGGTCGAGGACATCGCGCTGGAGACCGAGTTCAGCGGCGGCCTGGTCGAGGCGATGAAGGCGTGCCTGGCTGCCGAGGACCCGCAGAGCCGGACCGCGCCGCTGCTGATGTCGGGCGGCACCGACGCCAAGTCCTGGAGCCGGCTCGGCGTCCGGTGCTTCGGGTTCGTGCCCTTGCAGCTGCCGCCGGACCTGGACTTCATGGGCATGTTCCACGGCATCGACGAGCGCGTCCCGACCAGCGCCCTGGAGTTCGGCTCCCGGGTGCTGGACCGGTTCCTCGACGAGGCCTGAGGTCAGCTGCCGTCAGCTACGCAGCCGGGTCGGCCGGTGGGTGATCTCCTCGATGTCCTGCGCCGCCGCGAGCACCAGGCGGTGGGACAGCTCGGACAGCGCCCGCGCGGCCGCCAGCTCGTCGCCGATCTGTGGCACCTCGACGTCGTTCGGGTGCCGGTACGCCGTACCTCGTCCGGCCAGCTGTTCCCCGTCGGTCCGCAGCCGGGCCTCGGCGTGCGTCGTCCGCTCGTCCTCGACCTCGTCGATCACGATGTCAACTGTCCATTGCCGCTGTGTCATGGCACCCACCTCGTTTCTAGCGTCGTCCCACCGGCGATCGCTCACAAGAGGTTGAGGGTGGTGCGAAGGCTCGGGAGGTACCGGATCAGGGGTTGCGGGGGAGTGGGCGTCGTGACGAGGGACAGCGTGAGCCGGTAGCGGAAGGGCGCGGGAACGAGGCGCTCGCCGGGGCGGAGCTCGGTGGCGAGCGCGCTGCGGGGGACGAGAGCGAGTTGGGTACGACGCCGCGCCATGGCGACTGTGGTGCTCAGCGTCACGCCGCGGCGGGGGATCGCGCCGAGCGCGACCAGGCGGGTGTGGATGTCCTCGGCGCCGCGGTCGTAGGTGGAGAAGGGGATCGGGCGGTCCTTCAGCGGCTGTTTGCCGCGACCGGGTGGGCTCGCACCGGGAGGGACGAACAGGACGAGCTCGTCGCGGCCGACGCGACGGGCGGTGGTGCCGCGGGGCAGCGTCATCTGGTCGGCGATCGCGATGAACGCGGCGTCCATCGTGCCCTCCGCGATCCGTTCGACCAGGAAGTGGCCGTGGTCGACCTGTTGCTCGATGTCGAGGTCGGGCAGGTCCGCGTCCAGGACCGGGAACAGGATCGGCGCGATGCTGGCGAAGGTGCCGATCACGAGCCGGTGTCCGGCGGCGGCCGACCGGGTGGCGGCGTACACCTCCTCGAGGTGGCCGAGGATGTGGTCGGCTCGGCGGCAGAGCTCGGCCCCTGCCGGAGTCGGGCGGGCGCCGCGGGTGTCGCGTTCGAAAAGCTTCGTGTCGCACATGCGCTCGAGCCGGGCCAGGCGCTGTGACGCGGACGGCTGCGAGATGCGCAGCTCGCGGGCCGCGGTGCCGACCGCCCCGGTCCGCCTGATCGCCTGCACCAGCCGTAGATCCTCGACCGATGGTAATGAGGCCATAGGTCCAGCCTATGGCAATCACGAAGCCTTCGCCTGCTACCGACAGGAGCGGAAAACTCCAAGAATCAAAGGCATGAGGGCCCGGAACGAAGCACTCGCGCTGTTGGTCGGCGGTGGTGTGGCGGACCTGGCGCTCCGGTTCACGCAGGTTGCTTTGCCGCTGGTGGTCCTTCATGAGACAGGATCGGTCGCTGCGACCGGGCTGGTCGGCGGCGCGTCCGGCGTACCGGTGCTGCTGTCGCCGTGGTGGGCCAGGAGGGCGCGGCAATGGGTGGACTCGGGTCCACGGCTTGCAGTGGTTGCGGCCATCCAGGCGTTGGCGCTGGCCAGTGTGCCGGCTACCGCCATGCTCGGGCTCCTGACACCCGGGTTGCTGGTCGTGAGTGGTCTACTGCTCGGCTGCGGCGAGGCCCTGTCCACACCAGGGCGGTCGGCACTGCTGGCTGACACCGGAGACCGGTGGGGCGAGGGCAAGGCCGTCGTACTGCTGACCTGGCAGGACGGACTGCGCAGGGTCGGCATGATGGTCGGACCGGTCATTGGAGCCTTTGCGGTGTCGACAGGCCTCACCAACGGGCTGCTGTGGGTGGAGGCAGTCGGTGTGCTGGCAGCAGGACTTCTGGCGTGCACTGTGAAGGCAGAGCGCGCTCCTGAGCGCACTGCGACTCCGTCAATCCGGGCCAGTCTCAAGACGCGTCCGGACGTGCTCTACGGCTGGATCGTTCGGGGGACCGGGTGCGTGACGTGGTTCGCGTTCACGCTGGGGCTGTCGGTGATCGGCGCGCAGCGCGGTGAGCCCGGTGTTTATCTCGCGGCCGGCATGACCGGGTACGGCGTGGGGTCGGTGATCGGGACGGCGATTTCGTTGGCCGTCGTCCGGCGATTGCCGCCGGTACCGCTCGCCGCCGGGGCCTGGGGCTTCATGGGGTTCTGCTGGGCCGGGATGGGCCTGTGGACGCAGCCGCCGTTCATTGCCCTGATGGGCGCACTTTCGGGCATCAGTGTGGTCCTCGGGATCGCCGCCATCTCGGTCGTGATCACGCGGACCTCGGCAGGGGCGGAGCGACGGGCGCTGCTGTCGGGGCAGACGGTCGTCGTGAACGCGGGCAGTTCGGCCGGGATGCTGGCCGGCGGGCCGATCATCGCGGCCGCCGGCGCCGAGCACACGCTGATCGGCGCGGGCCTGCTCACCACGCTGATCGCGTCGGCAATCCTGGTGAAAGCAGCACGGCCGCGTTCCCGCTCGAGAACCGCCCCGGAACCCAATCTCTGGGTTCCGCACGACCTCTGAAACCCCGGCTGGCCGACGGGGTTGCTCAGAGGGTTCGCATGACGCGGATGATGCGGCGGCGGAGCCAGACTCGGCGGGTGCCGTCGGGGTAGCGGCGGAGGCGGGCCAGCTCCCAGCCGCCGTACTCGGCGTGCTCGGTCAGCAACCGGCGGACGGCGCCGCGCGACTCCGTCCTGGACACCTCGAACTGCTGTAGTTCGTATTCGGCCATCCGCACCTCCACCTGCTACGACACATCCTCCAGCGCTGCGACGATCGCGGGTGGGAGGTTGAGCTCCTCGACACCCAGGATCGACTTGAGTTGCATCGCCGTCCGGGCCCCGACGATCGCCGCCGACACGCCCGGCCGGTCCCGCACCCAGGTGAGCGCCACCTCGAGCGGTGTCCAGCCGAGCCCGTCGGCGGCTCGTGCGACTGCCTCCACGATGCCCGAACCGCGGCCGTCGAGGTAGGGGTCGACGAATCTGGACAGATGCTGAGATGCCGCCCGCGAGTCCGCCGGGATCCCGGTGCGGTACTTCCCAGTCAACACACCACGGCCAAGCGGCGACCACGCCAGGATGCCGATCCCGAGCCCGCCGGCCGCCCGAATCGCGTCCGCCTCGGCGTCCCGGGCGAGCAGTGAGTACTCCACCTGGTTCGACACCGGGACCGCGCGACCGGGCCAGGCTTGCTGCCAGGTGACCGCCCGGGCCGACTTCCAGCCTGCGTAGTTCGAGACTCCGACGTATCGGACCTTGCCCGAGTTCACCGCGTGGTCGAGCGCTGACAGCGTCTCCTCGAGCGGTACGTCGTCCGACCAGGTGTGCAGCTGCCACAGGTCGATGTGGTCGACGTTCAGCCGGCGCAGCGAGCCCTCCAGGTCGCGCAGCAGGGCGCCGCGGGAGGTGTCGGTGATCCGCTCGCCGCGGCGGACGCTGAACCCGGCCTTGGTCGCGATCACCAGGTCGTCGCGGTCCACCACGTCGCCGAGCAGCGAGCCGATCAGTCGCTCACTGTCACCGTCGCCGTACGCCGCCGCGGTGTCGATCAGGGTGCCACCGGCTGCCACGAACGCGGCGAGCTGCTCGCGCGCCTCGTGCTCGTCGGTGTCCCGCCCCCAGGACATGGTGCCGAGGCCGAGCCGGCTCACCGCCAGTCCACTGTGACCGAGATAGCGCTGCTGCATGTGCCGAGCCTATTGGCCGCCACCGACAACGGCTCGTTAGGCTCGCCTGTCATGCGACTCGGACTCAACATCGGCTTCGTCTTCGGTGGCGACGACCATCTGGATCATCTGAGGCTGGTGAAGGAGGCCGAGCGGCTCGGTTTCTCGGTCACCTGGGCCGCGGAGGCGTACGGCTCGGACGCCGCCACGCTGCTGACCTGGATCGCCGCCCAGACCTCGACCATCGACGTCGGCGCCGCGGTGTTCCAGATTCCGGCCCGGACCCCGGCGATGACCGCGATGACCGCGGCCACCCTGGACCGGCTGTCCGGCGGCCGGTTCCGGCTCGGCCTCGGCGTGTCCGGCCCGCAGGTGTCCGAGGGCTGGCACGGCGTCCGGTTCGACAAGCCGCTGGCCCGGACCCGGGAGTACGTGGCGATTGTGAACGCGGCGATGCGGCGTGAGACCGTGGCATTCGAGGGCGAGCACTTCACCCTGCCGTTGCCCGATGGCCCGGGCAAGCCGCTCAAGCTGTCCATCCACCCGCTCCGCGACCACGTGCCGGTGTACCTTGCCGCGGTCGGCCCGAAGAACCTCGAACTGGCCGGCGAGATCGCCGACGGCTGGCTCGGCATCCTGAACGACCCCGCCTATCTGGGAGAGCAGTTGAAGCACATCGCGACGGGTCGCGAGATCCGTCAGGAAGGACTCGACGGTTTCGACGTCGTCGCGTCCGTGCCGGTGATGACCGGTGCCGACCTGCAGGCCGCGGCCGACCCGATCCGTGGATACGCCGCTCTCTACATCGGCGGGATGGGCAGCCGGGAGAAGAACTTCTACAACGCCCTCGCGGTCCGGATGGGGTACGCCGAGGAGGCCAAGCGGATCCAGGACCTGTACCTGGCCAAGCAGCACCGCGACGCGATGGCCGCCGTACCGCACGGATTCATCGACTCGATCTCGCTGCTCGGCGGCAAGGAGCGGATGGCCGAGAAGCTCACCGCGTACGCCGAGGCCGGGGCGACCACGGTCGCCCTGACCCCGTTCGCGCCGACGGTCGACCAGCGGATCGCCGACCTGCGCACCGTCGCCGAGGCCCTCGAGCTCGCCGGGATCGGTGAGTAAGTGTCCATCTGGGAAGCCATCATCCTGGGCATCGTGGAGGGGCTCACCGAGTTCCTCCCGGTGTCGAGCACCGGGCACCTCACCATCGCCTCGAAGATGCTCGGCCAGCAGATCGACGACCCGGCGATCACCGCGTTCACCGCGGTGATCCAGTTCGGCGCGATCGCGGCCGTGGTGCTGTTCATGTGGAAGGACATCCGGACGTACGCCGTCGCGTGGTTCAAGGGACTGCGGCACCCCGAGTACCGCGGCGAGTTCGACCACCGGATGGGCTGGTTCGTGATCGTCGGCTCGCTGCCGATCTGCATCGTCGGGTACCTCGGCCGCGACATCATCTCGGGTCCGCTGCGCAGCCTGTGGTGGGTGGCGGCGTCGCTGATCGGCTGGTCGTTCGTGATGGTCGCGGCCGAGCGGTTCGGCAAGAAGTCCCGGCCGCTGACCCGGATCACGCTGATCGACGCGATCGTGATGGGCGTCCTCCAGTGCCTCGCGCTGATCCCCGGTGTCTCCCGTTCGGGCGCCACCATCTCGGCCGGCCTCTTCTGCGGCCTGGACCGAGTCGCGGCCACCCGGATGGCGTTCCTGCTAGGCATCCCCGCCCTCGTCGGCGCCGCGATCTTCGAGCTCCCGCACGCCTTGGACGGCAGCGTAGGCCTCGTCCCGGTCCTAGTCGGCACCGTGGTCAGCTTCGTGGTCGCCTACGCGTCCGTCGCCTGGCTCCTCAAGTTCGTCGCCAAACACACCATCGAGGTCTTCGCCTTCTACCGAATCCTGGTGGGCATCGTCATCGTCATCCTCCTGGCCACCAGCACCATCACCGCCACCTGACGCGGGCTCGTTGAACCTCGGCCAGGAAATCGGGACCGCGGACATCTGACCAGATGTCCGCGGTCCCGAGAGGGTGTCCGTGGTGCGACGGCCGTGGGGTTTACAGCCAGCCGACTTTGCGGAAGAAGCGGTACATGGTGAAGCAGACGGTGGCCATCAGCAGGAGGATGGCGTAGTAGCCGTAGTGCCAGCGGAGTTCGGGCATGTTGTCGAAGTTCATGCCGTAGATCCCCGCCACCATGGTCGGCACCGCGGCGATGGCGACCCATGCCGAGATGCGTCTCATGTCGTCGTTCTGCTGGACCGAGACGCGGGCCAGGTGGGCGTTGAGGGCCGAGCTGAGCAGGACATCCAAGGCTTCGGTCTGGTCGGAGACGCGGTTGACGTGGTCGGCGACGTCGCGGAAGAACGGCGCGGCCTTCGGGCTGATCCCGGGTACGCCGTGCGCGAACTGCTCCATCGGGTCCCGCAGCGGCTGGATCGCGCGGCGCATCTCGAGCACCTCACGCTTGAGCTTGTAGATCCGCTCCGCGTCGCTGGTGCGCTCGGGGGAGAACACCGAGCTCTCGACCTCATCGACGTCGATCTCGACCTGCTCGGCGACTTCCTCGTACGCGTCGACGACCGAGTCGCAGATCGCCCACAGTACGGCGGCCGGACCGTGGCCGAGCATGGACGCGCGCTCCTCCAGCTCCTGCCGCGCCGTGGCCAGCTCTCCGCCTTCGCCGTGCCGGACGGTGACGACGTACCGGGGACCGATGAACACGCTGAGCTGGCCGGTCTCGACCGCGTCGCCCTCGTCGACGTACCAGAGGGTGCGCAGTACGACGACGATCGCGTCGCCGAACCGCTCGACCTTGGGGCGCTGGTGGGCCTTGAGCGCGTCCTCGACGGCGAGCTCGTGCAGGTCGAACAGCCGCTGGACCCGGCGCATCTCCGCGTCCGACGGCTCGTGCAGCCCGACCCACCCGAAGCACCGGCCGTCGTCGTCGATGGCCTGCGCAACGGTCTCCGGATCCCTGGGCAGATCCTGCCGTTCCCCCTCGGCGTAAACGCCGCAGTCCACGATCACGCACCCATCATCCCACTGTGACTTGCTCGACCGGATAACGTGCACTGCATGCCCACGGTGATTTTGGTTCGGCACGGTCGTAGCGCGGCGAACACGTCCGGCACGCTGGCCGGCCGCACGCCGGGGGTGAAGCTGGACGAGATCGGGCGGCAGCAGGCCGAGGTGGTCGCGCAGCGGCTGGCCGAGCTGCCGTTGGCGGCGATCGTCACGTCGCCGCTGGACCGGTGCAAGCAGACCGCGGCGGCGATCGCGAAACACCATCCGGAGTTGCGTCCGGCAACGGATCGCCGGCTGACCGAGTGCGGGTACGGCGACTGGACCGGTCAGCAGCTGTCCACGCTGATGAAGGACCCGTTGTGGCCCGTCGTGCAGCAGCACCCGTCAGCTGTGACCTTCCCGAACGGCGAGTCGATGCGGGCAATGCAGCAGCGTGCGGTGGACGCCGTACGGGCGCATGACGCGGCGCTGGCGAACAGCCACGGGGACGGCGCGCTGTGGGTCGCGGTGTCGCACGGCGACGTGATCAAGGCGATCGTCGCGGACGCGCTCGCTCAGCACCTGGACACGTTCCAGCGGATCGTGGTGGACACCGCGACGACCACGATCATCACCTACACCAAGACACGCCCGTTCCTGGTCCGCCTGAACGACTCCGGCAGTGAGCTCGCGAGCCTGGTCCCGAAGCCGCAGCCGAAGTCGCGCCGGGCGAAGAAGCAGACCTCGGACGCAGTGGTCGGCGGACGGTAATAGGGTCTAGCTATGGCGCGAGTTGTGCATTCCTACGACGACCCGGACCGGTTCGTCGCGGGCACCGTGGGCGAACCCGGTGCGAGGACGTTCTTCCTGCAGGCCCGGGCCGGGACCCGGCTGACCTCGGTGGCCTGTGAGAAGGAACAGGTGATGGCGCTCGCGGAGCGGCTGGACGTGATGCTGGACGAGGTGGCCCGGCGGTTCGACCGGGACCCGGTGACCCCGGTGGGGATCGACGACACCGATCCGCTCGAGCAGCCGATCGAGGAGGAGTTCCGGGCCGGCACCATGACGCTGGCTTGGGAGGCCGACGCCGAGCGGGTCGTGATCGAGGTGTTCTCGGTGGTCACCGGCGAGCAGGTCGAGCTCGAGGAGACCGACCCGGTGCAGGCCGCGATGGACTCCGAGGACGCCGAGGTGTTCGTCGTCCGGATCAGCGAGGAGCAGGCCCGGGCGTTCGCCCGGCGGGCCGTCGCGCTGGTCGCGTCCGGGCGCCCGAGCTGCCCGTTCTGCGGGCGGCCGATCGATCCCGACGGGCACATCTGCCCGCGCGCCAACGGCTACCGCAGGCACCTGCCGGAATGACCGACCTGGACCTGCTCGCCACTGGGGAGCTGTCTTTGCACGGCCGGCTGGTGGCAGCGTCGAACGGGACGTTCCAGGGCTCGGTCAGCCTGGGCGAGCAGTCCGCGACGGTGGTCTACAAACCGGTCCAGGGTGAGCGGCCGCTGTGGGACTTTCCCGACGGCACGCTGGCGCAGCGCGAGTACGCGTCGTACGTCGTGTCCGAAGCCCTGGGCTGGTCGGTCGTGCCGCCGACGTTGCTGCGGGACGGACCGCTCGGCGAGGGCATGGTCCAGCTGTGGATCGACGAGGCCGAGCTCGGACCGGGGGAGACCGAGCTGGTCGACATCGTGCCGCAGGGACGCGTGCCGGCCGGCTGGCTCGGTGTGCTCGACGCGCTCGACGGCCGGCACAACCCGGTGACGCTGGTGCACGCCGACACCGACGCGCTGCGGAAGATGGCCGTGTTCGATGCCGTGGTCAACAATGCCGACCGCAAGGGCGGCCACGTGCTGAACCCGGGTGACGGCCGGGTGTTCGGCGTCGACCACGGTGTCACCTTCAACGCCGACGACAAGCTGCGGACGGTCCTGTGGGGCTGGGCCGGCGAACCGATCCCGGCCGCGCTGCTGGACGACGTACGCAAGCTGGCCGACCAACTCGCCGGCGGGCTCGGGCAGCAGTTGTGCGAGCTGATCACCGCGGTCGAGCTGACCGCGACCCGTGAGCGCTGCGCGACGCTGCTGAAGACCGGCGTCTACCCCTACCCGAGCGACGACTGGCCGGCCATTCCCTGGCCGGCTTTCTGACCGCGCAGAAAGGTGCTGGGGCTCGCGCCACGTTCGCGTTTGAAGGCGGCGCTGAAGCTGAAGGCATCGGCGTACCCGACCCGGCGAGCGACCGTGGCGACGGTCGCACCAGGCTCGGTCAGGAGATCGGCCGCGAGGGTCATCCGCAGCTCGGTCAGGTAGGCGAGCGGCGCCTGACCGGTCAGCTCGGTGAAGCGTCGTACCAAGGTGGTCCGGGACACGGTCGCCACCTCGGCCAGCCCTGCGAGCGTCTACCCGGCCGCGGGGGAGCCGTGCATCGCGTGCAGGACCGGACCGACCACGTCGTCGCCGAGGGCGTCGTACCAGGGCGGCCGGTTACCCTCGAACCAGTCGCGCAGGGTGCAGACCATCAGCCAGTCGATGAGTCGGTCGAGTACGACGTGCCGGCCGAGGGCGCCGGCGGCGATGCGCTCCTGCAGGTAGTCGCGCAGCGGTGCGCAGTCGTGGTCCTCGGTGATGACGACCAGCGGCGGGAGCTCCTCGAGCAGCCGGCGGGGGAGTTCCTGGCGGACGTGGTACGCGCCGGCGAGCAGCACGGTGCCGGCGTCGACCGGGCCGGGTGAGTCGACCCGTCCGTCGCAGTACACGTCCAGCGCCGGCCCCGATCGGGTCGGATCGTCAGTGAAGAGGAACGAAGCCGGCCCACGCACGACCGCGATCTCGCCCGGCCGGATCCGGCGTGGTTCGGCGCCGTCGACGACGAGCCAGCCGTCGCCGAGCAGCGGTGCGCACAGGGTCAGGGCCGCGCCGTCGACGAAGCGGAGCGCGTACGGCGGGGCGAGGACCGACGTACCGAGGACAGCGCCCTCGGCGCGCAGGCCGCGCAGTAGGTCGTCGAGAGGATCCACGCAGCCACGATAGGTGGGCCGCACGGACATGCCCGCGGTCCGGTCGCCCATGGGTTCGGCGGGCATGTCCGGATTGACTCGGGGAATGACGATTTTGGTGCTAGGGGCAACAGGTAAGACCGGCCGCCAGGTAGTCGCGCGGTTGCGGGAGCAGGGCGTCGACGTACGGGCCGCGTCGCGGTCGAGCGAGACCCGCTTCGACTGGGCGGACCAGAGCACGTGGGCGGCCGCCGTACGCGGGATCGAAGCGGTGTACTTGGTCGCACCAGAGGATCCGGCGCCGATCGAGCCGTTCGTCGCGCAGGCGGTGGCGGCCGGGGTACGGCGCTTCGTCGCGCTGTCGGGCCGGGGCATGGACAAGGTCATGGGCCGGTTCGGCGCCGGGATGGCCGAGGCGGAGCGCGCGGTCCGGGCCTCCGGCGTGGGGTGGACGATCCTGGGGTCGAACAACTTCGCCCAGAACTTCGACGAGGACCTCTGGTACGAGCCGCTGTTGGCGGGCCGGCTGGCGCTCCCGGCCGGCCAATTGCGGGAGCCGTTCGTGGACGTCGAGGACGTGGCCGAGGTGGCCGCGACGGTACTGACGTCGGCCGATCACGACGGCCAGGCTTACGAACTGTCCGGGCCGGAGGCGATCACCTTCGCCGAGGCGGTGGAGACGATCGCGAAGGTCTCCGGACGGCCGATGGAGTACGTCGCCCTGACCCCTGCGGGGTACCGCGAGGAGTTGCTCGCCGCGGGCCTGCCGGGCGAGGTCGCGGACGAGCTGAACGCCCTGTTCGAGATCATGCGAGAAGGCCATCTGACGATCCCGACCGGCGATGTCCAGCGGCTGCTCGGCCGGCCGCCGGCGAGCTTCACGGCGTACGCCGAAAGGGTCTGGGCAGGGTAGCCGACGACCCAGCGCGAGAATACCGGTACCGGAGATTGGAACCGTGTCGCGCCGGGGAAATCCGGGCTGACATAAGCTCCAGGGCATGCAGGCGTGGACGAAACCAGATATCCCGGTCGTGCCGGGCCCGGCACGGCGGCTGCGCCTCTACGACACCGCGTCCGGCGGACCCGTCGAGGTGCCACCGGCCGACGGCGGCCCGGCGCGGATGTACGTGTGCGGGATCACGCCGTACGACGCCACCCACATGGGCCACGCGGCGACGTACGTGACGTTCGACCTGATCAACCGGCTCTGGCGGGACGCCGGGTACGACGTCCACTACACGCAGAACATCACCGACGTCGACGACCCGCTGCTCGAGCGGGCGGCGGCGACCGGGGTCGACTGGACCGACCTGGCCGCGCAGGAGATCCAGCTGTTCCGCGACGACATGACCGCGCTGCGGGTGATCCCGCCGCAGAACTATGTCGGCGTGGTCGAGTCGATCGACCTGGTCGCGAACGCGGTCGAGGACCTGCAGCGGGCCGGGGCGGTCTACTCGGTGGACGGCGACCTGTACTTCGCGGTCAAGGCGGATCCGGCCTTCGGGAGCGTGTCCGGGTACGACCGCGAGACCATGCGCGCCCTGTTCGCCGAGCGCGGCGGGGACCCGGACCGCGAGGGCAAGCAGGACCCGCTCGACAGCCTGCTGTGGCGGCACGAGCGGCCCGGCGAACCGGCCTGGGACTCGGCTCTCGGCCGCGGTCGTCCGGGCTGGCACGTGGAGTGTTCGGCGATCGCGCTGGAGCACCTCGGGATGACGTTCGACGTCCAGGGCGGCGGGTCGGACCTGATCTTCCCGCACCACGAGATGTCGGCCAGCGGCGCGCAGGTGGCGACCGGGAAGTACCCGTTCGCCCGGGCGTACGTCCACCAGGCGATGGTCGGCCTGGACGGCGAGAAGATGTCGAAGTCCAAGGGCAACCTGGTGCTGGTGTCGAAGGAACGCCTGGCCGGATCCGACCCGATGGCGATCCGGCTGGCGCTCCTCGCGCACCACTACCGCACGGACTGGTTCTGGACGTCGTCGGAGCTGCTCGACGCCCAGGAGCGCCTGGACGTCTGGCGTGGCGCCGTCACCCGCGCCTCGGGTCCGGACGGTGCCGCTGCGGTCGACGCCGTACGGGCTGCGCTCACCAACGACCTCGACACCGTCGCCGCGCTGTCCGCGATCGACACGTGGGCCGAGACGAACGGCGACGACGTGGAGGCGCCGGCGCTGGTCGCTCAGGCCGTCGACGCGCTGCTCGGGGTCAAGCTGGCGGTGTAGTGGGCGGCGATCTCGTCGCTCGTGGTCAGCCAGACGTCCGGCTGTGAGGCGAGGAACTCGAGCGCCTGGTCGAGGTACTTGGCCCGGAACGCCTGCCCGATGACGAACGGGTGCAAAGCGAGCGGGAAGACGCGTCCACCCTCGGCCCGGAGTACGTCGTACTGGTCCTTGATCATCTGGACGAACTCGGGGCCGGTGATGCCGCGCGGGAAGATGAGCAGATCGTTGAGCTCGACCGTGTACGGGACGCTGAGCATGCCGGGGACGTTGAGCTGGTACGGCTGGTCGTCGTTCGTCCAGTCGAGGACGTAGCTCAGGCCGAGCTCGGCGAGCAGCTCCGGGGTGTTGTGCGTCTCGGTCAGGCCAGGGCCCATCCAGCCCTGCGGACGGCGGCCGGTCGCGGTTTCGATGGCGCCGACGATCTCGGCGAGGACCTTGCGTTCCTCGTCCGGCTCCAGGCCGGTGTGCAGGGTCGAGTTGGTCTTGCCGTGCGCGAGCCAGGCCCAGTCGCGGTCGACGCCTGCCTGGATGATCTGCGGGTTGTGCTCGGCGACGTCGGAGTTGAGGAGCACGCTGGCGCGGACGCCGTACCGGTCGAGGATGTCCATGGTCCGCCAGATCCCGACCCGGGCGCCGTAGTCGCGCCAGCCGTGGTTCAGCGGATCCGGAGTGAGCTCGAGCGGCCAGATGCTGGTCGACGGCCGGTCGGGCACGAAGTGCTCGATGTTGAGGCCGACGTAGAAGGCGACCCGCTTGCCGCCGGGCCAGGTGAGCGACGGGCGGTCGGTGATCGGGCTGTAGTCGAAGAGCGTCATACCGGCACGGTAAAATCTGACATCAATGTCAGGTTCAAGCCCTGGAGGATCGATCGTGCGGATCGGCGAGCTGGCCCGGCGCACCGGGGTGAGCGAGCGGTCGCTGCGGTACTACGAGCAGCAGGGGCTACTCGTGTCGGAGCGGACGCCGGGAGGCCAGCGGGAGTACGCCGAGCGCGCCGTCGACCGGGTGATCCTGATCCAGGAGCTGTACGCGGCCGGCCTGCACAGCAAGAAGATCGGCGAGCTGCTCCCGTGCATGCGCGACCCCGACGGCGGCCCGAACGAGCGCGCCACCCCGGAGCTCGTCACCGAGTTGACCGCCGAGCGGGACCGGATCGACCGGATGATCGCCGACCTGTCCAGATCCCGGGCGGTCCTGGACGACGTGATCACGACCGCCGCCCGGGAGCTGTGACCGCAGTCAGCCGGTGACACCTCCTGGGGACCTCGGACATCTGGTCGGATGTACGAGGTCCCCAGAAGGTGGACGAGGTTGCGGGTGAGCTGCCGGATTACTCGGGGTGGTTCTTGTTCCGCCGCTTGAGGTAGCGCTCGAACTCGGCGGCGATCGCCTCGCCGGAGGCCTCCGGCAGGTCGGCGGTGTCGCGCTGCTCCTCCAGGGAGTGCACGTACTCCGCGACCTCGGGGTCCTCCTCGCTGAGCTCGTCGGCGCCGCGCTGCCAGGCCCGGGCCAGCTCGGGCAGCTCGCCCTCCGGGATCTGCAGGTCCAGCAGCGCCTCGACCTTGCTCAGCAGCGCCAGCGACGCCTTCGGGCACGGGCTGCCGGCGATGTAGTGCGGGATCGCCGACCAGATCGACACCGCCGGTACGCCGAGGCTGCCGCAGAGGTCGGCGAACACCCCGGTGATGCCGGTCGGGCCCTCGTACGTCGACGGCTCCAGGCTCCAGGACGCGGCCAGGTCCGGGTCGCTGGACGTCGCCGAGACCGGAATCGGCCGGGTGTGCGGGGAGTCGGCGAGCAGCGCGCCGAGCACGACCACGAGCTGCGAGTTCGACTCGTCGACGACCTCGAGCAGCTCCTGGCAGAACCCGCGCCAGCGCATGTTTGGCTCGATCCCCCGGATCAGCAGCACGTCCCGGCCGGTGTCGTCGGGCCGGGCCAGGTACACGCGCGTGGTCGGCCAGGTGATCCGCCGGACGCCGTCGTCGTCGAAGCCGACCTGCGGCCGGTTCACCTGGAAGTCGTAGTAGTCCTCGGGGTCGATCGCGGTGACGAGCTCTGCGTCCCACTCGTCGATCAGGTGGTCGACCGCTCCGGTGGCCGCCTCCGCCGCGTCGTTCCAGCCCTCGAACGCGGCAATCACGACCGGGTCCCTCAGGTTCGCGAGGTCAACCACTCGCAGGCCCCCTGTCGTCTCAGTGCCATCCGGCGGGGTCGCCGGAAACCGGATAGCCAGCCTACGGGGTCGGACGCTGGAGTGCGCCTCGTTTCACGCCCAGCGGAAAGTGTCGCGGCCCCGACTACGATGTGAGATCCGCGTCCAAACCGAACTTTGGAGGACTCGTGTCGAGACCCGACCTGCGGCAGGTGCTGGCCGAGCGGGTGGTGGTGGCCGACGGGGCGATGGGCACGATGCTGCAGTCCTACGATCTGTCGCTGGACGAGTTCGAGGGTCACGAGGGCTGCAACGAGATCCTCAACCTGACCCGTCCGGACGTGGTCCGCGAGATCCACGCGGCGTACTTCGGCGTCGGCGTCGACTGCGTCGAGACGAACACCTTCGGCGCGAACTTCGCCAACCTGGGGGAGTACGGCATCGCCGACCGGATCTACGAGCTGAGCGAGGCCGGCGCCCGGCTGGCCCGGGAGGCGGCGGACGCGGCATCGACGCCGGACCACCCGCGGTTCGTCCTCGGCAGCGTCGGGCCGGGCACCAAGCTGCCGACGCTCGGTCACACCACGTTCACAACCCTGCGGGACGCGTACGCCGACACCGCGCGCGGACTGATCGACGGCGGAGCGGACGCGATCCTCGTCGAGACCACGCAGGACCTGCTGCAGACCAAGGCCAGCGTGATCGGCGCCCGGCAGGCCCTCGACGCGGCCGGCTCGACGATCCCGGTGATCGTCTCGGTGACAGTCGAGACCACCGGGACGATGCTGCTCGGCTCCGAGATCGGCGCGGCGCTGACCGCGCTCGAGCCGCTCGGCATCGACCTCATCGGGCTGAACTGCGCGACCGGCCCGAAGGAGATGAGCGAGCACCTGCGCTACCTCTCCAAGCACTCGACCATCCCACTGACCTGCATGCCGAACGCAGGCCTCCCACAACTGACCGCCGACGGCGCCTTCTACCCGCTGACCCCGGAAGAGCTGGCCGACGCCCACGAGACCTTCGTCAACAGCTACGGACTGTCCCTGGTCGGCGGCTGCTGCGGTACGACGCCCGAGCACCTGCGGCACGTGGTCGAGCGGGTCGGCGGCCGGCCGGTCCGGGAGCGGGAGCCGCAGCCGGAGGCGGGTGTCTCGAGCCTGTACCAACACGTGCCGTTCCGGCAGGACACGTCGTACCTGTCGATCGGGGAGCGGACGAACGCGAACGGGTCGAAGGCGTTCCGCGAGGCGATGCTGGCCGCGGACTGGGAGGGCTGCGTCGAGATCGCCCGGGCGCAGATCCGGGACGGCGCCCACCTGCTCGACCTGTGCGTCGACTACGTCGGCCGGGACGGGGTCGCCGACATGAAGGAGGTCGCCGGACGGCTGGCGACCGCGTCGACGCTGCCGATCATGCTCGACTCGACCGAACCCGCCGTACTGCAGGCCGGCCTGGACATGCTCGGCGGTCGCTGCGCGCTGAACTCGGTGAACTTCGAGGACGGTGAAGCGGAAGGGTCCCGATTCGCGCGGATCGCGGGACTGGCGCGGGAGTACGGCGCCGCCGTCGTCGCGCTGACCATCGACGAAGAGGGGCAGGCGCGGACCGCGGAGACCAAGGTGGCGATCGCGGAGCGGCTCCTGGACACGCTGGAGCGCGAGTACGGGATCGCCGGGCACGACGTACTGATCGACTGCCTGACGTTCACGTTGGCGACCGGGCAGGAGGAGTCGCGGCGGGACGGCGTCGAGACGATCGAGGCGATCCGCGAGTTGAAGCGGCGGCGGCCCGAGGTGCAGACCGTGCTCGGGCTGTCGAACATCTCGTTCGGCCTCAACCCGGCGGCGCGGCACGTGCTGAACTCGGTGTTCCTGCACGAGTGCGTCCAGGCGGGCCTGGACTCGGCGATCGTGCACGCGAGCCGGATCATGCCGGTGGCGAACATCCCGGACGAGCAACGCGACGCCGCGCTGGACCTGATCTACGACCGCCGGCGGGACGGGTACGACCCGTTGCAGCGGCTGCTGGAGTTGTTCGCCGACGTGAAGGCGTCGGACCTCAAGGCGAGCAAGCTGGAGGAGCTGGCCGCGCTGCCGTTGGCCGAGCGGCTGCGGCAGCGGATCATCGACGGTGAGCGCAACGGCGTCGAGGCCGACCTGGACGAGGCGCTGACGGCCAAGTCCGCGCTCGACATCATCAACGACGACCTGCTCGCCGGGATGAAGGTGGTCGGCGAGCTGTTCGGGTCCGGGCAGATGCAGCTGCCGTTCGTGCTGCAGTCGGCCGAGGTGATGAAGACGTGCGTGGCCCACCTGGAGCCGCACATCGAGAAGACCGACGACGAGGGCAAGGGCACGATCGTGCTCGCGACGGTCAAGGGCGACGTGCACGACATCGGCAAGAACCTGGTCGACATCATCTTGACCAACAACGGCTACAGCGTCGTCAACCTCGGCATCAAGCAGCCCGTGAACGCGATCCTGGAGGCGGCCGAGGAGCACAAGGCCGACGTGATCGGGATGTCCGGCCTCCTGGTGAAGTCGACCGTGGTGATGAAGGAGAACCTCGAGGAACTGAACCAGCGCGGTCTCGCCAAGCGCTGGCCGGTCCTCCTCGGCGGCGCAGCCCTCACCCGCGCGTACGTCGAGCAGGACCTCGGCAACCTGTTCGAGGGCGAGGTCCGGTACGCACGGGACGCCTTCGAGGGACTGCGGTTGATGGACGCCGCCATGGCGGTGAAACGCGGTGTCCCGGGGGCTGCGCTGCCCGAGCGCCGCGAGCGCCGGGTGCGATCCACGACTCACGTGCTCGACCGGCCGCTCGACGAGGTGCCGGCCCGATCGGATGTTGCCGTGGACAACGTCGTACCGGAGCCGCCGTTCTGGGGCTCGCGGATCGTGAAGGGGATCCCGCTCGCGGACTACGCCAGCTACCTGGACGAGCGGGCCACGTTCCTGGGTCAGTGGGGTCTGCGGGGTACGCGTGGCGCCGAGGGGCCGTCGTACGACGAGCTCGTCGAGACCGAGGGACGGCCGCGGCTGCGGATGTGGACGGACCGGATCCGCACCGACGCGATCATGGAGGCGGCCGTCGTGTACGGGTACTGGCCGTGCTACTCAGAAGGCAACGCGCTCGTCGTGCTCGATCCGGCGGACCACGCCGAGCTGCACCGGTTCGAGTTCCCGCGGCAGCGGCGGGACCGGTTCCTGTGCCTGGCGGACTTCTTCCGGCCGAAGGAGTCCGGCGAGTTGGACGTGGTCGCGTTCCACCTGGTCACGATGGGGCCGAAGGTGGCCGAGGTGACCGGCGAGCTGTTCGGGCGGAACGCCTACCGCGAGTACCTGGAGCTGCACGGGCTGTCGGTGCAGCTGACCGAGGCGCTGGCCGAGTACTGGCACGCCCGGGTCCGCGCCGAGCTCGGGTTCGGCGGCGAGGACGGGGAGCTGGACGGGATGCTCCGGGACCAGGCGTACCGGGGGTCGCGGTACTCGTTCGGGTACCCGGCATGTCCGGACTTGGAGGACCGCGAGAAACTGGTGCGGTTGCTCGAGCCGGACCGGATCGGCGTTCACCTATCGGAGGAGTTGCAGTTGCACCCCGAACAATCCACCGACGCCCTGGTGGTGCACCACCCCGAAGCGAAGTACTTCAACGCCTCATGAGTGAGCGAAGCGAGCTCATGGTTCAGCAGAGCACCCTCGGGTCATGCGCGCCCGGAGCGAAGCGAGGACGTGCATGACACTTCAGGCAGTGTTGTGGGACATGGATGGGACGTTGGTCGACTCCGAGAAGGTCTGGGCGGAGGTGCAGATCGAGCTGCTCGCCTCGCTGGGGGCGGTCTGGACGGTCGAGGACTGCATGACGCTGGTGGGCAGTGACCTGCGGGACGCGGTGAAGGTCTGGATGGCGCGGATCCCGGACGGGGTGATCACGGCCGACGAGCTCGCGGAGCGGATGTTCGGCGCGGTGGTCGACGCGCTGCGGGTCGAGGTCGAGTTCCGGCCCGGCGCGTTCGAGTTGCTGCAGGCGCTGCGTAAGGCGGAAGTGCCGTGCGCTCTGGTGTCGGCGTCGTACCGGGTGATGATCGACGCGGTGCTCACGCACCTGCCGCCGGACCCGTTCGACGTGATCGTCGCCGGTGACGAGGTGGTGAACGGCAAGCCGCACCCGGAGCCGTACCTCACCGCGGCCGCGAAGCTGGGCGTGGACCCGGCCCAGTGTGTGGTGATCGAGGACTCCAACACCGGCACCGAGGCCGGTACGGCGGCCGGCGCCTACGTCGTCGCCGTACCGCAGTGGGTGACGATCCCGGAGGCACCACGCCGCCTCGTGCTCGACTCGCTCGAACCGATCACCCCCGAGACACTGAGCACGTTGCTCCGCTGACGCAGTACCGTCACTTGTGGCCCTCGGGGGCGTTGTTACGGGTTGTGGGCTGGGGAAGGGTGAGATGGTGATCGTGTCGTGGTGCCGGGTCGCGGTGTCGGCCGCGCTCGTGCTGGGGCTGGCGGCGTGTGGGGAGCCGGACGACAACGCGCCGCACCAGGGCAGCGAGACCCCGAAGGCGATGCTGGTGCGGGTCGCCACCACCGACACGATCGGCTCGCTGGACCCGGCCGGGCCGTACGACGTCGGCTCCCGGACCGTCCAGGCGAACCTGTACCAGACGCTGCTGACGATCATGCCCGGCAAGCCGACCCCGGTGCCGGACGCCGCGGACTGCCAGTTCGATTCGCCGACGACGTACACCTGCAGCCTGAAGGAAGGCCTGACCTTCCCGAACGGGCACGAGCTGACGTCCGCCGACGTGAAGTTCAGCTTCGAGCGGATGGTGCGGCTGAAGACCCCGGACGGCCCGGCCGCGCTGTTCTCCTCGGTGACCTCGGTGAGCACGCCGGACGACCTGACCGCGGTGTTCAACCTGAAGCGCCCGGACGCCCGGCTGCCGTACCTGCTGACCACGACGGCCGGGTCGATCGTGGACCAGGAGTACTACCCGCCGAACAAGCTGCTCGACACCAAGGCGATGGGCAGCGGGCCGTACCAGCTGGCGGCGTACCGCCCGGGGCAGTCGGTCACGCTGGAGAAGTTCGCCGGGTACAAGGGCCCGCGGGGCGCGCGGAACGACGGCGTCGAGCTCACCCTGCTGAAGGACTCGACCGCGCTCTACGAGGCGATCACCACCGGCAAGGCCGACCTGGCGTTCCACGGCTTCGGCCCGAGCCTGCTGGACCGGCTGCGCAAGTCCGACCAGGTGCAGGTGGTCGAGTCCGACTACGCCGCGATCCGGTTCTTCGCCTTCCAGATGAAGTCGCTGACCGCGCGCAGACCCGCCGTACGACGGGCCGTCGCGCAGCTGATCGACCGCCCGGCGATCGTGAAGAAGGCGTACGGCGACCACGTGACGCCGCTGTACTCCGTCGTACCACCCGGGTTCGGTGGACAGGCCGACGCGTTCCGGACCGAGTACAACGAGCCGAGCAAGGCAGCCGCGGCCGCGATCCTCAAGCAGGCCGGCATCGCCGTGCCGGTGCCGCTGACGGTCGGCTGGACGCCTACGCAGTACGGCTCCGGCGCCAAGAACGAGGTGCTCGAGCTCAAGCGGCAGCTTGAAGCGTCCGGACTCTTCCGGGTGACACTGCGGAGCGCGGAATGGCCGCAGTACCAGCAGGCCACCCGAGCCGGCGCGTACGACCTCTACCAAGGCGGCTGGATCCCGGAGTACCCGGACGCCGACGACTACCTCGCGCCCTTCGTCGCGGCGACCGGGGAGTTCAACAGCGGCTACCGCTCGGCGGCCGCGGCGGCCTTGCTCGAGCAGGAGACGACCGAGCAGAACGGGCTCGAGCGCGACAAGGTGCTGGGTCAGCTACAGGGAGTGCTCGCCAAGGAGGCGCCGGTGATCCCGAGCTGGCAGGGGCGGCTCGCAGTGGTCGCCGGAAAGAACCTCGAGAACGTCGAGGGTGCCCTCAACCCGCTGTCGTTCCTGTATCTGTCCGGCCTCCGCCGGTGATCAATCCGGTGTGACACAAAAATGCCATGGCAGTAACGATTCGCCAGGCTCTGGCGACCCTGGGTGCGACACCGTGGTTTACTGCCGAATGTCCACGATACGGGACGATTTCCTGACGATCACGATCGGGCAACGCAGCACTTTCCGCGTTTGACTCCGGCGTGTAATGGCGGCAGGTTAAGGCGGCGGCATGACACGCCGACCACAACCATGAGGGGGCATGTAACGCGTGACGACACCACTCGAGGTCGAGCCCGGCTCGTCGGCGGCGGATCCCGAAGCCGTCCTGGCCGGTGCGCGGCGGATCGAGGGCCGGTCCCTCTCCCAGATCGCCTGGAGCAGGCTCAAGCGTGACAAGGTCGCGATCGCCGGGGGCATCGTCATCGTGCTGCTCATTCTGGTCGCGATCTTCGCGCCGCTGATCGTGAAAGCGCTCGGTCATCCGCCGAACGACTTCCACCAGGACCTGATCGACACCAAGGGCGGCACGCTGGCGCCGATCGGCCGGTTCGGGGCGATGAGCTGGGACCACCTGTTCGGCGTCGAGCCGGTGAACGGGCGGGACATCTTCAGCCGGGTCGTCTACGGGTCCCGGATCTCGCTGCTGATCGCGTTCTTCGCGACCCTGCTGTCGGTGGTCATCGGCACCACGATGGGCATCATCGCCGGCTACTTCGGCGGCTGGGTGGACGCGGTGATCAGCCGGCTGATGGACATCTTCCTGGCCTTCCCGCTGCTGGTGTTCGCGATCGCGCTGGCCGGTGTCATCCCGGACGACGCGTTCGGGCTGCAGGGCGACTCGCTGCGGATCATGCTGCTGATCTTCATCATCGGGTTCTTCAACTGGCCCTACATCGGCCGGATCATCCGTGGTCAGACGCTGTCGCTGCGCGAGCGCGAGTTCGTCGACGCGGCCCGCAGCCTGGGCGCGCGCCGGGCGTACATCCTGAGGACCGAGCTGCTGCCCAACCTGGTCGCGCCGATCCTGGTCTACGCGACGCTGCTGATCCCGACCAACATCCTGTTCGAGGCCGCGTTGTCGTTCCTCGGCGTGGGTATCCGGCCACCCACCGCGACCTGGGGCGGCATGCTGTCCGACGCGGTGGCCTTCTACACGATGCCGCACTTCATGCTCTGGCCTGGGCTGGCGATCTTCGTCACGGTGCTGGCTTTCAACCTGTTCGGGGACGGGCTGCGCGACGCACTCGACCCCCGTGCCCGATAGACCGAACCCGCGACGGCGCCGGTTCGCGTAATGAGGAGGGTGTACCGGGAGATGAGAACGAAGCGATGGAGGTTCGCGGTCGCGAGCGCGGCCGCACTCACGCTGGGGCTGTCCGCTTGCGGTGGTGGCGGTGACACCACCACCGACACGTCGGGTGGTTCGACGGCCGAGTTCAACGCCGCCCTTGACAAGGTGTTCAACGAGTCGGACAAGAAGGGCGGCATCATCAAGATGGCGCACTCCGACGACTGGGACACCCCCGACCCTGGTGAGACCTACTACGGCATGTCCTGGGACTTCCTGCGGACCTATGCCCGTCCGCTGGTGATGTACAAGCCGGCGCCCGGTAAGGCGAGCAACGAGATCGTCCCCGACCTCGCCGAGAGCCTCGGCCAGTCGAGCGACGGCGGGAAGACCTGGACGTACAAGCTCCGCAAGGGTGTCAAGTACGAGGACGGCACCGAGGTCAAGGCGGCCGACGTCAAGTACGCCGTGCTGCGCTCGACCGACAAGGAGACCTTCCCGAACGGTCCGGCGTACTTCGAGGGGATGCTGAACCTGCCGGCCGGCTACAAGGGCCCGTACAAGTCGAAGGGCGTGAACACCGACTCGGCGATCACGACTCCGGACGACTACACGGTCGTGTTCCACCTGAAGCAGCCGTTCGCCGGGTTCGACAACCTGGCCGCGCTGTCCCAGACCGCGCCGGTCCCGGCGGCCAAGGACACCGGCGCCAAGTACCGCGAGCACGTGATCTCGACCGGTCCGTACATGTTCGACAAGGTCGAGACCGGCAAGTCCTACACGCTGAAGCGCAACCCGCAGTGGGACCAGGCCACCGACCCGATCCGCAAGGCACTGCCTGACGGTTACGAGATCACCCTGAAGACCGAGGCGAACGACCTCGACAACCGGTTGCTCTCCGGTGACCTGGACGTCGACATCGCGGGCACCGGCGTACAGGCCGCCGCGCAGGGCAAGATCCTGAGCGACCCGGAGCTGAAGAAGCGCGCCGACAACCCGACGATCGCGCGGCTGCAGTACATGTCGGTCAACCCGCAGGTGAAGCCGCTCGACAACATCGAGTGCCGCAAGGCGATCATGTACGGCGTCGACCAGGTCGGCTACCAGACCGCGTACGGCGGTGAGTTCGCCGGTGGGCAGCTCGCCACCGGCCTGATGCCGCCGTCGATCGACGGGTTCAAGGAGATGAACACGTACCCGAACGGCGACGACCACAAGGGTGACGTGAACAAGGCCAAGGAGAGCCTGACGGCTTGCGGGCAGCCGAACGGCTTCACGGTCAACATGGCCTTCCGCAGCGACCGGCCGAAGGAGAAGGCGGCGGCCGAGTCGGTCCAGCAGTCCCTGAAGCGGGTCGGCATCAACGTCGTGCTGAAGGGCTTCCCGACCGGCGACTACTTCTCGACGTACGCGGGCAACCCGCCGTACGCCCGGAAGAACGGGCTGGGCCTGGCCACCAACAGCTGGGGCGCGGACTGGAACGACGGCTTCGGGTTCCTGTCGCAGATCGTCGACAGCCGGGTGATCCGGGAGACCGGTGGCTCGTCCAACATCAGCGTGCGGATCCCGGACGTCGACAAGGCGCTGGACGCCGCGTCGGTCGAGCCCGACAAGGCCAAGCGCGACCAGATGTACGGCGACATCGACAAGCGCGTGATGGAGGAGGCGGTCATCTACCCGGCGCTCTGGGCGAAGATCCTGATGATCCGCAGCGACCGGCTGAGCAACGTCTACTTCAGTGACGCCTACGGCATGTACGACTACCTCTCCATGGGCGTCAAGTAATAGTCCGGCATCAACCCACCCCCTGATAGGCAGGTGAAGGCAGCAGGGGGGGGGGGGGGGGGGGGGGGGGGGGGGGGGGGGGGGGGGCGCGCCGGCCCCCCCCCCCCCCCCCCGCCGCGCCCCCCCCCCCCCCCCCGGCGCCGCACAACAGTGCTCAGTTACATCGTCCGGCGCCTGATCGCCGCCATCGGCCTGCTGTTCATCGTCAGCGTCATCACGTTCTCGATCTTCTACCTGGTGCCGCGGATGGCCGGCGCCACGCCCGAGACGCTCGCCACCCGGTACGTCGGCCGCGCGGCGACCGAGGAGACCGTGAGGACGACGGCGCAGAACCTCGGCTTCTACGAGCCCGTCCCGGTGCAGTACTACAACTGGGCCAAAGGGGTCGTGGTCGGCGCCGAGTACAACTACGGCGCGGGTGTGGAGAAGTGCCCGGCGCCCTGCCTCGGCTACTCGTTCCTCAAGAAGCGCCCGGTGTGGCCGGACCTCCTCGAGGCCATCCCCGTGACATTGTCGCTCGCGATCGGCGCCGCGACGATCTGGGTCATCTTCGGGGTCGCGACAGGGGTCCTGTCGGCGCTGAAACGTGGATCGGTCTTCGACCGGGCGGCCATGGGCACAGCGCTGGCCGGCGTCTCACTACCGATCTTCTTCACCGGGCTGGTCTGTCTCAGCATCTTCAGTTATCAGCTGGGATGGACGGTTCCAGGGGGCACCTATGTCCCGTTCACGGAGAATCCCTTCAAATGGGCGCAGGCGCTCATCCTGCCCTGGATCACCTTGGCGTTCCTGTTCTCCGCGCAGTACGCGCGCCTGACCCGCGCGGGCATGCTGGAGACGATGAACGAGGACTACATCAGAACCGCGCGGGCGAAAGGCCTGGCCGAGGGGAACGTGGTGGTCCAGCACGGGCTGCGCGCCGCGCTCACCCCGATCCTGACCATCTTCGGCCTCGATGTCGGCCTGCTGATGGGCGGCGCCGTGCTCACCGAGAAGACCTTCTCGCTGAACGGCCTGGGCAAGTACGCGGTGGACGGCATCGTGCAGAACGACCTGCCGAAGATCTTGGGGGTGGTCCTGGTCGCGTCGACGTTCATCATCATCGCGAACCTGGTCGTCGATCTCCTGTACGCCGTGGTCGACCCGAGGGTGAGGGCCAAGTGAGGGAGCGGAGCGAGCTCACCATCAAGCACAGCGTGATTCGTGCCTCATCGGCGCCCGGACCGAAGGGAGGACGCCGATGAGCTTCCTCGACGTACGCGACCTGAAGGTCCACTTCCCGACCGACGACGGCCTGGTGAAGTCGGTCGACGGACTGTCGTTCAGCCTCGAACGCGGCAAGACCCTCGGCATCGTGGGGGAGTCCGGTTCCGGCAAGAGCGTGACCAGCCTGTCGATCATGGGCCTGCACAAGCCGGGCGTCGCCACCATCACCGGCGAGGTGATCCTCGACGGGCAGGACCTGATCTCGTCCAGCCGGGAGGAGGTCCGCCGGCTGCGCGGCAAGCAAATGGCGATGATCTTCCAGGACCCGCTGTCGGCGATGCACCCCTTCTACACCGTCGGGCACCAGATCATCGAGGCGTACCGGGTGCACAACGACGTGAGCAAGGGGGTCGCGCGCAAGCACGCGGTCGAGATGCTCGACCGGGTCGGCATCCCGCAGCCGGACAAGCGGGTGGACGCCTATCCGCACCAGTTCTCCGGCGGTATGCGGCAGCGCGCGATGATCGCGATGGCGCTGTCCTGCGACCCGGACCTGCTGATCGCCGACGAGCCGACCACCGCGCTCGACGTGACCGTGCAGGCGCAGATCCTGGACCTGATCCGGGACCTGCAGCGCGAGTTCAACTCCGCTGTCATCATCATCACTCACGACCTCGGCGTGGTCGCAGAGCTGGCCGACGACATCCAGGTGATGTACGCCGGCCGCGCGGTCGAGTACGGCACCGCGGAGGACATCTTCGACCGGCCGCAGCACCCTTACACCTGGGGTCTGCTGAGCTCGATGCCGCGGATCGACCGGGAGCGTTCGGAGCGGCTGGTCCCGATCAAGGGCGCGCCGCCGAGCCTGATCAATGTTCCGCCGGGCTGCCCGTTCAACCCGCGCTGCAACTACGCGCACCTGAACGGTGGCGCCAGTGAGACCGACCGGCCGGAGCTGCTCGACATCGGGTCCGGCCACAAGGTCGCCTGCCACCTCTCCCCGCAGGAACGCCAGAAGGCGTGGGAGACCGACATCAAACCGCAGCTGTGAACGGGACGACGAGAGTGACCGATGCAGGGACCGATGCAGGGACCGATGCAGTGACGACTGCTGACACCGACCCGACCGCCATCCCGGGGGTCGAGGCGCCCAAGATGGGCGAGCAGTTGTTGTCGGTCAACGGCCTGGTCAAGCACTTCCCGATCCGCAAGGGCGTGATGCAGCGCCAGACCGGCGCGGTGCAGGCGGTCGACGGCCTGACCTTCGACGTCAGCCGGGGCGAGACCCTCTCGCTGGTCGGCGAGTCCGGCTGTGGCAAGACCACCACCGGCCGGTTGCTGACCCGCCTGCTGGAACCGACCGCCGGCCAGATCATCTTCGAGGGACGGGACATCAGCCACCTGTCCGAGGGCAGGATGCGGCCGCTGCGCCGCGACGTGCAGATGATCTTCCAGGACCCGTACGGCTCGCTGAACCCGCGGCACACGGTCGGCAAGATCGTCGGCGCGCCGTTCAAGCTGCAGAACGTGAAGACCGAGCACGGCGTGAAGAAGGCCGTGCAGGAACTGCTCGAGCTGGTCGGCCTGAGCCCGGAGCACTACAACCGCTACCCGCACGAGTTCTCCGGCGGTCAGCGGCAGCGGATCGGGATCGCCCGGACGCTCGCGCTGCGGCCGAAGCTGATCGTCGCCGACGAGCCGGTGTCCGCGCTGGACGTGTCGATCCAGGCGCAGGTGGTGAACCTGCTCGAGGACCTGCAGGAAGAGTTCGACCTCACGTACGTGATGATCGCTCACGACCTGTCCGTCGTACGGCACGTCTCGGACCGGGTCGCGGTGATGTACCTGGGCAAGATCGTCGAGCTCGCCGATCGGGTCAGCCTGTACGAGAAGCCGATGCACCCGTACACGGTCGCGCTGCTGTCCGCGGTGCCGGTGCCGGACACCAAGCGGAAGGGCAAGCAGGAGCGGATCCGGTTGGTCGGCGACGTGCCGAGCCCGATCAACCCGCCGTCGGCGTGCCGCTTCCACACCCGCTGCTGGAAGGCGCAGGAGATCTGCAAGACCACCGAGCCGCCGCTGCTCCAGCTGGCGCCCGGCCACCAGGTCGCATGCCACTTCCCGGAGAACCAGCCGTCCGACAAGCCGGTCGCGCCGGCGCCGAGCCCGGACACCCAGGACAGCTGAGTGCACAGCGCCTGACGCCAGCCGTCAGGCGCTGTCCGCTCCGAGCAACTTCGCCGCCCGCCGCGCCGGCACCGGGTCGTGCTCCCGGTAGAAAGCGAGCGCGAACTCCAGATTCGGTACGGCGTCCTCGTGCTCGCCGAGCTCGTCGAGCAACTCACCGAGCTCGAGCCGCGCCCGCGCCTCCCGACGCCGGTCCCGGACGTCGGCGGCGATCTCGACGACCTGCTCGAGTTCTTCGATCGCCGCTTCCCGATCGTCGAGCTGCCGGTAGGTGAGGGCGAGCGCGTAGCGCGCGTCGCTGACGTTCTTCTGGTGGCCGAGCGCGTCCAGTTCGCCGATGGCGGTGCGGATCGGCTCGATCGCTGTCCCGGGACGGCCGGCGCCGACCCGGGCCCACCCCACCTCGACGCGGGCGTTGGCGGCGCCGCCGGGGTCGCCGGCGCGGATGAGGTGGCCGAGGGCGGCCTCGGCACATTCCTCGGACCGCGCGTGCTCGCCGAGCGCCAGGTGAATCTCCGCGAGGGTCAGCAAGGACGATCCGACGGCCCGGTCGTCAGCGAGCTCTTCGTTCGCGGCCAAGGCCTGTTCGGCGAGCGGGCGTGCCTCGTCGTACCGGCGCATCCGGATCAGCAGCCGGGCCGTGTTGTTGGACGCGAGTGAGACGCCGCGCAGGTTCCCGATCGACTCGAAGGTGTCGCGGGCGAGGCGGAAGCGGCTCAGGGAGTCGTCGTACCGGGCCAGCTCGGCGAGCGCGATCGCGGCGTCGGCGTGCAGCTGACCGAGGGTCCAGCGATCGAGGCGGCCGCTCGTCACCCGGTCGATCGCGGGCAGCCATTCGGCCAGGTTGCCGCGCTTCACGAAGTAGTCGAACAGGCCGATCACCAGGCCGCCGGCGAGCTCGTCGTCGTGGCCGAGGGCGCGGAGTTGGTCGATCAGCGCGAGGAAGTTCGGCAGCTCGGCGTCGATCCAGCTCAGCGCTTGCTGGGATCCGTCGAGGGCGGGGACCGGGGGAGCCGATGGGCGGCCGGGCCACGCCATCCGCGCGGATCCCGGGTCCGCGAGCTCGGCGGCTCGCCAGGCGACGGCGAGATAGAACCTGACGGTGCGGTCGAGCGCGGCGCGGCGCTCGTCCTCGGGGTGTTGTGCTGCCAGTTCCCGGCCGAAGGTCCGCACGAGGTCGTGGAAGTGGTAGCGCCCAGGCTTGCGCGACTCGAGCAGGTGCAGGTCGGCCAGCCGGTCGAGCATCCGGCCGGCCCGCGGAGGATCGGTGTCGAGCATCGCCGCCGCGGTTTGCTCGGTGAAGTCGACGGCATCGCTCAGGCTGAGCAGCGCCAACGCGTCAGCGGCTGCGGGATCGTCGTTGCGCGGGCTGGAGATGAGCTGGTCGATCGACAGCGACAGGCTGGCCCGTACGTCGAGGTCGTCGACGCCGAGCAGGTCCAGCCGGCGCGATTCGTCGGCGAGCCGCTCGGCCAGCTCGTCGGCCGAGTTGTGCGGATGCCGGATCAGCCATGCGCCGGCCACGGAAAGCGCCAGCGGCAGGTGCCCACACAGCTCGGCGACGCGTGCCGCTGCCCCGATTCGACCGGCGCCGGCCAGTGAGTCAAGCAGGCCGAGGGATTCCTCGGCGGTCATCGGCTCGAGCTGCAGATGCAGGGCCGCGGGCAGCTCGGTCAGTGTGTTGCGACTGGTGATGAGTACGGCGCTGCCGCCGGCGGCCGGGATCAGCTCTGCGACCTGGCCGACATCGCGGACGTTGTCGAGGAGGATGAGGACGCGCCGGTTCGCCAAGCGGGTCCGGAAGGTCGCGGCAGCCTCGGGCAGGCTGTCGGGCACTGCGTCCGCGGGCACACCGGTTGCGCGGAGCAACTGACCGAGTGCCTGCAGCGCGCTGAGCGGCGTACCGGATCCGAATCCGCGGGCGTTAACGATCAGCACGCCGTCCGGATAGTGTCCGGCGCTGGCGTGTCCCGCCGCGATGGCGAGGGCGGTCTTTCCGACGCCCGGCATGCCGCGGATGGTGGCGATCGCCGGGGCGCCCGGCCCCGCCGCAGGCCTGGCGAGCAGCTCGGCGAGTTGGTCCAGCGGCCTACGCCGACCGACGAACGTGGTTGCGGCAGGCAACTGATGGGCAACGACCCAGGCCGCGCCGCTGGGGTGGGTGGAGGCGGGCTGTTGGGATACCGCTCCGCGCGACGCCAGCCGCTGAAACTCGGCACGCTCGCCCGCCGTCAGGCCGAGCGCCCCGGTCAGCCGATCGAGGGTCGTCAGATGCGGGAACCGCCGTACCCCGCGCTCCAGCAACCCGATCGCCTGCGCACTGAGCCCAGCCAGCTCAGCCAGCCCTTCCTGCGTCAACCCACGCCGAACCCGAGCCCGCCGCAACACCCCAGCAAACGTCTCCGCCACCTAACCTCCCGCAGAAACCCTAGCTGTAGCGGTCGATGATCCGGCTGCCGGTCGGGAGGGCGAAGGGGGTGGTGCGGGGTGGTGTCGTGCTGAAGGTGAAGGTGGAGACGTTCGCCGCGACGACCTCGCAGGCGGAGATCTGGGCTGAGCAGCTGAGGAGATCCGCCTGGTAGGTCCGGGAGTTGCGGACCTTGCCGACCGCGGTGAAGGTGTCGTCGTCGAGCCACTGACCGAAGACCATGGAGGAGTAGGCGTACGGCGGCATCATCTGCTTCCCGGTCGCGACGTCGTAGGCCTGGAGGCCGGACCAGCCGGGCTCGATGCTCATTTGGGCGTCGTCCGGTTGGGTCACGAGGGACTCGGCGGCGGGGGAGAGGAACGCCTGCTGGCCGCTGAACCTCGGGCCGCCGGAATCCTCGAGCGTGGTGCCGATCCTCAGGCCGATGCCCGTGCCGGGCTGGATCAACGGCTGCTGGAAGACCATCTGGCCGTTGACGACGGCACGAACCGCGTTCGGCGGCACGTCGGCTATGCGTACACCCTTGTCGGTTCTGAGATCCCAGCGGTAGAGGCCGTCGAGGGTGCCGAAGTACGCGGTGTCGCCGTCGATCGCGACGACCCGGGGGCCGACCGCGATCGAGCCGCCGAGCGGGATGTCGTTGCCGATCGCCGTACGGACCAGCTCGCGGCCGGCGGCGACGTCGTACACGACCGAGTCGGCGTCGTCGTTGTGCAGCTCGACCCAGCCGACCAGGTTGCCGCGGTGGTCGGCGGTCAGCCGGTCGGTGGTGTTGTCGGGCTCGATCCGGTCGACACCGTCCCTGTTCACGACGAAGACACCGCCCTCCTCGGTGGTGAACACGAACCCCGAGTCGACCTGGACGAAGGCGCTGACCTTGTACGGCGCCACGGAGATGACGTCGGCGCCGTAGTGGATCTCGGAGCCGACCGCGTACGTCGCCCGGCGCTCGGTGAACGTGGCGACCGGCGGGTCGTCCAGCCCGCTGACCATGCGAACGCCGGTGATGCCGCCCGCGACGACGGCCAGCGTGACCAGGGCGGCCCCGGCCACCGAGGCGACCCGGCGACGGCGCAGCCGACGATCCCCGGTCGCGACGATCCCCTCCAGGTCGAGCGCCGGCGGCTCGACGTCCGCCCGCTCGGCCAGCATGTCCCGCAGCAGATCGGTCACTCCGTCATCCCCGCCTTCTCCATGATGAGTACGGCGTCCCCGCCCAGCTGCGCCCGCAACTTCGTCAACGCGGCGGACACCTGGCTCTTCACCGTCCCGACGGAACACCCGAGAACCTCAGCGGTCTGCACCTCGGTCAGATCCTCGTAGTACCGCAACGCCAACGCCGCCCGCTGCCGCGGCGGCAACCGCAGCAACTCGTGCCACAACCAGACCCGCGCCGTGGCGTCGTCCCCCTCGACCGGCCGATCCGGCACATCGTCCCGCGGCTGCTCCGCCCGCCAAGCCTTCCGCCGCCACCACCCGATCGCAGTCGTCGTGATCGCCTTCCGCGTGTACGCCTCGGCGTTCCCCGCGTCCCGCAACCGCGCCCACCGGACATACGTCTTGATCAACGCCTCCTGCACCAGATCCTCAGCCAGTCCCCGCTCCCCGACGAGCAAATAGGCAAACCGGTAGAGCGCACCATGCCGGCCAGCGGCAAACGCGGCAAACTCCGCCGAGCCCTCTCGCTCGCCCATCAACTCCCCCTCGCCGGGCGGTCCCTGTCACCCACCCTGACGCTGCGGCCATCTCAAACGGTTGGATCCCGGGTCAGGTCTGTCCGGGGTGGATGATGCCGTGTTCGTAGGCGTGGACTATTAGTTGGGCTCGGTCGCGGAGGGTGAGTTTGGTGAGGATGCGGCTGACGTGGACCTTGACGGTGGATTCGGTGAGGTGCAGGTGGGTGGCGATCTCGTGGTTGGAGTGGCCGCGGGCTACCTGGAGGAGGACTTCGCGTTCGCGGGTGGTGAGGGTGGCGAGCGGGTCGGTGCGGGTGGGGTGGGGGAGGTGTGGGGTGAAGCGCTCGATCAGGCGGCGGGTGACCGTGGGGGCTACGGCGGCGTTGCCGGCGGCAACCGTGCGGATGCCGGCGATCAGGTCGGCGGGGAGGGCGTCCTTGAGGAGGAAGCCGGACGCGCCGGCGCGGAGGGCGGCGTACACGTACTCGTCGAGGTCGAACGTGGTCAGCACCAGGACCCGTGTCTCGGAGCCGCCCGCAATGATCTGCCGGGTCGCCTCGATCCCGTCGAGGACGGGCATCCGGACGTCCATCAGTACGACGTCCGGCCGCAGCGCGCTCGTCATCGACACCGCCTCCTTCCCGGTGCCGGCTTCGCCGACGATCTCGAGGTCCGGCTCCTGTCCGAGAAACGCCCGGAACCCCAACCGCAGCAGCGATTGGTCGTCGGCCAGCAGCACCCGGATCACGCGCGGTCTCCCAACGGCAGCGCCGCCTCGACCCGCCAGCCCTCGGCAGTCGCGCCGGCCGCGAACGTCCCACCCTGAGCCGCAACCCGCTCAGTCAGCCCCGCCAGGCCGTGCCCTCGAGTCGTGGCGCCGTCGGCCGGGTTGCCGGCCGGCCGCCCGCCGGTGTCGGTGACGGCGATGGTGAGGCTGCTGCCGGAGTGCACGAGCTGCACGTCCGCGGACGCCGTACGCCCGGCATGCTTGAGGGTGTTCGTGAGGGCTTCCTGGACGATGCGGTAGGCAACGAAACCGACGTCCGACGGTACGTCGAGGCGCCCCGACGTACTGAGCTCGACCTGCAACCCGGCCTCCCGCACCTGGTCGACGAGCGCAGGCACCGAGTCGAGCCCGGCCCGCTCCGGCGCGCCGTCCTCAGCACGCAGTACGGCGACCAACCGCCGCATCTCCGCCAACGCCGACCGCCCGGTCGCCGCCGTCTGCTCGATCAGCGTGCCCGCCTGCCGAGGATCACTGGCAACCGTCGCCGCCGCCCCGTCGGCGAGTGCGACCATGACGGCCAAATTGTGGGCGACCACGTCATGCACCTCACGCGCCAACTGACCCCGCTCGGCCGCGACCGCCATCCGAGCCTGAGTGTCGAGATGCCGGGCTCGTTCGGCCGCCGCGGCGACCCGCAGCCGCCAGGCGACACCGAGCAGACACCCGACCGCGAGGACGGCGCCGATGCCGGTCAACGTCTCCCACGACGCGCCGCTGGCCAACCCTGCACCGACTAGCGCAACCACGCTGACCACCACCCCGGGCCAGACGGCCGGCCAGTTCGCGTGCCGCGCCAACGTGTAGAGCGCGAACAACGGCGCGAAGATCAGGAAGACCCCGGTCACCCCCGTGGGCACGCACAGCCCGACGAGCGCGAGTACCGCCCAGAACACCACCACAGGGGTACGGCGACGCCACACCAGCGGCACGTGGACGGCGACGTACAGCAGCCATCCCCACCCGACCACTCCGGACCCGGAGCCGAGCACACCGACCGCGTCCGCACCGCCCAGCGTCGACGGCAGCGCGATCCCCGCGACGACGACCGCTAGGAAGACGTCCTGCAGCAGTGCCGACCGGCGCATCGTGATCACCCGACCTTCAGACGTCCCGGCGCCCCAGTACGACGGTAGCCCCCGCCAGCATCAGAATGACCCACCCGAGGACCACCAACCCGGAGACACCCGGTCCGAACATCGCCTCGCCCGGCTCCCCGACTTGGAACATGCCCTGCAGCGCCAGAGTGGGGAAGTACGGCAGCACAGTGTCCTGTGCGTCCGCCGGTAGCGCACCGAACAACACGGGCGGCAGGACGACGAGACCGACGACGTACGCCGCGATCGACGCCGGCGTGCTGCGCAGGATCGTGCCGAGCGCGAGTCCGATCAGCCCGGCCGCGATCGTGGCGCCCGCTGCGCCGAACAGCGACCGCAGGATCCCTGGATCGGACAGCGAGAGTGGGTCGTCGACGAAGGCCTGGTTGGCCAGGAAGGCACCGAAGTACGCGGCAACGAGGATCGGACCCACCGCGATGACAAGGAGCGCAGCCTTGGCCCACAGGACCGGCAGGCGCCGCGGTACGGCCGCCAGCGTCGACCGGATCAAGCCTGACTGATGCTCACCCGTCATCATGAGCGCCCCGAGTACGCCGACGGCCAGCGCATAAAGCAGGAACCCGCCACCGACCGCGAGCGTAGGGTCGACCGGTCCGCGGCTGTTGGCACCGATCAGGGCAGACAGTCCGGTGAAGGCGACCGGCACACCGGCGAGCACCAGCCAGTTCGACCGCAACGACGTGAGCTTCGTCCACTCCGAGCGCAACACCTTCACAGCGCACCCCCGGCGTACTCGACGGCCTCGCCGGTCAACCGGAGGTAAGCGTCCTCCAGCGACTCACCAGGACTGGCCAACTGATCCACAGGTACGTCGGCCAGCAGTCGGCCCCGGCCGATCAGCACCAGTTGGTCGGCGGTCAACGCCATCTCGCTGATCAGATGTGACGACACGAGCACTGTCCGTCCCTCGGCCGCGAAGGAGCGCAGCAGATTCCGCAGCCAGTGCACCCCGGCCGGGTCGAGCCCGTTCGTCGGCTCGTCCAGGATCAGCGTCGCCGGGTCGCCGAGCAGCGCGGCCGCGATGCCGAGCCGCTGTCGCATCCCGAGGGAGAAGTCGGCCGCCCGGCGACCGGCCGCCGTACTCAGCCCGACCAGCCCCAAGACCTCCTCGACCCGGGCCGCGCCGATGCCGTGCGTCTGCGCGAGTGCGAGCAGATGCCGGTACGCCGTACGTCCGCGTTGAACCGGCGTCGCCTCCAGCACGGCGCCGACGCGGCGGAGCGGATCCGGCAGGTCGGCGTACCGGCGCCCGTCGATCGTGGCCGTCCCGCTGGTCGGGTGGGCCAGGCCGATGACGATCCTCATCGTGGTGGTCTTGCCGGCCCCGTTCGGTCCGAGGAACCCGGTCACCCGGCCGGGCCGGATCGTCAGGGCCAGGTCGTCGACGACGGTCCGGCCGCCGTACCGCTTGGTCAGTGCGTTTGTCTGGATCATGCCCCGACGCTAAGAAGCCGGCTGGGGCCCGGTCGTCCCTCCCGAGCACACCCCGCTGGAGCCCGCCGTACGCCCAAAGTCGTACCTGTGGGTGTCGCAGCTGCGCGCGCGGACGGCCGCGTTCGACAATGTCGAACGACGGGCGTTGTGCCGCCTCACGATCGCTCCTAGATTCCAGCCAGCCGTGGTCGTCACGGCGTGGAAGGGAGGTTCGGCATGGCTACGACTGAAACGGTCAAAGCAAGAACCCTTCTGGGAGAGTGCTCCGCGGAGTTCGCGGGGACGTTCATCCTGATCCTGTTCGGTGTCGGGGTGGTCGCCCAAGTGGTGGCCGGGGGAATCGGGGATCACGATTCGATCTCCTGGGCCTGGGGTATCGGCGTGATCATGGGCGTGTATGTCTCAGCCCGGCTGAGCGGCGGCCACATCAATCCGGCGGTGACGATCGCGCTCGCGACGTTCCGTGGGTTCCCCTGGCGCAAGGTGCTGCCGTACATCGGCGCCCAGTTCCTCGGCGCGTTCGCGGCGGCTCTGGTGGTCCGCTGGAACTACGACAAGGTGCTGGACAAGTTCGACCCCGGCCTGACCATCAAGAGCCAGGGCGTGTTCTCCACCCTGCCGGGCAACGGCAGCGTGGAGCTCGGAGTCGGGATGTGGGGCGGCTTCCTCGACCAGATCATCGGTACGGCGATTCTGATGATGGTCATCCTGGCGATCGTCGACCTGCGCAACACCGCCCCCGCGGCGAACCTCGGCCCGTTCATCATCGGCCTGCTGGTCGTCGGCATCGGGATGGCGTGGGGCACCCTGGCGGGCTACGCGATCAACCCGGCGCGTGACTTCGGGCCGCGGCTGGCCTCCTACCTGACCGGCTACGGGGGAGCGTTCAAGGACCAGTTCGGTGATCCGTACTTCTGGGTGCCGATCGTCGGACCGATCCTCGGCGCCTTGGTCGGCGCGCTCCTGTACGACCTGCTCATCGGCCGCCATCTGCCGGTCGGCGAGGAGGACGAGGAACCGGGCCGGATCCCCGAGGAGGAGAAGACGGCATGATCCAGCGCAGCACAGAGCAGTGTGAGGAGAGGACTTTCCATGGCTGACTTCGTCGGTGCCGTCGACCAGGGCACCACGAGCACCCGCTTCATGATCTTCGACCACTCCGGCAACGAGGTGGGCATCCACCAGCTGGAGCACGAGCAGATCCTGCCGCAGGCCGGCTGGGTCGAGCACAACCCGGTCGAGATCTGGGAGCGGACCAGTTCGGTGATCCGGACCGCGATGAACGCGAAGGGGCTGCAGGCCAGCGACCTGGCGGCGGTCGGGATCACCAACCAGCGCGAGACCACGGTGGTCTGGAACCGCAGGACCGGGCGGCCGTACTACAACGCGATCGTCTGGCAGGACACCCGGACCGACCGGATTGCCTCCGCGCTGGAGCGCGAGGGCAAGGGCGACGTGATCCGGCAGAAGGCGGGGCTCCCGCCGGCGACGTACTTCTCCGGCGGCAAGATCCAGTGGATCCTGGAGAACGTCGACGGCGTCCGGGAAGCGGCCGAGGCAGGTGACGCGGTCTTCGGCAACACCGACACCTGGGTGCTGTGGAACCTCACCGGCGGCACCGACGGCGGCGTCCACATCACCGACGTGACGAACGCCAGCCGGACGATGCTGATGAACCTGGAGACGCTCGACTGGGACGACGAGCTGATCTCGTTCTTCAACATCCCGCGGCAGATGCTGCCGGAGATCCGCCCGTCGTCGGACCCGAACATGTACGGCGAGACGCTGGCGAACGGCCCGCTGGGCGGAGTGATCCCGCTGACCGGAGACCTGGGCGACCAGCAGGCGGCGACCGTCGGGCAGGTCTGCTTCAACCCCGGCGAGGCGAAGAACACCTACGGCACCGGCAACTTCATGCTGCTGAACACCGGCACCGAGCTGGTCCGCTCCAAGGCGGGTCTGCTCACCACGTTGTGCTACAAGTTCGGCGACGAGGCCCCGGTGTACGCGCTGGAGGGGTCGATCGCGGTGACGGGCTCCGCGGTCCAGTGGCTGCGGGACCAGCTCGGCATCATCTCCGGAGCGGCCGAGACCGAGACCTTGGCCCGGCAGGTCGAGGACAACGGCGGAGTGTACTTCGTGCCCGCGTTCTCCGGCCTGTTCGCGCCGTACTGGCGCTCCGACGCCCGCGGCGCGATCGTCGGGCTGTCGCGATTCAACACCAACGCTCACCTGGCCCGAGCAACACTGGAAGCGATCTGCTACCAGAGCAAGGACGTCTCCGACGCCATGGAAAAGGACTCCGGGGTCACGCTGGACGTGTTGAAGGTGGACGGTGGTATCACCGCCAACGAGCTGTGTATGCAGATGCAGGCGGACATCCTCGGCGTACCGGTGAGCAAGCCGGTCGTCGCGGAGACCACCGCGCTCGGCGCGGCGTACGCGGCCGGCCTGGCCGTCGGGTTCTGGAAGAACAAGGACGAACTCGTCCAGAACTGGAACGAGGACAAGCGGTGGGAGCCGCAGTGGTCGGACGAACAGCGCACGAAGGGGTACGCCGGCTGGCAGAAGGCCGTCCAGCGCACCCTCGACTGGGTCGACGTCGACTGACCTGGCACCACACGGAATCGGAAGGAACATCACAGTGGGTGTAGTGGCTCTGTCACCGCAAGCGAGGACCGAGGCCATCGACGCGATGGCCGACGGACGGGAACTGGACGTCCTGGTGATCGGTGGCGGGGTGGTCGGCACCGGCTCGGCCCTCGACGCCGCGACCCGGGGCCTGACCACCGGACTGCTGGAGGCGCGCGACTTCGCGAGCGGCACCTCCAGCAGGTCCAGCAAGTTGATGCACGGCGGCCTGCGCTATCTGGAGATGCTCGACTTCCGGCTGGTGCACGAGGCGTTGCAGGAGCGCGGGCTGCTGCTGCAACGCCTGGCGCCGCACCTGGTGAAGCCGGTGCCGTTCCTCTACCCGCTCCAGCACCGCTGGTGGGAGCGCTTCTACGCCGGCGCCGGCGTCGCCCTGTACGACGGGATGGCGATCAGCTCCGGCCACGGCGCCGGACTGCCGATCCACCGGCACCTGACCCGGCGCGGCGCCATGCGACTGGTGCCGAGCCTGAAGAAGTCGGCCCTGGTCGGCGCGATCCAGTACTACGACGCCCAGGTCGACGATGCCCGGCACACCATGGAGCTCGCCCGGACGGCGGCGTCGTACGGCGCCCTGGTCGCGAACCGGGTGAAGGTCACCGGGTTCCTCCGGCAGGGCGAGCGGGTCACCGGCGTCCAGGCGAAGGACCTGGAGAGCGGTCGCGAGTTCGAGGTCCGGGCCAAGCAGGTCGTGAACGCGACCGGGGTGTGGATGGACGACACCCAGGCGATGGTCGGGGAGCGCGGTCAGTACCACGTCCGCGCGTCGAAGGGGATCCACCTGGTGGTGCCGAAGGACCGGATCCAGTCCAGCAGCGGGATGATCCTGCGGACCGAGAAGTCGGTGCTGTTCATCATTCCGTGGGGCCGGCACTGGCTGATCGGCACCACCGACACCGACTGGAACCTGGACAAGGCGCACCCGGCCGCGACCAGCAAGGACATCGAGTACCTGCTCGACCACGTGAACGCGGTGCTGACCACGCCGCTGACCCGTGAGGACGTCGAGGGCGTGTTCGCCGGACTGCGGCCGCTGCTGGCCGGTGAGTCGGAGAGTACGTCGAAGCTGTCTCGCGAGCATGTGGTCGCGCACGCGGCGCCGGGCCTGGTTGTGGTTGCCGGCGGCAAGTACACGACGTACCGGGTGATGGCCAAGGACGCGATCGACGCGGTCGCGAACGCGCTCGACGGGCGGGTACCGAGGTGCACCACGAAGAACATCCCGCTGGTCGGAGCCGACGGCTACCACGCGCTGTGGAACCAGCGGCACCTGATCGCGCAGCGGTCCGGCCTGCACGTCGCCCGGATCGAGCACCTGCTCAACCGGTACGGCGCCCTGATCGACGAGGTGCTCGACCTCGTCGAGGAGGACCCGGCGCTCGGTGAGCCGCTGCCCGGCACCCAGGACTACCTCAAGGCCGAGATCGTGTACGGCGCCAAAGCCGAGGGTGCCCGCCATCTCGACGACATCCTGGCCCGGCGGACCCGGATCTCCATCGAGGCCTGGGACCGGGGCGTTGGTGGCGCCGAGGCCGCGGCCCGGCTGGTGGCCCCGATCCTCGGCTGGGACGAGGCAACGATCGAGCGCGAGGTGTCCGTCTACCTCCGCCGGGTGCAGTCCGAACGCGACTCCCAGGACCAGCCCGACGACGAGTCCGCCGACAAGGTCCGCCTGGAAGCCCCGGACATCGTGTCTCCGGCCTGACCTCTGGACGGTGCGGTCCTCCCCGTGGCTTACTCGGAACTGGGTGAGCCTGGGGAGGACACATGGGGGACAACGGGGCATGGCGGACGATGTCCGTCACGACCGGGATCGCCGGTCTGGCCGGCTTCGTGCTGGTGGCCGTCAGCCAGGCGCTGGTCCAGGCGGGCGGCGGGGAGCCGGCGTTCGACGCGCCGGGTCAGGAGATTCTTAGCTTCTTCGAGACGCGGAACGACACGTTGTACCCGATCGGCTCCTTCCTCGGGCTGCTCGCGACTTTGGCGCTGCTGTGGTTCTTCGCCGGCTTCTGGGCGGTGCTGAGATCCGCCGAGGGCGCCCCACCGTGGCGGTCGGTCGCTGCCCTCGCGTCGGGGCTCGCCTTCGTGATCCTGGTGATGCGGCCAGGGTGGGACCTGGCGGGGTTCCGGGTCGACGAGGGCTTGGATCCGCAGCTGGCCCGGCTGGCGTTCGACGACGGCAACCTCGGCTTCGCCAACGCCTGGCTCGCGCTGGCGAGTTTCCTGTTCGCCGCGGGCTGGATCATCGTCTCGACGCGCGCATTGCCGGCCTGGCTCGGCTGGGTCGCAGTGGTCGCGGCGGTCGGGTTCCTGGCCGGCCGAGCGTTCTGGACCACCTCGATCTGGCTGATCCCGTACGCGCTCTACTGGATCTGGACGATCGTGATCAGCGTCCAGTTGGTGCGAGGACGGTGGCGATCAGCGCCGTCCCCGGGGCAGTTCGACCGCCTGGGCCGGGGGATGGAGTGACCTCGGCGGCATCGAGCGCTTCGCCGCACTCCGAACAGCAGACGGTTGCCGTCGTCACCTTTCCGCAGGTGTCGTGGGTGAAACGGATCGGCTGACCCGCCGGCGGGGTCGCGTGCCGGTCGCCCCAGGCGGTCAGCGCCAGCAGGATCGGCACCAGCTCACGGCCGGCCTCGGTCAGCTCGTAGGCGTAGCGCACCGGGTTCTCCTGGTACGGCGCACGCGCGACCAGCCCGCCGTCCATCAACGTGCCGAGCCGGTCGGTGAGCAGGTTGCGGGAGATGCCGAGGTCGGTCACGAGCTGGTCGAACCGGTCGAGCCCGAGGTAGAGGTCGCGCAGCACGAGCGGCGTCCACCAGTCGCCGATGATCTCCAGCGACTGGGCGAGTGAGCAGTGCATCGAGGCGAAGCTGGTGTTCCGCATGTCACCATCCTAGTCAGTTGTGGCATTGAACTCACTGTTCGTAGGCTGGCGTCATGTATCACAGATTCGTGGCTCAGCAGGTACGGAAGGCATTCGCGGAGATCACCGCGGGGAACTGGGAGGCGATGGTGGCGGGGATGGCGCCGTCGTTCACCTACCGGTTCTACGGCGACCACGCGTTGTCCGGCGAACGGCACACTCATGACGCGTTGCGGCGGTGGTGGGAGCGGTGCTTCCGGCTGCTGCCCGACACCCGGTTCGACGTCCAGGACGTGCTGGTCGCGGGCTGGCCGTGGGACACCCGGGTCGCGACCGCGGTCACGGTCGACGTCGGTGTCGCGGACGGCACGCGCTACCACAACGTCGTCCACCAGTTCCTGCGGATGAAGTGGGGCAAGATCACCGAGGTGCGGACGCTGGAGGACACCGCCGTCCTGCAGAAGACCCTCGACCGCCTGGCCGCCGCAGGCTTCGAAGAAGCCCACGCAGCACCGATCACCGACTAGGGGCAGCCGCAGCTGACGCCAAGGATGAAGGGGGCCGGCAGGGGTTCGGTCGGGTCGATGGGGGAGTCGGTGAGCAGGCCGAACAGGATGCGTACCGCGGTACGGCCGATGTCCTCCATCGGCTGGCGGACAGTGGTGAGGCGCGGCGTCGCGAACTGCCCGGCCAGGGTGCCGTCGAAGCCGGTCACCGCGACCTGCGACGGTACGTCGATGCCCGCGGCAACCAACGTGTCGATTGCGACCAGTGCCTCCTGATCGGTCGAGCACACGAAGACATCAGGAAGGTCGTCAAGCTGCTCGTGGACCGAACTGACAGTTCTGGCCTCGTCGCCGGGGCGACTTGTGACGCGTTCGGCAACCGGTAGGCCGGCAGCGGTCAGCGCGGCGGCGAAACCGTCGTACCGGGCGGTGAACTCGGGCAGCGAGGTGGTGCCGAGGTAGACGAACCGGCGGAAGCCGTGTGTCTGCAGGAGGTGGTTGGTGAGCTCGGTCATCCCGGTGCGGTTGTCGACCGGGCCGGTGTGCACGTCCTCGCCGGCGATGCTGCTGCCGAGCTCGACGACCGGGATCCGCTTCGAGGCCTGAATGATCGCCTCGGCCGGCGCCGACCCGGCGAACGCGATCAGGCCGTCGACGCGGCCGGCGATGTCGATGACGGCCGGCAACTGGCCTTCCTTGTGACCGGCGCCGAGCATGAGTGCGTATCCACGCCGGCGGCACTCGAGTTGGACGCCGCGCTGGACCTCGTCGACGTACATCGGGAAGTGGCGGAGGTCAGGCTCGGTCGGCGTGACGTCCAGCTGGTAGTCGAAGGAGTACAGGCCGAGCGCCCCGGCCGAGCCGGTGGCCAGGCCGCGGGCGCTGGCACTCGGGACGTAGCCGATCTCGGCGGCCGTGGCGAGGACGTGTTCGCGGGTGGACTGCTTCACCCGATCCGGCTGGCTGAACGCGAACGAGACCGTGGCCGTCGACACCCCGGCTCGCGCGGCAACGTCGTACACGGTCGGCCGTCGTCCCATGCGGACACCCTAAGGCGCGGGTCCGTCCTCCGGGCGGATCCAGTTGAAGGTGCGCTGGACGGCGGCCTTCCAGTTCTCGTACTCGGTGGCGCGCCGGGCCGGATCCATGTGCGGGAGCCATTGGCCGGCCCGGTGCCAGTTGCTGCGCAGGCCTTCGAGGTCGGGCCAGTAGCCGACCGCGAGACCGGCGGCGTAGGCAGCGCCCAGCGAGACGGTCTCGGTGACCATCGGGCGGACGACGCGGACGTCGAGCAGGTCGGCGAGGAACTGCATCAGCAGGTTGTTCGCCGTCATGCCGCCGTCGACCTTGAGCGCGGTCAGCTCGATGCCGGAGTCGGCGTTCATCGCGTCGACCACCTCGAGCGTCTGGAACCCGGTCGCCTCGAGTACCGCCCGGGCCAGGTGGCCCTTGGTGATGTAGCCGGTCAGCCCGGCGATCACGCCGCGTGCCTCACTGCGCCAGTGCGGCGCGAACAGGCCGGAGAACGCGGGCACGATGTACGCGCCGCCGTTGTCGTCGACGGTGCGAGCCAGCGTCTCGATCTCGGCCGCGGTGTGGATCAGCCCGAGGCCGTCGCGGAACCACTGGACCAGCGACCCGGTCACCGCCATCGAGCCTTCGAGCGCGTACGACGCCGGCTCGTCACCGATCCGGTATGCGACCGTGGTGAGCATGCCGTGCTTCGACCGGACGATCTCGTGACCGGTGTGCAGCAGCAGGAACGAACCGGTGCCGTACGTGCACTTCGCCTCGCCCGCGCTGAAGCAGGTCTGCCCGAACAACGCGGCCTGCTGGTCGCCGAGCGCGGCCCCGATCCGGACCCCGGGGAGCACGTCGGTCGCGGTCGCGAACACCCCCGACGACGGCCGGATCTCCGGCAGGATCGCCCGCGGTACGTCGAACGCTTGCAAGAGCTCGTCGTCCCACTGGAGGGTCTCGATGTTCATCAGCATCGTGCGGCTGGCATTCGTCACGTCGGTGACGTGCAGCCCGCCGTTCACGCCGCCGGTGAAATTCCAGATCAGCCAGGTCTCCATCGTGCCGAACAGCACCTCGCCGCGCTCGGCGCGGTCCCGCAGACCGGGGGTGTGGTCGAGCATCCAGCGGATCCGCGGCGCCGAGAAGTACGTCGTCAGCGGAAGCCCACACAGATCCGCGAACCGGTCCGGGCCCTCGTCGCCGGCCAGTTCGGTCACCAGCCGGTCGGTCCGGGTGTCCTGCCAGACCACGGCGTGCCCGATCGGCCGGCCGGTCCGGCGGTCCCAGAGCAGGCTGGTCTCCCGCTGATTCGTGATGCCGATGGCAACGATCTGGGACGGCTCCGCGCCGATCTGCCGGACCGCGGCCGGAACCACCCGGGTGACGTTCCGCCAGATCTCGGTGGCGTCGTGCTCGACCCAGCCCGGCCGCGGAAACAACTGCCGGTGCTCGCGCTGGGCCACCGACACCAGCCGTCCGCGCCGGTCGAACAGGATGCACCGGGACGAGTTCGTCCCCTGGTCCACTGCCGCCACGTACTGCTCAGCCATGTCTCCACCCCCGTTGGACCATCAGCCGTCCTCTCGCAGGTCACGGCCGATGGCTTCGGCGGTGGCCCGCACCATGCTGACCAGATCCGGTCGCGGTCGCAGCCGGCTGTCGCAGATCCGCTCGATCCGGCCGGTCATCCCCACCGCGCCGACCACGAGCCCGCCGAGTCCCCGGATCGGCGCCGCGATACTGGCCATCTCCACGATGTACTCCTCGGACTCGCTGGCCCACCCCTTCGCCCGGACCGCGGCGAGCTCCTCGGCCAGCCGGACCGGGTCCACGATCGTGCGGGTGGTGTAGGCCTCCAGCTTCCGCGGCCGGGCGGCCCCGCTGGTGTCGAACGCGAGCACGGCCTTGCCGAGGGCGCAGGCGTGCGGCGGGAGCGTCGTACCGACGTCGAGGTCCTGGTCGCTGTCGTCGGGGCGGAAGACGTGGTGGACGACGACGACCTTGCCCTCGACCAGGCGGCCGACGCGGACCACCTCGCCACTGCGGGCGGCCAGCGAGTCGGCCCAGTTGATCGCGCGGCTGCGGAGCTCGTTCGGGTCCAGGTAGGTCTCGCCGAGCCGGCCGAAGGCGTCGCTCAGGTGGTAGTGCGCCCCGCTGTGGTCCTGCTCGACGAACCCGACCTGGTGCAGGGTCCGCAGGATCCCGTGCACCGTGGTCTTCGCGAGACCGAGTGCGTTGCCGAGATCGGCGACCCCGAGCCCGTCGGGCGCAGCCGCGAGTAGTCGCAGCACAGCGGCAGCCCGCTCGATGGACTGCACAGTGCCCGGCACACTCGCAGGTTAACTGTGATTGTGGGTTATGGCTTCAGTCAGCGGCGATTGCCTGCAGGACATTCAGGCGGGCTGCCCGGCGTGACGGCCAGACTGCAGCGAGTACGCCGATCACGCCGGCGGCAAGGACTGCGATCGCCAACTGCAGCACGGGAATGTCCAGTGCACTCAGGCCGTCGTCGACCATCACCTTCTGCACCGACACCGCGAAGACGACGCCGACCACGAGGCCGAGCAATGCGCCGAGCAGCGTGATCGCGATCGATTCCACCCGCAGCATCCCGCTGAGCTGCGGGCGGTCCATCCCGATCGCGCGCAGCAGCCCGATCTCGCGGGTCCGCTCGACCACCCCGAGGGCCAGCGTGTTCACGATGCCGAGGATCGCGATCAGGATCGCCAGCCCGAGCAGCATCCCGATCACGCCGAGCAGGACGTTCACCAGCCCGCGCGCGCTGTCGACGTACGCCTGCTGGTCCCGGACCCGGATCGTCGGGTAGTCCTTCAAGCCGTCGAGGACGGCCGGGCCGACATGCGCGGCGGTCGAGCCCTGCGCGAGGTCGACGTACAGCGTCTCGTCGGTCGGGGCGCCGCCGATGGCGTCGTACGTCGGCAGCGCGAGGACGATCGCGTTGAGCTGCCGGTTCGGGGCGAGGATGCCGGCGACGGTGAGCCGGTGTTTGCCGGTCGTCGTGATCAGCTCGAAGGATTTTCCGGCCGAGAGCTCGAGCGTTTTGGCCATCGTCCGGGGGAGGAGCGCCTGACCCTTGCCGAGGCCGTCGAGTGAACCGGAGTCGAGCTTCACGGTGACCGGGCCGGCCAGCGTGCCGTCGCTGACCCCACTGACCTGGACCGGAGTGTCGCCGACCTTGGCCTGCTGGCGGCGGACCCGGTGGACCGACTCGACGCCGGCGACCTTGGTGATCCGGTCGGCCACCTCAGGACTGAACGAGTCCTGGTCGTCGGAGCTGACGACGAGGTCCGACGTACCGATCGCGTCGGAGATGCTCCGCTCGATGGATGCCTTGGCCGACGCCCCGATCACGATCAGTCCGCTGATCAAGGCGACCGAGATCATCAGCGCGGACGCGGTGGCCGACGTACGACGCGGGTTGCGCTCGGCGTTGCGGCGCCCCAGCGTGACCGCTGCCCGGCGTCCGAACGGCAGCAGCAGAGCGCGTACGGCGTACCGGCTGACGAGCGGACTGGTCATCACCATCCCGAGCAGCGTGATCGCGGCCGCGAACCCGAGCAGGACCGCGCCCGGGAGCCCACTGGCCTGGAGGCCGATGAGGTACAGGATCACTGCCATCAGCAGCATGAATCCGCCGATGATCAGCCGGATCAGCATGGACCGCTCGGGAAGGGCCACGTCGTCGCGCAGGGCGGCCATCGGCGGGAGCTTGCCGGCCCGTCGCGCCGCCGGGAACGCGGCAGCAGCCGTGACTCCGATGCCGATCAGGTAGCACGCGATGATCGTGGCGGCGCTGACCTGCAGCGGGGACTCGGGGATCGCGAGATCGACCCAGTCGTAGAGGAACCGGATGCCGGCCGCCACCCCGATGCCGAGCAGCAGGCCGAGCGTCGAGCCGATCACGCCGATCGCGAGCGCCTCGGCCAGGACCGTCGCCGTGACCTGGCCGCGGGACGCGCCGATCGCGCGCAGCATCGCGAGCTCGCGGGACCGCTGCGCGACCAGCATCGCGAACGTGTTGACGATCAGGAACGCACCGACGAACAGCGCGATCCCGGCGAACAGCATCAGCACGGTGCTGTAGCCGCCGAACGTGTCGTCGAGGGCGTTCTCGCCGTCGGCCTCGACCTGCGCCGCCGTGCGGACCTGGACGCTGTCACCGAGGGCCTTGGCGATCGCCTGCCGGACGGTCTCCGGGTCGGCGCCGTCGTCGAGGGCGACTCCGACCGAGGTCCAGCCGGGGCTGCCGAGCAGGAGCTTCTGGGCGGTCGCCGGGTCGAAGGTCACCAGCGGTGCGCCGGCCGCCGGGCCGCTGACTGTGGGACTGGTGATCGCCGTGAGCTGGGCGGTGATCGCCTTGTTCGGGGTGATGACGCGGACCTGGTCGCCGATGACGTAGCCCGCGCGCGATGCCGTGGTCTGGTCGAGCGCGAGCTGCGCCTCACCCCACGGCGGCTTGCCTTCGAGGAGCCGGAACGGCGCCGTGCGGGAGTCCCGCGGCCAGGCTCCGCCGTACGTCGGCAGTCCGAGTGTCTCGGTGGGTTTCCCGTCCGGCGCGAGGATCTGCACGTCGCGCACGAGCAGCTCGGGGTCGGCGCCGGCGACACCCGGTACGGCGGCGATCTGCTCGACCACGTCGGAGGTGAACGTCGCGGGCCGGCCGGATCGGATGCCGACCGGGTCGACGGGGGTCACGGTGATGGCCGCCGTACTGCCGGAGAAGTTCTTCTTCAACGCGGCCGCGAGGGTGTCGGTGAAGACCATCGCGCCGCTGGTGAACGAGATGCCGAGCAGCACCGCGACAGTGCACAGCACGAACCGCAGCCGGTGGGCGAGGACCGACCGGAGGCCGAGCTTGAGCATCAGCCGGCCGCTGCGGCGGTCGAGTCGAGCTGCTTCATGGCGTCGAGCACGGTCTCGGCGGTCGGGTCGAGCAGCTCGGAGCGCAGCCGGCCGTCGGCGAGGAAGAGCACCCGGTCCGCGTACGACGCCGCCGTCGGGTCATGCGTGACCATCACCACGGTCTGGCCGAAGTCGCGGACGGAGCGATGCAGGAAGTCGAGTACGTCGGCCGACGACCGGGAGTCGAGGTTGCCGGTCGGCTCGTCGGCGAACACCACGTCCGGCCGGGAGGCCAGGGCACGGGCACAGGCGACCCGCTGCTGCTGCCCGCCGGAGAGCTCGGACGGCTTGTGGCCGAGGCGGTCGTTCAGGCCGGTCGTCTCGATCACGGTGTCGAGCCACTCCCGGTCGGGTTTGCGGCCGGCCAGGTCGAGCGGGAGGGTGATGTTCTCCAGCGCGGTCAGGGTCGGGACCAGGTTGAAGGCCTGGAACACGAACCCGATCCGGTCCCGGCGCAGGTGGGTCAGCTGCTTCTCGGGCAGCCGGGTGATGTCCAGGTCGCCGATCAGGACCTGCCCGTCGCTCGGCTTGTCCAGCCCGGCCAGGCAGTGCAGCAGCGTCGACTTCCCGGAGCCCGACGGGCCCATGATCGCGGTGAACCGGCCCTGGCCGAACTCGGCACTCACGTCGGCCAGCGCGTCCACCTGCGTCTGGCCACCGCCGTACCGCTTCCACAACCCCACCGCCCGCACAGCCACGCTCATGCGACGAACCGTATCGGCCGAGGGTTCCTCAGCCATCCACACCCACCGCAGCGCCACCAAGCCCGGGCCTGCCGGGGCTGCCCGGGGAAGAAGTGGTGGCTGTGCGCACCGTGCCGTGGCCGTGAACAGGAAATACCGGCTCTTGCGTTGGATGTGTGGGTCGCAGAAGTTCTGCTGTCCCCGTGCGGGTTGGTGCGCTCACCGCAGCAGTCCCGCCTGTCCCCGCGCGGGGTTCGTGGGCTCGCCCCAGCAGTCCTGGAGCCGCTGACTGGCGGGTTGTTCCACCGCTGCCCTGCTGCAGAGCCTGTTGCAAAATGGATTTGGGGCTCTCTGTCCACACCAACACGCCGCGACTATTCTCGCCGATCGGCCGTCCGCGCTCCACTCAGACAGTGAATTCGGGGTCGATCGGCGCACTGTCCCCACTGAGCTCGATCGGTCGGTGATTCTGCAACAGGCTCTGCATCCCGCCAGCGACCACCCAACCCACCAGCCGCAACTGGAGCCGCGAGCCGAGGGGGTGTGAGCTGGATTGGCACCGCGTGAATCCTGGCCGGGCGGCCGGCTGGTCCGGATGCTGGCCGGTCCGGGGGAGAAGGCGGGAGCTTGGACACCGTCTGGTGGGTGGGGACAGGAAATAGCAGGTCCCCGCCCACGGCTTCTTGTCCAAGCCCCCGGCAGCTGCCCAACTCCCGGCAACTGTCCAACCCTCCGGCGCCTGTCCAACCCTCCGGTGACGGTCGCACCACTTGGGGCCGGCAGTGGGCAAGGGGACAGTTGGACAGGTGGTGTCCGGGGCTGGGTAGTGCACCTGAGCGTGGGCGTCGGCGGGGTGTACGGCGTGACGCGGTGCACTACCTGTCGAGCTGCACGCTGACCCGACGCGCGCACATCACCCACACATCCAACACAAGAGCCGGATAACCCCAACGCCATTCGGTTAGCCGTCTGGCGTGTGGGGCAAGGGGCTGATCGCGATGTGGATGGTGGTTGGGTGGGTGCGGCGGTCGACGTCGCGGGCT
>NZ_JBITJU010000042.1:0-42422 GCF_044460355.1 Kribbella sp. NPDC050124
CCCCCCCCCCCCCCCCCCCCCCCCCCCCCCCCCCCCCCCCCCCCCCCCCCCCCCCCCCCCCCCCCCCCCCCCCCCCCCCCCCCCCCCCCCCCCCCACTCCGGGTGAGCGGGCCCCGTGCCGGCCGGCGTTGTTCGGGCCCCGAGCCCCGGACACCGCGCGACCGCTTTCGGCGGACCACCTCTTGCCGCCGAAGCCACCGTAAACTTGTACGTTTCGTGGTCGGTCAACCACCGACAGTGAGGACCCTAGTGTGCTCGCTCACTCAGTGTCGATAGTCGACCGCTACAGCAGTCTCACGATCTCGTTGCAACTAGCAACGATCGAATCGGGGTGAAGTGACGGGTCGTCTTTTCGGATAATTCCGGTCTATTTCCCGGCGGTTTGTCCGGGGTCCGGAGAATTCAGTGTTTTTCCAAGTCGAAGGGCCGGACGAGTTCGCGCAGCACCCGCGCGATCTTCGCCTGGTCCCGGTCGCTGATCGACCCCAGCAGTTGCCGCTCGTGAGCCAGCAGATCGGCCATCGCGGCGTCGACCGCGTCCCGCCCGGCGTCGGTCAACTGCACCAGCACCCCGCGCCGATCGGCCGGATCGGGAAGTCGCTCGACCAGCCCGCGAGCGGTCAGCCGGTCGACCCGGTTCGTCATCGTGCCCGAGGTGACCAGGGTTTCCTTCAGCAGCTTGCCGGGGGACAGTTGGTACGGCGCTCCCGCCCGCCGAAGCGCCGCGAGCACGTCGAACTCCCAGGACTCCAGGCCGTGCGCCGAGAACGCCTGGCTGCGCGCGCGGTCCAGGTGCCGCGCCAGCCGGCTGACCCGGGACAGCACCTCCATCGGCGCCACGTCGAGGTCGGGGCGCTCCCGGCGCCAGGCCTCGAGCAGCCGATCGACCTCGTCTTCCATACCGTCGAGATTACGCCATCAAGACTCTTGACATCAAGACAAGTGACAGGTCTAGAGTATCTCGACATCAAGATAAATCCTGGGAGAGGCAGCAGCATGCGAACGTCACCGGTCTGGAGCCCGCGGCAGTACGGCACCTACGCGGAGGAGCGCGGCCGCCCGTTCGCCGACCTGGTCGGCCGGGTGTACGCCGACAACGTCCACACGGTCGTCGACCTCGGCTGCGGTCCGGGCAGCCTGACCGCCACGCTGCGTGAGCGGTGGCCGGAGGCCACGATCCGCGGCATCGACAGCTCACCCGAGATGATCGAGGCGGCCCAGAAGTACGCCGACGACAAGCTCACGTTCGAGATCGGCGACCTGCTCGAGTGGACCGCCGAGCCTGGCTCGCTCGACGTGATCGTCACCAACGCGGTCCTGCAATGGATCCCGGAGCAGCTCGACCTGCTGCCTGGCTTCGTCAAGGCGCTGCGACCGGGCGGCTGGCTGGCGATTCAGATCCCCGGTAACGGCAACGCCCCGTCGCACTCGATCCTGCGTGACCTGGCCGGGTCCGAGCCGTACGCGCAGTACGCGAAGAACGCCTCGCTGCGGGCGGAGGTCCCCGGCCCGGATACGTACGTCGATGCGCTCACGGCCGAGGGATGTGTCGTCGACGCGTGGGAGACGACGTACTACCACCTGCTGCAGGGCGACAACGCCGTACTGGAGTGGGTGAAGGGGACGGGCGCGCGGCCGGTGCTGCAGTCGTTGCCGGATGACATGCGGAAGCGGTTCGAGGACGAGTACGGCGCCCGGCTGGCGGATGTTTACGAGCAGAAGGACTACGGGACGCTGCTGCCGTTCCGGCGGATCTTCGCGGTGGCCCAGAAGCGGGAGGCCTGAGCGATGCGACTGGACCATGTGCAGGTGTCGTGTCCGCCCGGTGGGGAGGATGTTGCGCGCGCGTTCTACCGGGACGCGCTCGGGATGACCGAGGTGGAGAAGCCGCCGTTGCTGCAGGCGCGCGGCGGTTGCTGGTTCCGTGAGGGTGCGGCGGAGGTGCACATCGGAGTCGAGCAGGACTTCCAGCCGGCGAAGAAGGCGCATCCCGCGCTGGCCGTCGACGACCTGGACGCCCTGGCCGAGAAGCTCGAGAAGCTGGGCTATCCGGTGACCTGGGACAACGAGACGATCCCGGGCCGCCGGCGGTTCCACACCGCCGACGGCCACGGGAACAGGGTGGAGATCGTCTGAGCTACTCGGTGGCCAAGGCTCCGGCCGGTGCCACCTTGGCGGCCCGGCGAGCCGGGAGGACCGAGGCCAGCAGGCCGGCCACGGCGGCGACTGCTGCGATCGCCACGAGCAGACTCACGGGTACGGCGTACTCCACGCCGCCGTCGACCGTCTGGCCGCCCATCAACGCGCTGGTGCCGGTCCAGCCGTAGATCAGGCCGAGCGCGATCCCCAGGCCGGCGGCGACGAGTGCCATCAGCAACGACTCGACCGCGAGCATGCCGCGCAACTGGCGGCGGGTCAGGCCCATGGCCCGCAGCAGCGCGTTCTCGCGGGTCCGTTCGAGCACCGACAGGCTGAGCGTGTTGCCGACCCCGACCAGGGCGATCAGGACAGACACACCGAGCAGACCTACACCGACGAGCAGCAGGACGTCGAAGACCTGGGTGTAGCTGTTCCGCTCGGCCAGACCGCCCTCGACCCCGAGCTCCTTGACGGTCGGGATGGATTGCTCCACCGAGTCGATGACCGCCGACCCGTCCGCCTTCGGGTCGGACGCCAGCCAGAAGCCGGTGACCGGCGCCGCGGGCGCCAACTTGCGGAGGTCCGTCGAGGCGATGGTGATCGGGTCCAGCCCGGTCGCCCGGTGGGCGGTCAGCGTGAGCTTCTGCCCGGCGGCCACGACGGTCAGCGGCGCGCCGTCCTTCAGGTCGAGCATGTTCATCGTCGGCGAGTCGAGCAACGCCGTGCCCGGCTTGAGTTGGGCGGCCAGCGAGGGGTTCTGGATGACGGATCCGGCCGCAGCTTGGTCGATCCCGGTCACCGGCAGCTCCTGGCCGCCCGTCCGCACCGTCACCTTGCTGACCGGGACGACCTGGGTGATCCCCTTGATGTCGCGCAGTTGCTGCTCGGCGCCGGCCGGCATCTTCTCGTTGTACGCGGTCACGATGATGTCGACCGGGTACTGCCCGTCCATCGACACGTCGAACGTCTTCCGCACAGACGCGATCCCGACACAGGTGAGGCTGATCAGCGTGACCCCGATCAGCAGCGCTGACGTGGTGGCCGCCGTACGCTTCGGATTTCGAACCGCGTTCGCGACGGCGATCCGGGACGGGACACCGCCGCCCCGGGCGGGCAGTGTGCCGATCAGCCGGATCAACGCCGGCACCAGCAGCGAACCGATGGCCAGTACGCCGAGGAACGAGAGCACACCGCCCGCCACACCGACGATCACCTGGTGACCCGATGCACCAGCCGCCAGCAGCAGCCCGCCACCGGCCAGCAGGACGAAGCCAAGGATCAGCCGCACGGCACCGGCCCTCGAAGCGGCGGCGGGGGCGACCTCGGGCCGAAGCGCGGCCAGCGGAGCCACCTTGGTCGCCCGTCGCGCCGGTACGACGGCCGCGACGACGGTGGCCACGGTGCCGAGAGCAAGCGGTACGAACACCGACCACAGGTCAAGATGGAGCGCGATCGGCGGGAGACCCCAGTCGAACTCCCGGGCCAGCGTCAGGGCGAGCGCGGATAGCGCGACACCGAAGACGACACCGATCGCGGACGCGATCACCCCGACCACGGACGAGTCGGCGAGGACGGACGAGAACACCTGCTTGCGGGACGCGCCGACGCAGCGCAGCAACGCCATCTCCCGCGTGCGCTGAGCGATCACGATGGTGAAGGTGTTGCTGATCACCAGGCACGCGACGAACAGTGCGATCACGGCGAACATGCCGAACACCCCGCCGAGTACGTCGATGCCGTTCGTGAAGCCCTTCACCTCGTGGTCGATCCAGCCCTCGCCGGTGAAGACCTTCAGGTCCCCGGAGACGACGCCCTGGGCCGCCGACGCGAGCGCCTGCTGGTCGACGCCGGGCTTGGCGGCGAGATCGACCGACTGGACGAAGGCGTCGGGTTCGAAGATCTTCACCGCGGCCGGGGTCGCCACAGCAGCCGCCCTCCCGATCGCCTTCGAGTCGTCGAGCAGGCCGACCACGGTGACGTTCCACGACTTGCCGGTGTAGGCGTTCAGCCGCAGTGATTGACCGATCGCGACGTGATGCTTGGCGGCCTCCTTGGCCGGCAGGGCGATCTCGTTCGTCGCGGTCGGCAGGCGGCCGGACGACGTACCCGGACCGGCGATGCGGGCGGTGTCGTACAGCGCGTCGACGGCAAGGCCGTCGGGCCGGACCAGGTCGGGGAAGGCGGCGGTCAGGTACGCCGTGGTTCGCACCACGACCGAGTCGGCCTGCGGGAGATTCTGGAGCTTGGCCACGTCGGCCGGGGTGATCTGGGCGTTCTCCGGGTAGACGACCGCGTCGACACCGCGGTACTGCGCGCCGATCGACTCGTCGATGCCGTTCGACGCGGAGGCGTGCGCGGTCAGCGCCAGGGTGCCGAAACCGACCCCGAGCACGATCGCCAGGCAGGCGGCGACCAGGCGGCCCAGGTGGGCGCGCAGTGAGGAGAGGATGGAGCGTCGCACTTCAGGCCCCCAGCTGCCGCAGCGCGTCGAGGACGGTCTCCGGAGTGGGCTCGTGCAGCTCGCCGGCAAGCTTGCCGTCAGCAAGCATCACGACGCGGTCGGCGTACGACGCGGCCAGTGGGTCATGCGTCACCATGACGACTGTCTGGCCGAACTCGCGGACCGAACGGCGCAGGAAGCCGAGCACCTCGGCGCCGGACCGGGAGTCCAGGTTGCCGGTCGGCTCGTCCGCGAACACGACCTCAGGCCGGCCGACCAGCGCGCGGGCCACCGCGACCCGCTGCTGCTGACCGCCGGACAGTTCCGACGGCCGGTGCGTGAGCCGGTCCTGCAGCCCGAGTACGTCGACCAGCGTCGACAGCCACTGCTGGTCGGGCTTGCGGTTGCCGAGCTCGAGCGGGAGCAGGATGTTGTCTTTCGCGGACAGCATCGGCAACAGGTTGAAGGACTGGAACACGAACCCGACCCGGTCCCGGCGGATCCGGGTCAGCTCGGCGTCCGGGAGCCGGGTGAGCTCGGTCTCGCCGAGCAGCACCTGGCCGCTGGTCGGGGTGTCCAGGCCGGCGAGGCAGTGCATCAGCGTCGACTTGCCCGAACCCGACGGGCCCATGATCGCGGTGAACCGGCCGACGCCGAAGTCGACCGAGACGCCGTCGAGCGCAGCCACCGCGGTGTCGCCGTGCCCGTACACCTTGCGCAGCTCGTGCGCCCGGATCGCGGTCTGCGGCACGCCGTCCTGCGGCAGCCGCCCCACCGGTAGCTGACCGGTCTGCAAACTCATGTCACTCCTCAGCTCAAACTGTCGTTGGCCAAGAAGTTAGTGATTCCGCCCGCCGATCTCGTCGGACCGCAGACTGCAGTTCGCGTAGTCCCTGGGTATTACTTGTTCGGTTTCACCAGGCCGGTCTCGTACCCGAGCACGACCAGCGCGACCCGGTCGCGCAGCCCGGTCTTGGCCAGGATCCGGCCGATGTGCGTCTTGACCGTTGCCTCGGACAACGTGAAGAGCTTGGCGATCTCGGTGTTCGACAGGCCGCGGGCCACCTCGACCAGGACCTCGCGTTCCCGGGCGGTCAGCTCGGCCAGGTCCGGGCGCTCCACCTCGCCGTCCGGGAGCGATCCGGCGAAGTGCTCCAGCAGGCGTTTCGTCGTACTGGGGGAGACCACCGCGTCACCGGAGTACACCTGCCGGATCGCCGACAGCAGGTCGGCCGGCGGGGTGTTCTTGAGCAGGAAGCCGGCCGCGCCGGCCTTGATCGCGGCGAACGCGTACTCGTCCAGGTCGAACGTGGTCAGCACGATCACCTTCGGTGCCTCCGGCAACGACTGGAGCAGCCGGGTGGCCTCCACGCCGTCCAGCCGCGGCATCCGGACGTCCATCAGCACGACGTCGCAGGCGGTCACCTGGATCTTCTCGATCGCCTCGCCGCCGTCGCCGGCCTGGCCGACCACCCGCATGTCCGCCTGGGAGTCCACCAGCATCGTGAATCCGGCCCTGACCAGCTCCTGATCATCCACCAGGAAGACCCTGATCACGTCGTCGCTCACTGCTCGCCTCCGTTGGGCAGGTGGTACGGGAGCTTGGCGATCACCTCGTAACCGCCGCCCGCCTTCGGTCCGGCGCTCACCGTACCGCCGGAGATCGAGGCCCGCTGCCGCATCCCCACCAGGCCGTGACCCGGGTCGGAGCTCGGCGCGACCCCGGCGCCCCGGCCGTCGTCGGTGACCACCACGGTCAGCATCTCGCGGCCGAAGTCCAGCGTGACGGAGGTCCGGGCTCCCGGCCCGGCGTGTTTCAGCGTGTTGGTCAGGCCCTCCTGCACGATCCGGTACGCCGTCAGGCCGAGCACCGAGGGCAGATCCCGCGGCTCGCCGGTCACCTGGTAGTCCACGGTGAGGCCGGCTTCGCGGACGTTGTCGACCAGCTCGGGCAGACTGGAGACACCCGGTTGCGGGCGGGGCTGGTTCGGGTCGAGCTCGAGTTGCTCCTCCTGCTTGAGCAGACCGAGCATCTTGCGCATCTCGGTCAGCGACGCGCGACCGGTGTCGCCGATCGTGGCGAGCGCCTTCTTCGCCGCCTCCGGCGACTGGTCCGCGGCGTACAGGCCGCCGTCCGCCTGGACGATCATGATCGACAGGCCGTGCGCGACCACGTCGTGGATCTCCCGCGCGATCCGGGTGCGCTCGTTGGACACGGCCAGCTTGGCCTCGCGGTCGCGGTCGCGTTCGAGTTGGGCGGCCCGCTCTTCCAGTTGAGCGACGTACAGACCTCTCGTACGGCGGCGCTCGCCGAAGGCCCACACGCCGAAGACCAGGGCGCCGAGGGCGACCATCATCGTGACCTGCTGGCGCCAGTCGGAGTTCGACCAGTAGCGCGAGACCGCCATCAGGACGCCGAGGCCGCCGACGCCGAGAGCGATCCGGCTGAACGGCACAGCGCCGTACACGGAGATCGTGTAGAGGGCGACCAGCAGGCCGGCGTTGCCGGGCATCAGGTCGACGCCGGCCAGCCACTGCAGGACCGCCACCGACGCGACGGCGAAGAAGACCAGTTCAGGGTGTGTGCGGCGCCAGATCAGGGGGACCAGCATGCCGAAGGCGAGGATGCCGCCGTACCCAGCCTGTGCGAGGGACAGGAAGCCGCAGAACATGCACAGGCCGCCGGCGAGCAGCAGGTCGAACGCCTTGCTGCGGGCAGGCACGGGCCGCGCGGTCAGGATCCCCGTCATGCGGGCCAGGGTACGGCGAACGGCCGCCCCGCAGGTCATGCCACGGTCGGATGTCGTCCTACGACCCCGGTCGCCCCACCCCTACCCGCGGTCGCCCCACGACCCCCTCGCCCCGCATTCGAGGGGATGTCCGGCTCTTGTGTTGGATGTGTGGGTGCTGCGGGCACGTCGGGTTCAGCGTGCAGCTCGACAGGTAGTGCACCGCGTCACGCCGTACACCCCGCAGACGCCCACGCTCAGGTGCACTACCCAGCCCCGGACACTACCTGTCGATCCCGCCGCCGATCCGATCCACGCGAGCGCCGCGACAGCCACCGGGGGCTCGGACAGGAAGCCGTGGGCGGGGACCCTGCTATTTCCTGCCCCCACCCACCAGACGGTGTTCAAGCCCCGCCTCCCCCTTCACCCCCGCACCGGCCGGCATCCGGGGACAGGCAGGACTGCTGCGGCGAGCGCACCAACCTGCACGGGGACAGCAGGACTTCTGCGACCAACACATCCAACACAAGAGCCGGATATCCCCTCGAGTTGTGCCTTCTCCCCTCTCCCACCAGGGGAGAACCCGAAGTTCGAGGGGACATCCCCTCGAACTTCGGTACGGCGGGAGGGGCTACTTGTGGGGGCGTGTGGAGAGGGTCGGCTTGGCTTCCAGGCCGGAGAGGCCGTTCCAGGCGAGGTTGACCAGGTGGGCGGCGACGTCCGGCTTCTTCGGCTTGCGGGCGTCCAGCCACCACTGACCGGTCAGCGCGACCATGCCGACCAGCATCTGCGCGTACATCGGCGCGTTCTTCGGGTCCAGGCCGCGGCGCTTGAACTCCTCGGCCAGGATGTGCTCGACCCGGGTCCCGACATCGCTCAGGATCGAGATGAACGAGCCGCTCGACGACCCGACCGGCGAGTCCCGGACCAGGATCCGGAAGCCGTCGGAGTTGTTCTCGATGTAGTCCAGCAGCGCGAGCGCCGCCTGCTCGACCAGCTCGTGCGCGCGCCCGGCGGTCAGCGACTGGGTGACACCGTCGAGCAGTGCGCGGACCTCGCGGTCCACGACGACGGCGTACAGGCCCTCCTTGCCACCGAAGTGCTCGTACACGACCGGCTTGGAGACCTCGGCGCGCGCCGCGATCTCCTCCACCGACGTGGCCTCGTACCCCCGCTGGGCGAACAGGCCGCGGGCGATGGTGATGAGTTGTTCGCGACGTTCGGCACTCGTCATCCGGATCCGGCCGGACCGCCGCGGTTTGGGTTCCGTCACGTCGAGATCACGTCAGCATCATGCCGTACTTCGGTGTTGCAAGTGGCAGGTTTACGGTCAGGCCGCTTTCAGAGTACGAGTTGCGGCATCGGTGCGGCGAGCTTCCAGGCGCTCCTTGACCGGCCAGCGGACGTCGCTCACCCAGCCCATCTTCTCGAAGAACCAGATGCACCGGGCGGACGTGTCGAGCTGTCCGCGGAGTACGCCGTGCCGCGCGCAGGTCGGGTCGGAGTGGTGCAGGTTGTGCCACGACTCGCCCTGGCTCAGGATCGCCAGCCACCACACGTTGCCGGACTTGTCCCGGCTCTTGAACGGCCGGTCGCCGATCGTGTGGCAGATCGAGTTGATCGACCAGGTCACGTGGTGCAGCAGCGCGATCCGGACCAGGCTGGCCCAGAAGAACGCGGTCAGCGCGCCCTCGATCGACCACGACCACAGCCCGCCGATGACGGCCGGCAGCAGCACCGAGATCGTCACCAGCAGCGGGAACAGCCGCGACACCTTCACGATGTCCTTGTCCCGCAGCAGGTCCGGCGCGTACTGCCGCTGCGGCGTCTGCTCGGTGTCGAACAGCCAGCCGACATGCGCGTAGATGAAGCCCTTGGTGAGTGCTCCGAGGGTGTCGCCGTACCGCCACGGGCTGTGCGGGTCGCCGTCACGGTCGGAGAACTTGTGGTGCTTGCGGTGGTCCGCCACCCAGCGGATCACCGGTCCCTCGATCGCCAGCGAGCCGGCGATGGCCAGCGCGTACTTCATCGGCCGGTTCGGCTTGAACGACTTGTGCGTGAACAGCCGGTGGAAACCGATCGAGATGCCGTGCCCGGCGATCGTGTAGAACACCACGGCCAAGATCACGTCCCGCCAGCCCAGGAACCCGCCCCAGGCGATCGGTACGGCGGCCAGCACGGCGAGGAACGGGATCCCGATGAACAACGCCAGCGCCACCTGCTCCCAGGGGCGCTTCTGTTCGCCTCCGAGCGTCCCGGTGTGCACGTCGAGCTCGTCGGCCTGCGCGGCGCGGGCGGGCGCCTCCGGTGCGGCTACGGCGGGTGGAGTCATGGCGTAATTCCCTCAGCTGGAGGACTGCTTACCTACGCCACCGTAACCTACGGAGGCGTAGGTAAGGAACCCCACAGCGTGTCGCTCACACCACTCCATGGCAGACTGTCCCGGCGACCACGATCCCCCGTGGGGTACTCGGCAGCCCGCGAGACTTTGAATCTCGAAGACCTGGATCGAAACCAGGCGGGGGAGCTCTTTCCTGGTGGACCCGCTCGCGCGGGTCCTACCTCACGCACGTCCTACCCACGCGCCACCACGCGCGGCTCCTCCGTCGCCGTGCTCGCCACCGCTCCCACCCACCGCGGGCGGTGCGTGCTCCCGCGCGCTCCTTGGCGCTTTTCGCGCGAGATGTCGCGGGGCTCATCCCCCGCACCTGCGCGCTGCCGCGCGCCGTCACCGCCGCGTGGTGCCGCCGACTCGTGATGTGTGGTCGGGTGGCGTTCTCAGGGGACGTTCCAAGAGACGACCACAAGGGCGCCGAGTACCAGGCCTAGGTACCAACCGGCTGTTACGCCGACCACGAAGCTTGCAGCCCACAGCCGGACGTGTCGTATTGCACAAAGACCTGTCCCGATGACGGCGGGTGTGACGAGCGGCAGGTAGATCCCCACCACGGCATCCAGCGTGCCGGCGTCGGCAGGCATGCCGATTGCGTTCACGAGCAGGCCAATACCCGTCAACCAGCAGGCAGTAACCCCGATAACCATGCCCGCCGCAATGAACCCAGGTTCTCTCAACCACCTGGGGTCCGCCGACGGTTCCTGCACGCAGCACACCGTCTCACATCGACCCCGGTCCGCTGCCTCATCCGTCGAGTCGGAGGCCAGGGAGCCGTCGATCAGCTCATTCGTTGCGCACGAACCCGAGCTCGTTGCCGTCCGGATCAGCAATCGTGAACTTCCGCGTTCCGTAGGGCGTGTCGAACAGCGGCTCGACCACCACGACCAGGTCCTTGACGTCGTCCCACAGGGCGTCCGGGTCGTCAACGGTGAAATTGAACCGCCCGCCTCGCCCCTCGGCCTCCATCACTGCGAACGTCGCACCAGAACCCGTCACGAAGTGCGCGTAGTTCGGCACGTCAGGTGGCCAGTACGCCTCGACCTCGAAGCCGAGAACCGTCGTGTACCACTCGACCGCAGCGTTCAGGTCAGCCACATTCGCCCGGACATGCTCGAGTCTCGTCCCACCCATCCCCGCAGCCTGCCACAGAACTCGCGCGCGATGGCTAACCGATTGCCAATGAACGCCATGGACAAGCATGGAGTGTGATCCGCGTCGGTTTGTGTGGTCGGGAGGTGTTTGCGCCCAAAGGCTGAGCCGTGGTGGGTAGAAACCTGTTGTCCCGTCGGCGTCACCACACCAGGCTGCACGAGGAGGTGGTGAGGATGACCGCAGTCGTACTCGACCTGACAGTGAGAGATCTGGCTGACACCGACCTGGCCGCGTGCGGCTTTGCCGGCAGCGAACTGCACCTGACGCAGGTTGCCAAGCAACTCGACCGAGCACGTGACGGGGAGGTCGACTACCTTGCCGTCTGCACGAAGACCGACGTACCCGTAGCTATCGGCGGGGTCGGCTATCTGCCGCATCCCGGTGCAGGTTCGCTGTGGCAGTTGTCCGTGCATCCAGCGTTGCAGTCCTGCGGGATCGGGACGGTGCTCATTGGAGCTGCTGAGGCGCGGATTGTGGCGCGAGGTCTTGATCGGGCCGAGATCAGTGTCGAGCTGAGAAACCCCCGTGCACGAAACCTGTACGAGCGGCTGGGTTATGTCGCATACGACGAGAGACTCGAAGCTTGGGACCAGCAATACCCTGACGGCTCCATCACGCGGTACGAGACGACCTGCGTTCAGATGCGCAAGGAGCTGACGGAGCGCATTACGTAGGACCCGTCGATCCAACGGGTCCTACTCAGTCCTCGGTAACGCTCTCTCGGAGCGAACCAGCGCGGTGATGGATCTATTTGGCTTGGGGTTGGGGTTTGAAGCGGCGGACTTCGTGGGGCCAGCCGCAGGCTTCGGCGACTTTGCCTGCCCATTGCTTGGCGGTCTCGTCGTCGGGTACGTCGACCAGGGCGAAGCCGCCCAGGTACTCCTTGGTCTCGACGTACGGTCCGTCGGTGATCAGTACGTCGCCACTCGTGGGGTCGGCGTGGTAGATCGGGCCGTCCTCCTCCTCGAGTCCCCCCGCGAAGACGTAGACGCCGGCAGCCTTCATTTCGTCCACGACCGCCCGGGCGAGTGGTCCGCGCCCGCCGAACCACTCCTCGGTGTGGTCACCCACCCACTGCTGATTGAAGTAGATGAGGTACTCGGGCATGTCTGCTCCTTCGGCTCGAGCGGACCCGCTGTCCGCCTCCACCCACGCTACGAACGGCGTCCGGTGGATCCGACAACCGCGGCAAGAGTTTTCCAAATTGAGTGTGTCTGCGCCGCGGATGGCTGGTAGACCTCTGAGGGTGTCCCTACCTGCCCCCACACTGCCTACCGCTCGGCTGCGACTGCGTCCGTTCGACGACGCGGACGCGGACGCTCTCTTCGCGCTGCACAGCAGCGCTCACGTGTTGCGCTATTGGGACTCGCCGCCCTGGAGCGAGCGTGGGCGCGCCGAGCGGTTCATAGCGGCTTGCCGGCAGATGGCTGACGAAGGTACCGGGGCGCGGCTGGCCGTGGACCGTACTTCCGACGGGGCGTTCATCGGCTGGTGCAGCCTGAACCAGTGGAACCCGGAGTACCGCAGCGCGTCGATGGGTTACTGCTACAACGAGGCGGCCTGGGGCCACGGCTACGGCACGGAGGCCGCGCGCGCCTTGCTGCAGTGGGCGTTCGACACGTTGGACCTGAATCGAGTGCAGGCCGAGGCCGACACGCGCAACGTGGCATCCGCCCGCGTCCTGGAGAAGCTCGGATTCGTGCGTGAGGGGACTTTGCGGGAGGACTGCATCGTGAACGGCGAGGTCTCGGACTCATGGGTGTACGGCCTGCTCAGACGGGACTGGCGGCCATCGCCCGACCCAGTTCGGTCCTGGTACGGCGGAGCGCAAGGAGATGACGCGGGTGTTCGAGACTCCGCAGCCGTTCGCGAGGGAGATCACCCAGCGGGAGGCTGAGCCGGGTAGGGCGTGGCTGGATGCATTGCCGGGCCTGATCGACCACGCGCTGGACACCTGGGCCCTGACGCCGTCGGGTCCGACGATGCACGGTGCGGTCGGCGTCGTCGTACCAGTGCATCGGGCCGATGAGACCGCTGCTGTCCTGAAGATCTCCTTTCCCCATCCTGGCAATGCCGCCGAACCGACCGCTGGGTGCAGGCGTGCGCGGTCAAAGACGCGCTCTGGAGTGTGGAGTTCGGTGAGCCGCCTGAACGGGCCGCAGTGAACGAAGCCGTTGCCGGCATCGCTTGCTGACGGGGTTGCCATAAGAACGGCGTGCGGCCCTGGTGTGGTCAGGAGCAGGGGACCGTTTGGAAGGTGGTCAGTGGCGTGGTCATGACGCTTGTGTCCGGATCTGCGAAGGCGCCGCCTAGGCGGACTTCGCCGTACCTCAGCTTCATCAGACCGGCCAGTGAGAACCTTGTGTGGCCCGTTCGCGGGGAGCCCTCGTTGCTCCAGGCATGCAGGGAGTACTCGGTGCCGGGGCGCAGCTTCTTCCGGGTGCCCTGGAGTTTCCATTCGCCACCGCCGGACAGCGGGAACTGCACGTATCCGGAAGCCGCCGGCGTGCGTACCCATGTCGCCACTGGGATCCGGTTCGGCGACTGGGACGGACTCGCCAGCGGGTTCTCGGCGTAGATCGTCACACCGTCGACGTGCTCGCAGGTCTGCATCACCGCGACGGGTTGCCCGGCCTCGTCGACAGTCAATCCCATCAACCCGTCGATGGGCGGACCGCAGCCGACCTGGAACCCACTAGCGCAAACGACCACGGCAGCCACCAACGCGCGCCCACCCCTGGATGCCATGCGCGCACGCTAATCGACGACACCGGCAATCCGAACCAGTCGTGAACCCCTTGGAGCCCGACCGTTATCCACCCGCCATCAAGTAGTCGGTCTGCGGGAGTTGTCGGAGGGGCGTGGAACGATGGCGTGGCCGGTGATCGAAGGGAGAGGTTTATGGCGCGCTTTGGTGCGGCGGATGAGTTGCGTGGGGCCGAGTTCGTGGGGGTGAACCTGCGCGGGGCTCGGTTTGTCGAGTCTGATTTGTCCGGGGTGGTGATGCGGGGCGTCGAGGTGCGGGACGTGGATGTCGACGCGCCGTGGTTGGCCGAGGGGGACGCGTTCTTCCGGGTGAATGGGGTCGATGTGACGCCGTTCGTCGAGGCTGAGCTCGATCGCCGGTTTCCGGGGCGGAGCGAGCGGCGGGCGCAGGATCCGGACGGGCTGCGGGCGGCGTGGGCTGCGAGCGAGAGAGCCTGGGCAGCGGTGCTCGAGCGGGTCGCTGCGATGCCGGACGGCGTCGTTGACGTGTCAGTGCATGGTGAGTGGTCGTTTGCGCTGACGCTGCGGCATTTGGTTCATGCCACGGACATTTGGCTGGGCAAGGCGGTTCTGGAGCTCGAGCAGCCGTTCCACCCCATTGGTCAGAAGTACACCGATCCCGAGGACGAGCCGGTCGTCACGACGGTCAAACCGTCGTACGGCGAGGTGCTCGAGGTCCGCGCGGGTCGGGTGGCGATGGTGCGCGACTTCCTGGCCAAGGTCACACCGGAGGCGCTGGACGAGCCGCGCAGGAATCCGCACAACCCCGCCCATCCGGAGACCGTCCGCTCCTGCCTGCACGTGATCCTCAAGGAGGAATGGGAGCACCAGCGCTTCGCCCTCCGCGACCTCGACACAATCGAAGCCCGCGGCTGAGGCCGGGAGGGCGGAAGCTCTTGGCGAAGGGCTTTCCGTTGCCGTCGGCTCCTGGTCTCGTGCGAGTAGGTGCTAGGGGCGGACGAGGTGTGGTGCTTCGGGGATGGTGTTGTCTATGACCACGGTGGCGCGGGATCGGGGGGTGCAGGTCTTGGAGTACCGGTGTTGGGCGGTGATGTAGCGCTGGATGGTGGGGTGGTTGGGGTCTGGGTTGGTGCCGTCTCGGGCGGCCATTCGTTGGGTGGTCACGTCGAACGGGACTGACAGGAGGATCGAGAAATCCCAGCAGGCGGCGAGTTCGTCGCGGTGGAGGAAGAGGCCGTCGGTGATGAGGACAGCGTTGGGCGGAGCGGTTTCGTACGGCGGGTTGAGGACGCGGTCCGTGGTCAGTTCATGGGCGGCTCGGCGGTACTGGCGGGAGCCGGCTGGGCCGAGTGGGTCGAGGACATCGGCGCGTAGACGGTCGTAGTTGAAGGCGTCCAGCCAGAAGCCTTCAGGTGAGAGGCGGCCGCGGCGGTACCTGATCTCGCGGACGTTGTGAAAGTCGTCCACTGATACGCGGATGACGTGTCGCCCCAGAGACCGCAGTACGTCGGCCAGCTCGTCAGCGAAGGTGGTCTTGCCGGAGGCATCGGGACCGTCGACGCCAACCCGTACACAGTCCTGACCGACCGCGCCCGGCACTAGGTCAGCCACCTGCCGGAGCAGGTCCGTTCGGGACGTCATGGCTCACAGCCGTCTCGGCTTTGTTGAGGGGTCATTCGGCTGAGTCTGTGTAGCCGTAGGTGTGGAGGATCGTGATGAGTTCCTGCTGCCAGGCTGGCTCGTCGGGGTCGTGCCAGTCGTGGTGATTGCGGCAGGAGCGGTTTGGTGGATCGTCCGGGACCAGGCAGCCGGCGAGGATGATGCGGTTGTCGTGGCCGGCACTCACCGCCTCGGGGACGGGGAGGCCGAAGAGGACTGGCCGGCCGGGCTCGCCGCACTGCGGGCATCGTCGGGCGTCCAAGGGGTCAGCCGATGATGCAGAAGGTGGTGCCGTCGGGCGCTTGCATGACTATGAAGTCGGCGTCGGGTGGGTAGGTCCAGCCTTCGACTCCATGGGCGCCTAGGGCGGTCAGGCGCTCGACTTCGGCGTCGGGGGTGGAGATGGTCTTGTCGACCCAGAGGTCGAGGTGGGTGCGGTCGGTTTCGTCGAGGTGGATGCGGGAGCCGTGTCCGTTGCGGGGGCCGAGGAAGTCGGGGTTGCCCGGGTCGGGGTCGTACGCGAGGGCCTGGCTCCAGAAGGCGGCCGAGCGCACCCGGTCCGGGACATTCAGAACGATTGCTCCTAGCGACAAACTCATGAAAGCTCCTTCGTCCGATCGCTGACTCACCCAGGATGGCAGCCGGGGGTGCGAGCGAAGGCGGTGATGTACGCCGTCAGAGCGGTTGGACCAGGAGGGTTATCAGGATGCTGGCCAGGAGGCCGGCGGCGAAGAAGAGGAGGTTGGCGTAGAGGGCCTTGCGGTCGGCGGATTTGGCGGCGGCGGCGAGCTCGGCGCGCAGCGCCGTGATGATCGCGGCCTGCTGGGCGGGGGTGAGCGTCGCGAGGGGGTCGGCGGCGACGGGTGGCGCCGGCGGTGCGCTGCTGACTGGTGGTGCTGGGGGAGCGCCGGCCGATTGTGCCGGGGGAGCGCCGACCGATTGTGCCGGGGCAGGACTGGCCTGTTGGGCTGGGGGAGGGCCGGCCTGTTGGCCGGCGGAAGCGCTGCCAGGTGCGGGGGCGCGGCGGCGTTCGGTCGGGGGTTGCCACGGTCCCGGGTCGGCAGGGGGTTCCCACGGTCCCGGGTCGGCTGGGGGCTGCCGGGGGCCTGGTTTGGCTGGTGGCGCGGGGTACGAGGGCCGCGACCGGTCTGGGGGCTGCGAGAGGGCCGGGCGGCGGCTGGTGAGGAAGGGAAGGTCGCGGGTTCGGCGGGACTGGCGGGTGAGGGTTACGGCGGTGGTCAGGGCAGCGGCCAGGGCGATGAGGGTGGCGAGGGCGGCGGCGAAGTCCACAGGGTGATCGTAGGGAAGATACGGAGCGTCAGCAGCGCGTGAGGCGGGTCACGGTGTGCGGGTGGGGCCGGTGAGGGGTGCGCGGGGGAGCAAGTAGGCTTGCGCGGGCACCGTTTCGAGTGCCCATGCTGATACTGGCTCCAGAAACTTGCAGGGAACTCGAGGAGAAGACCGCGTGACTTCCCATCGTCCCGCGGCGGTCGTGATCATGGCCGCCGGTCTGGGAACCCGGATGAAATCGGCGACCCCGAAGGTGTTGCACGAGATCGGCGGGCGCAGTCTCGTCGGGCACGCCGTGGTCACCGCCCGTGCACTCGCCCCGGAGCACCTGGTGGTCGTGGTCGGCAACGGCCGCGAGCTGGTCGAGGCGCACCTCGCCACCGTGGACCCCGAGGTGAAGACCGCCGTCCAGGAGCAGCAGCTGGGCACCGGTGACGCGGTCCGTTGCGGCCTGAGCGCCGTACCGCAGGACTTCGACGGCTCGGTCATCGTCACGTCGGGTGACGTGCCGCTGCTCGAGGCGGAGACGTTGCAGGAGCTGGTCGCCGAACACGACAAGCAGGGCAACGCGGTGACCGTGCTGACCGCGCGGGTGCCCGACCCGACCGGGTACGGGCGGATCATCCCGGGCGAGGACGGCACCGTCGCCGGGATCGTCGAGCACAAGGACGCGACGTCGGCGCAGCGGCAGATCGACGAGATCAACGCCGGGATCTACGTGTTCGACGCGGCTACGCTGCGCGACGGGCTGAGCCGGATCACCACCGACAACGCGCAGGGTGAGCTGTACCTGACTGACGTCCTCGCGATCGCGAGGGAGGACGGCAAGCGGGTCGGCGCGTACGTCACCGAGGACGCGATGCAGACCGAGGGCGTCAACGACCGCGTCCAGCTGGCCACGCTCCGCGCCGAGCTGAACCGCCGTACCCTCGACAAGCTGATGCGCGCGGGCGTCACGATCGTCGACCCGAACACCACGTGGGTCGACCAGACCGTCCAGCTCGCCCGCGACGTCACCCTGCTGCCGAACACCCAGCTGCACGGCGCCACCACGGTCGACGAGGGCGCCACGATCGGCCCGGACACCACGCTGACCGATGTGAAGGTCGGCGCCCAGGCGACGATCATCCGGGCGCACGGCTCGCAGTCCGAGATCGGCCCGCAGGCCTCCGTCGGCCCGTTCGCCTACCTTCGGCCGGGCACCAGCGTCGGCGTGAAGGGCAAGATCGGCACCTTCGTCGAGACCAAGAACACCAGCATCGGCGACGGCGCCAAGGTGCCGCACCTGACGTACGCCGGTGACGCGACGATCGGCGAAGGCGCGAACATCGGCGCCGGCACGATCTTCGCCAACTACGACGGGGTCGCCAAGCACCCGACGCACGTCGGCAAGCACTCCTTCATCGGCAGCAACTCCGTGCTGGTCGCGCCGCGGACGATCGCGGACGGCGCCTACCTGGCCGCCGGTACGGCGCTGACCGAGGACGTCGGCCCGGGTGAGATCGCGGTCGCGCGCGGCCGGCAGCGCAACATCAAGGGCTGGGTGGCTCGCAAGCGAGCGGGTACCAAGACGGCGAAGGCGGCCGAAGAGGCGCTTGCGGCGCAGCAGACGGACGACGCTGCTGTGGGCGACACTGGCGAGAAGGCGTAACGGGAGGCCGGCCATGAGCGGCATGAAGCGAACCACCGAGAAGAACCTGATGGTGTTCTCCGGCCGGGCTCACCCCGGTCTGGCCGAGGAGGTCGCCGAGCAGCTCGGCTCCGGCCTGGTCCCGACGTCGGCGTACGACTTCGCCAACGGCGAGATCTACGTCCGGTTCGAGGAGTCGGTCCGGGGCAGCGACGCGTTCGTGATCCAGAGCCACACCTCGCCGATCAACGAGTGGATCATGGAGCAGCTGATCATGGTCGACGCGCTCAAGCGGGCGTCGGCCAAGCGGATCACCGTGGTGCTGCCGTTCTACGGGTACGCGCGGCAGGACAAGAAGCACCGCGGCCGGGAGCCGATCTCGGCCCGGCTGATGGCCGACCTGTTCAAGACCGCGGGCGCGAACCGGCTGATCTGCGTCGACCTGCACACCTCGCAGATCCAGGGCTTCTTCGACGGCCCGGTGGACCACCTGATGGCGCTGCCGATCCTGAGCGACTACGTGCAGCAGAAGTACGGCGACCAGAAGCTGGCCGTGGTGTCGCCGGACGCCGGCCGGATCAAGGTGGCCGAGCAGTGGTCGGCCCGGCTGAACGGCGTGCCGCTGGCCTTCATCCACAAGACCCGCGACATCGACCGGCCGAACGAGACGGTCGCGAACCGGGTCGTCGGTGAGGTCAAGGACCGGGTCTGCATCCTGGTCGACGACATGATCGACACCGCCGGCACGATCACCAAGGCGGCCGACGCGCTGTACGCCGACGGCGCCGCCGGGGTCGTGATCGCGGCGACCCACGCGATCCTGTCCGGCCCGGCGGTGGACCGGCTGAAGAACTGCCAGGCCAGCGAGGTGATCGTCACCAACACGCTGCCGATCGCGGAGGACCGCCGGTTCGACAAGCTGACCGAGCTCTCGATCGCGCCGCTGATCAGCCGGGCCATCCGCGAGGTCTTCGAGGACGGCTCGGTGACCAGCCTGTTCGACGGCCGCGCCTGATTCGGTCGAGCTCGTCGCGAAGCACCGCCGGGTGCTCGCCGTACTGGCATATCTTGGGGAGCACTGACCGCTCACCCTGAGGACCACTCCATGCGGATCGCTGTGTTCCACCCCGGCGCGATGGGTTCGAAGCTGGCCGCGCAGTTGGTTGCCGCGGGCCACGAAGTGCACTGGGTGCCGGAGGGACGAAGCCCGGACAGTACGGCGCGCGCCGCCGACGCGGGCCTGATCGGCACACCGTTCGCCGAGGCGGTCGCCCAGGCCGAGGTGGTGCTGTGTTCGTGCGCACCCCAGGGCGCGGTGGACATCGCCGTACAGGTGGGGCAGGCCGGGTTCGACGGGCTGTACATCGAGGCGAACCCGCTGTCGCCGAAGTCGTTGCGGGAGGCGCAGGAAGCGGTCGCCCGGGCGACGTTCGTGGACGCCGGCGTGGTCGGCCCGCCGCCGACGGGGGGACCTAGTCCGACGCACCTGATGCTGTCCGGCGCGGCCGCCGAGCAGGCCGCCGGGCTGTGGGCCGGGACCGCGGTCACACCGATGGTGGTCGGCAACGAACCAGGTGCGGCCAGCGCGGCCAAGTCGTCGTACGCGCTCTACAACAAGGGCAAAGCGGCACTGGCCGTTCTCGCTTTTCAACTGGCCGAGAAGTATGGCGTGACCGAGGCGCTGACCGCCCAGCAGGTCCGGGGAGATGCCGGCTCGCTGAGCGACCCGGCTCTGCCTGATCAGCTCCGCCGCGTCGCCTGGCGCTGGGGCCCGGAGTTCGACGAGCTCGCCGAGACCCTGGACGAGGCCGGGCTCGAAGGCGACGCCGCCCGAGCCCTCCGCCAGGTCTGGACCAAGCTCACCTAGCCGGCGGCGCGTAGTCGCGGAACACCTGCGGCGGGATTCGCTCGATCACGCCTTCCATCGCCTCCAAGCGGGCCAGCACGTCGCGGACGACGAACCGGTTGTCGCCCCAGGAGACCAGTGCGTTGCCGGCGACCTGCCACTCCAGGCCGCCGTTGAACAGCATCCACTCCATCATCCGCGGCGTCAGGACCGCCGAGGCGAACCGGTCGTCCGCGCAGTCGACCTGGAACCTGTCGTTGAACGCCTGGTTCTCGAATTCTTGGTCACCGCCGCCGAGAACCCGCTCCTTCGTCAGTGTCAGCGGTGGAAGGGGGACCGGCAGGTTCAGGGCGACCACGTGCACGATCCGCCGCTGGACCTGACCGTTCGCCCCGGCGGTCGAGAAGACGTAGTCCAGCACGCACATCCCGCGACCGCGGAACTGCCCGGCGAACATCTCCCCGGGCTCGCCGTACGTGAACAACCGCGCGGCGACGTCCATCAGCCACGGATTCGGCGGCGCCAGGACCCAGCCGGACTGCGCCGCCTCCGCCGCCCGCCGTCGCAGCGCGGCAGAGCCCTTCTTGTGGATCACCACGATCGACACGACCAGCAGCGTGATCAGCAGAAGGACGAACAGCGGGAGGAGCAACGTGGCCGCGAGCACGCGAGCACGCTAGCGAACCGGCGGGCCAGCCGATTCCGGTATAGCCCCGCGGCGAAAAGTCACCGTCCGGACCGGCGATTGCGCAGCCGAGGAACGGATTTCCTGTCCGGGCGGGGTGATGGGTAGACTGTTTTGGTTGCCTCGGCGAGGGACGCCCCCCGAGAACTGTTGGGCGCGGCTCCGTGATCGACGCGGTGGTTCGTTGCCTGACGCCTTCTCCGGGGTCACAAGGCGCCCGCTGAGGCCGCAGCCGAGTTCCATCTAGACAACAGATCACCGCAACGCACTGAGGAGTTCATCTCGTGGCCGAGGTCAAGATCCAAGCCGAATCGCGCACGGAGTTCGGCAAGGGTGCTGCCCGCCGAATCCGCCGGGACAACAAGGTTCCCGCAGTCCTGTACGGCCACGGCAGTGACCCGGTGCACATCACGCTGCCCGGTCACGACACCATGCTGGCCCTGAAGACCGCGAACGCCCTGCTGCTGATCGAGGTCGCCGGCGGCGAGAGCCACCTGGCGCTGCCGAAGCAGGTCCAGCGCGACCCGCTGAAGGGTTTCATCGAGCACGTCGACCTGGTGATCGTGAAGCGCGGCGAGAAGGTCCAGGTCGAGGTCGCGGTCCACCTCGAGGGCGAGGCGGCCAGCGAAACCCTGGTCGTCACCGAGCACGCCACCGTGCTGGTCGAGGCCGAGGCCACCCACATCCCGGAGAGCATCACCGTGTCGATCGAGGGCCTCGAGGTCGGCGCCCAGATCCACGCTTCCGACCTGTCCCTGCCGAACGGCACCACGCTGATCACCGAGCCGGACGCCCTGATCGTGAACGTGACGGCCCAGCAGACCGCCGAGCAGCTCGAGGCCGAGCTGTCCGGCGCCGAGGCCGAGGCCGGCATCGAGAAGGACGAGAAGACCGAGGAGGCTCCGGCCGAGGAGCCGGTGGCCGCCGCCGCGGAGTAGTCTCCTCAGCGCAGCAGAACTTTCAGGAGGGCCGGGATCCGTGGCGGACGACGTGTGGTTGGTCGTCGGACTGGGGAATCCCGGCCCTTCGTACGCCCGCACCCGGCACAACGTCGGCCACCTGGTCGCCGACGAGCTGGCCGCCCGCACCGGCGGGAAGTGGAAGCAGCACAAGCAGGTCCGGGCCGAGGTGATCGAGACCCGGATCAGCGGCATCCGGACCGTGCTGGCCAAGCCCCGCTCGTACATGAACGAGTCCGGCGGCCCGGTGTCCGGGCTGCTGAAGTTCTTCAAGGTCGAGCCCACCGGCCTGGTCGTGGTGCACGACGAGCTGGACATCGACTTCGGCGTGCTGCGGGCCAAGTTCGGCGGTGGCGACAACGGCCACAACGGGCTGAAGTCGCTGCGGAAGTCGCTTGGCACCGGTGAGTACTACCGAGTCCGGTTCGGTGTGGGTCGTCCACCGGGCCGGCAGAACCCCGCCGACTTCGTCCTGAACGAGTTCTCCTCGACCGAGCGCAAGGACCTGCCGTTCGCGGTGGACCGGACGGCGGACGCGGTCGAGTCACTGCTCACCGACGGCCTCGAAGCAACCCAAGGGCGGTACAACTCATGAGGCGGGACAACTCGTGAAACTGGGCGGTCTCGTCGACACCCTGGTCACCGATCCGGTGGTGGCCGAGGCCGTTCGCGACGCCAAGAACGATGTCGTCACCACGCTCGACCTGAGTGCCCCGGGCCCGATCCGCCCGGTCCTGCTCGCGGCGCTGGCCTCCGAGCAGAACGGCGCCGATCGCCCGGTGCTCGCGGTCACCGCGACGTTCCGCGAGGCCGAGGAGCTCACCGAGGCCCTCCAGTGCCTGGTCGACCCCGCGACAGTCGCCTACTACCCGGCCTGGGAGACCCTGCCGCACGAGCGGCTCTCGCCCCGTTCGGACACGGTCGGCCGCCGCCTCGCCGTACTGCGCCGCCTGGTCCACCCGGACCCGTCGGACGAGACCACCGGGCCGATCAAGATCCTGGTCGCGCCGGTGCGGTCCGTGCTGCAGCCGCAGGTCGCCGGGCTGGCCGACCTCAAGCCGGTGCAGCTGCACGTCGGCGACACAGTCGAGCTCGAGGAGGTCGTCGAGGCGCTGGCCGGGGCGGCGTACCACCGGGTCGACCTGGTGGAGCGCCGAGGTGAGTTCGCTGTCCGCGGCGGCATCATCGACGTGTTCCCGCCGACCGAGGAGCACCCGCTGCGGGTCGACTTCTTCGGCGACGACGTGGAAGAGGTCCGGTACTTCGCGGTCGCCGACCAGCGCTCCCTGGAGATCGCCGAGCACGGTCTGTGGGCCCCGCCGTGCCGCGAGCTGCTCTTGACCGACCAGGTCCGGTCGCGGGCCGCCGTACTGGCGAAGGAGCACCCGGAGCTCGCCGAGCTGTTCGAGAAGCTCGCCGAAGGGCATGCCGTCGAGGGCATGGAGTCGCTGGCGCCGGTGCTTGTCGACGAGATGGAGCTGCTGGTCGACCTGATGCCCGCCGGTACGCACGTCGTGGTCAGCGACCCGGAGCGCGTCCGGGCCCGTGCGCACGACTTGGTCGCGACCAGCCAGGAGTTCCTCGAAGCGTCCTGGGCGGCTGCTGCCGGTGGTGGCGAGGCGCCGATCGACCTGGGCGCGGCGGCTTACATGTCACTCGGGGATGTCCGGTCGCATGCGCTGAGCAACGGCCTGGCCTGGTGGAGCATGTCGCCGTTCGCGGCGGCGCCGACCGACGGCCCGGAGCTGCGGGACTCGATGGGCGAGCGGGTCGCGTTCGACATCGACACCGAGGCCGGTGCGGTCCGGAGCCGGGCCATCGCAGCGCACGAGGTGGACCCGTACCGCGGTGAGACCTCGGCCGCGGTCGAGGACATCCGCGGCTGGCTGCGGGACGGCTGGCGTGTCGTCTGCGTGACCGAGGGTCACGGTCCCGCGCAGCGTCTGGCCGAGGTGTTCTCCGAGGCCGAGCTGCCCGCCCGTGCGGTCGACGGCATCGAGGAGATCCCCGATCCGGGCGTCGTACTGATCTCGCAAGGCCAGCTCGACCACGGGTTCATTGCCGAAGGCATCAAGTTCGCGGTGCTCACCGAGAACGACCTGGCCGGTCAGCGGTCCGCGGCCGAACGGCGTTCGCAGCAACGGATGCCGAGCCGGCGGAAGAAGACCATCGACCCGCTCGAGCTGCAGCCCGGCGACTTCGTCGTGCACGAGCAGCACGGCGTCGGCCGGTACGCCGAGATGATGCAGCGGACCGTCGGCAGCGGCGCGCAGAAAGCCACCCGTGAGTACGTCGTCATCGAGTTCGCGCCGAGCAAGCGCGGTCAGCCCGGCGACCGGCTGTATGTGCCGACCGACCAGCTCGACCAGGTCACCCGGTACGTCGGCGGCGAGCAGCCGACCCTGGACAAGATGGGCGGCGCCGACTGGGCCAAGCGCAAGGGCCGCGCCCGCAAGGCGGTCCGGCAGATCGCCGGTGAGCTGATCAAGCTGTACGCTGCCCGCCAGGCGACCAAGGGGCACGCGTTCGCCGTGGACACCCCGTGGCAGCGCGAGCTCGAGGACGCGTTCCCGTTCGTGGAGACGCCGGACCAGCTGGCCACCATCGACGACGTGAAGCGCGACATGGAGCGCGTCATCCCGATGGACCGGATCGTCTGCGGCGACGTCGGCTACGGCAAGACCGAGATCGCCGTCCGGGCCGCCTTCAAGGCAGTGCAGGACGGCAAGCAGGTCGCCGTACTGGTGCCGACGACGCTGCTGGTGCAGCAGCACTACGCGACCTTCGCCGAGCGGTACGCCGCCTTCCCGGTGAACGTGGCGCCGCTGTCGCGGTTCCAGACCGACAAGGAGGCCAAGGCCGCCACGGACGGGCTGGCCGACGGGACCGTGGACGTCGTGATCGGCACCCACCGGCTGCTGTCCGGTGAGATGCAGTTCAAGGACCTCGGCCTGGTGATCGTCGACGAGGAGCAGCGGTTCGGCGTCGAGCACAAGGAACAGCTGAAGCGGTTGCGGACGGCGGTCGACGTACTCACGATGTCGGCGACGCCGATCCCACGGACGCTGGAGATGTCGATCACCGGCATCCGGGAGATGTCCACGATCGCCACCCCGCCGGAGGAACGGCACCCGGTGCTGACCTTCGTCGGCGCGTACGAGGAAGGCCAGATCACCGCCGCGATCCGGCGCGAGCTGCTCCGCGAGGGCCAGGTCTTCGTCGTGCACAACCGGGTGAACACGATCGAGAAGGCGGCCGCCCGGATCCGCCAGCTGGTCCCCGAGGCACGGGTCAGCGTCGCGCACGGCCAGATGAACGAGCACACGCTCGAGCAGGTCATCCAGGACTTCTGGGAGAAGCGCTCCGACGTGATCGTGTGTACGACGATCGTCGAGTCCGGGATCGACATCTCGAACGCGAACACGATGATCGTCGAGCGCTCGGACCTGCTCGGCCTGTCCCAGCTGCACCAGCTCCGCGGCCGGGTCGGCCGGGGCCGCGAGCGCGCGTACGCGTACTTCTTCTTCCCGCCGGAGAAGCCGCTGACCGAGACCGCCCACGACCGGCTGGCCACGATCGCCCAGCACGCCGACCTCGGCGGCGGGATGGCGGTCGCGATGAAGGACCTGGAGATCCGCGGCGCCGGCAACCTGCTCGGCGGCGAGCAGTCCGGGCACATCGCCGACGTCGGCTTCGACCTGTACGTCCGGCTGGTCGGCGAGGCGGTCGCGGAGTACCGCGGCGACACCCAGGCCGAGGAGCCCGAGGTCAAGATCGAGCTGCCGATCGACGCGCACCTCCCGCACGACTACATCCCGTCGCAACGGCTGCGACTCGAGATGTACCAGCGGCTGGCCGCCGTACGCGACGACGACGGCATCGCGGAGCTGGTCGAGGAGCTGCACGACCGGTACGGCGACATCCCGCAGCCGGTGCTGAACCTGATCGAGGTGGCGAAGTTCCGCAACCACGCCCGCCGGGCGGGGCTGCACGACGTGACGCTGCAGGGCAATCTGATCCGGTTCGGGCCGGTCGAGCTGCCCGACTCGAAGGTGCTGCGGCTGAACAGGCTGTACCCGAAGAGTCTGGTGAAGCCGCAACTGCGTACCATCCTGGTGCCGAGACCTGCCACCCGGCCGGTCGCCGGTCAGCCGCTCCGTGACCAGGAGCTGCTGCAGTGGTGCACCCGGCTGATCGACGACGTGATCGCCGAGCCGGTCGGGGCCTCGGTGTAGTTTCGACGGACAAAGGCGAGGAGACAGTTCGGTGAGCAGAGGGCGACGGCTTCGGGCCATCGGTGCGGCAGTGGCGTCGGTGCTGCTGGTCGGCGGCTGCGCGGCGGGGACGCACCCGGGTGCGGCGGCTGTGGTCGGCGATTCCGAGATCACCGTCGGCGACGTCGACGAGACCTCGCGTGCGGTCAGCTCGGCGCTCGGGCAGCAGTTCAGCACCGCGGTGGCGCTGAGCGAGCTGGTCAACAACGCGCTGGTGTCGCAGGTCAGCGAGCAGCGGTCGATCAGCGTGAGCGACGCCGAGACGGCCGAGGCGGCCAAGCTGGTGGTCAACGACCCGACCGCGTTCGCGAAGTTCGAGGCGGACCCGGTGGCGCGCGAGTTCCTGCACGAGGTGGCCGCGTCCGCGGTCGCCACCATCAAGCTGGGTGGCGGCAGCGGGGTCAAGGACCCGAACGTGCAGCAGGCGCAGCAGGCCGGGATCCAGCAGGTCAAGGAAGCCTCCAAGGACGTGAAGGTCGAGATCTCGCCGCGCTTCGGTCAGTGGACCGACGGGGCGATCGACAACAAGGTCTCCGGCTCGCTGTCCGAGGAGTCCGCCCAGGCCAAGGCGAAGCGCGAGGCCGCCGAGAACGCCCAGCAGGGCCAGGGCTGAGGCCCCTGCATGCCTGGTGACACCACGGGCGGCGCGATCAAGGTCGTCCTGACCAGCCCCCGAGTAGCCCCGGGCATCCTCACCCACGCCGCCTGGCAAGCCTTCACCGGCGCTGACGCGATCGGTGCCGCTGACCTGCGCCCGGACGTGCAGGCCCTGGTGGGTTCCGGGCTGGTCGTCACCCAGGTCGAAGGTGGCGTCGCCGAGCACTGGGCTTGGCTCAGCGATGCGGCGGCGTCGGGTCGACAGGTCGCCTGGCTGGTGGGGGACGACGGCGAACCAGGGCTGCTGCGCGTGGTGGCGGATCAGGTGAGTCGTGAGCCGCGGCCGCCGTACGACGTGGAGATCCTGCACGGGTCGTACGACGTACCCGGCGCGCGGCTGATCGACCTCGTGCGGGTGATGGACCGGCTGCGGCGCAACTGCCCGTGGGACCAGGAGCAGACCCACGAGAGCCTGGCGAAGTACCTGCTCGAGGAGACCTACGAGACCCTCGAAGCCATCGACACCGGCGACCGGGTCCACCTGCGCGAGGAGCTCGGCGACCTCCTGCTCCAGGTCGCCTTCCACTCCCGGATCGCCGAGGAACACCCCGACGAGGACTACTCCATCGACGATGTCGCCGGCGACATCGTCGAGAAGCTCATCCGCCGCCACCCCCACGTCTTCGGCGACGAGACGAACAAGGACCTGGCAGCGGTCGAGGCCAACTGGGAGACCATCAAAGCGGCCGAGAAGCAGCGCACTTCGGTCCTGGAGGGGATCCCGCTGACCTTGCCTGCGCTGGCGCTGGCGGACAAGGTCCTGTCCCGCGCGTCCCGGGTGCTGCCGGAGTCGGCAGAGGTCGTCACGGCAGGCACGGGCGACCACGAGAAGGTCGGCGCCGAGCTCCTGGGGCTGGTCCAGCGCGCCAGGTCGTCCGGAGTGGACCCCGAACAAGCACTCCGCGATGCGGTCCGAACGCTGGCTGAACGGATCCGCACCGCGGAGCAGAGCTGACGTAGGTCAGGAAATCAGGGCCTCGGCGGTGGCCTCGAGCATGGCCGCCGTACTCAAGGTGCACAGACCGTAGACGAGTGGCGTCTCGGCTCCGAAGGACACCCCCAGGACGTCCGCGTCCCGCCGCTGCACGGCCTGCGCGTGCCGTTCCTCGTCCACGAATCCGATCCACGAGTACGACGCCGTCGTCCGCGGGAACACCTCGACACCAGCCGGTACCGCGATGTGCGCGTTGATCATCGTCAGCGCCTCGGTCACCGGCCGCCCGCTGGCGATCCCGATCACGCTGTGAGCTTGCCAAACCTGCACGATGTCCGGCGCCAGGCCGGCCGTCAGGTCACTTGCCGCCGCCAGCTTCCCGCCCAGTAGCTGGTCGACATGAGCGCCCAGCCACGCCGGCACGCCCTCCGACACCCGCCCGGTGGGCAGCCCGGACAGATCGTCGATCCCCCGAACCCGCACCGTCGGCGAGCTCAGCACCCCCGGGTGCGTGCGGTTCTCCTGCGGAGAACGCACACACGCCAGAACCTGTCGCGAACCCTCGGCCTCACGGGTGATCGTCAGGGCGAGGACCGGAGCGTACGTCGCAACGGGTTCGGCAGACCCCGCGGTCAGTTCCAGCGCGTCGAGCCACTCGCGCGGAACCCGCCTGAGGTCATGGTCAACACCAGTAGTGTTCATCACTCCATCACAATCTTGAGGTCTTGCAGCACGGAATTGAACCAGTCCTTCGTCTTCGTGCGGGCCGTCTCCAGGAAGTCGTTGAGTGGTTCGGTCGGGGTCAGCAGGTCCCGCTGGCCGAACGCCACACTCTCCGTGGTTTCCAGGAGCGCCGCTTCGAGGCTGTCGACGGATGCCAGCCAGTCGTCGAGCCTCATCGTTCCCACCTCTCCAGCGCCCTCGATCCGGGCTCTGTACGCCTCGTCCTGGTAGTTGCGAGGTGTCAGATCGAGATGGAACAGTCGTGGCACCACCGGCATCAGCCGGTTGCCGTCCGGATCCGTCTTCTCAACGATCCAGAGCGGCTCAGGCAAGAAAATCTCCTGCAGGGCGCCGGCCGGTACGTCGGCGCCGAGCTCGTCCAGGAGGCCGTGCCGGGCGGCGCGGATGAACGCGGGCGAGTTGACGGCCGCCTCCCGGTCGCCTTCGATCAGCCGGCGCCGTGCCGACCGGTGCGTCGCCGTCGACCGGGCCCCGCGTTCCCCGGTCCGTTCGAGATCCTCGTCCGAGATGTGCGTGCTGAACAACTGGAAGGTCGCGGACTTCGAATCTTTCGGCAGCAGGACCCGGCGGCCCAGTGGGCGGCCGGTCCGCTCGAAGTAGCCGTGGATCAGGATCAGCGATACGCCGAAACCGAAGCGCCCGGTGGTGTCGTCCTCACCCGCGGCCGCCACCTGCTCGGAGTCGGTGCCGAGCCGGAAGTAGCTGGACAGCCGGTGCTGGGCGACCGGGCCGGCTGAGGTCGACTCGGTGCCTCGGTCGACCACCACCACGGCTTTCAAGTGGGTCAGCGGCTGCTTGTCGGCCTTCAGCGCGGTCAGGTGATCCTCGATCAGCCGGATGTAGGCCGAATCCCTGGACACCAGGACCGGGATGGCGTCGACGTCGGTCGGCTTGACGTTGGGCAGGGCCGGCCAGACGGCGCATTGGAGGCCGTCCTTCGAGCTGACCAGCACGAAGGACTGCCGGACGTCGTCCGACTCGTACAGGTTGATGTCGGAGCCGAGCTCGCCGTCGGCCGGATGGAGCCGCCCGCCGACCGCGAGTGCCTCGAAGATCCTGGTGATCTGGTTCTGCACGGCCCACGTCGCCGCGTTCGGCCCGACCGGCCCGCGCAACTGCTGCTGGCGGGCGTGGGTCGGGAAGATGATGTTCACGGTGGGCGGCAGGTCGAGGAGGACGCCCTCGAGCAGCTTGATGATGTCGAGCTCGTCACCGACGACGATCTCCAGCCGATCGAGCCCCGGTGCGTTCAGCAGCTCCTTGAGCCGGGCGTCCCGGGTGTTTGCGTGCCGGATCCGCGGCGAGGACTCGAACTGGGCGCGGGTCAGGTTCTCCAGGTCCGGAAGGTCCAGCACCCCGGCGAGCTTCGCGGCGAGATCGAGCGGAAGATCCTGGTTCTCGCCCTCGATCCGGTTGATCACGTAGCGACTGACGTCGACGCGGGCGCCGAGCGAGGCCTGGCTCAGGCCGCGCTGGTTCCGCGCGAGACGGATCTGGCCGGCGATCAACCGGCGGGCTTCGCGCTGGTCGTCCACGACAGGGGGTGTCTCGGTCACCGCCTTCTCCTTCGAGAATCCTCGCTGTTTGACCGCGCTTCGCGCGCTGAGACTAGGGACGGTGCCGCACGCCGTGCAAGCGCGACGGACCGCCTTCATTCAACCGTGATCCGGTAATCGGCTGTTTCACATTGTGCGCCAAGTGTGCACGTGTGCAAAGAGACGCGCACATGTGTTGACCAGTCGTGCGCGGCCCAATTACGCTGAGGTCGAGGCTCTTATACGCAAAGAGGCGGCCCGGTTGCACCCGAGCCGCCTCTACATCACCGACAACCCGCCGACTTCAGCCAAAGTGAGGGTCGAGCCGTGATGACACACAAGCCTAACGCATGCCGTGCTGTGTGCAACACAGTGCGCGCAGATCGGTTCAAGGAAGCGGTGGCACCGGTTTCGGGGTCACTGTCATCGGCTGGGCGGCCGTCGGTCGCCGGCCCTGTGGAGCACCTCCGGCCCACTCCGGCCGGGGGTGCGTGATGCGATCCAGGACAAGCAGGTACCGCACCTCCCGCCGGCGCCCGATGCGGCTGTCCGCACGCCGGAGCAGTCGCCGCCGGGGACGCCGCGGATCTCGCCGCTGGACTCTCGCCCTGGTGATCGGGCTGGTGGTCGCCGCCCTGTCCGCCTCGGCCGCCGTATCGGTCGCCCGGCAGCGGCACGGATCTGCGCCGGTGCTGGGCGGGACCATCGTCTACACGGCGCCGACCGCGAATCAGGGCGCAATCCGGATCGATGGCGCCGCGCGGACGATGGTCGAGCAGGCCGGACTCGCGCACCAGTCGGTCCGGCTGGTCCGGATCGAGGGCAACGGAGCGGTCGGCTACAACACGGCGGACATGACCCCGCGGCTCGACGGTGAGCCGGACGGGGAGCCGCTCAAGGTGCCGGAACGTGCCGCGGAGGAGATCGCGCGGTCGATCTCGAAGCTCGAAGGGCAGTTGAACGAGAAGAGCTCGGTCTTCGCCGGGCAGGCGTTGTTCGCGGGATTGTCGAAGGCCAGGATCGACACCTCGCGGCCGGTGTTCGTCTTCTCGTCGGGATTGGACACCACCGACCCGGTCGACTTCCGCAAGCTCGCCTTCGACGTGGCGCCCGCGGGCCTGATCCAGGACCTGAAGGCTGCCGGTGAGTTGCCGGCTCTACGGGGTGCCGTGATCACCTTCGTGGTCTTGGCCGAGTCCGGCCGGCAGCCGGTCCTGCGCCGTCCGCAGTCCGTCTATCGAGAAACCCTTTGGGGCGGGTTGCTGCGCGCAGCCGGAGCGCCGATGGTCCGGTTCGAGTACCCGGACGCGACGCCGTCCGAGTCGACTCTCGCAGCTCCGGTGGTGGCAGTGCCGCCTCCGCCGGGGACTCCGGTGCCGGCGCGGACCACGCGAGTACCCGGCGAGAAGACGTGCACGCTGAGTGCTGCGACCTACTTCGCCTCGGACAAGGCCGTCCTGCTGGACCGTCAGGCGACCCTGCGAGCTCTCCGGCCGTGTGCCGCCACGATCGGTTCCACAGCTCGCGTGTCCGTCGAGGGTCACACGTCGTCGATGTCGAAGCGGCCGAACAACCCGGTGGCGTTGCGGCTCAGCACCCAACGCGCCCAGGTTGTGGCCGGTCTGCTGGTTCAGCTCGGCGTCGCCCGGAACCGCATCGAGGTCAAGGGGTACGGCAATGCGCGGCAGCCGTACTCCGATCCCAGCGACCCCAGGAATCGCTGCGTGGTCGTTCGCTTCAACACCATCTGACAGGAGCAGGAGATGGCCGGTCACGCGATTCCGTTGCCGGACAACGGAACTGAGAATCTCCGGGGACCGCAGTACACGCGACGGGAAGCCGTCCGGGCGGACCTGTGCACGAAGGCGGAGTACGTCATCGCCGCCACCTATTACGACTACGTCATCCGCAATCACCAGGCCAGTGGCACGCCGCGGAACGAGTGGGAGCCGCAGGATGTCGTCGGCCGCCAGCTGAGTGCGCCGTACGGGCGAGACGCGCAGGATCTGATCGTGGTGCGGCTCAAGAACCAAGCCGACCCGGCGCTCGACGCGATCGACCGGCTGTGCGACGACGTACAGACGACAATCGACGCCGTCAGCAAGCTCCCGGGCGACCTGAGCACGCCGGAGACCAACAAGGTCTACAGCGGCTGGACCGCCGTAGAGCGGGTCGACTGGCTGACGGACCGGGTCGAGTCGGACCGGGCCGAGGGCCACCGTCACCACGACCGGGCGCCGGCCTGGCTGCGGCTGATCTCGCACGTTGCGCCCTGGGCCGAGGCCCTTGGTTTCCTTGCTTTCCTCACCTATTACCTGAACGTCCCGATCCTCAGCCCGTGGCGCGACTGGATGGGCTGGACGTTCTCGTTGATCCTGGTCGTTTACATCATGCTCGGCCAGACCTGGCTGGTGGATCACGCCGCTCGCGCGCACAACCACGCGCGAGAAGCCCTCGCCGATGGACAGAAGCATCACGCGGAGGTCAGCAAACGCCAGCGGCTCTGGTACCTGGTCGTGACCGCGACAGTCGCGGTCGGAATCACCACCGCGCTGATCGAACGCGGGCTGGACACGCTCGGCCAGGCCGAGTCGGCGGTCACCGTCGTCATGGTGATGCTGGCGGTCACGACCGGCCTGCTGATGCCTACGCTGGCGTTCCTGGGCAAGGCGCTCGACGGGAGCAAGGTGTCGCGCGAGCGGGACGCGTTGTCGGACGACCTCGACGCAGATCGGGAGCAGTACGACGAACTCGTCGAGCAAGCCGAGGCGGATCTGGCCACCGCCAGGAGTCTCGACCGCGAGTTGGTCGAGAAGGTGATCCCGGCTGTCCTCGGTGATGCGCAGAAGGTGCTCGACCAGGCACGGGCCCCGTACGACTTCCTGCGGCTCCAGATCGGTGGGTTGTCGAACCGCCCGGAGCGGCGGTCGATCGACGTAGCCGACGGAACCAGGGCCCGGACGCCGCTCCACAACGGCATCCCGGGGGCTGAGCCGGTGAGTCTGCAAGTGGTGATCGACCGGGAGAACCGGCTGGCGGCGCTACGCGCGCGGCTGGCCGAGCTCACGTTGCGTCTGCAGAAGGTTCCGCCGCACCCGTGGGATCACTCCTCACCGCGCCTGACAGCCCCGTTCGCGCGGTAAACCGGATGCGATTCGCCGGCGCCACTGGCAAGGTGGCGCCGGTGGACGTCGCTGGGGTGCTGTCGGAGCATTGGGACCTGAAGCCTGCGCGGGTCGAGGCGTTGTTCGGCGGGATGGGTTCCGAGACGTGGGTTGCCGCCGCCGACGGCTGGCGGGTTGTGGTCAAGACGGTGGACGTCAGGGACGGGGGATTCGAGCCTGGGCTGGAGTTGGCGGTTCGGCTTGATGACGCGGGACTGGTGACGGGGCGGCCTCGGCCGAGCCGAGCCGGACGGGTGGTCGAGCGGGTCGGGGATCGCCAGGTCGGGGTGCTCGAGTTCGTTGACGGCGTGCCGCTGACGAGTGTCGATGCCTGGGCGGTCGGCGAGACGCTGGGGCGGGTGCACCGAGCGTCGGCGACTGCTGCGGGCGAGGTGGAGGAGTGGCTCGATCTGCTCCGGCACTTCGACTTGTGGCTGGATCTGGAGGCGTGGATTCGGCCGGCGGTCGAAGGGGCGGCGGCGGGCGTACGGCGCCTCGGTCCGCTGACGTGGGCGTGGTTGCACGGGGATCCGGCTCCGGAGGCGTTCCTGCGGCAGCCGGACGGGACGATCGCGTTGATCGACTGGGGTGCGGCGATGCCCGGGCCGGTGTTGTACGACGTGGCCTCGGCGGTGATGTACGTCAACGGGGCCGATCGGGTGGTGCCGGCGTACCTGGAGCAGCGGCCGGAGCTGACCGCCGAGGTCGAGCACTTGGAGGCGTTTCTGCAGGTGCGGTACGCCGTACAGGCCGGGTACTTCGCGTGGCGGTGCTCAAACGACATTCGCACCGGAATCGCCGACCTGGCCGAGAACCGCAAGGGGCTCGACGATGCGCGACGAGCCTTCGGCGCCTAGGTCTCGCCGGATCGCCGCCTCGGTGGAGCGCCAGTTCTTGAAGAGGTAGCGGTGCGGAACCACCGGGGTGATAGCGGCGATCACGTCCGGCTTGTCGTCGACGAAGTACGTGATCCCCAGCTCCGCGCAGTGGATCGCCTTCTCCGGGCGACGCAGGCAGAACCGGACGTTGCCCTCGGCAATCCCGGTCCGCTCGAAGAACCGGTGGTGCCGCAACCACTCCAGCGACCGCTGCTGCACCCGCGGCCCGCACTTCGAGACCAGCCACGCGTCCTCGAACAACGGCACCAGCCGCGCGATCGCCTCGAAAGCCCCTGGTACGGCGGGGGTCCGCAGCATGGCCGCGGTGTCGCCGGAGAAGAACGACGTGTCACCGGTCCCCGAGGACCCGTCGATGATCACCCGGCCGATGTCGATTCCCAATCTGTTCATGTCACCAGGCTGACTGCGTCGACTCTTCAGCAGAACTAGTAATCACTCAGGCAGCTATAGTTTCCGTCAATGGAACTGGTGGCTGAGGATCTGGAAGCGTTCGCGGTGTTCGCGCAGCACCGGAACTTCACCCGCGCGGCCGAGGACCTCCATGTCAGCCAGCCGGCCCTGCACACCCGGATCCGCAAACTCGAAGCCCGTCTGGGGCGTCCGCTCTACGCCAAGCGGGGGCGGGTCCTGCAGTTGACCGAAGCCGGCGAGCGGCTGGCCGCGTTCGCCAATGAGACGCGCGACCGCGCCACCGACTTCCTGAGCTCGCTCGACGCCGCCCCGCCCCGACCGCTGGCGGTGGTGGCCGGCTCCGGCGCCTACCTCTACCTCCTCGGCGACCCGATCCGGCGGTTCCTCGCGCGAGGCCATGAACTGCGGCTGCTGAGCGGTGACGCCACAGAGACGTTGGCGGCGGTGCGGGACGGGACGGCGGATCTGGGGGTCACCGCGCTCGCGGTCCCGCCCGACGACCTCGAGTGCACGCTGCTGGCGCAGTACCCGCAGACCCTGATCACCCGGGCCGACCACCCCCTCGCCGACCGACGCAGCGTGCGGCTGAAGGACCTGCAGGACGAGGCGCTCGTCGTACCGCCGAAGGGGCGGCCGCATCGGCAGCAGCTGGAGCGGAGCATGCTGGACCAAGGCATCCGGTGGTCCGTCGCGGTGGAGGCGGAGGGGTGGGAACTGCTGGTCCACTTCGTCCGTCTAGGAGTAGGTCCGGCGGTCGTGAACGGATCCGTTCGTACGACGGGCGCCGTACGGAAGATCCCGGTCAAGGACTTGCCGCCGGTGCGGTACTACGTCGTCACCCGAGCGGACCGTGGTGACCGGGTCGAGGAGCTGAAGGGGATGTTGCTGTGAGCAGGGACAGCCGGAGGATCTCCAGGCTGCTCCGTCACACAGCAGGTGAACGCGGCCTCACGATGAGTGCGGACGGGTGGGCCGCGGTCGCGGACGTCTTGCAGGTGCTGGGGATGGACCGGCGTTCGTTGGAGGTTGCGGTCCAGCAGAACGACAAGCAGCGGTTGCAGGTCGACGGCGACCGGATCCGCGCCTGCCAGGGGCACTCGCTCGACGGGATGCCGGTGACACGTGAAGCCTTGGAGAACAGTTGGGAACGGGTCTATCCCGACCACCTGCTCTGGCACGGGACTCAGGCCGCGGCATTGGACGGTATCCGCGTGCACGGCTTGCTGCCGGGACGGCGTACTCATGTCCATTTGGCGCCGTCCAAGGACAGTCACGTCGGCCGGCGATCGGCCGTGGAAGTCTTGCTGGGTGTGGATCCCCGTGATTTGACCGTCTATCGGGCTCCCAACGGAGTGTTACTCACGCGCTTCGTCCCGGCTGATGCGATTGTTAGGGCCGACGCGGTCCACCCTGCCCGCTGGTCTGCCAGCTAGGCTCAGAACCGATTCGTCATCGAGAACTTGGGAGTCAATGTGGCCACCATCGAGGCCGTCGGCGCCCGCGAGATCCTCGACTCGCGCGGCAACCCCACTGTCGAGGTCGAGGTTCTGCTCGACGACGACACCGTAGCCCGGGCGGCCGTGCCGTCGGGCGCGTCCACCGGCCAGTTCGAGGCCGTCGAGCTGCGCGACGGCGACAAGGCCCGGTACGGCGGCAAGGGTGTCCAGAAGGCCGTCGCGGCCATCCTGGAGGACATCGACAAGGAGATCGTCGGGTACGACGTCCACGAGCAGCGGCTGATCGACCAGGCCCTCCTCGACCTGGACGGCACCCCGAACAAGGCCAAGCTGGGCGCGAACGCCATCCTCGGCGTCAGCCTCGCCGTCGCCAAGGCGGCCGCGGACTCGGCCGGCCTGCCGCTGTTCCGGTACGTCGGCGGCCCGAACGCGCACGTCCTGCCGGTGCCGATGATGAACATCCTCAACGGCGGCGCGCACGCGGACAGCAACGTCGACGTGCAGGAGTTCATGATCGCCCCGATCGGCGCGCCGACATACGCCGAAGCCGTGATGCAGGGCGCCGGCGTCTACCACGCGCTGAAGGCGGTGCTGAAGGAGCGCGGCCTGTCCACCGGTCTCGGTGACGAGGGCGGCTTCGCGCCGAACCTGGCCAGCAACCGCGAGGCGCTGGACCTGATCGTGATCGCGATCGAGAAGGCCGGCCTGCAGCTCGGCACCGACATCGCGCTGGCGATGGACGTGGCCGCGAGCGAGTTCCACACCGACGGCGTCTACGCGTTCGAGGGCGGCAAGAAGTCGGCCGACGAGATGATCGCTTACTACGCCGACCTGGTCGCGTCGTACCCGATCGTCTCGATCGAGGACCCGCTGAACGAGGAGGACTGGGACGGCTGGAAGGCCATCACCACCGAGCTCGGCGCCAAGACCCAGCTGGTCGGCGACGACCTGTTCGTCACCAACGTCGAGCGGCTGCAGCGCGGCATCACCGAAAAGGCGGCGAACTCGCTGCTGGTGAAGGTGAACCAGATCGGCTCGCTGACCGAGACCCTGGACGCGGTCGACCTGGCCCACCGTAGCGGCTTCACCTGCATGATGAGCCACCGCTCCGGCGAGACCGAGGACACCACCATCGCCGACCTCGCGGTCGCGACGAACTGCGGCCAGATCAAGTCCGGCGCCCCGGCCCGGTCCGACCGCACCGCGAAGTACAACCAGCTGCTCCGGATCGAGGAGGAGCTCGACGACGCGGCGAAGTACGCCGGTCGCTCGGCCTTCCCGCGGTTCAAGGGCTGACCTGACGTGCCGCCCCGTCGGGAATCCGGTTCGCGCCCCGGCTCGCGTCCGTCGAGCCGTACCCAGTCGCGTCCACCGGCCCGGCGGGGCGACCAGCCCAAACGCCGTACGACGGGAACCACGCCCGGCCCGGCCCGGACCCGCGGCTCCCGCAACCTCACCGGCCGGGCGGCCGTCGTGTTGCTCGTGCTCGGTGCGCTGATCGTGTCGTACGCGCAGAGCCTGCGGGTGTGGTTCGACCAGCATCAGCAGATCACCGCGCTGCAGCAGGAGATCCGCGACCGGGAGAAGCGGGTCGCCGAGCTGAACGACGAGATCGCCCGCTGGGACGACGACGCCTACGTGAAGGCGCAGGCGCGGCAGCGGCTCGGCTGGGTGATGCCGGGCGAGGTCGGCTACCGGGTGATCGGCGCGGACGGCAAGCCGGTCGGCGCACCGCCGGAGCCCGCGACCCCCTCGGACGGTACGGCGGAAGCCGAGAAGCCGAACTGGTACACCAAGTTGTGGGGGAGCGTCGAGGGAGCCGGCAAGCCCGCGACCCCGGCCACGCCGGCACCGGCCAAGCCGACCCCGAAGCCCATCCTCACCCCGTCGCCGAAGGCAACCCGTTGAGCGTCAGCCCAGAAGACATCGAGGCTATCGGCAAGCAGTTGGGCCGGACCCCGCGTGGGATCCGCTCGATCGCCCACCGCTGCACCTGCGGCCTCCCCGACGTGGTCGAAACCGAGCCCCGCCTCCCGGACGGCACTCCCTTCCCCACCACGTACTACGTGACCTGCCCCCGCCTCGCCTCCGCCATCGGCACCCTCGAAGCCGAGGGCCTGATGAAAGAGATGACCGACCGCCTGGCCTCCGATGAGGACCTCGCCAAGTCGTACCGCGCAGCCCACGACGCGTACCTGGCTCACCGCGAGTCCATCGAACATGTAGAAGAAATAGCCGGCATCTCAGCCGGCGGCATGCCCACCCGAGTCAAATGCCTCCATGTCCTAGCCGGCCACTCCTTGGCAACCAGCCCAGGCACCAACCCTCTAGGCGACGAAACCCTGGAAGCCCTGGACGACTGGGGCCGCCGAGGCCCGTGTGTCTGAGCACGCCGCGGCCAACCCCACCACCTCCCGGCCCCCGGCCGCTCCTCCCGCCTCCCGGCGCCGCGCCGGTTCCGCCTCCCGGCCCCCGGCTTTCTGCCCGCCCCCGCAGGGGGCGTTGTGACGCGGGTTGCGGCTGTTGACTGTGGGACCAACTCGATCCGCTTGTTGATCGCCGACTTTGTCGGTGGTGAGTTGGTGGAGGTGGATCGGCGGATGACTATTGTGCGGCTTGGGCAGGGGGTGGATGCGAGTGGCGCGTTTGCGGCCGAGGCCTTGGAGCGAGTGTTTGCGGCTTCGGATGAGTTTGCTGGGGTGATTCGGGCGGCGGGTGCGGCGCGGACTCGGTTTGTGGCGACTTCGGCGGCGCGGGACGTGAGCAACCGGGACGAGTTCTTCGCGGGGATCTCCAAGCGCTTCGGCGTCGAGCCCGACATCATCTCGGGCGCCGAGGAAGCTGAGCTGACCTTCCGCGGCGCGACCGAAGCACTCCACGTCCCCGGCCCGTACCTGGTCGCCGACATCGGCGGCGGATCCACAGAACTCGTCCTCGGCGACACCAGCGGCGTCATCGCCGCCGAGTCCCTCGACATCGGCTCAGTCCGCCTGACCGAGCGCCATGTCAGATCCGACCCGACGACCCCGGCCGAGCTCGCCGCCATCACCAAAGACGTCGACGCCCTGCTCGACTCCACCACAGTCCCGCTCACGGAAGCCCGCGCCCTGGTAGGCGTCGCCGGCACCGTCACCACAGTCGCCGCCGTCGCCTTCAACCTGCCCGAGTACGACCGGTCGCGCATCCACCACGCCCGCATCTCCGGAGCAGACCTCCGCGCCACCACCGCCTGGCTGACGAACTCGACCCGCGCCGAGCGTGCCGCCGTACGGTCGATTCATCCGGGACGAGTGGACGTGATCGGCGCCGGAGCGCTGATCCTGCAGCGGTTGTACGACCGGATGGCCGTGGACGAGGTGCTGGTGTCCGAGCACGACATCCTGGACGGCGTCGCGCTCTCCATCACCTGACGGACGCGCGCTTAGCGGACGCGGATCCCGTCCAACGCGATCGCCAGCACCCGATCGCGCTGCGCCTCGTCGACGAAACTGCCCGCGGTCAGTCCACTGACCATCCGCAGTACGTCGTCGAAGTTCACGTCGGCGCGGGCGTCGCCGGACTTCTGCGCCTGCTCGAACAACGGCGTCCCGGCCGCGTACATCGCCTCCCGGGCAGCCTTGAAGCTCTCCGACTCGCGGTTCAGCGACTCCCAGATCGCCCGCTTGGTCGCGGCGTACCCGACGAACCGGCGCAGCCAGGTGGTCAGCGCCTCCCACGGCGGCAGGTCGGCGACCTCCTCCGCCGCGATGCACAGCTCCTCGATCTCGCCGAAGTAGACCGCGTTCAGCAAGTCCTGCCGGGTCGGGAAGTTGCGGTAGAGCGTGCCGATGCCGACCCCGGCCTGGCGCGCGATCTCCTCGAGCGACGCCTCGACGCCCTTCGCCGCGAACGCGTCCCGGGCGGCGGCGAGCAGCGCGTCGAAGTTCCGCCGCGCGTCGGCTCGCTGCGGCCGCCGTACGTCGACCTGCAACGCCGGCCTGGTCTGATCCACACTTCACCCTATCGACTTGGAACCGGAGGTATGCCTCCGTTATAGTGGAGGCATACCTCGACTTTACCAGGCCGGGGACTTCGCACGCCGCTGCGCGCGGCGACCCACACCTCTTTGAAGGACTTCTGCATGCCTGGAAATGGCACTTCACCACGGCTCACGCTGGCCGTGCTGGCGACCGTCGTGGCCGCGTTCTCGATGTTGCAGTCGCTGGTCAGCCCGGCTCTCCCGGTCATCCAGCGCGACCTGGGTACGACGGCGAGCACCGTCACCTGGGTGTTCACCGCACTGCTCCTGTCGGTCTCGGTGGCAACCCCACTGCTCGGCCGGATCGGTGACATGGTCGGCAAGGAACGCACCTTGCTGATCGCGCTGGCCGCGCTCGCGGTCGGCTGTCTGCTTGCCGCGGTTGCCCCGAACATCGGCGTACTGATCGGAGCCCGGGTGGTGCAGGGGCTCGGCGGGGCGGCGTTTCCGTTGGCGTTCGGCATCATCCGGGACGAGTTCCCGGCCGAGCGGGTCCCGTCGGTGGTCGGCGTACTGTCCGCCGTCATCGCGGTCGGCGGTGGGCTGGGGATCGTGCTCGCCGGACCGATCGTCGAGGCGCTCGGGTGGCGCTGGCTGTTCTGGATTCCGCTGGTCGTGATCACCGTGGCCGGCGTTCTGGTCCGCCTCTACATCCCGAAGTCGCCGCATCGCGTGCCCGGCCGGATCGACTGGCTGGCGGCTGCGTTGCTGTCGGGCTGGCTGGTCGCCTTGCTGCTGCCGTTGAGCGCCGGCCGGTCGTGGGGCTGGAGTTCATTGTTGACAATCGGATTGTTTGCGACGGCCGTCGTACTGCTGGTCTCCTGGATCACTGTCGAGCTCCGGTCGCGGAACCCGTTGATCGACATGCGGATGATGCGGCTGCCCGCGGTCTGGACGACGAACCTGGTGGCGCTGCTGTTCGGTGCGGCGATGTTCGCCGTGTACGCGTTCGTGCCGCAGTTCATGCAGATCCCGACGGTCGCCGGCTTCGGATTCGGCTCCAGCGTCACCCAGGCCGGGCTGCTGATGCTGCCGATGCTGGTCACGATGGCGATCAGCGGTTCGCTCAGCGGGCCGATCGCGCCGTGGTTCAGCGTCAAGGCGCAGGTCGTGTGGGGATCGGCGCTCAGCCTGGTCGCGTCCGTGGCCTTCGCCGAGTTCCACGACCGGCCGTGGCAGGTGGCGCTGTCGACCGCCCTGTTCGGCCTCGGGCTGGGGCTGGCCTACGCGTCGATGACCAGCCTGATCGTGCAGAACGTGCCGCGCGAGCAGACCGGCGCCGCGACCGGCATGAACGCGAACATCCGCACCATCGGCGGTTCGATCGGTACGGCGATCGCCAGCTCGATCATCACCGGTCACCTGCAACCCGGTGGCCTCCCTGCCGAGTCCGGCTTCACCGACACCTTCCTGCTCCTGGCCGGCTTCTGCGCGGTCGCCGTACTGCTGGCGCTAGCGATTCCCGCCGCGCGCCGTGCTCAGCGTGCTGCACCCGAGCCCGTCCTAGAGGAGGAGCTTGTCAGCTGACTCGAGAATGCGGTCCCAGGGCAACGACCGTCCGCCCTCGGACCGCGGCTCGAGCAACTCCCACTCCACCAGCACGACACCCGCCGACCTGAGCACATCCAGATGACCGCCCCACGCGGGATGCCCCGCGTGGGCCGCATTGTTTCAACTGCTCCACTCCGCCGGCTGCCGAGGCGACCACACCAATCACGCTCACGTCTCTAGTCTGAACGCATGAAGCTTCCGCATCCGCTGACGGGCGAGTTGTTCGACAGCCCGGTCCCGCCAGGTACGGGGTGGCCCGAGGATCCCGCCGTACGACGGACTCCGGTGGCTGCCGACGCTGCCGACGTACTGCGGCTCGCGGAGACCGACGAGTTGGGGGAGCTCGAGGCCCGGGTGTCGGTGTGCCGAGCCTGTCCGCGGCTGGTCGAGTGGCGTGAGGAAGTTGCCTTAGGCAAGCGGAAGTCGTTCGCGGACCAGCCGTACTGGGGCCGTCCGATCGCCGGCTGGGGCGCCGCCGAGCCACGGATCCTGATCGCCGGCCTCGCCCCGGCGGCGCACGGCGGCAACCGTACCGGCCGCGTCTTCACCGGCGACCGCTCCGGCGACTGGCTCTTCGCCGCCCTCCATCGCGTCGGCCTCGCCAACCAACCCACCAGCGAACACGCCGGCGACGGCCTTCACCTCATCGCCACCCGCATGATCGCCGCCGTCCGCTGCGCCCCACCCGCCAACAAACCCACCCCCACCGAACGCGACACCTGCGCACCCTGGTTCCGCCGCGAACTCCAACTCTCCCTCCCCACCACCCAAGCCATCATCTGCCTGGGCAAATTCGGCTACGACGCCCTCCTGACCGCCCTGGCCTCAACCGGCGTCGCTGTGCCCAAGCCCCGCCCCCCATTCGGCCACGCAGTAGAACACCAAATCGGCCACGTCACGGTCCTAGGCTGCTACCACCCCAGCCAGCAAAACACCTTCACCGGCAAACTGACCGCCCCCATGCTCGACGCAGTCCTGAATCGCGCCAAGTCCATCGCGGGCCTCTGACGCCCAGGCCGATGTGCTGGGGGTCGCTGCGTGTCAAGATTTTTGAGGCGGGTTGGTTAGGGATTCATTGAGTCAACCGAGTTCTCCTGCTGCTGGCCTTCGGTGGGTTTGTTGATCCA
>NZ_JBITJU010000043.1:0-28408 GCF_044460355.1 Kribbella sp. NPDC050124
AACAGCACCCTGCCGGAACTCGGCATCAAACTTCCTACGCGCCTCAGCCATCACCCTCACCTTCTAAAGGCGATGTCTCCACGCTACGAGGGGAAACCCAGTACTGGATCCGAATCTGCTGGTGGTTGCCGAGGAGTTCGGCGACTTTGCCGACGTACGGCGGCGGATCGATCTGCTGTGTGTCGATCGCGAAGGTGTGCTCGTGGTTGTCGAGTTGAAGCGCACTGAAGATGGCGGCCATATGGAGCTTCAGGCGCTTCGGTACGCCGCGATGGTGTCGACGATGACGTTCGATCAGCTGGCCGAGACGTACGAGCGCCACTTGCGCCGGGTCGCTCCGGATGAGGCTGGCAACGCGCGGCAGAACCTGGCCGACTTCCTGGAGGATGTCGGCGGCGAGGACGCGGTACTGGAGCGGCGCGTCCGGATTCTGCTGGTGTCGGGCGGGTTCGACCCGCAGATCACCACGACGGTGCTGTGGCTGAATGACATCTACGGACTCGACATCACCTGTATCCGGCTCACTCCGTATCGCGTGGACGCTCGGCTGTTACTTGACGTGCAGCAGGTGATTCCGCTGCCGGAGGCCGAGGAGCTCATGGTACGGCTGCGCAAGCGGGAGTCCGCTGCGCGCGCCGCTACCGGAGGAGGTGGCGCCGACTGGACGCCGAACGTGATCAAGACGCCGAGCGGCGATTCTGCGCCGCTCCGCAAGCGGCGGGCGGTCCTGGCGCTCGTGCACGCCCTCCATCAGGCCGGCGTGGGGGCGGCCGATATGGAGGAGGTCATCCCGGGCCCACGATTCTTGTCCGTCGATGGGGTCCCGGCAATCCCCTGAAACCGTAGAGACTTGAGATTTGGTGTTTCGGTCGTTGGCCGGTCTCCCGCTGGCTGCCCGGCGGGCTCGGCCGGAGTCGGGGTCAGGGCTGGCCGGAGACCACCCCGGAGGGGCTTGGCCTTGACGTCGGCGAGGACGAGGTCAGACTCGGTGTGCGGGATCGGGTCGTTCACGCTGCCTGGTCGCGGTCTGGTTCGTGGCCGGTGTGGTGGGTGAGTTCGTAGTCGATCGGGGGGGAACCAACACGCTTCCCACGCTCGACGCGCTGCTGCAGTTGGCGCCTTCGGAGGGGTTCGCTTACGAAGCAGGAGGCCGCTGAGAGCTCTGGCCTCCGTCCGAACCAATGTCGGCCGTTGTGGTTGGCGGGGCGGCAAGGGTGCGGCAGTTGGGGGAGCGCGGCGGGCGCGTGCCGCGTATGTCTGTCCGCAACATTCGAAGGTGGCTCGGTGTGTGACTGGCGCACGTGTTGGGTGCAGCTTGTGGTGCCTAGCGTCGGGGGATGAGTGATGTGGGGCTCGGCGGGCGGACTGTTGTCGTTACGGGTGGGGCCGGGGGGATTGGGGCTGCCTGCGTGGAGAGGTTTGCGGGGGCGGGTGCTGAGGTGGTTGTGGTTGATGTGGATGGGGTGGGGGCCAAGCGGGTTGCGGAGAAGGTGGACGGGCGGGCTGAAATCCTCGATCTGTCCGACCTTGATGCGGTGGATGCGCTGGGGCTGCGGTGTGACGTTTTGGTCAACAATGCAGGGTTGCAGCACATCAGCCCTGTCGAGGACTTCTCACCGGAGCGGTTTTCGCTCATGCTGCGAGTCATGCTCGAGGCCCCCTTCCGGCTGACCAGGCAGGTATTGCCGCACATGTATGCCCAAAAATGGGGCCGGATCGTCAACATCTCGTCGGTGCATGGGTTGCGGGCGTCGCCTTTCAAGGCGGCCTATGTGGCGGCCAAGCATGGGCTTGAGGGATTGTCGAAGGTGATCGCGTTGGAAGGTGCGGCGCATGGAGTCACATCGAACTGCATCAATCCGGCGTATGTGAGGACGCCGTTGGTCGAGAAACAGGTGGAGGCTCAGTCGGTTGCCCATGGCATCGAGCCTGACCAGGTGCTCGAGCAGATCCTGCTCAAGCCGATGGCGGTCAAGCAGCTGATCGAGCCGGAGCAGGTCGCTGAGCTGGCTACCTACCTGTGCAGCCCGCATGCGGATTCGATCACCGGCACCTCCTTGGTGATGGACGGAGGGTGGACAGCACGCTGACGGACACGCAGTTTCTGGGTCTGCTTGCTCGCGACGCCCCGCCCGAGGAGTACGACGAGCCGGTGCGCGCTGCCAAAGCGACAGGGGCTGGGCCCGAAGAAATCGCAGAGCTCGAGCGGGCGAAGGTGCTGGCGCTCAGAGTGCGGCGGGCGCTGGAGCATCGACGGCGTCGGGAGATCGAACTGGAGGCGTTGTTCGAGACTGCGGGGGATCTGGCGGGTCTGCAGGACGTTGATGCCGTGCTCAATGCGATCGTTCGGCGTGCTAGAACGCTGCTGCATACGGATGTCGCCTACCTGACGCTGATCGACCCCGTCCGCGGTGACACGTACATGCGAGCCACGGCCGGCGTTGTCTCGGCCAGCTTTCAGCAGGTCCGCCTGGCGATGGGAGCTGGTCTCGGCGGCCTCGTCGCCGATACTTCATTGCCCTATGCCACGGACGACTACGCCGACGATCAGCGGTTCGATCACGTCCTAGACGTCGACAGTGCCGTTTCCGACGAAGGGCTGGTGGCGATTCTCGGCGTACCGCTGCTGCTTGGGCCGCAGGTGCTCGGGGTGCTGTTCGCGGCCGACCGCAGCAGGCGCCCGTTCGCGAGGGACGAGATCTCGCTGCTGTGTTCCTTGGCGGCACATGCGGCGATCTCGATTGATGGTGCACGGCTGCTCGAGGAAGCGCGGGCCGCCGTACGGGAGTTGGATGCGGCGAACACCCTGGTACGGCGGCACAGTCAGGCGGTGGAACGGGCCGCCGAGGCCCACGACCGGTTCGCTGATCTGGCGTTGCGTGGTGCTGGTGTCGATGAGGTCGCCGCCGCGGTCACGGAGGTGCTGGGAGGCCGCCTGACCGTGCTGGACGCCGATGGCGCGCCGACCGAGTGGCTTGACGCGGTCGCAGAGTCGCGTGCCGAGGGCCGAGCGGTCTGTCGCGACGGCACGTGGTTTGCGGCCGTAGTGGCCGGTTCGGAGGAGTTCGGAGCGCTCGTACTACAAGGTCGGAAAGATCTGGAAGGCGCCGATCAGCGGGTGCTCGAACGTGCAGCATTGGTGACCGCATTGCTGCAGTTGATGAAGCGTACGGCGATGGAGACGGAGAACCGCATCCGCGGCGAGCTCATCTCCGACCTGGTCACGAATGGCGAGCGAGCGGGTCCTGCCCTGAGGGAGCGAGCGCGACAGGTCGGCTTCGACTGCGACGGCGAATTTGCTGTGGTAGTCGCGCAGACGGACCGCGAGCGCCTGCACCGGTTGGCGTTCGCAGCCAGCCATCTTGCCTCACAGTCAGATGGAATCGCGGGCCTGCACCAGGATCGCGCAGTACTGCTGCTGCCTGGCGAGGAAGCGGGGGCGGCTGCTCGGCGGCTCGCCAAGGAGTTGGCGGTCGCGATCGGACAGCCGGTCACAGTCGGTGCAGCGGAGCCAGTGTCCGGACCGGAGCGGGTTCCCGCCGCGCATGCTGAGGCCAGAAAGTGTTTGGAGGCGCTGATGGCGCTTGGCCGCTGTGGTGACGGGACGAGCAGTCGCGAGCTCGGCTTCATGGGAGTGTTACTCGGCGAGGGCCGTGGCGTCGAGCGGTTCGTCAACGGCGTACTCGGGCCGGTCCTCGAGTACGACGAACGCCGCGGCACTGGGCTGATCCAGACCTTGGAGATGTACTTCGCCAACGGCGGCAACCTGACCCGCGCCAAGGACGATCTCCACGTGCATGTCAACACCGTTGCCCAGCGCCTCGACCGGGTATCGCAACTCCTCGGCAGCGACTGGCAAGAGGCCGAACCCGCGCTGGAGATCCAGCTCGCCCTCAGGCTCCACCGCCTCGTGCGGTCCTAGTCGATCAGCCCGGCGTTCCGCGCGGCCAGAGTTGCCACCACGAGATCCTCCACCGCCAGTCCCACCGGCACGAAGATCGTGATCTCGCTGGAGGTCTCGCGGCGTACCTCTCCCCGTGCCAGCGCCGGCAGATTGTCGACAACACGACCCGCCGGCAGTTCGCCGCGCCCGAGAGCGTTGACGTGTGCGCCGGCCGACAGCCCGAACACCACCCCAGACGTACAGAAGCAGATCAAGTCGGCACCGGACGCAGCTGCCGCACTCGCCACAACGGCCGGATGCCCCTCACCACGGAGCATGGCGACGAAGCGCTCCGTCGCCACCGGCTCCCGGCCCACGATCTCGATCTGTTCCAGAGATGGCCGGACCCAGCGCATCGCGCGGACGTGTTCGCGAGCCTGCACGTCGGTGCCGAAGACCGCCAACCGTCGTACGTCGTCTCGCGCGAGCGCGTCCGTGGCCAGGGCGGACACAGCCGGCGTACGACGGGCCGTCAACGCAGCCCTGTCGAGGGTCGCGACCGCGGTTCCGCCAGCGCCGAGCAGAACGTAGAACCCCTGGTCATTGCCCCCGGCAACATCTGGAGCGACTGGGTCGGCGAGGACCTTTCGAAGTTCGGTCACCACCTCTTCGAACGGCGCGAGCCGATAGATCCGGCCCGCATCGAGATGCGCCGGTGTGTTCATCTCATCGCCGGTTCGTCCTCCACCACCGCTGAAGTACCACTGAGGTGCGGCTCTGGAACGTCGCGACGGCGACGCAACAGGTGCGCCACAGTTCCCCAGACGCCCCGACGGAAGAGCAGTACGACGACCACGAAGATGAGACCGGTGATGAGGCCAGGGCCAGTGATGTTCAACGGACCGAGGTGGATCCCCGAGGTCGCGACATAATCCTCGACCTGCACGATCAGGGCGGCGCCGATCGTGCTGCCCCACAGCGTCCCGATGCCGCCGAGCACCGTCATGATCACGACCTTGCCGGACGTTGTCCAGTACACCTCCTGCAACGACGCGAACCCGTGGCTGATGGCATACAACCCGCCGGCGAGCCCGGACAACCCGGCGGAGATCACGAAGATCATCACCTTGTACCGGTCCACCGGATATCCGAGGGAACGAGAGCGAGCTGGGTTCTCCCGGATCGCGACGAGAACCCGCCCGAACGGGGAGTGGACCACGCGCCACGCGATCAGCAGCCCGATCAACGCGATCGGCAGTCCGGCGTAGTAGAAGTAGAAAGGGTCCGACAGATCCAGCCCGAACAGGTTCTTCGGGATGCCCTGCAGCCCGTTCTCCCCACCGGTCAGGCTGCGCCACTGGTTCGCGACGTAGTACACCATCTGCGCGAAGGCGAGTGTCACCATCGCGAAGTAGATGCCAGTACGCCGTACTGCGAGCAGCGCGATCGGAACGGCCAGCACCATCGCCATGACTGCCGCACCGAGAATCGCGACGGGGAAGGGCACACCGGTCCTGATCGCAATGGTCCCGGCCGCGTAAGCCGCAGTACCCCAGAATGCCGCATGCCCGAACGACAGCAACCCGGTGAACCCGAGCAGCAGATCGAGGGCCACCGCGAACAGCGCCCACGCGATGATGTCCATCGCCACTGGCGGATAGATCAGCCAAGGCAATGCGAGGACAACCAACAACCCGCTGAGCACTCCGGCGAGTCGCCACAGACGAGGCATTGTCGACAATCGACGGAACAGAAGCACCGTCATACCGCAGTCTCCTCACGGCCGAACAGACCAGCCGGCCGCCACAGCAGCACGATGGCCATCAGGATGAAGACCGACGTGGTCGCCAGTCCGGGGACGTACACGTTGCCGAGCGCCTGCAGCATGCCGATCAGGAACCCGGCGGCCACCGAGCCGAAGATCGACCCGAGGCCACCGATCACGACGACGGCGAAGACCAGGATGATCAGGTCCGCTCCCATCAGCGGACTGACCGCCCGCATCGGAGCCGCCAGTACGCCGGACAGCGCGGCCAGGGCAATCCCGAACCCGAAGACCGGCGAGATCCACCGCCCCACGTCGATCCCCATCGCACGAGTCAGCTCAGGTCGTTCGGTCGCCGCCCGGATGATCATTCCGACCCGGGTCCTGGCCAGCAGCACCCAAGCACCGACCGAGACGAGCACGGAGAACACCAGCACGAACACCTGGTACGCCGGGAAGTCGAACAAACCGAGGTTGACCGACCCGCGCAGCCCTGCAGGTTGTGGATACGGCTGCGGCTGGGCGCCGTACTTCATCCGGAGCAGATCCTGGAAGATCAGCGTCAGACCGAAGGTCAGCAGGAAGTTGTACAGCGGGTCCAGCGCGACCAGGCGGCGTACGAGCAACCGCTCGATCACCATCCCGACCGCGCCGAGCGCCAGTGGCACCACCAGTATGGCGATCCAGAAGTTGACGCCGGCCTCGTTGAGCAGGATGAACGCACCGAACGCACCGAGCATGTAGAACGCGCCGTGGGCGAAGTTGACCACGCCGAGCATGCCGAAGATGACGGCCAGCCCGAGTGCGAGCAGTGCGTAGAAGCTGCCGTTGACGAGCCCGTTGAAGGCGTGCTGGAGCAGATCACTCATCCTTGATCCAGCTTGCAGGTGCTCTCGGACAGCGGCTTGAACGCCTTGTCCGCGGGGATGGTGGTGACGATCTTCTCGTAGTCGTACTCCTCCTTGACGTCGCTCTTCGGCTTCACCTCGGCGAGGTAGGCGTCGTGGACGACGCGGTGGTCCTCGGCGCGGATCTTGCCGTTGCGCAGGAAGAAGTCGTTGATCTCCTTGCCTTCCAGGTTCTTCACCACGTCGTCCGATGCGTCGGTGCCGGCGGCCTGGACGGCTTCGAGATAGTTCATCGCGGCCGAGTAGTTGCCGGCGTGTGCGAACGACGGCCGGGAGCCGGTCTTCTCCTTGAACTTGTCGGCCCACTCGCGGTTCTGCTGGTCGAAGTTCCAGTACCACGCGTCGGTGAAGCGAGTGCCCGCCAGCGCGTCCGGACCGAGTGAGTGGATGTCGGTGATGAACATCAGGCCGACCGAGAGGCCGACGCCCTTGTCCTTGAGCTTGAACTGGTTGTACTGCTTCACCAGGTTCACCAGTTCACCACCGGCGTGCATGGTGCCCAGTACGTCGGGCTTGGCGGCCGGTGCCTGCAGCAACTGGGACGAGAAGTCACCGCTGGTGTTCGGGAACTCCGACGACTTCTTGCCGACGACCTTGCCGCCGGCCTTCTCCACGGCCGCGGAGAAGCTCTTCTCCATGTCCTGTCCGAACGCGTAGTCCGGGTAGACCATGTACCAGTTCTTCGCACCGGCCTCGGTCACCGTCGTACCGGTTCCGTTCGCGAGCATGTAAGTGTCGTAGGCGTAGTGGAAGGTGTACTTGTTGCACTTGCCACCGGTCAGCTCGGTCGTCGCCGCGGTGACGTTGAAGTAGAGTTTCTTCTTCGCCAGCGCCTGTCCGGCGACCGCCAGCGCCGCGGACGACGTCGGTACGTCGAAGATGGCGTCGGCCTGCTGCCGGTCGTACATCTCCTGCGCCTTGGTGTTCGCGATCTCCGGCTTGTTCTGGTGGTCGGCGACGACCACCTCGATGTTCTTGCTGACGGCATCGTCGCCGTGCTTGGCCTTGAAGTCGTCGACGGCCATCTGTACCGCCTTGACGGCGTTCGGCCCGGACAGTTCGCTGTAGATGCCGGTCTGGTCGTTGATGACGCCCAGCACGATCTTGTCGTCGCTGATCTTCCCGCCGCCACCGGATGGGCCGCCCGCCCCGCCGCCACAGGCTGCCAGCAGCGAGACGACGGCCAGGGTCGAGATCGCCGGGATGAGGTTTCGTCGCATGGGTTCTCCTCCGATGGTGCGTTAGATGCCGAGATACTCGAGCAGCTCGTGCTCGCGTTCCTTGACCTCGGTGTTGTCCAGCGTCTGCGCGACCCGGCCTTGGGCGAGCAGATAGTGGCGGTCGGCAACGGTTGACGCGAACCGGACGTTCTGCTCGACGAGCAGCACCGTCACCCCGGCCGCCTTGATGTCGCGCAGCATGTGGCCGATCTGGTGCACGAGCACTGGCGAAAGGCCTTCGGTCGGCTCGTCGCAGAGCAGGAGCCGGGCGCCCATCCGCAGTACGCGGGCGATGGCGAGCATCTGCTGCTCGCCGCCGGAGAGCTTCGTCCCAGGGAACTTGCGACGTTCCTTCAGCACCGGGAACGACTCGTACACGCGGTCCATGGACCACGCGCTGTCGCTGACGCCGGGTGGCAGCCTGAGGTTCTCCTCGACGCTCAGACTGGCGAAGATCCCGCGATCGTCCGGAACGAGTCCGAGGCCTCTCTTCGCGCGGCGATGAGCAGCCAGACCGGTGATGTTGTCGTCGTCCAGGATGACCGAGCCGGCTGTCGGGCGGTGCAGTCCCATCAAGCAGCGCAGCAGAGTGGTCTTCCCGGCGCCGTTGCGGCCGACCAGGGTGACCACCTCGCCGGCTGCCACGTCGAGCGATACGTCCCGCAGTACTTGCGCTTCGCCGTACGACGCACTGACTCCCTGCACGCTAAGCAGCGGACTCACCGCCTAGGTACGCCTCGATCACCCGCGGGTCGTCGCGTACTTCGCCGTACGTGCCCTCGGTCAGAATCCGGCCGAACTGCAGCACCGTGACCCGGTCGGCGAGACCGGCGACGACGCTCATGTTGTGCTCGACGAGGACGACCGTGCGGCCGGCGCGGATCCGCTTGACGAGCCCGACCGTTCGCTCGACGTCCTCCATCCCCATGCCGGCCGTCGGCTCGTCGAGCAGCAGCACTGCGGGATCGAGCGCGAGTGCGAGGGCAAGCTCGAGTGCGCGCTTCTGCCCGTAGGCAAGGGTTCCAGCCGGTACGTCGCGCTGCCTGGCGAGCCCGACTTGGTCGAGGAGCTCAGCCGCGCGGTCCGCGAATCTGGTCAGCACCCGGTCGGACATCCAGAACCGGTGGCCGAGCTTCGTCGTACCCATCAGGGCTAGCTCGACATGCTGCTGCAGCGTCAACTGCTCGAACAGGTTGGTGATCTGGAACGAGCGAGCCACACCCAGCCGCGCGATCCGCTCCGGTGACGAGCCGGTGATGTCCCGGCCGCCCAGCCGGATCTGGCCGGCGCTCGGCTTGAGGAAGCCGGTGAGCAGGTTGAACAGCGTCGTCTTGCCCGCGCCGTTCGGCCCGACCAGCGCATGTACGTCGCCTTCCGAGACGGAGAGGTCGACCTGGTCGACGGCGGTGAAGCCGCGGAAGCTCTTGCTCAGTCCGGTGGTCTCGATCACCGCCCCGGAACCGCGTCCGGGCGGGTTGCTGGGATCCATGGATGGAAGTTAGGTGCACCGCGAACGCCGTTCCATGTCGTAGGAAGACACACTGCTCGTCCAAGACGTGTGGTGGCGCCACAGGCAGCGGGCGGGCCCTGCGTGGGCCCGCCCTCGATGTGCGCCTCCGTCGTCAGTTGTGGTGGTGGTCGAGTTGGGCTCGGATTTCGCCGGCGGGGAAGAGGGTGGTGTGGACGTTGGTGTAGGTGGTGCCGTTCCGGATGGCCTTGACGAAGTCGTCGAATTGGCCGGCGGTCAGGGATTGGGCGGTTGGGCCGATGATGTCGGCGGGGCGGATGGTGCCGGTGATTGTGGCTGGGGCGGCTGGGCAGGGCTGGGTGCCGGCGGGGCCGTTGCCGAGGTTGGTGCAGAGGAAGACGCTGATGCCGCCGCTTTGGGCCTTGCCGCCGAAGTGGATGTGGGCCTGGGTGACCGTGCCTTCCAGGGCGGAGTAGCTGAGGCGCCAGGTGATCTGGTCGTTCCGGTCGTCGATCTGGGCCTGGAACCGGCCGGTGCCGTCCGTCGAGATCGGGGCCGGGTCTTCCTCGTAGCCGGACAGTTGTTCGCGGACCGAGTTGCCCGAGTCGTCACGGCCTGCGGTTGCCACGCTGCCTGATGCGGTGGCCGCTACCCCGATTGCAATGGCCGCGGCCAGTAGATGTGCTCTTCTCGCCACCATGTGCTCCTCCCTCACCGAGGCGTACGTCGATGGTGTGACTGCCGTCACACTCTGATCAACGGCGCGGAGCACTGGGCGGTTCAATCAGAGTTCCCGGTTGGGTGGTGCGCCGCGGCGCGGGCCTGCAGGTGGTGGGCGTTGGGCCGGCGATCGACGGCAGCGCGGGCGGCGGCAACCTCGAAAGGGCGGTCGTCCTTCCGCGGTTCGAAGGCTACGACCTGCCGGTACGGCGGCCCGCCGTCGAAGGCCTCGAACTCCCGGTAGAGCAGGCGGTGCGAAGGTCCGAGCTCCTGGCTGCCACGGGCCCTCCGGAACGACCGCGAGCTTGAGCGCCTCGAGCTCGCGGCGGCGCAGTCCGCCGGTTTGTTGGACTGCAGCCGCGCGCTTGAGGATGGCCAGTTGTTGCCACACCTCGTAGCGGAGAGGAGGCGGTACTCCGTCACTGCGGCTTGGGCAGGTCGGAGTCGTCGATGGGCTTGCTGAGATCCAGGCCGAGCTCGTCGGCCACCTCCTCGATGGGGATCGAAGGTTGGGGATTGGCGAGGCGGTGGCGCAGGACGGAGTAGCTGGAGTCGAAGCCGTGCTCATCGGTGGCCGCGGCCGTGAGAGCGCGCCAGACTTCGAACGGGATGACGACGGCCTCGGGTTGGCCGGCGTCGCCGAAGATCAGCGGTTCGACCTCGCCTGAGCGGAAGAAGGCCAGAAGGTTGGGCAGGTGCTTCGAGGCTTCCGCGGTGGTGAGGACCCAGGCGCGGTCGCCGTTCGGCAGGAGGTGCTCGGTTTCGGGGTCCATGGCAACAGCTTAGGAAGGACGGCTGGTGTCTCGCCGGAGTTATCCACAGGGATCTGCTTAGCCTGGGCGTAAGTGGCGGGCGCTGCGGACCTGGTCAGAGTTCCCGGTTGGGTGGTGCGCCGCGGCGTGGGCCGGCAGGTGGTGGGCGTTGGGCTGGCGATCGCGGATGGACGGCAGCGCGGGCGGGCGCGACACCCGAGGCGGCTGCGAGCGCCTTGCGAAGCTCGGGTGGAAGGGGCTGGCGGATGGGGGCGATGCCATCCGGCTGCAGTGCGGCGCGCGTCGTCCGGGATCTCACGCCGGCCTCGCGGTTGAGACGGCGGGCAGCCTCGTCAAAAGGGCGGTCGTCCTTGCGATGTGCGAACGCGACGACCTCGCGGTACGGCGGGCCGCCGTCGTCGGACTCGAATTCGCGGTAGATCAGCCGGTGGGATGGGCCGAGCTCGACGTTGTGGCGCGTCTCGGGGACGACGGCGAGCTTGATCTCCGCGCAGTCGCTGAGGTCGTGCCGGCGATACCCCAGCCGCTTGCCGTCGAAGTCCTCCTCTCGGCCATCGGCCAAAGCGCGGAGGCCCTGTTTGAGGGCCTGGAACTCACGGCGGCGCAGCCCGCCGGATTGTTGGGTCTTGGCTGCGCGGCTGAGCGCCACAAGTTGCTGCATCACCTCCGGCTTGAGCAGGACGCGGTACTGGGTCATGGCGATTTCGGCGGATCGGACGGGTTCTCGTCTTCGTCGAGGTCCCAGCCGATCTCTGCTGCGGCCTCCTCGAGTGGAATTGATGGACGCGGGTCTGCGAGGTTCTGGCGAGCTTTGTCGTAGGCGTGCTCGAAACCGTCCTCGTCGGCTGCGAGGGCGTCGAGGCGACGCCAGACATCCCACGGGACGACTACGGCCTCGGGTTGGCCGGCGTCGCCGAAGATGAGGGGCTCGGGCCGGCCGGAGCGGAAGAGGTTGAGCAGGCTCGGCAGCTGCTCGGCGGCCTCCGAGGTGGGGTGTACCCAGACGCGTTCGCCGTCGGGGAGCAGGTGGGGCGTTTCGGGATCCATGGCAACAGCTTAGGAAGGACTGGGCGTGTCGGGTTGGAGTTATCCACAGGGGGTGGTGAGTAGCCTGGGGGGATGGGTGAAGGGCGGTGGGTTGAGGTTCGGGTGGTGGGGGCGGGGGACGGGAAGGGGGTGAAGGTTGTTCAGCAGTTGCGGCGGGAGCTGGCTGAGCAGGAGTTCATGACTCAGGCGGGGGTGGGGGATGCGCCGGAGTTGGCGGTTGCGTTGAGTGGGGCGGACGTGGCGGCGTTGGTCGACGTACTGAAGAGCTGGATTTGCCGGCGGCATGGGCCGGGGACGGTTCGGTTGACGGTCGGGTCGGAGTCGATCGACGTGGACAAGCCGACGTTCGACGAGCGTGTAATGGAAGGGTTTCTCAACGGCTCGTAGTCAGGCGCGCGAGCGCTCGCCCGGCGGCGGCAGCGCCGCGGTCGATCGTTTCGGCGACGCGGGCGACGGGACGGGACAGGTTCAGTCGCAGTTGACGGCTGTACGACGAAGCGTCGAAGGGACCGCGGGCTCCGTGGTCGCCGGGGACCGGGTCGTAGAGGTTGTCCGGGTCGTCGGCCGGACGCGGCTCGTCGAGTTGCTGGCTGTCGTAGCCCGTGCGGCCGAGGAACGCGTCCAGCAGCGGGCCGGCGACCCGCTCGCCAAGGATCGTGTAAACGGTCGGAAAGCCGACCCAAACCTGTCGCCGCCGATGATGCGCGGCGTGCCAGACCGCCTCGGCCGCGAGCTCGGGTTGGTAGATCGGCGGCACCGGCTGCGTACGGCGACGGAGCTTCGACCGCTGGACGCGGAACTGCGGCGTGTTCACGGCCGGCATGTGTACCTCCACCAGCCGTACGGCGCTCCGGTCGTGCAGCAGCTCGCATCGCACCGAGTCGGTGAACCCCTGGACCGCATGCTTCGCCCCGCAGTACGCCGACTGCAGTGGGATCCCGCGATACGCCAACGCGGACCCGATCTGCACGATCACCCCGCGGTCGCGCGGCATCATCCGGTGCAAGGCCGCCCGCGTCCCGTTGACGAAGCCGAGATAGGTCACCTCGGTCACCCGCCGGTACTCGTCCGCCGAGATGTCCAAAAACGGCCCGTACACAGTCGCCATCGCATTGTTGACCCAGACATCGATCGGCCCGAGCTCCTCGACGATCGACGACGCGGCCTTCTCCAGCGCCTCGGCGTCACTCACGTCGACCGGTACGGCGACGGCCCGCGAGCCGGCCCGTTCGACGTCGGCCACGGCCCCCGCGAGGCCGTCCGAACCGCGGGCGATCAGCCCCACGTCGTACCCACGCTCGGCGAACAACCGGGCACACGCCCGCCCGATGCCGGCACTCGCCCCGGTGATCGCCACGACACTCATGGCCACGCCGGTGCCCCGTCGAACCAGGTTCGACACGCCACCTGAAGTGGCCGATCGGTCTCTCGCAGTAGCCCGTGACCAAACCGTTGTCGAGTTGACCTGTCCGGGCGTAACGTCAACAACGGAATTCTGGCGACGCGGCCGGCTGGGGGACCCGGAACAGGGGCAGTACGGGCCGTGTAGGGGGAGGGACTACGCGCGCGCCTCGCCGTGAGGAGACCTTTCGGTCCGACGGACGGACCGAGATCCGGATCTCCGAGGGGGAGAAGACAATGTCGTCTTCACGACCTGCCGGCCTGCGCGCCGGCACATCGCGGACGAAGCGGCGACCGCTGATCGCCGCAGCAGTTCTGTTGCTGGTAGGCAGCACTCTGGTCGGGTCGCCGGCGCTCGCCGCGCATCCCGAGGTCAGCCTGCCGGGCAGCAACTTCGAGATCGACACCGACGCGAACCTGAAGGTCGACGACGCAGCGCCGTCGATCGACTGGGCCAACGTGGCAGAGACCCGCAAGGCCGACCTGGCGCCGGGTTCCGGCGACAACTCGTTCGGTCAGGGCACCAAGGAGGACACGGCGGTACCGACGGTCGTGGACGGCAGCATTCCGCCCAACAAGAGCGACCTGACGACGTTCGGGGTCTACCTCGAGACGGTCGGTACCGACAGGTTCCTGCACATGTTCTGGCACCGGGTCCAGGATCCGTCCGGCACCACGAACATGGACTTCGAGTTCAACCAGTCCAGCACGCTGACCGGCAACGGTGTCACGCCGGTGCGGACCGCCGGTGACCTGCTGATCCAGTACGACCTGACGCAGGGCGGCACGAACCCGCAGCTGTTCCTGTCCCGCTGGGTCGCCACCGGACCGGGCTCGCAGTGCGAAGCGAACAACACGACGCCGTGCTGGGGCACCAGGGTGAACCTGACCGCGTCTGGTGACGCCACCGGATCGATCAACACGTCGGCGATCCCTGCCGCCGAGTCCGACGGCCTCGGCGCCATCTCGCCGCGAACATTCGGCGAGGCGTCGGTCGACTTCAACGCCATCGTCGGCGGCACCCAGTGCATCGCGTTCGGCAGCGGCTACCTGAAGAGCCGGTCGTCCGACTCCTTCACCGCTGCGCTGAAGGACTTCATCGCTCCGGTGCCGACGAACATCAACATCTGCGGCGCCATCAAGGTGATCAAGACCGATGACGCCACTCCGCCCGCGCTGCTGAGTGGCGCGGAGTTCGACCTGCTCAAGGACAACCCGCCCGTCGGCGGTTCACCGGGCGCCGAGGACACGTTCGTCGCGGACTGCACGACCAACGCGAGCGGTGAGTGCAACTTCCTGAATGTCCTGCAGGGTGAGTACTGGGTGGTCGAGACCCTGGCTCCGCCGGGACACGACCTGCCGTCGCCGCCGTACCAGCACGTCACGGTGGTCGGCGGTGTGACCACACCGGTCACCGTGACCTTCGTCGACCCGCGGCAGCGTGGGGCGATCGAGATCACCAAGACCCGCAAGCACGTCGCTGACGGACCTGGTTCGCACCCGCACGCAGGTGTCACCTTCACCGTCAACGGCACAACTGTGGTGACGGACGCGAACGGCAAGGCGTGCGTCGACGGCCTGCTGTTCGGCACCTACGCCGTCACTGAGACAGTGCCGGCGAACTACGCGGCCGACGGTGCGACGACCAAGAACGTGACAGTGAACAACAAGGCCGACTGCGACGACTCGCCGTACGTCGGAGAGACGGTTGCCTTCGGTAACACGCCGTTGTCGACGATCACGGTGTCGTTCACCTCTCAGGTCGCCGGTGGTACGGCGGCGCAGATCTCGTGCACCGGGCTGGCCGCGACGCCGCCGGACGGTACGCCGAATGCGTTCGACGACACGTCGGAGTCGTTCCAGAACCTGCTGCCGGGTACGTACACCTGCACGGTGGTGATCGACCCGTAGGAGGAAGCGCTGCCCGGCGGTCCCTCCGGCCGGGCAGAAGCCAAGGAGCCCGGGGCGCGAGAGCGCTCCGGGCTCCCGCTGCCGGGCGTTGTGCGGCTCCGTTTCGAGGCGTAGCGTCGAGGCATCATCCGGCGATGTGGCTGACGGGGGTCGGCTCACCAAGGGGGCAAACCAGGACGCTCGGGCGTGCGTGCTGACACAAGCCCGTGCATGGCTCCGCTTCCCGATCTGCCTGTGCCGATCATCTGAGATCGAGGGCGGTACCGCGCTACCCCCCCGCGTTGTGTACCCCGCACGTGCGATCGGGCGACGGAGGATGGATCCGCTCGCGCGTCCCTCGTGGTGGGCGGAGTCCACCGAAGCCCGGGGTGCTTGAGTATCCCGGGCTTCGCCACGGCTCGGACCGGACCGAAGGCATAGTCCGGAGTCCGAACGGGCACCGGAGGTACGGCGTACGGCGACCCACGAAAGGTGGTCGACCAATGATCAGTACGCACGTGCTCGACCTGGTGACCGGCAGGCCCGCGGAAGGAATGACTGTCGTACTGGAGGAGCTCGATCCGTTCACGGTGCTCGGTTCCGGGAGCACCGACGCGGACGGGAGGGTCGGCGAGCTGGGGCCGGCGCTCGGGCGGGCCGGGGATCATCGGCTGGTCTTCGAGACCGCGGCCTACTTCGCGAAGTCCGGCCGGACCTGCATGTTCCCGCAGGTCATCGTCGCCTTCACCGTGACCGACCCGGGCACCCGGCTGCACATTCCGCTGTTGCTCGGGCCGTTCGCGTACTCGACGTACCGCGGAAGCTGACATGCCGGTGCGGCCCGAGCACCCTGAGCAGGGTGCGGGGCCGCACGGGGATTGGCTTCTACAGGTTGCGGAAGAACGTGCGCAGGTCGGCGGTCAGCTCGTCGGGCCGCTCGAGCGACGCGTAGTGGCCGCCCTTGTCGAAGTTGGACCAGTGCACGATGTTCGTGTTGTCGCGCTCGGCCAGCGGCCGGATCGTCTTGAAGTCGTCGGCGAAGACGGCGACACCGGTCGGGGCGTGGTTCTGGGCCGGTTCGGCGCCGGAGTGCGCCTCCTCGTAGTGGTAGCGACCGGCCGCGGCCGAGGTGTTGGTGAACCAGTACAGTGAGACCTCGGTCAGGATCTGCTCGCGGGTGACCAGGCTGGTGCCGTTGCCGAAGCTGTTGAACAGCTCGTTCCAGGCCAGCTGCCCGACCGGTGAGTCGGAGATGCCGACGGCAACGGTCTGCGGCCGGGTGGCGTTGATCTGGTTGTACCCGCCGACGGACTGGAACCACTGCAGGTGCTCTAGCGCCGCGTAGTCCGCCGGCGTGAACTCCTCGAACTCGGCCGGGTCGCCGGACGGGAAGGAGAACAGCTGCAGCACGTGCAGACCCAGGAACCCGGACGGGTTCAGCAGCCCGAGCTCCCGCGAGACCATCGCGCCGGCGTCGGAGCCGTGGACGCCGTACGACGAGTAGCCGAGCCGGCGCATCAGGGTGTCGAAGGTGCGCGCCACCCGGGCCATCGTCCAGCCGCGCTCCACCAGCGGGGTGCTGAAACCGAAGCCGGGGATGGACGGGACGACGACGGAGAACGCGTCCTCTGGCGATCCGCCGTACGCGACCGGGTCGGTCAGCGGCGCGATCATGTCCAGGAAGTCGGCGAACGAGCCCGGGTAGCTGTGCACCAGCAGCAGTGGCGTCGCGTTCTCGACCTTCGACGGGACGTGGATGAAGTGCACGGTCTGGCCGTCGATGTCGGTCAGGTAGTGCGGGAACTCGTTCATCCGGGCTTCCTGCGCCCGCCAGTCGAACCCGTTCTGCCAGTGGTCGACCATCTCGCGGAGGTAGTTGTTCGGGGTGCCGTAGTCCCAGTCGTCGCCGGGAGCCGGCTCGGGCAGTCGCGTCCGCGCCAGGCGGGCGTTCAGATCGTCCAGGTCGGCCTGGGCGATGTCGACGGTGTAGGGCCGGATGCTCTCGTTGCTGTTCATGGCTCTACCGTAGAATCCGTATAGGAACATTTGATTCCTATTCAGGAGACTGATTTTGCTCGAGACTTCGTCGCGGTTGCTGAGCCTGCTGGCCCTGCTCCAGACCCGCCCGGCCTGGACCGGTGCCGAGCTGGCCGAGCGGCTCGAGGTGACGACGCGGACCATCCGCAACGACATCGACCGGCTGCGCGAGCTCGGCTACCCGGTCGACGCGACGCGGGGACCGGCCGGGCACTACCAGCTGGGCGTCGGCGCCAAGCTGCCGCCACTGCTGCTGGATGACGAGGAAGCCGTGGCGGTCGCGGTCGGGCTGCGGACCGGCGCCGGCGTGGCCGGGATGGGCGAGAGCAGTGCGCGGGCACTGACGAAGCTGGAACAGGTGCTGCCGCATCGGCTCCGGCGGCAGGTGAAGGCGATCCACAGCACGATGGAGAAGGGCCCGGACAACACCGGCTCGAACGTGAAGGATCCCGAGATCGACCCGGCCCTGCTGACCGCGATCGCGGCCTGCATCCGCGACGAGCACTACCTCCGATTCGACTACGAGATCCCCAGCGATGGCCCGATCCGCGGACCAGGCTCTGGTACGGCGTCCTCCGGGTTGCCGATCCTGGTCGCGCCGTACCGGTTGGTGAGCTGGCAGCGGTACTGGTACCTGGTCGCGCGGGACGAGGCCGACGCGTGGCGGACGTACCGGGTCGACTGGATGTCGTTGCGGATGGCAACCGGCCGGCGGTACCAGCCGCGCCCGATGCCGGGCGACGACTACACCAACTTCGTCCTACGGGACGTCGCCACGACCGGGTGGAAGGTGCACGCGCGGATCACGGTGTTCGCGCCCGCGCAGGAGGTGCTGTCCCGGATCCACGCCGCCGTCGGGGTGGTCGAGTCCGTCGACGACGACACCAGCGTCCTGGTCACCGGCGCCGAGTCCCTGGAGATCGTTGCCGTCTACATCGGCATGCTCGGCCTCGACTTCCAGGTCGACGGGCCGCCCGAGCTCGTCGAGCATTTGCGCACGGTCGGCAACAGGTACCTACGCGCGATCAGGTGACCGGTCCGTGCGACAGGAAGTGGGCGGCGCCGACTAGTGCACCTGAGCGTGGATCTCCCGCCGCGTACGGCGTCCCGCAGGTGCACTACCTGTCGAGCTGCACGCTCAATCCCGGCGGCGAGGGGCGGTGGTGAGTGGGGGGCGGGGAATGTGTCGGTCAGGGGCTCTCGGTGCCCAGGCCGGCGTTGCGGGCCTGGATGATGGCGGTGGCGCGGTCGGCGATGCCGAGTTTGGTGAAGATGGTGGAGACGTTGTTCGCGACCGTCTTGGACGCGAGGTCGAGGCGGTGGGCGATCGCGGCGTTCGACAGTCCGGCGGCGAGCAGGTCGAGGATCTGGCGTTCCCGGGTGGTCAGCTCGGGGAACGGATCGGCCGCGGGCGGTGGTGCGGAGAAGAAGCTGAGTACGCGGCGGGCGACACCGGGACCGAAGATCGCCTCGCCGGCCGCGACCGCCCGGATGGCCCGCGCGATCTCCTCCTGCTCGGCGCCCTTCACCAGGTAGCCGCGGGCCCCGGCGCGCATCGCGGCGAAGACCGAGTCGTCGTCCTCGAACATGGTCAGCACCAGTACCGCGACATCCGGCGCCGACCGCGCCAACTCGCGCGTCGCGGCGAACCCGTCGAGGTCGGGCATCTGCAGATCGAGTACGGCGACGTCGGGCTGGGTCGTGATCACCTCGCGGATCGCCTCGCGACCGGTCGCGGCCACCCCGACGACCTCGATCCCCGGCAACGAGGTGAGCAGGGCCGACAACCCGGCGCGGACGACAGGATGGTCGTCGGCGAGCACAACGCGAATCAGCTCGGCCGTCACCTGTGCTCCAAGGGGAAACTTGCTCGGACGACGCCGCCGCTCGGTGACGGACCGGCCTCGAAGTGACCGCCCAACTCGGCGGCGCGTTCGCGCATCGCGTGCAGGCCGACGCCCGGCCGCCACTCGCCGTTCGGCGGTCCGTCGTCGGTCACCTCGATCTCCAGGTCGTCGCCACAGCGCAACGCTAGTACGGCGGACGTCGCGCCCGAGTGCCTGACGATGTTCGTGAGCGCCTCGGTCGCGATCCGGTACGCCGCGACCTCCAACGCCGCCGGGAGAGGTGGCAGCCCCTCCGCTGACAGCTGCACCTGGACGGCGGCTCCGTCGGCGCGGAACGACAGTTGATCCGCGCGTTGCCGCAGGGCGCCGACGAGCCCGAGTTCGTCCAGCGCCGGTGGCCGGAGATCGTCGACAAGTCGTCGTACGTCGGCGATCGCCGTCCGGGTGTCGGTTCGCAAGGTGGCGAGGAGGTCGCGGGCCTTGGTCGCGTCGGTGGCGATCAGGTTGGCGGCGGCGTCGGCGGCGAACGCGACGCCGGTCAGTGTCGGGCCGAGGCCGTCATGCAGGTCGCGTCTGAGCCGGCGGCGCTCCTCTTCGCGGGCGGAGACCAGCTGTTCGCGAGACGACTGCAGTTCGGCCGACAGCCGCGTCGCGTGGACGGCGACGGCGAGCGGTACGGCGACCAGCCCGAGCACACTGCGATCCGCCGACGCGAGCTCCGACTCACCGGACCGGAGCCCGACGTGCAGCGCTCCGACCGGGGTTCCGCCGTACTCGAGCTCCAGGGGTACGACGGCCGACGACGGCGTCCCGTCTGCGGCGACGATCCTATTGTCGACAATCAGACCGACGTACGGGAAGCGGAGCGCGGAGCGGATGGCGGCGACTACACCGGGGAGGCCTGCCGAGAATTGCTCGCCGACCTTGGAGGCGATGCGGGCGGGGTCGCGGCGGTCGCCGTACAGGGCGCGATCGACGAGGCGCTGCAGGCGCGGCAGGACCGGGGCGATGATCAGGGCCACCAGGACGGTGATCGCGGCGGAGCGGCCGACGCGCGAGGAGATCAGCGAACCCAGGATCGCGGCGAGCGCGGCGTAGGCGCCGATGGCAACCAACGACAGCAGGCCCCAGGTCAGGGCGCGCGACACGACCAGCCGGATGTCGAGGAGCTGGTAGCGCACGATCGCGACCGCGACGGCGATCGGGATGAGTGGAATCGCCAGTAAAACAAGGATTGGCGTACCGGCGAGGAACGACCACGGCGTGACGAACAGAATCGTCACGACGGATGCCAACAGCAACCACAGGAGCTGGCGGCGGCCTGTTTCGTCGGCTCTTCGATACCGAATCGTCAGGCAGATGATTGCCAGCAGCAACGCGACGACGGTGCGGAGCTCGGTGAGCGTCCAGAGCGGGTCGAGGTCGTCGTAGCCGGCGATCGTCAGGTAGCCGCGGGGAAGACCCTCGCCGGGGGCGTCGCCGTCGCCGACCATCTCGAGGACGAACAGTGGTGCGGTGGCGATGATGCCGATCGCGGCCCAGCGCCAGTTGGGTGAGAGCAGACGGCCGGTGGGAAACAGGAGAAGTGCGAGCGGCAGGAACAGGGCGATCGACCACGGCCAGGCCGACATCGACAAGGTGACGAGGAGACGTTGGGCGACCATGGGCGCGTCGGTGTCGGCGAGCAGTTGACTGAGCGGGGTGGTCACCGCGGTGGTCGCGTGCCCGATGCCGTCGGCGATGAACAGCCAGCCGATCGGATTCCCCGGCCGGTGCCAGGCGATCACCGCCCCACACAGCCCGAACGTCAGCCCCATCAACCCGTTCGTCACCACGAACGTCTCGACCGCGTGCTCCCAACCCCACCCCACGACCGCGGCCAGGACCACGGCCAGCACAACCTCCCCGACCACGAACCCGCCGAGGCCTGCACTCAACCCCCGCCGCCGCGCGGGCTCGACGCGCTCGGTGGCTGTCGGGGTGCTCCCCACACCCCGGCGCGCGGGCGGCCTGGGACCAGACCGTGGCGAGCGCGTGTTCGCCGGGCCCCCTGTGGCGTTCATATCGGCAGTGTGCGCCAGGGAGGGTCCTGGCGTCTCGGGAATGGGTTCCCGGGACAGGCGGGGGATTTCCCAGGGGTGGGGGAGTTCGGCCTCAGGTGGTGGGCGGGCTGGGCGGCGGACGGTTGTGACCTGAGAGAGGGGAACAACATGTACAAGCTGGGTTTGGTCGTACTCGGTCTGCTGTCCGTGGCGGATCTGCTGACGCCGGTGCTGACCGATGGGGAGCACCCGCCGATGGAGATCGCAATCGGTGCGGCGGTGGTCGGTCTGGTGAGTCTGGTGCTGGTCGGGTTCGCGTGGCAGGGCCGGCGGTGGGCGCTGGCGCCGTTGATCACGCTCCGGCTCGCCTCGGCGCTGCTCGCCGTACCGGCGTTCTTCGAGGCCGACGTCCCCGCGGTCGCGGTGGCCGCAGCGGGCGTCGGTGTGGCGGCGACGGTCTTCGGCGTGGTCGCCGTACTGCTGCCGGCGCGGGCGTTGGCAGGTGTGCGATGAGCCAGACGATGACGAGTACGGCGCGCGTCGACGTGCGGACGGTGTCGCGGTGGTTCGCGGCGATCGTGCTGCCGATCGGGCCGGCTGCGATCGCGTTGCTGCGGTACGTCCTGCCGTACGACACCGTCGACGACATGCCGACGATCACCAATAAGATTGTCGACAATCTCGACCGGGGATCGCTGGTGCTGTGGCTCGGGTTCGCCGGGATCCTGACGCTGGTCCCGGGCGCGTACTTCGTCGGGCGATTGACCCGGCGACGCGCTCCCTGGCTGACCGGGATCGCGCTGCTGCTCGTCGTACCGGGGTATCTGGCGCTGCCGTGGACGGCGTCCGGCGACATCTTCATCTGGGCCGCGGGGACGGCGGGACTCGACCCCGCCGCGATCACCCGGGCAGCCGAGGTCACGCACGGGTCGATGGACCTTGCCGGTTTCGTGTTCGTCGCCGGGCACGTGATCGGCACGATCCTGCTCGGCCTCGCGATGTGGCGGTCGCGGATGGTCCCGCGGTGGGCGGCGGTCGCGACGGCGATCTCGCAGCCGATCCACGCGATCGCCGCGATCGTGCTGGTCAGCCACACGCTCGACCTGTTCGGCTGGGGACTGCAGGCAGCCGGGTTCGCCGCGGCGGGGTGGGCGATCCTCCGGCTGCGTGACGAGGAGTGGATGCCCTAACGGGCACATCCGGTCGGTCCCGGACACGGACGGCGTTACGCTCGATCGCACGAAGGGGGAGTGGGATGACGGAGACGGACGAGTCCGGGATCGACCTGTCGTCGCGGGGGAGCTTCAAGATCGCGGACGCGCAGACGCAGGACACCGCGATGCTGGCGATGGTGCTCGACCTGATGGCGCAGCGTCCCGCCGTACGGACGCTGCGGGCGTGGGCCCTGGAGCAGTTGGCGCCGCTTGCGGGGGAGACCGCCGTCGACGTCGGTTCGGGCACCGGCGAGGACGTCGTCGCCCTCGCCGAGCTGGTCGGCCCGCAGGGCCACGCGATCGGCGTCGAGCCAAGCCCAGGTCTCCGAGCCGAAGCCCACCAGCGAGCAGAGGCAGCACAGGGAGTGGAGTTTGTCGACGGTGACGTGGGCGCCCTGCCGTTTGCGGGGGAGTCGGTCGACGTCATCCGCTGCGAGCGGGTTCTGCAGCATGTGGCGGATGCGGCGGGCGCGGTGCGGGAGATGGCTCGGGTACTGCGACCCGGTGGGCGGATCGTGTTGATCGACACGGACTGGGCGACCGCGATCGTGCATCCGGCGGACCCCGCCGTACTGCAGAAGATGGTCGACTACTTCCTCGCCGACTCGGCCAACCCGTACTCCGGCCGCCGGCTCCGCGGTCAGCTCGCGGCAGCCGGTCTGGAGATCACCGGCGAGACGGCCGCCACCTGGATCGAGGCGCAGGAAGGCGCCCGCCAGGGCTTCGTGTCGATGATGCAGCTGACCGCCCTCAAAGCCGGCGTCATCACGCCTACCGAGGCCGAGACGTTCGCCCGGGATCTCGCTGACGCTGCCGACCGCGGCGCGTTCCACCTGTCCCTGACGATGTACGCCGTCAGTGCGCGTAAGCCCGCCTAAGGAATCCGAGGCGCCTGGCTAAGGCACCTCCGCCCTGATCTATGGGTGCAAGCCCGATGTGGCCGTCCGGCCTGGTGATCGACCGTGGTGACACACGGTAAATCGCCACCAGGAGGAGCCATGAACCACCGGACTTCCGTCATCGCCGGAACCCTGATCGTCGTCAGCCTCAGCCCACTGGCTGCGGCGACCGCATCGGCCCAGCCGCCGGAGGAACGCCGTACGCCCGCCGTCGTCGTCCCCCGCGATCCGCCGACGTACAAACACAACTACCCACAGGAGCCGGAGACTGTGGCTGCGGCGAGTACCACAAGCGACGACGACGGCGTCGCACCGCTACTGGCCAGCTGCACCGCCATAGCCGGCGCAAGCCTGGCCCTAGGCGGCATCCACCTCTACAAACGCCGCCGCAGTTAGACGCCGTGCTGTTTGAGGAACGTGACGGTGCGGGCCATGGAGGTCGGCCAGGCTGGTCCGAACGCGTGTTCTTCGCCGGGGTAGCTGTACATCGTCGCGGTCTTGCCGGCCGTCTTGAGGGCGGCGAGGGCTTCGCGGGACCAGGCGATCGGACAGGTCGAGTCGGACTCGCCGTGGTGGATCAGCACCGGCTCTGTGACCCGGTCGAAGAAGTTCACCGCCGACACGTTGCGCCAGAACGTGGGGTTGCGCGCCGGTTCGCCGTACGCCTGCAGGATGGTCGAGGCGATCGGTCGGTCGTTGCGCTGCCAGCGGTTGAAGTTGTCGGCGGCGTCGGAGCTGACCGGCGCGAAGACCACTGCGGCCTTGATCAGCCCGGGCTGCGCCACCAGTGCGTTGTACGTGACCCCGCCGCCCATCGACCGGCCGAGCATGCCGATCCGGTCCGGGTCGACGTACGACGCGGTACGTAGTGCGAGGACGGCGTTGATCGCGTCCTCGGTGTAGCCGAGTCGCAGGTTCAGGTCGGAGCGCGGGTCGTCGGTCGACTGCGCGTGTCCGCGGTAGTCGGTGTGCAGTACGACGTACCCGCGGCGGGCCAGGTAGTCCTGCTCACGCATCAGACCACGGCCGTTGGTGTAGATCGCCGGGTCGATGTAGCCGTGGTTCAGGACCAGTGCGGGATGCCGTCCCGGGGTGCGCGGGACGTTCAGGATGCCGGAGATGGTCAGCGAGCCGCTGGAGTACGTCACGTGGTAGCGGGTGTAGACCGAGTTGCGGGCCAGCACCCGGCCGAGGCGGAGGTTCCGGCCGTCGTACTTCTTCGCCATCATCGCCTGCAACGAGACGGGGTGCGGCGGCGCGGTCGCGGTCGGCTTGGCGGTCGGGGTGGCCGGGGCCGTGGGCGACGGCGGAGGAGCGGACGACGTGGTGGGGGTCGAGGAGGTGGCACTCGGAGTGGACGCTGGGGGTGCCGCGCCGTCCTCGGAGGTACAGGCGATCGCGGCCGTCATCACAAGCGCGACGACTCCCGTCCACGTCATCCGCCGGTTCATACCGTCAAGTCTGCCGCCCGTTCCTCCGAACCCGCCGAAAGTCCAGACAACGATTGACGGCGCGGCCACTGCACGACCAGTACGGCGGCCAGCACCAGCGACCCGCCGAGCCACTGCGTCACCGTGAGCGTCTCCCCGAACACAGCCGCTGCCGCAAGCACGGTCACCACCGGCTCCAGGATGGACAGGATCGACGCCACCGACGGCCCGACCCGGGCCATGCCGGCGAAGAACAGCAGAATCGCGCCGACCGTGCTCACCACCGCCAGTGCAGCCAGCCAGAGCCACCCCACAGGGGCGAAGCCGAGGTCCGTGCCGCCACGCAGGAACCCGGCGACCAGGAAGGTGCCGAACGCCCCGGTGCACACCAGTGCGCTCAACGCCAGCGGAGGCACGTCAGCAGTCACCCGGTCGCCCACGAGGATGTAGCCGGTGTAGGTGAATGCAGCCCCTAGCGCCAGCAGCGCGCCCAGCCAGTCGAACCGCCCGGTCGACGCCCCACTGAGCACCAGCACGATCCCAGTCAGCGCTATCCCCAGCGCCCACACCCGCCGCCGCGACGCCCGCTCCCGTCCGAGTGCGATAGCACCCGCCATGACCAGCACCGGGTACACGTACAGGATCAGCGCGACCAGTGAGGCGTCGATCCTGGCCAGTGCGGAGAAGTACAGCCCGGACTGCGCCGCATAGCCGAACACGCCCATGCCCAGCCCAGCCAGCACGGCACGGCGAGGCAGTTGGCGCAGTGCACCGCGTGCGAGCGCTATGGCGATCAGCAGCGCCCCGGCGAACCCGAAGCGGACCAGCAGCAGAGCATCCACCGTCACACCGGCGTCGTAAGCCAGCTTGCCGAACACAGCCATCGCCCCGAAGCCGGCGGCGGAGAGTAAGCAGAAGAGGCGTCCCACGGCATCGATGGTCGCTGCTCAGGACTGTTCAGGTCTATCGCGGCTTCATGCACAGGATCGTGTAGCTATGCTGAACAGATGCTGGACTTGCACCGCCTACGGCTGCTCCGCGAGGTCCATGGTCGTGGCACCGTGCACGGCGCCGCCCGTGCGCTCGGCTACACGCCCAGTGCGATCTCCCAGCAGCTGTCAGTGCTGGAGAGAGAAGCAGGTACGCCGCTGCTCGAGAGGATTGGCCGCAACGTTCGGCTGACCCCTGCCGGCCAGGTGCTGGTGCGGCATGCCGCCGTACTGCTCGAAGGTGTGGAGGCGGCGGAGGCAGAGCTGGCCACGGTCGCGGCAGGGCGGGCGGCTGGTGTGGTGCGGGTCGCTGCCTTCCAATCGGCGTTCCTGCGCATCGTGGCTCCAGCGGTACGGGCGTTGGCCGCGAGCCATCCCGACATCCGCATCGAGGCTGCGGAGATCGAGGTGGAGCAGGCTGCACCGGCGTTGCGACTGCAGCAACTGGACGTGGTGGTCGGTGACGAGTACGACGGGCAGCCGCGGGCGGTGCACGCGGACCTGCATCGCGAGCGGCTGCTGCGCGAACGCATCCAGGTCGCACTGCCCGCCGATCACCCTGCGGCCGGTGCCGATCGCGTGCAGCTCGGGCGACTGGCCGACGTACCGTGGGCTGCCTGTCACCCGGGCACCGGTCAGCACGAGATGCAGGTGCGGGTGTGCCGTGAGCTCGGTGGGTTCGAGCCCGACGTGCGCTACCACTCCGACGACTTCCTGATCCTGCTGGAACTGGTCCGCACGACCGGAGCCGCTGCGCTTCTCCCGGACTTGGTTCTGGGGTACGGCGCCCCCGGAGTAGCCCTTTGTCTACCTGCCGAAGGGGTAGTCGGACGCGAGGTCTTCTTACTCACCCGAAGCACCCGCACACCCGCTGTCGCCGCTGTCGCAGACGCCCTGCGTGCGGCCGCAGCAGAGCATTGACGGATCCGCGGCCGCGGGGAAGGGTCGGGGAGGTACGGAGGGCCTGGGGGTGGTCCGGCCATGGAGGGGTCATGGGCACGATCGAGGAGTTGAGGGAACGCACCAGGGGGCCGGTCTTCAGCACCGGCGACGAGGAGTACGACGAGGTACGCCGCGTCAACAACGCCATGCACGACCGGCGTCCGCAGGTCGTGGTGCGGTGTGAGAACGCCGGGGACGTGATGGCCGCGGTCGACTACGCGCGGACGAACGAGCTTGACCTGGCGGTGCGTGGCGGCGGGCACAGCGTGCCCGGGTTCGGCACCGTCGACGACGGAGTGGTGATCGATCTCAGTGGGATGCGCAACGTCCGGGTGAACCCGGTCAGCCGGACCGCGCGGGCCGGCGGCGGGGCGACCTGGGGCGACTACGACGCGGCCACGCACGCCTTCGGGCTGGCGTCGACCGGCGGCTTCGTCTCGACCACCGGCGTCGGTGGCCTCACGCTCGGCGGTGGGATCGGGTACCTCGACCGCGGGCTGGGGCTCGCCTGCGACAACCTGATCTCGGCGGACGTGGTGACCGCGGACGGGCGGTTCCTGATCGCCAGCGAGAAGGAGAACGACGACCTGTTCTGGGCGTTGCGCGGTGGTGGCGGCAACTTCGGCGTGGTGACCGCGCTGGAGTTCCGGCTGGCGCCGGTGTCGACGATCTGGGGCGGCCCGATGCTGTTCGAGCTGTCCGACGGGGCCGCCGTACTGAGCGGGTTCCAGGACCTGATCCGGGATGCGCCGGAGCAGCTCGGCGGGTTCCCTGGGTTCCAGATCGCGCCGCCGCTGCCGTTCATCCCCGAGGACCGGCACGGCGACCTGTTCGCGTTGATCGTCGGGTGCTGGGCCGGTGACCCGGACCGGGGCCAGGCGGAGATCTCGAAGTTCCGCGAGCTCGCGCCGGTGGTCGCCGAGTTCGTCGGCCCGATGCCGTACCCGGCGCTGAACAGCATGTTCGACGGTCTGGTCCCGCCTGGCCTGCAGCATTACTGGAAGGCGAACTTCGTCACCGAGCTGACCGACGAGGCGATCCAGGCCCACCTGCGGCACGCGACCGGCCTGCCGTCGGTGAACGCGACAGTGCACATCTACCCGATCAACGGCGCCTGCCACCGGGTGACGCCGGACGCGACCGCGTTCGCCTACCGGGATGCCACCTTCGCGACCGTGATCGCCGGCATGTGGCCGGACCCGGCCGACAACGAGGCGAACACCCAGTGGGTGCAGTCGTACTACGACGCCCTGGCCCCGCACTCCGAGCCCGGCGGCTACATCAACTTCATGTCCGGCGACGACCAGGGCCGGATCCGGGACAACTACAAGCAGAACTACGACCCTCTGGTCGAGGTCAAGCGCAAGTACGACCCGGGCAACCTGTTCCACCTGAACCAGAACATCGCGCCCTAGGCAACGAAACGACGCGGCCCGTACGGCGGCTCGCCGTACGGGCCGGGTCGTCCTACATGCGCTCTACATGGCGAGCAGGCGCTGGAAGAAGGCGCGGTACTTCTGCAGCGCGGCGCGCAGGTCCTCGGTCGAGGGCTCACCGTCGGACCACTGCTTCTCCAAGCCCTGGTGCTGCTCCTCGAAGCTCATCGACAGGCGCTTGAGCACTTCGTCGACCAGCCGGTCGGCTTCACTCACCGACTGGCGCGGGTCGTCGACGAACCCCTGCTGGATGACCTCCCACCGGGTCCTGAAGTCGACCACCCGGTCCTCGGCCAGCAGCGGCTGGGTACCATCGCTCGCCGTCCACTCCACGCCTCGCGGGCCGCCTGACGTGCCCATGTCGCCCGTACGGTCGTCTGTGGTGCGCATGTCGTCCATGCGGTCGTCTGTGGTGCGCATGTCGTCCATGCGGTCGTCTGTGGTGCGCATGTCGTCCATGCGGTCGTCTGTGGTGCGCATGTCGTCCATGCGGTCGT
>NZ_JBITJU010000043.1:28504-39207 GCF_044460355.1 Kribbella sp. NPDC050124
TCGTCTGTGGTGCGCACGTCGTCCTCGCGGGTGTCCGGCGTCAACACGTCGTCGTCGCGGAGGTCCGTCGTACGGCGGTCATCCTGTGCACTCATGCTTGCTCCTTCACGTCAGTTGTGGGCGTGCTGTCGGCCAGCAGTGCCTCGACCAGATACCGGTACGCGGTGACGGCCTGGCGGAGTTCCTCGGTGTCGGTCTCGCCCTTGGCCTGGGCCACCGCGACCCGGTGCGCGTCGCGGTAGTGCGCGGCGACCTCCGGGTGCTCCACCGAGATGTCGCTGACCCGCTGGTCGAACTCGTCGACCGGGTAGCCGGACTCGCGCATCATCCGTACGACCAGTTGGTCGGCGTCGGCGACGGCGGCCGCGGGCTGGTCGACGAAACTCTGCTGCACGTGAGCCCACTCGGCCCGGTAGTGCTCCGCCGACTCATGGCTCAGCGGGGTGATGTCGAGCTTCGACACGCGGCGTTGGCGCTCGCGCAGTTCGCGCTCGGTGCTGCGCCGGTCGCCGGACTCCTCGAGCGTGTGCTCGTACTCCGGGCCGAACCGCTGCTGCAGCTCACCCGAGCGTCTGCGCTGGTACATGAACAGCAGCGCGGCCGCCGCGACCACCACAACGACGACGATGACGACTGTCAGGACGGTATCCATCAGACCTCCAGTCCGAATTCACTGTGCAGACCTGGCGATCCGGTGAACGGGTCGCGAGGACCTTAGGCAGGCGGTCCCCAGCGCCGCCTCACATCCCCGAGACCGAGCCGGTACCCACACAGTGCGCGGACAAGCATCCAGCCGGCCACCGAATGACTTCGGTGACCGGCTGGGGCGTGACGGATCAGGACTTCGGGGCCAGCTTGTGGACGACGATGCCGGACTTGAAGGTGGTGGTGCCGAGCAGCTCCAGGTGCGTGATGGCGATGTCGACGTCGTCGAACAGCTTCGCTCCACTCGCCAGCACCGGAAAGATCCAGAAGTGGTACTCGTCGACCAGCTTGTGCTCCAGCAGGGTCTTCGAGAACGCACCCGTGCCGTACTTGATCAGGTCACCGCCGTCCTCCTGCTTGAGCTTCCTGACCGCCTCGGCCGCGTCCCCCTCGAGCGCTCGGGCGTTCCAGGTGAACTCGGTCAGGGTGCGGGTGGCGACGTACTTCGGCATCGCGTTGAAGTTGTCGGTGAACGGGTCGCCGCTGCGCTGCATCCAGGCCTCCGCGAAGCCCTCGTAGGTGACCCGGCCGAGCACCTGCGCCTCGACGCCTTCCATCAGGCCCTGCGAGTAGGCGGCGTGCTCGTCGTCCCAGTAGGGCGGCGAAAAGTCCTGCGGGTTGTCGATGACGCCGTTGGTGGTCATGAAGGTGGACTCGATCAGCTTGCGCATCTTCTTCTTCCTTACTGTTGGTAGGGGCGTGCTGTGCGTGCATCCAGGAGTGCTCGGGCCCACCAGACGAGCTGGTCGAGCATGAGCTTGGCCTGGGCCTCGTAGCCGGCCGACGGCCGTGGCCAGTCGCCGTCGGCGGTGAACTGCTCCCAGTAGCAGGGCAGTGCGACCGTGTGACGGATGGTGACGGCCTGGAGCTCTGTGAAGACCTGCCGCAACTGGGCTGTCGCGTACAGGCCGCCGGTCTCCCGGCCGTAGCTGACGATCGCGACCGGCTTGGCGTTCCACTCGTCGTAGTACCAGTCCAATGCGGTCTTCAGCGGCGCCGGGAAGCTGCTGTTGTACTCCGGGGTCACCACGGCGAACGCGTCCGCCGTAGCGAGCCGCGGAGCCAGTACGGCGACCTCGGCGGGGGTCTCGTCGTCGGTGTCGGGCAGTGTGGTCGGCAGGTTCGCGGTGGCGAGGTCGATCAGGTCCACGTCGAACTGCTTGTCGGCCTGGCGGGCGAGCCAGTGGGCCACGGTCGGTCCGAACCGCCCGTTGCGGGTGCTGCCGATGATCACTGCCAGTCGCATCTGCTGCCTCCTTTCTGATGACCCAGACTCTGCCGGAACCCGTTTACGGTTTCTTTCCGGTCGGCTTGGGTGGCGCCGTAAGGCCGGTACGGCGGTTAGGGTGCGGCCATGCGTTTCGGGGTGCTGGGGCCGGTCACTGCCTGGACGGACGCGGGGGAGCCCGTCACCATCCAGGGCCTGAAGGTCCGTGCCCTGCTGGCCGACCTCCTCGTGCACGAGGGCCGCCCGGTCCCGGCCGACCGCCTCATCGACGACCTCTGGGGTTCGCAGCTCCCCGGCAACCCGGCGGGCACGCTCTCCGCCAAGGTGTCGCAGCTACGTCGTGCCTTCGAGGACGCCGAGCCTGGCAGTCGCGCACTGGTCAAGTCCGGCCCGGCCGGGTACTCGCTGACCGTCGACAGCTCGTCGTACGACGCTCTGGCCTTCGCGGACCGCGTGGCCGCCGGACAGCTGGGCGAGGCGCTCGCGTTGTGGCGTGGACCGGCGTACGCCGACTTCGCGGACGAGGCCTTCGTGGAGACAGCTGTGGCCCGGCTGGACGAGCAGCGGCTCAGTGCGGTCGAGGACTGGGCCGACGCGCCGGTGGATGAGCTGGCTGCGCTCGTTGCCGAGCATCCGCTGCGTGAGCGGCTGCGTGCGAGCCACATGCGCGCGCTCTACCGGAGTGGTCGGCAGAGTGAGGCGCTGGACAGCTACGACGAGCTGCGGCGGCTGCTGGCCGAGGAGCTGGGTCTGGACCCCAGTCCGGAGCTGGTCGCGCTCCACCAGTCGATCCTGACGCAGGAGCTGCCTAGCCGACGCTCCAACCTGCCGGCTCAGCTGACCGAGCTCATCGGTCGCGCTGAGGCTGTCGCCGACGTCAGCTCGTGTCTGGCGTCTTCTCGGCTGGTGACGCTGACCGGGCCTGGGGGCGTGGGCAAGACCCGGCTGTCGTTGGCTACTGCTTCCGAGGTCGCCGACCGGTTCGCCGATGGAGTGGTGCTGGTCGAGCTGGCGGCGGTGACTCCAGCTGCCCTGTCGGTCAGCAGCTCGTTGACGGACGCTGTGCAGGCAGCTCTGGATGTGCGGGATGTCGCTGGACCACCGGAGACCGTGGTGGAGCGGCTGGCCGCCGTGATGGGCTCTCGGTTGCTGGTGTTCGACAACTGCGAGCAGGTCGTCTCGGAGGTCGCTGAGCTGACGGACCGCTTGTTGGCCGGGGCTCCGGGGCTGCGGGTGTTGGCAACGAGTCGCGAGCCCCTAGGACTGGCCGGCGAGGTCGTGTGGAGCGTGCCGACGCTCGACGTGCCTTCGCGCGATGACGGGCTCGAGGTGCTGAACGAGTGCAGTGCGGTGCAGCTGTTCGTTGCTCGGGCGGCGGCCGCATCGCGTGACTTCGCTCTGTCGGCTGAGAACGCTGCCGACGTGTCTGTGCTCTGCCGACGGCTGGATGGCATTCCGCTTGCTTTGGAGCTTGCTGCGACGCGCGTACGCGCTCTTGGTGTGCGTGGACTGGTTGCCCGGCTGGACGATCGCTTCCGGCTGCTGGCGACCGGGCACCGTGGGGCTGCGCCGCGTCAGCAGACGCTGCTCGCGATGATCGATTGGAGCTGGGAGCTGCTCAGCCCGGACGAGCAGGCTGTGCTGCGGCGGCTCGCCGTACATGCGGATGGATGTACGGCGGAGGCTGCGTCGGTGGTGTGCGGTTTCGACGTACTCGATGTACTGATCCGGTTGGTGGATCGGTCGCTCGTCGTCCCGGTGCAGGGAGTGGAAGGGCCTCGATACCGGCTGCTGGAGTCTGTGGCGGCGTACTGCGTGGAGAAGCTGCGCGCAGCGGACGAACTGGAGTCCGTGCAGCAGCGGCATCTGGAGTACTACACGTCCTTCGCCGAGGAGGCTCGGCCGCACTTGTACGGCGGTGCGCAGGGTAGGTGGTTGCAGCTACTCGATGAGGACGCGGCCAACCTGCGGACCGCGCTGGACCGGGCGGTGGCCACTGATCAGGTTGAGTTGGCTGAGCGGCTCGTGGACGCACTGGCCTGGTACTGGTACCTGCGTGGACGGACCGCCGAGGCTCTGCGGTCACTGGAGGCTGTGCCGAGCTCAGCGCGTGCGGGTGCTTGGCGAGTCGGGTTCATGTACGTGCAGGGCGACAGTGCTGCTGCGGCAGAGCGGGACCGGTGGCTTGAGACGGCAGATGCTCGTGCGCAGTGGTGGATCGCCTTTGCTGGCAGCGATGTCGGGGACCTGGTCACCTGTCAGGCGCTGCTGGAGGTCGCGCTGAAGACGTTCGAGGCGGACGGTGACCAGTGGGGGATCGCAGCCGTGCTTGCGGCGCGTGCCAAGCACGCACATGTGCGGTCCGACGTCACGGCGCTGCATGCCGATGCTGCTGAGAGTGAACGCATCTTCCGGGCGCTGGGGGACCGGTGGGGTGTGCTGCAGGCGACCAGTTGGCTCAGTGCACATGCAGAGTTCGTCGGCGACTTCGACAGAGCAGCTCAGCTGCAGCGGGAAGGCGCGCAGCTGGCTGAGGAGCTTGGACTCTGGCCGGAGCTCGCGGGGTCCCTGGGGATGCTGGGCTGGACTGAGATCAGGCAGGGCAACTACGAGGCCGCTCGCGCACATGGCGAACGTGCACTGCGTCTGGCGACCGAGCAGGATCAGCGGTCGACGCAGGCCCTCGCGGAGATCGTGCTGGGCTATGCGGCTCGCCGTACCGGGGCACTGGACGAGGCAGAGACGCGTCTGCGCGCGCTGGTGGATGCTGCGCGCAAACAGAAGGATCCTGTTCTCTACTTGTCGATGGTGTTGACCGAGCTTGCGTACGTCGTGGAGCTGCGCGGCGATCCTGTGGCGGCGCTTGAGTTGCACCTCGAGGCGTTCCGCATCTCGGAGGAGTACGAGTCGGTGCGCGGCATGTGCTGGTCGCTGGAGGGCATCGCTGCCTGTCTGCCGGACAAACGCGTTGCGGCCCAGCTCCTGGGTGCGACAGACGCGACCCGCGCCGCTGAGGGCTACCTGGTCACTCCTGCCGAGTCCGGCGACTACGACCGTTCTGCGGCGGCAGCCCGTGCTGTGCTGGGGGACGAGGACTACGAGCTCGCCCATGCCGCCGGGACCACCCTGTCGCCGGAACAAGCCTTTCGCCTGCTCTGATCTCTTGTAGATATTCTGTCCTTGAGATTATTGGTGCGCCGAAGTAGTTTGGTGGTCCCACAGACGGTGAAAGGTGAACCATGGACTACGGCCACGAGCTGGTCTTCGGCACGTTCCTGACCCCGGCGGTCGACGACCCGGCCCGAGTGGTCGCGCTGGCACAACTGACCGAGCAGGTCGGCCTCGACCTGGTCACATTTCAGGACCACCCGTACCAGCCACGCCTGATGGACGCCTGGACCCTGTTGTCCGTCGTCGCCGCCCAGACCCAGCGTGTCAAGGTCGCGACGAACGTCGCCAACCTCCCGCTGCGCCACCCGGTGGTCCTCGCCCGCAGCGTCGCCACCCTGGACCTGATCAGCGGCGGACGGGTCGAGTTGGGGCTCGGTGCCGGCGGTTTCCTGGACGCTGTCGCTGCGAACGCTGGTCCGCGCCTGACCGCCGGGCAGAGCATCACGGCGCTGGAGGAGGCCATCGCGATCATGCGCGAGGTGTGGACGCCGGAGGGCGGTGGCATCCGCCTCCCCGGCAAGCACTACACCGTCGCCGGCGCCAAGCGTGGTCCGCAGCCTGCACACGACGTCGAGATCTGGCTCGGTGCCTACAAGCCGCGCATGCTCGCGGTCACTGGGCGGCTCGCCGACGGCTGGCTGCCGAGCAGTGCGTATGCCGGTCCCGACGAGCTCGCCGCGATGAACAAGATCATCGACGAGGCCGCTGTGGAGGCCGGACGCGACCCAGCGTCGGTACGGCGGCTCTACAACCTGTCAGGCCGGTTCGACGGTCGCGGTGGCGGCTTCCTGCAGGGGCCAAAGGAGCTGTGGGTCGACCAGCTCGCCGAACTGACTCTGGGCGAGGGGATGAGCACGTACATCCTGGGCTCGGACAATCCGGACGACATCCGCCGCTTTGCCGAGGTCGCCAGTGGTGTCCGCGAGGCTGTGTCCGCTGCTCGCGCCGGTGCGGTCGTTGAGCGCGCTCCGGTTGTCGAGGGTGGCTTCGGTGTCGTGCCGACTCCAGCTCCTGCGGTACGACGAAGCGCCGTACAGGTGCTGGATGAGTCGGAGCGGCCGACCGGGCCGGCGTCGGACCCGGAGCGGACGTACACGCCGTACCAACTGCAGTCTGGTCAGCACCTGATCGACGTACACGACCATCTGCGTGCTGAGCTCGAGCAGATCCGGGATCTGGTGGAGCAGGTAGCTGCCGGCTCGATCGGTGTCGGGCAGGCGCGGTCGCACATCAACACGATGACCATGCGGCAGAACAACTGGACGCTGGGGACGTACTGCGAGTCCTACTGCCGACTGGTGACCACACACCACACGCTCGAGGACACTTCACTCTTCCCGCACCTGCGGCGGGCCGATCCGGCGCTCGCTCCTGTCGTAGACCGGCTGGAGGAGGAGCACCGGATCATCCACGACGTACTGGAAGGCGTGGACAAGGCGTTGGTCGCGCTGGTTGACGGGTCGGGCAGCATCGACGGTCTGCGGGCCGCTGTCGACCTGCTGGACGACACGCTGCTCTCGCACCTGTCCTACGAGGAGCGGGAGCTGGTGGAGCCGCTGGCGCGGCTCGGGGTCATTTAGCCTCGCCGAGCAGCGACGCGAGGATGTCGAGGAGGCGGAGGGTGGGGACTTCGCCGAGCAGCCGCGCGGCCGACGTGGCCGGCTCGGCGATCAGGCGGACCTGCAGCAACTTGAAGTCGCGGACGTTGGCCGGGTTGACCAGGTCGTTGTGCACCGCGGTCAGGAACTCGGCGCCGGCCGACGCCGAGCCGTAGGTCATCCGGATGAAGCTGTCGGTCACCGGGTAGAGGAACGGCCGCTTCAGGTGCAGCAGCTTGGACTTCTTCGCGTGCCCGAACCCACGGTGGCCGGTGAACTTGTCGTCCAGCGCCATCGCCGCCTCGAACAGCGCGCTGCCCGGCGTCGCGTCCTCCAGCCGCGCCTCGACCGGGATCGCGGCGAGCTCCTTCTCCGCCTCCACCTCGAGCAGCCACGGGATGTCCATCGCGCGCAGGTCGGCGCCGATCACCATCGTCCGGGCCAGGTCCTCGAGCGTGATCCGGTTCGGGTCGGACCCTCCGATGCACGTCATCCCCGGCAGACCGTCGTAGTACTGCAGCACGGCGCCGTTCGTCTCGGCGTACAGCCGTAACTGCGCAATCGCCTCGTCGACGACGATCTTCCGAGTACCGATGTTCATGAGCCACACCCTCACACTCTCGGTGGCAGACCCGCCAGCAGGCAGACCATCATCCGAACGTTTTTCCTGACTACGTTCCCGCAGATCGTAGGCGACACCCCGCTCACCCACACGCCAGGGTCACTTCCCGTTATCCACAGCCCGTAATCATCCGCTCCACAGAGCCCACAATCTCCATAAACTCTCCGTGACAGCCCATCAACCGAGCGGAGGCGACCATGAACCCTGTCCGGCGATTGCTCGCCCTACTCCTCGGTGTGCTGCTGGTGATCCCGCTTGCTGCAACGGCCGACGCCGCGCCGCCAGGCACGTGTGTGCACGTCGACGTCGCTGTGACCGCCGGCGGTGAGCTCCTGACCAAGGGCCCGCAGATCGCGCACGACGGCGGCTTCGCCCACGCCGGGACCGGCCAGACCTTCACCTTCCAGGCGCGGACCTTTGCACCGTCAGGGAACATCTGCGCCATCCAGCTCACCGACCTCCGCACCTGGAAGGCGACCGCCTGGCCCTGCGAGAACTATCGGGCTCCCAAGCCGGCGCGGACCCAGTCACTGACCTGGTCGGTCACGGTGCCGGTCGACTGCGCGCTGACGAGCTCGCCGGGGCTGCTGGGTGCATCGCTGACCAACGGCAAGGGCTCGGCGAGCGGCAACGTGATGATCTACGCGGGGGCACCGGGGTTCGCGCTGCCGGACTTGCAGGCACGCGGTCTCTTCGGGCCGTTCGCGCTGCAGTCCGACCCGGTCAACTCGTTGACCGGCGCACTGGTCGCTTCCGAATCAGATGCTTCGGTGAACGGGCTTGGCGTCCCGCTGTCGGTGACGCGGACGTACAACTCCAACGACTCGGCTGCCGGTCCGCTCGGTCGCGGGTGGCGCGCGTCGTACTCGGATCGGCTGACGTTCGACGCGCGTGGGGCGCGGTACCTGGGGTCGGACGGGCGGGAGATCGGCTTCGATCGGCAGGGGACGGGGTTCGTGGTCGAGCGCGGGGTTGCCCGCTTCCGCCTGGCGCGGATCGGCAACGAGTACGTGCTGACGAGTTTCGACCAGCTACGGATGCGGTTCTCGCCGTCGGGGGAGCTTGTCTCGATCCTCGACCGGAACGGTCAAGGTGTCGTGATCGAGCGCGTCTCCGGCCGGGTGGCGACCGTGACGAATGGCCGACGTTCGTTGTCCTACGACTACAACGAGGTCGGCCTGATCTCGTCGGTCCGCCTGTCAGGGCCGGGCGTCGAGCCACGGACCGTGCGGTACGAGTACGACGACGGCCGGCTGACCGGGGTCACGTCACCCGGTGGAGTTCAGACGCGGTACGCGTACGTCGACGGTCGCCTGCAGTCGGGGACCGTCGGAGACTCGGCGAAGCCGTCCTTCGTGACCGAGTACGGCGCTGACGGGCGGGTCACGGCTCAGACGGACGCGAAGGGCGGCAAGTCGACCTGGTCCTGGGACCCCGCCGGGATCCGCGGGACGTCGACGATGACCGACCCGACCGGCGGGAAGTGGATCAACGAGTACGAGCGGAACTGGCTCGTTCGCCAGGTCGACCCGACCGGCGCTGCGGTCACCTTCCACTACGACTCGGCCGGCAACCTCATCCGCGTCTTCGACAGCCTCGGCCACGGCGCACGCCACGCCTACGACGCCCTCGGCCGGGTCGTCTCGTCGACAGACGCCGATGGCAACGTGACCCGCCGGTCCTACAACGGCTTGAACGACGTGGTGACGACGACCGACCCGCTCGGCCGCAGTACGACGTACTCCTACGACGACCGCGGTAACCCGGTCGGGGCGACGTACCGCGGTCGGATGTCGAGCGTCGGGTATGACGGCCGAGGTCTGGTGACTCGATCGCGCGATCCGCTCGGACGCGTCACGCGGTTCGCGTACTCCGAGGACGGCGACCTCGTCAGCATCACCGATCCAGGCGGACGAGTCGGTCGCTATGAGGTGGACGGCTGGGGTCGGCTGATCAAGGCGACCTCACCTCGCGGTGGCGTCAGCACCTACACATACACGCCGGACGATCAGCCGCTCGAGCAACGCGGACCGCTGGACGTCACAACGCGACAGACATACGACGGCCAGGGCCGGTTGGCGACCGTAGCGGATGGCCGGGGCAACACCACCCGGTTCCGGTACGACGACACCGGCGCTCTGGTCGGCGTCACCAGACCATCGTTGCCGGAGGCCACCGCCACCTTCGACGCGTCCGGTCGCCTGACCAAGCGCGTCGACGCGAGCGGCCGGGAGCAGACGTTCTCCTACGACGCCGCCGGCCGCACGGTCGACACGACCTTCGGTGGTCGTACCTGGCGCTTCAGCTACGACAAGGCGGGTCGGCTGATCCGTACCACCTTGCCTTCGGGCAAGTCTGCGTCGTTCACTCTCGACCCGCGTGGCGCGATGACCAAGATCGCGTACTCCGACAAGACCCCGACCGTCAGCTTCACCTGGGACGCGGTCGGCCGGCGGACCTCGATGACAGAGGCACTCGGCACGACCCGCTTCGGGTACGACGCCTTCGACCAACTGACGTCCGCCGGCTCGGTCGCCTACCGGTGGGATGCAGTCGGCAACCTCATCGGGCGAACCGCAGCCGGGCGTACCGAGACCTACACCTGGGACGCTGTCGACAGGCTTTCGTCGGCAGCGGTCGACGGGAAGCCGCTGGCGTCGTACCGCTACGACCCGCGCGGCACGATCACGACAACCCGCCCGGGCGGCCTCGTCGAGACCCGCTCGCTCGACCTGCGCGACCGCACCACCTCGTTGACGGTGACTCGTGGTGGCAATCCGGTCCGCTCGATCACCTCCTCGTACGACGCCGCCGACAACGTGGTCCGGACAGGCGACTCGGTTGCGGGCAAGTCGTCGTACACCTATGACGCCCTGAACCGGCTGACCGGGGTCTGCTACGGCGTCGACGAGTGCACCGACGACGCCCAGGACTTCATCCGCTACGACTACGACTCGATCGGCAACCGCACCTGGGAGCGACGTCCTTCCGGGAGCACGTGGTCGTTGTACGGCCCTGGCAGCGAACTCCTCGCATCCATCACCGCGCCCGCGACGTACCCGCTCGACCCGCCGAAAGCCCAGGCCTACACCTACGACCCCGACGGCAACCTGACGTCCGACGGCACGACCACCTACACCTGGTCCGCTGCCGGCAAACCCATCACCTCAACCACCGGCACGGCCAAAACCACCTACACCCACACCGGCGACGGCCGCCGAGCCACCTCCAGCACCGGTGCCCAAACCACCACCTACCTCTGGGACCCCCTGTCACCCCTGGGCTTCCCCTCGTAGCGTGGAGACATCGCCTTTAGAAGGTGAGGGTGATGGCTGAGGCGCGTAGGAAGTTTGATGCCGAGTTCCGGCAGGGTGCTGTT
>NZ_JBITJU010000044.1:0-39090 GCF_044460355.1 Kribbella sp. NPDC050124
TCGACACTCCCGATTCTCCTGCCCCAGAAGGCACTTCTACGTTCACCCCGCCGCACGACCCCCTTTCACCCGCGACCGCTCCACGGATTCAGGCTTAGACGGTGATGATCACCTTCGCGCGGGCGTGCTCGGTCTCGACGTACCGGATCGCTTCGGCGATGTCGGCCAGCGCGTAGGTGCGATCGATGGCCGGGATCAGCTGCCTGTTCTCGGCCATCGATCGGAGCGTCGCGAGGTTCTCGGCGGTCTGCTTCGCGTCGCAGGTGACGATCCGCTGGCGGACGAAGCGGCCCAGCAGCACGCCACGCATGATCAGGCTGACCGGTCCGATCACGCTGCCGCCGCGGGACACTCCGCCACCGGACAGGACGAGTGTCCCGCTCGGTGTCAGCGCCCGCCTGAGGTCCCCGAGTGACCGGTTTCCGACCAGGTCGAAGACGACGTCGTACCGCTGCCTGGTGAAGTCGTCCTGGGTGTAGTCGACGATCTCGTTGGCGCCGAGCGATCGGAGCAGGTCGACGTTCTTCGTGCTGCAGACCGCTGTCACGTCGGCGTCCAGTGCCTTGGCGAGCTGTACGGCGAACGTCCCGACGCCACCCGATGCGCCGTTGATCAGCAACGACTGCCCCGGCTTCAGCTGCGCCACGTCGCGCAACCCGATCAGGGCCGTGTTCGCGGCGAGCGGGATCGCGGCCGCCTGCTCGAAGGTCAGGTTGGCGGGCTTGTGGTCGACCACGGTCTCCGGCGCGGCGACGTACTCGGCGAAGGCTCCGGGCGACTCGCCGTACACCTCGTCGCCGGGCTTCAACCGCCGCACCTCCGGCCCGACTGCCTCGACCACGCCGGCGAAGTCGGTGCCGAGGACGGCTTTGGGTGCGCGGAGCCCGAACGCCTTCGGATCCATCAGCCGGGCGATCAAGGGATCACCCCGCATGACGTGCCAGTCCCGCGCGTTCACCGAAGCCGCCCGGACCGCGACGAGCACCTGGTTTCCGGTGACGTCGGGCCGGGCGATCTCCCGGAGTTCCAGCACGTCCGGCGCACCGTACCGGTCCTGCACGACTGCCTTCATGCCTTGACGCTATGCGGCGACGGCAGCCGTGGCATCCGGACGATCCCTACCGGACCCCTGGATTGCTCAGCCCGTCGTACGCACGGTCGTCTCGAGCGTGCCGTCGTGGGGGATCCGGAGAACGTGGATCCGGCGGCGCTGGTCGCGGAGGTAGGTGCGGGTCGACGTGCTGATCGTCGCGGTCCGGACGGCGGACCAGCTGATGGTGATGACGGTCGGGCCGCGCCGGATCGTGAGCGCGTCGGCGGTCGCCGTACGCGTTTGGTTGTAGGGCACGACGGTGCCGTCCGAGAAGGCGACCTCGTCACCCGGCTGGAGGACGAGCGGGATCTGTTCGGTGGCGGCTGTGCTCGCGGTGACCCGGCGGGTGACGGTGTCCGGGCCGAGGATCAGATCGGTCGCCACCGAGCCGTCGGGGGTGCGGTAGCGGACCAGGTCGCTCGACGGGTACTCGGCGACGAGGTTGCTCTCGGCATCGGCCTTGCCGTCGCGAACCGTCGCCCAGCAACCGGTCGCCGTCTGCTGCGCGTGGATCACGGTGCCGGCCGCCGGGTGCCAGAGGAAGCCGGTCCCGGCCTTGACCGCGCTGCCCGGGCGCGTTCCGAAGAACGCGCCGACGTAGTAGCCGGGCCGCCGTACGTAGAGGTAGTCCTGATTCTCCACCTCGTCGCGGCGAAGCTCGGTGAGGTTGTCCTTGCGCAGGTAGGGGATGCGCGCGATGGCGGTCTGCTTCGCGGCTTGGGTCGGCAGCGTCTCGCCGTACGGCGCGTGCGCGATGATCCGCGGAGACGTGTCCTGCTTCGCCAACGCAGGAACCGGCGCCGGGTCCTCGGCCCAGGCCTTCCGGAGTGCGGCCTTGTCCTCGCGGCTGGTGAAGAACGCCCCGAGGTCCGGTACGGCGGGGACGAAGTGCGAGCCGAGGATCGTCCGGTCGGGATCCGGGATCGCGTCGTCGTAGTACGCCGTCGCGGTGCGGTCGGACACGGCGTAGTAGGTCAGCCAGCCGGAGCCGTCCGGCTCGCGGAGCAGGTTGTACCCGAACCACTCGGTGAACCGGCGGGTCATCGACACCAGCAACGGGTTCCGGGTGAGCAGGTAGAGCTCGGCCATCTCGGGCAGCATCACCTCGAAGTTGTAGTTGATGTCCATGCCGCGCGGGTCGTAGAAGAACCCGGCCGGACTCTGCGACCACTTGGCGACGAACCGGATGCGTTCCTGCAGGCGCTGCCACCGGGCGAGGTCGGGCAGCAGTCGGAGGGTCAGGGCGGACCCGGCCACCCCGGCGACGGCCTGGTTCGTGTACTTGAACGGGTCGTCCCAGACCACGCTGTTGGCCGGGTCCAGGTACCAGTCGACTCCCTTGCGCAGGGCAACTTCCAGCTGGGTACGACGGCTGCGCAGAGCGTCGGCCTGGCGGAGGTTGGCCAGCGTCTTGGCCAGGTAGCCGAGGCCGAAACCGCTCGATGCCTTGCCGCGCTCACCCGGCGCGTACTCCGGCCAGGACCCGTCCAGGTTCTGCAGTTTCAGGTAGTGCTCCAGCGCAGCGTCGAGCCGGCCGAGCAGCGCCGGGTCCCGGTAGTAGGGGTTCCAGGTACGGCGATTGGCGTAGAACCAGCTGAGCGTGAACACGTGCTCCTGGACGCGCGAGTTGAACGGCTGGGCCGGCGTCCGCCACCACCCGCCGCCCATGAACCCGTACGGCGTGGTGTCCACGATGTCGTTGGTCATCGGCGCGAGGATCACCAGGTACCCCGCGAACCGCTGCTCCCCCGGCGTGAACAGCCCGCGGTCCGGCAGTCCGGCCGGCAGACTCGCGAGGGGCGGCAGACTCGCGGCGTTGGCTCGCAGCGGCAGCGAGGCGAGCAACGGCGCCGCGGCGGCGCCGATCAACACAGAACGGCGTTTCACAGTCGTCCTCCAGGATCAGGGATTGAAGTACGGGTCGAACGCGATCATCGGATCTCTAGTACGGCGAACTCTGGGTCCGGCACCGTTCGTCCGGTCCGGAGGTCGGCTGCCGCGGCGCCCCATTGGGTGAACTCCGGGGTCTTGTCGCGGTAACCACGGTTCCCGCGGAAGACGATGTCGCGTGAGTCGCGGAGCCCCACACCGTACGGCGAAGGTCCGAGGACCGTGGCTACGCGGAAGAAGACGGAGTTGCCGAAGAGCAGGTCGTGGCAGTGGTCCAGCTCGACCGCCTGGGACTGCCATCCGTAGATGTGGTCCTCGGTCTGCAGTCCGAGGAACTCCCAGTTCGCGACGTGTCGCAGCACGACCTCGCGGTACTGGTGATGCTCGACGGACACCTCGTAGACGCGGGTTGGGACAGTCGAGTGCTCGACCAGCAGACCGTTGTCCGCCCAGCCGTTGGCACTCCAGACGTTCGACAGGACTCCGCCACCACCGCGGACCCAGACGCCGTACTTGTGGATGCCTTTGTAGGTGTATCCCGGATCGCCGCTCGCGACCTCGTCCGGGTGCCACTTCACGAACTGGGTGGTGATGTCCGCGAGGTAGGACTCGCGACCCGACTGCCAGCTGATGTTGACCGAGCCGGCAGTGTTCCGGGCGGTGTCGAGGCCGAGCCCGGTGACGATGTTGCGGCCGTCGGGCGGCGTCTCCACCAGGGCCTTCGGCCGGCGCGGGTCCCCGAAGTACGGCGTACCGTCCGGGGCGCGCAACCAGGTTTGTCGGGGGTGGAGCCCGATCAGGTTGGAGTGCTTCCGCAGCCGAAGCGTGCCGGACAGCAGGTACTCACCGATCGGCACGAAGACCGTCTCGTGCTGATCGACCGCGGCCTGGAAGACGGCGAGATCGTCGGCCGTCCCGCTGCCCACGGTCCGCCCCATCCGGGCTGCGACGTCGGTGATGCTCACCCAGGTCGACACCGGTGGCAGATCTGGTACATCGGACCGCAGCATCGCCCCGACATCGCGGTTCCTCCCGTCGGAAGCGCGAACACCGTCGGTTCGAGTCTCGCCGGCTGACAACGCCCGCTCGATCCGCAGACCGTAGGTCAGGTCGACCGCGCCCTCAGGCGCCGGCGTCCGGGTGCCGGACTGCGCCTGGGTCAACAGCGTCGAGGTCCGGCGCACCACGCTGTCCACCAGGTTCAGCTGGTTGCTGTTCCGGATCAGCGGATTCATTGCGCCAGGCAACAGTTCGCTGTCGTTCATCAGCACCGCCGTGTCGGCGAGGCCGTCGAGTAGGCAGTTCTGCAGGTAGATGTGGACGAATTGATCGGGCACGCACTCGACACCACGCGGCGCGTCAGCAAGCACAGTGCGAACGACCACCAGCTTCGCGTCGTTGTTCGTCCGGATCGCCGTCTCGCGCTGACCGGTGAACCGGCAGTCCAGCACCGTCGTCTGCCACCCGGCCGAGGCCGCGAACGCGTTCAGGCCGACGGCACCACCACGGACCCGCACGCGTTGAATGAGGTTCGCGTTGTGGTCGATGCCGGCCCAGCCGTCGCCGGTGTCGATGTCCAGGTCCTGCAGGATGCACAGCTGTGCGCCACCGAACCGGACCGCGATCGCTCGCGGGTTGCCCGCGCCGATCGCGATGTCCAGGTTGATCAGCCCGGAACCGAAGGTGTCGTTGTTGGCATACGTCACCGGGCCACCGACCGGCCGCCGTCGGAAGGCGAACACGTCCCGTGGCACGGTACCGGCGTACCCGGGACTGTTGTCGGCGAGGACGAAGCGTGGCCGGCGGTCGCCGTATCCGATGATCCGGACCGAGTCGTGCACGTCGATCGGTCCGGTCAGCCGGTAGGTCCCGGGTGGCACGAGTACGACGCCGCCGCCGTCGCCGAGCGGGAAGTCGCGGACCCCGCCGAGGATGTCGCCCAGCTTGTTCGCGATCCCGCGCCGGGAGGCCTCGTCCACAGCAGCGCGGACGGCGGCGGTGTCGTCGCCGACCCCGTCGCCGTGCACCTCGAAACCGGGCGACCCGAGCAGCACCGCCCCCGGATCCGGCGGCCGTGCCGTGTAGGCCGACCGGAAGCGGACCGGATCCCGGTCTAAGCCGGCGGCGGCCGGGATCGTGGTGCTGATGAAAGAGCCGGCGACGGCGCCGGCGGCCAAGCCGGTGAACTGGCGGCGACTCAGCATGGAGGCCTCCTGGGCGGCAGGGGGGTGATGGTGCAGCGAGTGTTCTCCGCCGGATCCGCGCCGGTCAACACCTTGTCGCTGCTAATCCGTATTACTCCTGGCACGAGCCCTTGACGCTCGCTCGGAGGCCGTTCTACGGTTCCCTGGCAATGCGTATTACTGCAGAGGATTGATCGGATGCCGGACAAAGCCACCCGCCTCACCCAGCGCGACATCGCGCGACTGGCGAAGGTCAGCCAGACGACCGTGTCGCTGGTGCTGAACAACCGGAGTGACGCGAGCGCGCGGATCCCGGCCGAGACCCGGGACCGGGTGCTGAAGGTGATCCGGGAGACCGGCTACCAGGCCGACCCGCTGGCCCGGCGGATGCTCAAGCAGCGCAACCAGATCCTCGGCGTGTTCACCTACGAGTCGGTGTTCCCGAGTGCGAGTGGCGACTTCTACCACCCGTTCCTGGCCGGTATCGAGGACCGCGCCGAGCGGCTCGGCTGGGACCTGCTGCTGTTCACCAGCGCGCCGGTCACGGCGGGCCGGCGGCGGATCTTCCACGAGAACAACCGGCTCCGGATCGCCGACGGCTGCCTGCTCCTCGGCCGTCAGATCCCCTCCGACGAGCTGGCCCGGCTGATCGCCGAGGAGTACCCATTCGTCTCGGTCGGCCGCCGCGACGACGCCGGCGGCCCGGTCCCGTACGTCGGCGCCGCCTACGCCACCGCGACGCGGATCGTGGTGGAACGGGCCCAGGCACTCGGCCACCGGCGGATCGCCTTCGCCGGTCCGGGGGCCGGCGCGGAGTCGTCGGCCGACCGTATGCAGGGCTTCCGGCAGGCGGCCGCCCGCGCGCCACACCTTCCGACTGCAGACCGCTCCGGCGGCGAGCTGCTCGACGAACTACTCGACCGCAAGGTGACCGCTGTCTTCGTCGAGGAGCGGGCGGATGCGGTCGCTCTGGCCGAAGCGGCCGCCGAGCGAGGCGTCGCCATCCCGGGCGACCTGTCCGTGGTCGCGCTCGGTGACTCGACCCGGCCGGCCGCGAGCGACATCGACTTCAGCGGCTTCCACGTCCCGAGGCGGGCGATGGGGCTGCGGGCGGTCGAGCTGCTGGAAGCCGTGCTGAGCGGCACGGCGACCGACCGCCAGGTACTGCTCCCATGCGAACTCACCGACGGAACCACTCTCACACCACCGAAAGGTGCCTAGATGCATACCGATGTACTGATCGTCGGCGGCGGTCTCGGCGGAGTCGCCGCGGCGCTCTCCGCTCTGCGGGCCGGCCGCTCGGTGATCCTGACCGAGGAGTTCGACTGGCTCGGCGGCCAGCTGACCAGCCAGGCTGTCCCGCCGGACGAGCACACCTGGGTCGAGCAGTTCGGCGTCACGGCGTCGTACCGTGCGCTGCGCGAGGGGATCCGCGAGTACTACCGGCGCTACTACCCGCTGACCTCGGCGTCGCGTGCGGCGACGCAGCTGAACCCGGGCGCCGGGTACGTGTCGAAGCTCTGTCACGAGCCGCGGGTCGCGCTCGCGGTGCTGGAGGGGATGCTCGCGCCTTATCGGGCCAGCCGCCGGCTGCAGGTGCTTCAGCCCTTCCGGCCGGTCGCCGCCGAGACCGATGGCGATCGCGTGACCGCGGTGACCGTGGAGCACCGTGACGCGGGCGATCAGCTGACGATCACCGCGCCGTACATCCTGGACGCGACCGAGACCGGCGAGCTGTTGCCGCTGACCGGGACGGAGTACGTGACCGGCTTCGAGGCTCAGAGCGAGACGGACGAGCCGAGTGCGCCGGCCGAAGCGCAGCCGCTGAACATGCAGGCGGTGTCGTACTGCTTCGCGATCGACCACGTCGACGGCGACCACGTCGGGGACAAGCCGGCCAACTACGCGTTCTGGCGGAACTATCAGCCGTCGTTCTGGGGTGACCGGCTGCTGTCCTGGACGGCGCCCAACCCGCGCACGCTCGAAGCCTCGGTGCGGACGTTCACGCCGAACCCCGACGACGACCCGCTCGCGGTCGTCGCGGACCAGCGCCGTACCGGCGGTGACACGAACCTGTGGACCTTCCGCCGGATCGCGGCCCGCCGGCACTTCGAGCCGGGGGCGTACGAGAGCGACATCTGCCTGGTGAACTGGCCGATGATCGACTACTTCGAGGGCCCGGTCATCGACGTACCGGATGCGGCCAAGCATCTGGACGCGGCGAAGGAGCTCTCGCTGGCGGTGCTCTACTGGCTGCAGACCGAGGCCCCGCGGCCCGACGGCGGCGCCGGCTTCCCCGGGCTGCGGCTGCGCGGCGACCTGCTCGGTACGGACGGTCTCGCGCAGGCGCCGTACATCCGGGAGTCCCGGCGGATCACGGCGGAGTACACGATCGTCGAGCAGGACCTGTCGGTCGCGGTCCGCGGTGATCGCGGCGCGGTCGAGTACGACGACAGCGTCGGCGTCGGCATGTACCGGATCGACCTGCACCCGTCGACCGGCGGGGACAACTACATCGACGTGGCCAGCAGCCCGTTCCGGATCCCGCTCGGGGCTCTGATCCCGCGCCGGGTGGAGAACCTGCTGCCGGCGAACAAGAACCTCGGCACCACCCACATCACCAACGGCTGCTACCGGCTGCACCCGGTCGAGTGGAACATCGGCGAGGCCGCCGGCCTGCTCGCCGCGTTCTGCCTGGACCGTGGCGTCAGCCCGCGCGCGGTCCGCAACACCCCGGCCCTGCTCGGCGACTTCCAGTCCAAGCTGGTTGCTCAGGGCATCGAACTCGGCTGGCCGCACGTCGCCGGCTACTGATGGAGGACTCATGAAGCTACGTGCGCTGACCGCGGCGGCCACTGCCGCGGTGCTGCTGACCGCCTGCGGCGGCGGCTCCGGCTCCTCCGGATCCTCCGGTGAGGGACCGGTCGACCTGCGGATGACGATCTGGAGCGCGAACGCCAAGCACCTGGCGCTGTTCGACCAGATCGCCGCCGACTACAAGAAGGACCACCCGGAGGTCGGCAAGATCACCTTCGAGGCGATCCCGTTCGAGAACTACACGACCACGGTGACCACCCAGATCGGCGGCGGCAACGTGCCCGACCTGGCCTGGATCTTCGAGAGCACCGCGCCCGACTTCGTCAGCTCCGGCGCCCTCGAGGAGCTCGACAAGGACGCCGACCTGCTGCCGAGCACGACCGCCAACTGGGAGAAGGACGGCAAGCTGTACGCCTACCCGTTCTCCACCTCGCCGCTGGGTGTCTTCGTCAACACCGACCTGGTGACGGCGGCCGGGCGACCGACACCGGCGCAGCAGATCGCGGCCGGCACGTGGACCTGGGAGGAGGCTGCCAAGACGGCGGCCGCCGTACAGGCCAAGGGCAAGGGCGGGCTCGTGGTCGGCGACTTCGACTTCAAGGGCTGGGACACGCTGAACGCGATCTGGGCCGGCTGGGGTGCACGGCCGTGGAGCGAGGACGGCAAGAGCTGCCAGTTCGACCAGCCGGAGATGGTGGACGCGATGACGTTCGTCCACAAGCTGGTGTTCACGGACAAGGGCATGCCGGGTCCAGGCGTGACCAAGGACTTCTACGCCGGCGACTCGGCAATGGTGCTGACCCAGATCAGCCGGGCCGCGCTGCTGGAGAAGGCCAAGTTCAAGTGGGACCTGGTCCCGCTCCCGAAGGGTCCGGCCGGTGAGTACTCGGTCGTCGGCCAGGCCGGCATCGGGGTGCTGAAGCGCGGCAAGAACGCCGACGCGGCCAAGGAGTTCCTCGCCTACTTCAGCAACGCGGAGAACTCGGCCAAGCTCGCGCAGTTCTTCCCGCCGCCGCGTAAGTCGCAGCTCACCACGGAGACGCTGGCCAAGGCCAACCCGCTGCTCAAGCCCGCGCAGCTGGACAGTGTCGTGGTCAAGGGCATCGAGCGCGGCACGATCAAGCCCAGCCACACCGGGTACGCCGAACTGCAGCAGACCGTCCGGGCCGCGCTCGACCCGCTGTGGAAGCCGGGCGCGGACGTGAAAACCGTGCTGTCGGACGTGTGCTCCAAGATCAACCCGCTGCTGGCGAAATGACACTGCTGCTGGAGAAGCCGGCCGCGTCGGTGACGCCGGCGGACAAGGCGCCGTACTGGACGATGCGGCGGCGTGACGAGTTGGCCGGCTGGCTGATGGTCGCGCCGCAGCTCGCCGGGATCGTTGCCTTCGTCATCGTCCCGCTCGGGCTGGTGGTCTGGTACAGCCTGCACGAGTGGAACGTGCTGGCGGGCTCGTTCACCTTCGTCGGCGCGGACAACTACACCGCTCTGGCCGACGACAAGCAGCTCGGGCCGGTGCTCCGGGCGACGGGCCTGTTCTCGGCGGGGCTCGTCGTACTGAACCTCAGTCTCGCGTTGTTCCTCGCCGTACTGCTGAACCAGAAGCTGCGCGGCACGGTCGTCTTCCGGACGCTGTTCTTCTCACCGGTCGTGGTGACGCTGGTCGCGTGGACGATCGTGTGGGGGTTCCTGCTGCAGGACAACGGCGGGGTGAACGCCTTCCTCGACCTGCTCGGAATTGACGGGCCGAACTGGCTGCGCTCGGGCGGTACGGCGATGGCGTCGGTGATCGTGGTCCAGCTGTTCAAGAACGTCGGGCTCAACATGGTGCTGTTCCTGGCCGCCTTGCAGGGTGTGCCGGCCGAGCTGTACGAGGCGGCGCGGATCGACGGGGCGTCGGCGTGGGCGCGGTTCCGGCGGGTGACGGTGCCGCTGATCAGCCCGACCATCCTGCTCACGATGATCCTGACGATCGTCGGGTCGCTGCAGGTGTTCGCGCAGATCGCCGTACTCACCCAGGGCGGCCCGGGGAACTCGACGACGGTGCTCGTGTACTACCTGTACCAGCAGGCGTTCCAGTTCCATCACTTCGGGTACGGCTCTGCGCTGGCGTTGCTGTTGTTCGGCATCGTGCTCGTGCTGACGGTGATCCAGTGGCGGATGCGGCGGAGGTGGGTGTTCCATGAGTCCTAAGGTGAAGGTGCTCGTGTACGGCGTACTGCTGGTGTGCTGTGTGCCGTTCGTGTTCCCGATCTGGTGGATGGCGACGACCTCGCTGAAGCCGGTGACCGAGATCTTCGCGTTCCCGCCGTCGCTGCTGCCGGGGTCGCCGACGCTGGACGCGTACCGGCAGGTGTTCGAGTTGCAGCCGTTCGGACGGCAGTACGTGAACAGCCTGTACATCGCGTTGGCGGTGACTGTCCTGACGCTGGCGGTGTCCGCGCTGGCCGGATACGCGTTCGCGCGGATCAAGTTCCGGGGCGCCGGTGTGGTCTTCGTGATCGTGCTGACCGGCCTGCTGGTACCGAACGAGGTGACGATCATCCCGCTGTACCGGATGTTCGACGCGCTCGGGCTGGTGGACACGCACTGGCCGCTGATCCTGGTCCCCGCGCTCGGGGCGCCTAGCGTGCTGGCCACCTTCATCATGCGGCAGTTCTTCATCACGCTGCCCGGTGAGCTGGAGGAGGCGGGTCGGGTCGACGGTCTCGGCCGGTTCGGGCTGTTCTGGCGGGTCTGTCTTCCGTTGGCCCGTCCGGCGATCGGGGCGGTGTCGATCTTCACCTTCCTGCACAGCTGGAACCTGTACCTGGAGCCGATCGTGTTCCTGTCCAGCAAGGAGAAGTTCACTATTCCGCAGGCGCTGACGCAGTACGTCGACGCCTACGGTGGGCCGATGTGGAACACCCAACTGGCGGCGGCAACCCTGTCCGCGCTGCCGGTGCTGATCATCTTCGTGCTGGCCCAACGCCAGTTCGTGGAGGGACTGGCCCAGACTGGGTTGAAGGGCTAGTTGCGGCCGCGTGGAAAAATGTCTTCGTGAGCTTCCACGCGGCTGTTTTCATCGCCACCAGTCTCGACGGCTACATCGCGCGACCGGACGGGTCCATCGACTGGCTCACCACGCGCGGCGAACACGCCGGTGACACCGGGTACGACGAGTTCATGGCGTCGGTGGACACCGTCGTACTGGGCCGGAACACCTACGAGAAGGTCCTCGGCTTCGACTTCTGGCCGTACGAGGGCAAGCAGGTCGAGGTGCTCAGCACCACCCTCGACCCGGACGCCGACGAGCGCATCATCGTGCACCGGACCCTCGAGGCCCTGATCGAGACCCTGAACGACCGCGGCGCCAAGCGCGTCTACACCGACGGCGCCCGGGTCATCCAGACCTTCCTGCGCGCCGGCCTCCTGAACGAGCTCACCATCACCACCGCCCCGGTGCTCCTCGGCACCGGCATCCGCCTGTTCGGCGACCTCGATACCGACATCGCCCTCACCCACAACGCCACCCGCACCCTGAACGCCGGCTTCACCCAATCCGACTACACCATCCACCGCTGACGTACGTCGTACCGGACGTCAGCGGTCGAGCGTCTGCGTAGGCCCGTCGGGGCGGTGCCGGCGATCCTGCTCACCGGCGGCGTCCCGCCTCTGCTGAGCTGACGCGGGCGTCGGGTTGGCGGCGGCGCGCACCGCGTTCGCCAGGTCGTTGGCCGCCGCCGTGGACTGGTCGGCCATCGTGTAGGCCGCAGAGGTTGTCCCGACGCCGGCCTGGAGCCCGGGCAGGCCCTGGTTGAGGGCCTCGCTGGCGCCGTGGACCACAGGCACGCTCCGGGTGTCCAGCTCCCCGAACACCCGCTGCATCCTCCGGGCGTTCCCCAGCGCGGCGCCGAGCCGCTCGGCCGTGCGCTCGGCACCCGCATCGGCGGTCGTGATCGCCGACTCCAGCTGACCCAAGCGCTCCCGCAGGTCCGTAGGTGTCGCCGGTTGCCCGGAGTCGGCGGCGGGCAGCTTCTCGAGTTCGTCGAGATAACTCTTGGCCTGTGTGACAGCGGCCGCAGCAGCGGCGAGTCCATCGCGTAATTCCGCGATCCGATCCTGCGAGCTCCTCGCCGACTGGCTGACAGCGCTTGCGTAATTGGCCGCCGCAGCGAGGACGGCAGCCCTGGTGCGCCGGGCGTCCGGAGCCGGCTCCTCTCGCGGCAACTCAGGCCGCTGCTGGAATGACTTCTCGATCTCCCACAGCTCACCGTCGAGTTGCTCGGCGGACTCGACGGCGCGGCCAAGCCTGGTGCGGACCGAGGCCACCGCGTTGAGGGTCAGTTCGGCCAACTCCTCGGCCCGGTTCTCCGTGCTCATGGACGGACCTCGGTCGCCCGCAGATCATCGGCGGCCGCCTGGTCGTCGGCGGCCAGTGCTGCCCGCAGGCCGTCGGCGACAGCGCGGATCTCGTGACGCGCGGCCCGCAGGTCCGGGTCCGGCGCGAGTTGGTCCGGCACTCCCACGGCCCCGTCGGACGGCTGATTCTGCACGGTTCGGTTCCTCTCCGGCGACTGACCTCGCGCCAGGCTATTTCCCGCCGGGTCCAGTACGCCGGGCCCGACATGTACTTCGGCGGTCGAGGAGGTGAACTGCTCGGGACGACTCGTCAGCGAGGGTTGAGGGGGTGGACGGCGTCGGCTGCCCAGTAGGTGAGGATGGTGTCGGCCCCGGCGCGTCGGACACCTGTCAGGGTTTCGAGGATCGCCCGGGCAGGTCGGCGGTCAACGACGAGCCGACCGCCGCGCGGAACGGGCCGAAGAACGCCGACGCGGCAGGCGAGGGAACTTGGCCCGACCGGCGGCTCGTTTGACGCTCGCTCGGCATATCGCTGCCTCCGGCAACTAATTCTCAGCTACCTTCCAAGCGACCACCTGGGGGCGTTGGCCGGTGCGCTCAGGAACTCGGCTGCCGCCGAGCCGGCCATGATGCCCGGGGGGTACGTACGCCGTACTCCGCCAAACCGGTCACAGGTCACTCGCGCCGTCGAGACGGTACGGTCGCGGCCAGCCGCGGACGCCGAGCGCAAGGCCCTGCAGGTGCCGAAGGGGGCGCCCGCGCTCGCCGTGGAACGCATCTCCTACTACGCAGGCGGCGTACCGATCGAATTCCTGGAAACCGTCGCCGACGCCACCCGGGTCAGCATCCAGCATTCCATCGATCTCTGAGAAGAGACTCGTATCAGCGGCGGTCGAGGATGCGGACAGCCTCTGCTGCCCAGTAGGTAAGGATGATGTCGGCGCCGGCTCGGCGGATTGATGTCAGAGTTTCGAGGATGGCGGCGTCGCGATCGATCCAGCCGTTGGCGGCGGCGGCTTCGACCATCGCGTACTCGCCGGAGATGTTGTAGGCGGCCACGGGGACGTTCACGTGGTCGCGGACCTGGCGGATGATGTCCAGGTACGCGAGGGCCGGCTTCACCATCACGATGTCGGCGCCTTCGGCGAGATCGAGATCGACCTCGCGAATGGCCTCGCGCGCGTTCGCATTGTCCTGCTGGTAGGTCTTGCGGTCGCCCTGAAGCGCCGAGTCGACCGCCTCGCGGAACGGACCGTAGAAGGCAGACGCGAATTTGACAGCGTAAGCCAGAATGACCGTGTCCGGGTGCCCTGACATGTCGAGCGCTGTACGCACAGCGCCGACTTGTCCGTCCATGCAGCCGGACGTACCGACGGCGTGGGCACCGGCTTCAGCCTGGACCACGCCCATTTCGCCGTAGAGCTTGAGGGTTGCGTCGTTGTCCACGCGACCTGCGGAGTCCAGTACGCCGCAGTGGCCGTGTGAGGTGAACTCGTCCAGGCACAGGTCCGACATCACCAGCAATGAGTCGCCGACCTCGCTCACGGCGTCCCGGATCGCGACGTTGAGGATCCCGTCCGGGTCCACGCCTCCGGAGCCGGTCTCGTCCTTCGACGTCGGTACGCCGAACAGCATGACGCCACCGAGTCCGAGCTGGGCAGCCTCGGCGACCGCCTTGCGGGCGGTGTCGCGGGTGTGCTGGTACACACCCGGCATCGACTTGATCGCGATCGGCTCGCGGGCGTCTTCCCGGATGAACATCGGCAGGATCAGCTGCCGCGGTTCCAGGGTGGTCTCGGCGACCAGCCTGCGCATCGCCGCCGACGACCGAAGCCGCCGCGGCCTGACGTCCGGGAAACCAGGCAAGACTCTCAGCTCTTCCTGCGGGAGCCCGAGCGGCGCTCGGACGGGCGGGTGACCGGTTCGCCGGCCTCGATCATGGTGTCACGGCGGTCGGCGCCGAAGCGAGCGAGTGCGTCAGCCAGTTCCTCGGCGGACGGGGTCTCGGCCATCGCGTCGACCCGCAGGCCGTGCTCCTCGGCGGTCTTCAGGGTGGCCGGGCCGATCACCGCGATCACCGTGGAGGCGTGCGGCTTGCCGGCGATGCCGACCAGGTTGCGCACCGTCGAGGACGAGGTGAACACGACCGCGTCGAACTTGCCGGACTTGATCGCCTCGCGGGTCGGCGCGGGCGGCGGGGCGGCCCGGACGGTCCGGTACGCCGTCACGTCGTCGACCTCCCAGCCGAGATCGGTCAGTCCGGCGACCAGGGTCTCGGTGGCGATGTCGGCGCGAGGCAGGAACACCCGGTTGATCGGGTCCAGCACCTCGTCGAACGGCGGCCAGTCCTCGACCAGGCCGGCCGCGGACTGCTCGCCGGACGGGACCAGGTCCGGGCGGATGCCCCAGGCGCCGATCGCCTCGGCGGTCTTGTCGCCGACCGCAGCGATCTTCAGGCCGGAGAACGCCCGCGCGTCCAGGCCGTACTCGTCGAACTTCTCCCGGACCGCCTTGACCGCGTTGACCGAGGTGAACGCGACCCACTCGTACCGGCCCTCGACCAGGCCGCGGATCGCCTTGTCCATCTGCTGCGGGTTGCGCGGCGGCTCGACCGAGATGGTCGGGACCTCTTCCGGCATCGCGCCGTACCGGCGGAGCCGGTCCATCAGCGGGCCGGCCTGGTCCTTGGTGCGCGGCACCAGGATCCGCCAGCCGAACAGCGGCTTGGTCTCGAACCAGGACAGTGCCTCGCGCTGCTCGACCACCGCGCCGACCACGATGACGGCCTCGCCGGTCACCTTGGCCGCGCGCAGGTCGGCGACGATCGTCTCGAGGGTGCCGACCACGCTGGTCTGCAGGGTCGTCGTGCCGCCGACGGTCGCGGCGACCGGCGTCTTGGCGTCGAAGCCCGCCTCGACCAGCGCGGCGACGGTCTCCTTGAGTACGTCGGACGCGTTCAGCAGCACCAGGGTCTGCTTGGGGTGCAGCCGGGACAGGTCGAGCTTGGCCTCGGCCAGGTCCAGGACCGTGACCTCGCGGTCGCCCTTCATCGTCAGCGGGATGCCCGCGTACGTCGGGACGGCGCTGACCTCACTCACACCGGGGATGATGTTGAACCCGATACCCGCCTTCCGGCAGGCGGCCGCTTCCTCGGCGCCGCTGGAGAAGGTGAACGGGTCACCGGTCAGCAGGCGTACGACGTTCGCCGCCGACTTGGCCGTCTTCACCACCAGGCGCGCCCGGGCGGCGACCTTCAGCGCCCGGCTGCCCTCGGCGCCGGACCCGTCGACCACCTCGACACCCGGCTTGCAGTAGGTCAGGAAGGCGTCGTGCTCGGGACCCTCGACCACGACGGCGTCGGCGTTCGCCAGGACGTCGCGGCCGGCCAGCGTCAGCAGGGCGGGATCGCCCGGCCCGACGCCGACGAAGGTGACGTGGCCGAGTGGTCTGGTCTGCTTGACCGTGCTGGTGGCGGCAGCCTTCGCCGGCACCTTCTGAGGCGTCCTGGATGCCGCGGTGGCGGCTGTCTTCGCGCTGCTCACGTCTGCCTTCGCCCTCGTCCTCGTCCTGCTGCTCGTCTTGTGCGCCGTGTCATGAGACGCCCTCGTCGTCGTGCCCCGTGCCGGTGTCATGTCTGCTCCAGCAACTCGTTCGCCAGCGCTTTGCCCAGTGACACCGGGTCGTCCACCGGCCCGTTGGCCGACAACCGCCGTACGCCGTCCTCCTGGCCGAGGGCTCCCCGCAGCCACAGCTCCGGGCCGTCCTCACCTTCGACCACTTCGGCGAGCGCGCCGACCGGAGCCGTGCACCCTGCCTCGAGAGTGGCAAGCATCTGCCGCTCCGCGGTCACCGCCGCCCGGGTGCCCGGGTCCTCCAGCGGCGCCAGTGCCGCCAGCACCTTGGTGTCGTCCGCCCGGCACTCGATGCCCAGGGCACCTTGTCCCGGAGCCGGCAGGACCTGGATCGGATCCAGCGTCTCGGTCACCTCGGCGAGCCGTCCCAACCGGGACAACCCTGCCCTCGCGAGCACCACCGCGTCCAATTTGCCATCGGCCACCATGCCGATCCTGGTGTCCACGTTGCCGCGGATCCCGGTGCATTCGAGGCCGAGGCCCAGCGCATCGAGCTGCGCGACCCGGCGGGGTGAGCCGGTGCCCACCAGGGCACCTTGCTGCAGCTCGCCGAGGGTCAGGCCGTCGCGGGCAACCAGCACGTCGCGCGGGTCCTCACGGACGGGTACGGCGCCGATCGCAAGCCCCTCGACCGGTGCGGTCGGCAGGTCCTTCAGCGAGTGCACCGCGATGTCGATCTCGCTGGACAGCAAGGCGTCCCGCAGCGCGCTGACGAAGACGCCGGTGCCGCCGATCTGCTCCAGCGGCGCCTTGTTGACGTCGCCGGTGGTGACGATCGGGATGAGCTCGACCTCGTGCCCGAGGGCGCGCAACTGGTCGGCGACCCAGGTCGCCTGCGCGGTCGCCAGGGCGGACCGCCGCGTGCCAAGCCTGATCATGCGCGGTCACCTCCGGTCGCGTTGGCGCGGGTGTTGCTGGTCTCTTCCGGGTTCCTCGCGGCTGTGACCGCGTCGACGGTGGCCGGGTCGAGCGCGAACAGCTCGCGGAGGGCGTCGGCGTACGTCGGACCACCCGGATCGGCGGCCAACTCCTTCACGCGCACGGTCGGCGTGTGCAGCACCTTGTCGACCACCCGGCGAATGGTCCGGGCGACCTCCTGCCGCTGGGTGTCGTCCAGCCCGGGCAGCTTGCGTTCCAGCCTGGCCAACTCGGAGTCGACCAGCTCGGTCGCCATCGCCCGCAGCGCGACCACGGTCGGCGCGACCGATGCGGCCCGCCGGGTCGCCTCGAACGAACCCGTCTCCTCCGAGACGATCCGCCGTACCGCGTCGATGTCGTCGTCGCTGCCGCCCGACGTCCCGGCGAGGTCGGCCAGCGTGACGAGCGTGACGCCGGGGATCCTGGCCGCCTCGGGCGCGACGTCCCGCGGCAGTGCGACGTCCAGCACACCGAACGGGCGCCCGTCGGTCGCGTTCCGGATCATCTCTTCGGTCAGTACGACGTTCCGCGCGCCGGTGCACGACACGACCAGGTCGGCCTCGGCCAGCGCCTCGGGGACGGACGCGAGCTGGACCGCCGTACCGCCGACTCGCTCGGCCAGCGCGACCGCGCGGTCGTAGTTGCGGTTGGCGATGGTCACGCTCGCGGCGCCACCGTTGAGCAAGGTCTGCGCGGCCAGTGAGGCCATCGAGCCGGCGCCGACGATCAGCGCGCGGCGGCCCTGGAAACCGCCGACCGCGTCGAGGCCGGCCGAGACGACGGAGCGCCCGGCGGCGTCGATCCCGGTCTCGGTACGGGCCCGCTTGCCGACCCGCAACGCGTGCTGCAGTACGGCGTTGAGCTCGGTGCCGACCGTCTCCAGGTCCTGGCCGACGCGCAGCGTGTCCTTCACCTGGCCGAGGATCTGGCTCTCGCCGACGATCATCGAGTCGAGCCCGACCGAGACCTGGAACAGGTGCGCGACGGCGCCTTCCTCGAAGTGCACGTAGAGGTGCTCGGCCAGGTCCAGCAGCGGTACGCCGGTGATGTCCGAGAGGATCGCGGTCACCTCGTCCATGCCGGCGTGGAACCGGTCGACGGTCGCGTAGACCTCGGTGCGGTTGCAGGTGGCAAGGACCGCGGACTCGGAGACCGCCGGGGTGTGCTTGACGGCCAGGGCCAGCTTGGTCGCCGCGTCCGGGTCGAGCGCCACTCGCTCGAGGACGTTGATGTCAGCTGAGCGGTGGCTGATACCGACGACCAGGTAGCTCACGCGCCGACACCTCCCCCGACGCTCGGCAGATCGGTGAGACCGTTCATCGCTGGTAGTTCGGGCACCTCGGGGAGCGCCGCCTCTCCGGACTTTCGTTGTTCGTGGTACGCCAGGATCTGCAACTCGATCGAGAGGTCCACCTTGCGGATGTCGACGCCGTCGGGCACGGACAGCACGACGGGCGCGAAGTTCAGGATGCTGGTCACCCCGGCGGCGACCAGTCGGTCGCACACCTCCTGGGCCGGACCGGCGGGCGTGGTGATGACCCCGATCGAGACCCGGTCGGCCTTCACGATGTCCTCGATCTGGGCGAAGTCGCGGACCTCCATGTCCCCGATCCGCTCACCGATCAGGTTCGGGTCGGCGTCCAGCAGCGCCACGATCCGGAACCCGCGGGTGCCGAAGCCGGAGTAGTTCGCCAGCGCGTGCCCCAGGTTTCCGATCCCGACGATGACCACGGCCCAGTCCTGGGTGACGCCGATCTCGCGGGCGATCTGGTAGCGCAGGTACTCGACGTCGTACCCGACGCCGCGGGTGCCGTAGGAGCCCAGGTAGGACAGGTCCTTGCGGAGCTTGGCCGAGTTCACGCCGGCGGCGGTCGCCAGGTCCTCGCTCGACGCGGTGGCGATCCCGCTGTCGGACAGCGCGGTCAGCGCCCGCAGGTAGACCGGCAAGCGCGCGACAGTCGCCTCGGGAATGCCGCGTTCGGTTCTCGTCGGCGGGCCGGGGCGACGGCTGCTGGCACGCGTCACAATTCTCCTGGGAACGGTTCTCCACGGCCGCGGTCGTGACGGCCGGGGCTCTTCTTACTCTAGGAGCTTGTGAACGTGAGAACAAAATCGGCGAAGGCCGAGGTGACGGACAGCACTAACCAGGACACAGCACCAACGAGGACTAAGGGGTGAGGGCCTTGCGGAGCCTGACCGGGTCGACACGCCAGAAGTCGTGCTGCTTGCCGTCCACGAACGTCACCGGGATCTGCTCGCCGTACTCGGTGAACAGCCGGTCATCCTGCGTGATGTCGATCTCGGTCCAGTCGACGCCGAGCTCGCCGCAGACCGCCTGGACGATCGCCCGGGCGTCGTCGCAGAGGTGACAGCCGGGCTTGCCGTAGAGCGTGACGCGCGTCATTTCCGCAGCTGGCCCTTCGCCACCTTGCCGGTGACCGAGTGCGGCAGGTGGTCGACCACCTCGATCTCCACCGGGCACTTGAACCGGGCCAGCCGGGTCTCGGCGTACTCGCGGACCGCAGCCGTGTCCACGCTCGCCCCGGTCTCCGGTACGACGAACGCCTTCACCGCCTCACCGGTCTCCTCGGACGGTACGCCGATCACGGCGGCCTCGCGGACGCCCGAAGCGCCGATCAGGACCTCCTCGACCTCGCTCGGGAAGACGTTGAACCCGGACACGATGACCAGCTCACGCAACCGGTCCACCAGGAACAGGTCGCCGTCGGTGTCCAGGTAGCCGACGTCGCCGGTGCGGTACCAGCCTTCCTCGTCCGGCCCGTCGACGCCGTCCGGCCAGTAGCCGGAGAACAGGTTGGCGCCGCGGATCAGGATCTCGCCGGGGTCGTCTCCTTCGACGTCCTCACCTTGCTCGTCGGCGATCCGCACCTCGACGTTCGGCAGCGCGCGGCCGACCGAGCCCGGCTTCGGATCTCCCTCGCCAAGCGTCGTGGTGACACCCGGGGACGCCTCGGTCAGGCCATAGCCCTGGTGGACGAACTTCCCGGTCTCCTGCTCGAAGCGGTCGGCCAGCGCCCGGTCGAGAGTCGACGCGCCGGTGAGGACGACCTTGACCGTCTGCAGGGCGTCGTGAAGACCGGGCTGGGCCAGCAAGGCGTGCAAAGCAGGCGGTGCGAGTGGCAGCCGCGTCACGCCGTACCTGCTGATCAGATCGAGGGTGTGGACCGAGTCGAAGCGCGGTTCGACGACGAGCGCCGCGCCGGTCGCGACCGCCCAGCCGAGGACGGCGTTCAGGCCGAAGGCGTGGAACATCGGCAGCACGCCGAGGACGACGTCCTCCGGGCCCATCCGGTCCTCGCCGAGGCCGGAGAGGTTCTTCACGTTGGCGGCCAGCGCGCGGTGCGACAACATCGCGGCCCGCGGGTCCCCACTCGTCCCGGAGGTGTACAGCAGGACCGCGAGGGTCTCCGGGTCGAGCGGCGGAAGTAACGGAGCGTCACCTTCGAGCTCGCCGGCCCGGACCGTCCGGAGGCCCTGGATCTTCTCCGCGAGGTCGCCGTCGGCGATCGCCAACCGGGCGCCGGAGTGCTCCACGACACCGCTGATCTCGGTGGCCGTCAGACCCGTGTTCAGCGGTACGGCGACCAGGCCGGCCCGGAGAATCCCCAGGTAGGACGTGACGAAGTCGACGCTGTTGGCCTGCAGCAGGAGGACCCGGTAGCCGGGCACCAGGCCGGCCGCGGCGAACCCCTGGGCAGCCCTGTCGACGGCGGTGTCGACCTCGCTCCAGGTCAGCCGCCGGTCGCCGTCGACCAGTGCGAGACGTTCGCCGTGACGTTGCGCTGTGTCACGAAGAACGTCCGCGAAGTTGAAGTTCACCAGGCGAGTCTGCCACGTTCACCCGGGCAGGATGCGCTCCCCTCGGCACCTTTCGAGACGGTAACGCGCAGTAGGCGACAGGTGGGGGTTCTGTGCCCTAAGGTCCTGCTTCATGGGTGGGGGTAGGTCACGTGACCTTCGAGCCAGGTCGATTCTGGCTGGGGAGGCCAGCGCGGCAGCGGCCGAGCTGGAAGCGGCGCTGGCAACACCGCAGGTGCCGGACACGGCTGCGTTCTTCGATGTGGACAACACGATGCTGCAGGGCGCGTCGATGTTCCACCTGGCCCGTGGGCTGTACCGCCGAAAGTTCTTCACGACCGGCGAGATCGCGCAGAAATCCTTTGCACAGTTGAGGTTCCGGCTGCAGGGCGAGACCCCGGACTCGGTCGCGAACGCGCGGGCCGCGGCACTGTCGTTCATCGCCGGCCACCGGGTCGCCGAGGTGCAGATCCTGGTCGAGGAGATCTTCGACGAGATCATGGCCGACCGGATCTGGCCGGGCACGCTCGCGCTGGCCCAGCAGCACCTCGACGCCGGCGAGCGGGTCTGGCTGGTGACGGCGGCTCCGGTGGAGGTCGCCAGGCTGCTCGCCAGGCGGCTGGGACTGACCGGCGCGCTCGGAACGGTTGCAGCAGAGCGTGACGGGATATATACAGGTGAACTCGTGGGCGACATCCTCCATGGCCCGGCCAAGGCGGAGGCCGTCCGCGCGCTCGCGGCGCGTGAGGGGCTGAACCTGGCCTCCTGCGCGGCGTACTCGGACTCGGTGAACGACCTGCCGATGCTCGAGCTGGTGGGGAATCCATGCGCGATCAACCCCGACAGCAGGCTGCGCCGCCACGCGGAAGTCGCCGGCTGGCGCATTCGTGACTATCGGACCGGACGGAAGGCGGCACGCCTCGGACTGTTGACAGCGGGTGCTTCAGGCGTAACGCTCGGTGCTGTCTCAGCCGCTGTGGCCATCCGCGGATGTGTCAGAAGACGTGTCAGTTGAACGGGGAGAAATCTTGACGACGCCGGAGCCAAGCCCGGACGGGATGAGACGTGCAGAGCTCGTCGATCGCGCCCAGGCCGGGGACGTCGGTGCCTTCGGTGAGCTGTACGACGAGTACTCGCTCACCGTCTATCGCTACATCTACGCGCGGGTGTCGTCGTCGGCACTCGCCGAGGACCTGACCAGTGAGACGTTCGTCCGGGCGCTGCGCGCGCTGGACTCGTTCCGCTGGCAGGGCCGGGACTTCGGCGCCTGGCTGGTGACGATCGCCCGGAACCTCATCACCGACCACTACAAGTCGGGCCGGGTCCGGCTCGAGGTGGTCACGGACGAGATCGAGACGCACGACCGGCAGACCGAGGGGCCGGAGATCGACGTGCTGGCCGCCGCCACCGCCGAGGTGCTGCGGGACGCGGTCGCGGCCTTGCCCGACGAGCAACGCGACTGCCTGACGATGCGGTTCTTCGCCGGATTGTCGATCGCGGAAACGGCCAAGGCGCTGGAGAAGTCCGAAGGCGCCGTCAAGCAACTGCAACTGAGGGCCGTACGGCACTTGGCGAAGGTTATCCCCAAGGACTTGAGGTGAGGCGGATGACAACGAATGTCTTTCGTAACCCGTCAGGGAGTTTCCTCGTTTGCCTGATGAGGACCTGTCGGTGACCCCGGCTGGCCATTGAGGAGATCGAGAACTCATGAGTGACCTACACAGGGCTCGAGCGCGCGCGGAGGCATTCGCGCACGCCGTCGATCACGGGCCCCGTCACTCTTCGCGACTGAGCGATGACCCCGAGCTGATGGAAGCTGTGGAACTCGTCGGACGGCTGAGGACCGCCGGCGCAGTGGCACCGCGACCGGAGTTCAGTGCCGAGTTGCGGCACCGCCTGATGGAGCAGGCGGCGGCCCGCGCGGCAACGACGACTCCGACGATGGTGCGCAGCTCTCCGGACGACTCGGACGACCCGCCGGGCAGCGAGGACGTGGGCGCGTCCGTGACAGCTATCCGCCATCGTCACGGCCGGCGCATCCGGCTCGTGGCCAGTACCGCCGCGCTGGTCCTGCTCGGAGGTGGCATCGGTTCTGCGGCCGCCGCTCAGCAGGCGATGCCCGGCGACACCTTGTACGGGATGAAGCGCAGCATCGAGAACGTCTCCACCAACGTCAGCGTCGGGGACGACTCCCGGGGCCGGCGCGATCTCGAGCACGCGATGACCCGACTGTCCGAAGTCCGCGCGCTGGCCGAGAACGGCGGCGACGTGGGCACGATCAACGCCACCCTCGACGACTTCTCGGCACAGTCCCGCAAGGGCGTGTCGCGGCTGGTCGCGTCGTACCAGCAGGACGGCGACGCCGGTTCGATCACGGCGGTCACAGCGTTCATCACCAGCGCCCGCCAGGCTCTTGGTGAGCTCGCACCGAAACTGCCGGCGGAGTCGCTGAAGTCCGCTGTCGAGGCGCTCGCCACCATCGAGCAGCTGGCCCAGCACACCACGGCCGCCTGCCCGAAGTGCGAGGCGCCGAAGCCGGCCAAGGGCGCCAACCAGCCGGCCGCGCCGAACACCGGAAACGTCGGCACCGAGCCGAACGAGCCCGGCAACGGCGGGGCGAGCAGCAAGGCGTCCAGCAAGCCGACGACGGGTGCGAGCACCGCGCCGAGCCAGTCGCCGAACACGACGATCGTGCAGGAGTCCAACACTCCGCCGACGAGTCTGAAGACCCCGCCGAACCCGTCGGCGTCCTCGACTCTCACGTCGACCCCGACTGTCGTACCGACCATCCCCACCCCCGGCGCGACCGAGTGGCCCTGGCCGTTCCCGACCCTGCTCCCGTCCACCCCACTCATCAACCTTCCCGGCGTCATCCAGACCCTCCTCCCACCGTGGAAGTAGGTCCCTGACCCACACGAGAAGCCCGGCGCAACCACGCCGGGCTTCTCCTTTACCCACCCCACCCCGCCCCACCGCGGCGGCGTTCGAGGGGATATCCCCTCAAACGTGGGGTTCTCTGCTCGTATACCAGGGGAGAACCCACCACGGCGCGGGATATCCCCTCGAACGCCGCGGCTGGGGTGGCCGCGGGCGCTGGGTGGCCGCGGGCGCTGGGGTGGGCGGTGGGTCAGAAGAAGACGCTGCGGCGTTGCATCAGCAGGGTGTAGAGGGTCTGCTGGATGGTCTCGCGGACCTGGTCGGTGACGTTGAAGACCAGCATCGGGTCGTCGGCGGCGCCGTCGGGGAAGTCGTCGGTTCGGATGGGTTCGCCGAACTCGATCAGCCACTTGGACGGCAGCGGGATCAGGCCGAGCGGCCCGAGCAGCGGGAAGAACGGCGTGATCGGGATGTACGGCACGCCCAGCAGCCGCGCCAGTGACGCGATGTTCCCGACCAGCGGATAGATCTCCTCGGCGCCGACGATCGAGCACGGCACGATCGGCACCCCGGTCCGCATCGCCGCGCTGACGAACCCGCCCCGGCCGAACCGCTGCAGCTTGTACCGCTCGCTGAACGGCTTCCCGATCCCCTTGAACCCTTCCGGCCACACCCCTACCAGGTCGCCGCGTCCGAGCAACCGCTCGGCGTCGTCGTTGCTGGCCAGCGTGGCCCCGCCCTTGCGGGCCAACTCACCGACGAACGGGGTCTGGAAAACGAGATCCGCCGCCAGCGTCCGCAGCGGCCGGTGCCCGTGGTCCGCGACGATCAGTTGGGTGACGAGACCGTCCAGCGGCATCGTCCCGGAGTGGTTCGCCACGATCAGCGCGCCACCGTCGGACGGGATGTTCTCCACCCCGCGCACCTCGACCCGGAACCACTTCTCCGCCAGCGGCCGCAGCAGCGGCAGCAACACCTGGTCGGTCAGGTCTTCGTCGTACCCGAACTCGTCGACCTCGTAGTTCCCGCTCAACCGCCGGCGCAGGAACGCCAGCCACTCCGCGACCCGGCGCTCCCCCTCGTCACCGAACAGCTCCCGCACCACCCGCTCGAGCCCGGCGAAGTCGAACGCCGCCGGCGCCTCGGGGACCGGCGCGCCCTCGACGTCCGGCACGACAGCTACCGGCTCGGCCGGGGTCTCCGGGGCCTTGCGGCGCTTGGGCTTCCGCCTCGCCGACGAGCCGGCGAGCGCGCGGGCTGCCGCGGAGGGCGTCGTACGGCGGCCGCTGCCGCGACCCGGTCGCCCGCCGGATCCGATCGGAATCACGTCGGCGTCAGCCACGCAGCGCCCCCAGTCCGGCGCTGAGCAGGTGGGTCGCCCGCGATACCGCGCCGGGCCCGAGGGAGGCGCGGAAGTCGTCGAAGGCTCCGGCGGTCGTGTACGCCGGCTCGAACCCGAACTCGGTCCGCATCCGGGTCGTGTCGACCGCGCGCCCGTAGGTGAGGAAGGTGATCTGGTCGGGCGAGAAGTCCGCGAGGCGGGCTCGCCGTACGACGGCCGCCGTACTGGATGCCGTGAACGGGGGCAGCCGCAGGGCCGGCCGGCCGAGCCGGCGGATCGCCTGGGACAGCGCGAGGATCCCGTCGCCGGCCAGGTTGAAGGTGCCGGGCAGGTCGTTGACGGTGGCGTGGTGGATCGCCTCGACGCCGTCGTCCTCGTGCAGGAACTGCAGGCGGGCGTCGTACCCGAAGACGGTCGGGACGACGGGCATCGAGAAGTACCGGGTGACCGGGGAGTCGGTCTTCGGGCCGATCCAGTTCGCCATCCGGAGCGTGGAGACGCAGACGTCGGGGCGGCGCCGGGCGAAGCCGCGCACGTACCCCTCGACCTCGACCGCGTCCTTGCTCAGCCCGGTCTGGTGGATCGCGCGCGGCGCCATCTCCTCGGTGAACATGGCCGGGTCCCGCGGACCCGCGCCGTACACCGTGGTGGACGACTTCACCACCAGCTTGGCCACGCCGGGCGCCTTCTGGCAGGCGGCGAGCAGCTGCATGGTGCCGATGACGTTGATCTCCTTCATCGACGACCTGCCACCGGCACTGCCCGGGGTGGCCACGACGCCGGTGTGGACGACCGTGTCGACGTCCTCAGCGGCGATCACCTTGGCGATCACGGGGTTGCGGATGTCGGCCCGGACGAACCGGACCCGGCCCATTTCGGCGCGTGGCGGAACCACGTCGATGCCGAGCACGGTGCCGATCGACGGGTCGTCGGCCAGCCTGCGGGCACAGCGAGCACCGGCGTCCCGCGAGACGCCGGTCACCATCACTACCTGTGCCACGAGAGACCCCCAGCCAGACAGCAACCCCATACTGCGCCGCGCCGCCGCCGTGTCTGGCGAGCGCGGCGGGAACTGCTTACTTGCCGAGCTTGCGGCGCTGCACCCGCGTCTTCTTCAGCAGCTTGCGGTGCTTCTTCTTCGCCATCCGCTTACGGCGCTTCTTGATAACCGAACCCACAGTGGACCTTCCAAACCTAAAGAGAACGTCGGCAAAGCTTACCCGTAGGTCGTCTTCGGAACCTAAAGCAGGGAGCTGGGTAGGGTGGAGGCTCGACCTGGGGAGGCTCGGATGAGAGCTCGGTACGACGGTCTGGCCGACTGGTACGAGGAGCGGTTCGTCGCCGGCGCGGAGACCCACCAACCGGGCCTCCTCGACCTCCTCGGCCCCGGATCCGGCGCCTGCCTGGACATCGGCTGCGGCACCGGACGCAACTTCGAGACCATCCGCGCGACCGGTCGCAGTGTCGTCGGCGTCGACTACTCCGCCGACCAACTCCGAGTGGCCCACACCCGCACCGACGGCCCACTGATGGTCGCCGACGCGGCGGCACTCCCCTTCGCCGACGCTTCCTTCGAGACCGCGATGGTGGTGTGGATCTCAACCGACGTCGACGACTTCGGTCAGGTCCTGCGGGAGGCGGTGCGGGTGTTGCGACCGGGCGGGGTGCTGGTGGCGTACGGCGTACACCCGTGTTTCAACGGTCCGCACGTGGTCTACAACGCCGAGGACGGCAGTCGGCTGGTTCATCGGAGCTACCGGACGCCCGGGTGGGCGGAGGAGTCGCCCTGGTGGGCCGAGGACGGCATTCGCCGTCGGGTCGGGATGCGTCATATCCCGCTCGCCGAGTATCTGAACGCTTTCCTCAGCAGCGGCCTCGCCCTCGAGCATTTCGAGGAGCCCGGCGGCTTCGAGGTCCCGCACGCGTTGGCCGTGCCCGCTCGGCGGACCACTGTCGGCGCCGGCTGATCTACTGGTCGGCATGGTTGCGTTGGATCCCTGGACCGAGCAGGACTTTTGGCTGCTCGAACGCTGCAACACGCCCGAGATGACGGCACATCTCGGCGGTCCCGAGACTCCCGAGAAGCTGCGCGACCGGCATCGGCGGTACGTCGAGAACGCGTTCGTGGGGCAGCAGTACGCGATCGTGACCGACGACGGCGAGCGCGCCGGCTCGATCGGCTACTGGGAACACAGCGAGGACGCCGAGACCGTCTGGGAGACCGGCTGGGCGATCGTCCCTGAGTTCCAGGGCCGTGGGCTCGCGACCGCCGCGGTGCTGGAGGTGGCGAAGGTGGCTGCGTCTGCCGGGCAGCACAGGACTCTGCACGCCTATCCCGCGGTGACCAACGCCGCCTCCAACGCCCTGTGCCACAAGGCCGGATTCACTCTCCTCGGCGAGCGGGACTTCGAATATCCCAAAGGCCATTGGATGCGCTGCAACGACTGGTCCCTCGACGTCGGTTAGGCCGCTTTGCGGAGTGGGAGCTGGATCGGGTCGGTGAGGACGGCCAGGTGCGGGCCGATGGCGGTGCGGGTGGTCGCGGTGGTCTGGTCGGACGTGGTGCTCGCGTAGGCGGCCGGGGTGAAGGCCACGGCGGCGAGGCCGAGGCTGACAATGGTGCCGGCGGCAACGGTCTTCACGATCTTGGTGCGCATCGGGTGCTCCTGGAAGGTCCGGGGCCGGGACTCGTTCCCGGCGATGACTCCATCCTGATCGCCCGCACTGCAACGGCCCTGTGAGCATCCTGGGAGGTTCCTGGGAGCGTGACACCGGCCTGGGTACGCTCGATGCCATGGCGTATCTGGTGTTCCTGGGCGGACTGGTCGTCGTACTGGCGGGCCTGTCCTGGTTCGCCGCCTGGGCGAAGCGCAGTGGTCACGGCTTCGGGGTTGCCGGCGCGCTGGCAGCGCACGACGAGGCCTACCGGACCACAGCGCACCAGTCCCACCACGAGCTGCGCGTCGCCGCCGACCGCAAGGCCGAGGCGGGCTCGCCGGACGACTACTAGAGGTAGTCCGCGACCGGGCCCAGAGTCAGGAGACCCGAGCCGGCGGACAGCTCGGCAGCAGCGGGAGTCAGGGCTGCCCGGGCTCTGGCCAGCAGTTGTACGTCGTCACGCTCGCGGGCGGCGTACGCCGTCAAGCACCACAGCGCCTCTAGCAGCAGCCCCGGTGGTGGTTCTGGGACGTCATGCGACGGACGGATCCAAGGGGTGTAGGGACCGTAGTCGAGATTAGGGATGGGTAGGCGGTGGCGCAGGTGATGACATGCGAGGGCCAGGGGTAGCAGACCTTCCTGGAGACCAGGCATGCCGGCGCCATCGAGCAACTCGGCTGCCTTGCGGTAGGCAGGTTGAGTGTCTGCACTCATGGCGCGGTACCAGGTGGTGAAGACGTTGACGAGTGGGAGCTCGTGCCGCGCTGCCAAGGCGTCGGCGGCGGCTGCATGCTGGTCGGCTGACGGGAAGTCGTTGAGGGCACTGCGTGCCTGCAGGCGGATCAGGTGGCCGAGTACCTCGTAGGTGAACAGGCCATGCCGTGCCGACAGGTCGACCAGTTCCATGCCAATGGCGTCGCGTTGCGGCGCGAGGCCGGGGCGATGGCAGCTCTGCATCCAGACGCCGTTCAACGCAAAGGCGAGTAGCGCCGGATCATCAAGCCCGCGGGCGATTTCTTCGGCCTCACGAGCGGCGTCCCTTGCACGAGGTTCTCGCGATCCGCGCGACTCCAGCGCGATCGTCGTGAGCAGGCGGGCTCGCGCAGCCGGGTGCTGCTGGGTCCGCAGCGCTCGCTCCGCCGCCGCAACAATCGCAGCCGCCTGGGCTTCGTCGTCCGAGCGCGTCCAGATCGCGGGTACGTCGTACGCGCCGATGACTCTCGCGGTCAGGTCGGCGTCACCGAGCTCCTCGGCTGCAGTGACCGCGGCGAGCCGGTGGCGGCGTGCAGCCTCGAGTCCGCCGCCTCCGGTGACTGCCAGGTCGCGCAGCAACCCCACCGTCGACTCCAGCCGCACCCGTGCGCCGGTTCCCACCGTGCGGTCGTACGCTGCAGCCGCTTCCTCCCACACTCGCCCAGCCGAGACAGGCTCCAGATGGTCAGCCTGGTTGAGGATGTCGGTCTCCAAACGGCTCAACGCCGTACCCGGATCCACGCCGAGTTGGTCGACCAGCATGGTGCGAGCACGCCGCAGTACGGCGAGAGCATCGCCCTGGCGACCAGTGCGGTACAGCGCGAGCGCCAGCAGCCGCCATGCCTCCTCGCGCCACGGATGCTCGGTCACATGGGCGTCCAACTCGGGCACTGCCTCGGCGGCAAGGCCGAGCGCCAGTTGGTACTCCGCCTGTCGCTCGACCGCTCGCAGTCGCAGCTCGGTGAGCCGTGCGCGCTCTGCCTGTACCCAGTCCTCGTCTGCGAAGTCGGCGTACGCAGGACCGCGCCACAACGCCAACGCCTGCTGCAGTTCAGGCAGCGTGCCGCCTACCGCTTTCTCGAAGCGCCAAGCGTCGACAGCGTCGGTTCGCAAGGCATAGCCAGGTCCTTCGGTCACCAGCAGGCGAGCCGGTGTGCGTGGCGCCCGGTCTGGTTCGAGTGCACGGCGCAGTGAGGCAACAAAGGTCCGTACGGCGCTCAGCGCACCAGCGGGCGGGTCGATCCACAGGTCGTCCACCAGACGAGTCGCCGGTACGACGCGGCCGCGGGCAACGATCAGCCGGGCCAGCACCGCCCGGTGCCGCGGACCCTTCAGCTCGACCGGCTGCCCGTCGTCATCCCAGGCCATCACCGCCCCGAGCACCCCGAACTCCACTCGCCCACGGTACTCATCCAACGCTCATCCGCGTCCAGGAGGCTGATTGGCATGAAGATCAACGGATTCGACTACCACCGCGTCCCGGGCGCCGACGGGGTTGCCCTGAACGTCGCGGTCGGTGGCTCCGGTACGCCGATCGTGCTGCTGCACGGTTTCCCGCAGACCCACCTGATGTGGCGCCATGTGGCCGCCGACCTGGCAGGCGACCACACCGTGATCTGCCCGGACCTGCGCGGGTACGGCGACAGCGACAAGCCGGTCGACGGTTACGCGAAACGGACGATGGCAGCCGACATCGTCGCGGTGGCTCGCGAGCTCGGCCACACCACCTTTGCCCTGGCCGGACACGACCGCGGCGCGCTCGTCGCCTTCCGGGCCGGACTCGACCATCCGGACGTGGTCACCCACCTGATGTGCCTCGACGTACTGCCGACCCTCGACATGTGGGACGTGCTGCGCGGGACCAGCGCCGCGGTCGGATTTCACCTGTACCTGATGGCGCAACCGCCTGGCCTGGCCGAGACGATGATCGCCGCCAGCGCGGACGCCTTCTTCGGCCACTTCCTCGATCTCTGGGCGAAGGACAGCTCCGCGATCCCCGCCGAGGTCCGGGCGGACTACCTGGACGCATGCCGGGCCGCCGTACCGTCGATCGTGGCCGACTACCGGGCCTCGGCCACCGTCGATGTCGACCACGATCAGGAAGATCTTGCCGCAGGCAACAAGCTGCGGATGCCGGTGACCGTGATCCAGCAGGACTGGGGCGCGGCGCTGGGCTTCGACGCCGCGGCCCGGTGGCGCCCCTGGTCGGCCGATCTCGATCATCAGACGACGTCGGCCGGTCACTTCATGGCCGAGGAGTCCCCTGCCGAGATCACGACCGCGATCCGGGCGCTACTGAAACGCTGAGCCCAGACATAGTGAGGCGGCCGACTCCTGATGGATCCGGCCGCCTCGCTTCTCGTGGTTATCCGGCTTGAAAGTAGGCGCCTTTGAGGTAGTCGTGCACGGCGTCCTCCGACACCCGGAACGAACGACCCACCCGCACCGCGGGCAGCTCACCGGAGTGCACCAACCGGTACACCGTCATCTTGGACACGCGCATGGCCGTGGCGACTTCCGCCACGGTCAGGAACTTCACCTCGGCGAGCGGCTGCTCACCACCGGACTTCTTTGATGCCATTGCGCACCGCACTTCCAGCACGGATCGTGCGCCGGCTTCCCCTCCGGCACCTCCGTCCGTGCATGTAACGAGCGTAGTGGCTGTTGGTGCGAATGGGAAAGAGGGGGACTCGTGTGACTCAGTAAGACGGGTCGAGACCCAGCAGCGGGAAGCTGATGTCGCGGGTGGCCTTGATCGAGCGGTCCAGCCAGGTGTCCGGGTTGTAGCCGGTCGACCAGTCGGAGTACGCCGCGTCCCGGCCGTCCGTCATCCGTAGCGGCGCTACCCGCGCGTACAGCCGCTGGATGTCCTCCCGCCACGACTCCGGCACCGGCGTCAGCGGGTCGATCGGGTTGCCCGCGACGATCGCGAGCAGGTGGCTCCAGGCCCGCGGTACGACGTCGAAGATCGCGTACCCACCGCCGCCGGTGGCCACCCACTTACCGCCTGCGACCTCGTGCGCGAGGTCATGCAGGGCCAGGTACGCCGCCCGCTGGCCGTCGACCGTCTTGGTCAAGTGCGCCAGCGGATCCTCCACGTGCGAGTCGCACCCGTGCTGCGTCACCAGCACAGACGGCCCGAAGGCTCGCACTACCTGCGGCACGATCGCGTGGAACGCCCGCAGCCAGCCAGCATCTCCGGTCCCCGGTGGCAGTGGGATGTTGACCGACGTACCCTCCGCATTCGGCCCGCCGGTCTCCGCCGCACTCCCGGTGCCGGGGAACAGCGTGGTGGGCGACTCGTGCAGGCTCACCGTCAGCACCCGCGGGTCGTCGTAGAAGACGGTCTGTACGCCGTCCCCGTGGTGCACGTCGACGTCGACGTACGCGACCCGCTCTGCGCCGTGGTCGAGCAGCCACTGGATCGCGATGGCGGGGTCGTTGTAGACGCAGAAGCCACTCGCCGCGGCAGGCATCGCGTGGTGCAGACCGCCGGAGATGTTGGCAGCGTGGAGTACGTCGCCCTCCCAGACAGCGCGGGCTGCCTCCACGGAGGCGCCGACCACGTGCGCGGATGCGTCGTGCATGTCGGCGAAGCAGTAGGTGTCCTCGGTGCCGAGGCCGTGGTCCGGATCCGGCTCGTCCGGGTCCTCGCCCGCGCGTTTGACCGCGGCGATGTACTCGGCGGTGTGCACGGTCCCGATCAGCCCGTCGTCGGCGACGGGCGCCGGCACGATCTTCAGCTGGTCGAGGACGCCGAGTGCGCGGGCCAGGCGCACCGTCAGGTCCACCCGGATCGGACTCATCGGGTGACCATGGCCGAAGTCGTACGCCGTCAAACCGTCGTCGAAGACCAGCATCGCCTCACCACTCATGCCCCTGACCTTAGCCGTCAGCGCTGCGGTACGGGCTTCCCGAACCTGGCGTTCATCCGGTAAGCGCCGCCATGGGCATGGAAGACCGCCATCACCAGGACACCGGTCAGGGCAGCGATCACAGCCGCCGCCGGATGCTCGCCGGGCTGCGCCCACCAGGCCAGCAGGCCGGCGATGACGAACGCTCCCACGCCGCCGACCGCGTTCCGGACCGGCGAGTTGCCGGTCAGGTTCGGGTACTCCCGGGCGGTGATGCCGAGGACGAAGTGCGGGATGCCGTTCGTCCCCATCAACCCGGCCAGGAAGCTCAGCACGAGCGCCTGCGTCATGGTCCACCTCATTTCAGTCTACGTGTGTTGACTGAAATCTAGGCGTCCGTCCAAGCTGAGTCAACATGCGTAGACTGAACCGCGTGACGACTCGGGCAGCGCAGCGGCGGCAGACGGAGCAGCGGATCCTGGTGGCGGCCCGCCGGTTGTTCGGCGAGCACGGGTACGACCGGACCACGATTCGCGGGATCGCCGAGGCAGCCGGCAGTGACGCCGGCCTGGTGATGCGGTACTTCGGGTCCAAGGAGAAGCTGTTCGCCCAGGCCGCGTCGATCCCCCCGGACGGGCCGATCGAGGGCGCGCCGGACGAGATCGCCGGCCAACTCGCGGCCGGGCTGGCGGCGAAGCTGGCCGAGGAGCCTGCGGCCGCGCTGGCGGCGATGCGGGCGATGTTCAGCCACCCGGAGGCCGCGGCCGAGGTTCGGGCGGCGATGGCGGCCCAGCAGCGTCAGGTCGCCGACCAGCTGCCGGGCGAGGACGCCGTACTGCGTTCTGGAGTGATCGGCGCGTTGATCCTCGGCCTGGTGATCGGGCGTCACCTGGTGAAGCTCGACGGACTCGACGCCGACCCGGACGACCTGCTCGAGGTCGCCGGCCCAATGCTCACCTGGCTGACCGAGGGGTGACCTACAGCGTCTGCGCCATCAGGGTCAGCGGGCGGTCGGGGTCGCCCAGCCGGCGCACCCTCGCGGTCATGCGACCATCCTCACCCGCCGGCTGCGGCGGCTCGAACCGTTTTCCGCGGCGGTGCGGTGCGGAAGCAGGCGGCGCAGCACCCCTCCAAGGCCGCGCCGGCCACTCCCGCAGGGATCGGTCCAGGCGAACCGTCTATCGCTGCCGGACTGCAAGGCGTTACAGGATTTGCAGGATGCTGCAAATCACGCCGCGTTTCGGTTGCAGAGGGTTACGAAGAGCGGTCTAGTCCTGTACTGTACGCGATTTCCCAGGCGAAGTGCAGGTAGTTGCAACGTTTGAGCATCGGACTTGCGCTCGGTAGCGGTCAGGCCGCACAGTTCTCCCCCGTGAGGAAGTCCGTGAGCTCGATGAAACCCAATCGACGGCAGATCTTCACGGCGGGGGCTGCGGTAGCTGCCTCGACCGTGGCCGTCTCGACAGTGACCGCAACAGAGGCATCCGCAGCCGACGCCGGGCCCTACGGGTCCGGCGTACTCGGGTCCTGGTCGACCGCGACCCGGGCCATCTCGACCGCAGCGCAGATCCAGCGCACCCGCGAGACCAACGGCGTCTACATGTTCGGCGACAGCATCTCCGTCCAGGACGGGAAGGCGCTGGCGACCCGGCTGCTGGGCCGCGACGGCAGCCAGCTGGCCGTGCACAACTGGTCCAGCCGGCCCACGTCCGGCGCGGTCGACGCGCTCCAGCAGTGGGCGACGACGTACGGACTGCCGCGGCGGATCCTGATGGCGAGCGGATCGAACGACATCTTCGACCCGCCGAAGTTCGCGGCGCAGGTCGACCGGGCCATGAGCATCGTCGGTTCGACCCGGACGCTGTACTGGGTCAACATCCAGGTCGTGCGCACGTCCGTGACCGCGACGATGCAGCTCGCCGACCAGCGCAACAGCTCGTGGCTCAACATGCAGTTGTACGACGCGCAGGAGAAGTACCCGAACCTGCGGATCATCCGCTGGGCCGAGTGGCTCTGGGTCAAGCCCTATCGCCTCCTCAACTACCTCCGCGACGGCGTTCACCCAACGGTCCCGCTCGGCCAGGACGCCCGCAACGAGCTGATCGTCCAGGCACTCACGCAGCGATGAGTTACTCTGATGCTGTGAACACGAACTTGCAGCTGTGGTGGGCCGCCTAGGGCGGTCACCCAAGCGTGTGTTCACACGCATCCACGAGGCCGCCTCGCCGAGGCGGCCTCTTTTCATGTCCTCGGTGGGGCCATCACACACCGAAGGGCAGAGCAATGACATCGCTATCCGGCATCACCCCGTCCGGCCGCCTGACGCTGGGCAACCACCTCGGCGCCCTGCGCCGATTCACCGACCCGGAAGGGTTCTACTTCGTCGCGAACCTGCACGCGATGACGACCAAGCACGACCCCCGAAGACTCGCCGCGCTCACCCGGGAGTTCGCCACCCTGATGCTCGCGGCGGGCGTCCCCGAGGGCACGGTGTTCGTCCAGTCCGACGTACCGGCGCACGCCCAACTCGCCTACCTGCTGGAATGCACGTCGTACGTCGGCGAGCTGTCCCGGATGATCCAGTACAAGGAGAAGGGCAGGGGCCGGCCGATGACCCGGGCCTCGTTGTTCACCTACCCGTGCCTGATGGCGGCGGACATCCTTTTGTACGGCGCGAAGCAGGTCCCGGTCGGTGGTGACCAGGACCAGCACGTCGAGCTCGCCCGGGACGTCGCGATCCGGTTCAACCGCGAGTACGGCGAGACGTTCGTCGTACCGCAACTGGCCAAGGCGGTCCTGGCGACCCGGGTCAAGGATCTGGCCAACCCGACGACCAAGATGAGCAAGTCCGACAGCGACGACGCGATCGGCACGATCCGGCTGCTGGACCCGCCGGACGTGATCCGGCGGCAGATCATGCGAGCGGTGACGGACTCCGGGAACGAGGTCCGGCACGACGAGGCGGCCAAGCCGGGCGTCACCAATTTGCTCGAGATCCTGGCTGCTTGCACCGACGGCGATCCGATCGCACTGGCGGCGTCGTACGCGTCCTACGGCGCGCTGAAGCAGGACGTCGCGGACGCGGTGCTGGCCGTCATCGAGCCGCTGCAGAAGGAGTACGCGCGGCTGGCGACCGATCCGGGCGCGATCGACCACCTGCTCGCACAGGGCCGCGATCGGGCGATCGAGGCGAGCACTCCGCGGCTTCAGGCGGCGGTGCGCGCCATGGGGCTGACCGGGGCGGCCTCGACCGAGGCCGGTTTGGCAGGATCGGCACCATGAAGATCCGCGCCGCCACCTTCAACATCCGCAACTCCTCCGCCCCGGACGGCGACAACGCCTGGCCGGTACGGCGGGGTGCGACCGTGGCGGCGATCGAGCAGTTGGACGCCGACGTGGTCGGGCTGCAAGAGGTGCTGCCCGACCAGCTCGAGTACCTGCGCTGGCGGTTTCCGCGGTACGAGATCGTCGGCGTGGGCCGGGACGACGGAATGAGCGCGGGTGAGCACTCCGTCGTCCTGGTCCGGCCGGGCGACTGGCGGGTGGAGAAGCACGAGACCCGCTGGCTGTCCGACGACCCGGGTACGCCGGGATCGGTCGGCTGGGACGCGGACCTGACCCGGATCGCGACGCTGGTGTGGTTGCGGCACCTGAACGGTACGACGATCGGCGTCGCGAACACGCACTACGACCACGCCGGCGAGGTCGCGCAACTGCAGTCGTCCCGGCTGATCGCCCGCTGGATCGCCGGTTCGCTGCCGTGGATCGTGATGGGTGACCTGAACGCGACCCCGGACTCGCCGCCGCTCAAGGCGTTGACGGGCGCCGGGCTGCGCAACGCCGTACCGATCGAGGCCGGTGGGAGCTGGCACGACTTCACCGGCGCGGAGGACGACGACCGCATCGACCACATCCTCGTCACCGAAAGCTGGAAGGTGGTCGACGCGGCCGTGTCCCACATCCGCCCGGGCGGCCGGCTGCCCAGCGATCACTGGCCGCTCGTCGCGACGTTAGAGCTCGGCTAGCACTTCCTCGCGCAGGCGCTTCCAGGATCGTCTGCGCGGAACGCCGTACCGCAGTGGTTCCACTCGTCGGCGTACCGCGCAACGATGCCCAGGGCAACCTTCGAGCACATCCCGCCAGGTCCTGGAGGCCGCAGGCTACAAAGAAAAGTCCACTGAGGCGACCCTACGGTCAGACGATGTGCCAGCGGATCAGGAAGGCGCCTACGGAGAGGGTGAGGTAGGTGAGGACGAGGAGGGTGCCGATGCCGGGGCGGGGGCGGTGGCGGCGGGTCGGGTGGTTCGCGGCTTCGGCGTGGAGCGACTGGATGACCGCGGCGACGTACGCGGTCCGGTCCTTGGGGATGCCGTTGATCTCGTTCTCGTCCTGACCGCGGATCAGCACGACGTTGTCGTCACCGACCTCGATGCGGTCGACGTCCTGCCAGGCGACGCTGCGGATCAGCATGCTGGTGCGGGCCTTCAGAGCGGTCGGGGTCAGCATCACCCGGTACAGCACCACGCCACCGGCCACCCGGACGACCGAGGCGCCGATGATCGTGAGCAGACCGACCGCAAGCATGTCGCGGGCGCCCATCCACAGCCAGGAGTTCAGCGCCGGTACGGCGATGAACGGCGTGACGAACAGCGCCCACGCCCACCACGGAGCCGGATCCAGCGGCACCCGCCACGGCAGCTCCGGGACGCGTACGGCCTGCTCCGGGGCAGCGCTGTTCGGCGCGGGGGCAGAGCTGAGGTGCTCGGGGCTCTCCTGCTCCGAACGATTACTCATGGGCGGGACCATAGTCGACTCATCCCTCGAACACGGCAGGAAACTGCGGCGCCAACAATAACGCCAGCCGTCGGGGAGGTGTTATTCGGCGGCCAGTGCGCGCGAACGGTTGCGGGCTGCTTCGATGGCGGAGAGGAAGGCCGCGCGGACCTTGTGGTCTTCCAGTTCGCGTACGGCGGCTGCCGTCGTACCACCGGGGGACGTCACGCGCTCCCGCAGTACGGTCGGGTGCTCGCCGGTCTCCCGCAGCAGCTTGGCGGAGCCGACCACGGTCTGTACGACGAGCTCGGTCGCGGTGCCGCGCGGCAGGCCCATGTGGACGCCCGCCTCGATCATCGCCTCGACCACGAAGAACAGGTACGCCGGACCGGAGCCGGAGATCGCGGTCACCGCATCCTGCTGCTTCTCCGGCACCCGCAGCACCCGGCCGGTCGCGGCCAGCAGGCTCTCCGCCAGCTCCAGGTGGCTCTCGTCGCAGTGCGCGCCGCGGGAGATGGCCGCCATCCCCTCGTCGACCAGCGCCGGCGTGTTCGGCATCACGCGGACCACGGCGACACCCTCCGGCAGCCGCGACTCGATGAACCCTGTCGTGACACCAGCCGCCATCGACACCACGGTCTGCGACGCCTCGACCGCCGGGGCGATCTCGCTGAGCAGATCCGGCATGTCCTGCGGCTTCACCACCAGAACCAGCGTCTCCGCCTTCGCCGCCGCGTCCACGTTGGACACGACGTCCACGCCGTACCGCTCCCGCAACTCGGCGGCACGCTCCTCCCGGCGCTCGGTGATCAGGAGCTCCTCCGGTCGCCGCCCAGCCCGAATCAGCCCGGACAGCAACGTCTCCCCCATCACCCCGGCCCCAAGAATGGCCACCTTGCTCGTCATACCCTCAGCCTACTGACGCACTCCGCCACCCATCCGGCGCGTCCACCAGCCGAATGGCGCACCGCGCCCGCGGCGATCTCCGGAAGAAAGTTGGCACCAGGTGGCAGTGATCTTCCGGAAAGGTCACTTCTTGCTGATGAGGGAGCGGGCGAAGAACTGGAGGTTGGCGGGGCGTTCGGCGAGGCGTCGTACCAGGTAGCCGTACCAGTCCTCGCCGTACGGGATGTAGACGCGGACGGTGTGGCCGTGGGAGGCCAGGCGGAGTTGTTCTTCGGGGCGGATACCGAAGAGCATCTGGTACTCGTAGCTGCCGGGGCGGCGGTTGGCGCGGTCGGCGAGGGAGCCGGCGATCGCGATCAGGCGCGGGTCGTGCGAGGCGATCATCGGGTAGCCGGCGCCGTTCATCAGGATCTTCAGCGCGCGGACATACGCCTTGTCCACAGCCCGCTTGTCCTGGAACGCGACCGACTCCGGCTCCTTGTACGCGCCCTTGCACAGCCGGACCCGGGAGCCCGCGTGGGCGAGGTCGCGGCAGTCGGCCTCGGTACGGCGCAAGTAGGCCTGAAGTACCGCACCGGTCTCCGGGAAGTCTTGGCGGAGCTCGCGCAGGATGCTCAGCGTGGAGTCGGTGGTGGTGTGGTCCTCCATGTCGAGGGTGACCGTCGTACCGGCGTTGCGGGCGGCGAGGCAGATGTTCCGAGCGTGCTCGAGCGCGATCTTCTCGCCGTCGCCCGGCAGCGCCTGCCCGACCGCGGACAGCTTGACCGAGACCTCGGCGTTCTTCGTGAGCCCGACGTCCGCCAACTGCCGGAGCAGCTCGAGGTAGGCCTCGACGGTCGCGGTCGCGGCGGCCAGGTCGGTGACGTCCTCACCAAGGTGGTCCAGCGTGACGTTCAGGCCGTTGCTGACCAGCTTCTCGGTGGCCAGCACAGCCTCCGGAGCGGTCTCACCGGCCACGAACCGGGAGACGATGCCACTGGACACCGGGAGCGACGAAACGGCCTTCTTGATCTGGGGGCTGCGGGACATGCCCAGCAGTACTCGCCGAAGCACTACGTGTTCCTCCTCATCAACCCACCCGGCCCCATTTGCCAGTGGTGTCAGCAGGTTACGCGCCTGAATCGAACGCACCCTAATCCCAACGCCGTTCGGTTACGGATCGCGCTGGTGGCGCAACTACCGGCGTTGCGGCTGGCGAGATGGGTGCAGCCCTTGTAGGGATGTCCGGTCCTCC
>NZ_JBITJU010000045.1:0-36041 GCF_044460355.1 Kribbella sp. NPDC050124
GGCCCCGTCCGCGACCAGCAGGCGGGGCCTACCCACACCCCAACCATCGGCAACACCGATGACGCCGTCATCGGCAAGATGAACGACGGACAACAACCAAGCTGAGCCAGCCACGTGGCATCGGCGACATCAGTCTTGCGGCCGGGCAGGTTCTTCACGTGCCGGGCGTTGACCAAGACCACCCCGACCCCGGGCAGATCCTCAAGGAGGTAGTAGAAGGGCTTCCAGTAATCGCCGGTTGCTTCCATCACCACGCAGGTGACCTGTTCGGCGGCCAGGTGCTCACGCAGCGCCAAGATCTGCGACGTCATCGACGACCAAGTCGTGACTGTCTCGGCCGCCTTCCGTCGCCCCACCCCGGCGACCCGTACACGCACCTTGGCGTCCTTCTTCGAGACGTCCAGCCCAGCACACCGGGCATGTATCACTTCCATCCCCGTGGCTCCTTCCCGCCATTTCCCACCGTCGAATCGGACTTCGAATGCGTCCGTCGCGGGGAGGACTGGGAGAAGAAGGAAGTCTGACGCTCGGGCTCGAGGCACCAATCCACGGTTCCCGTGGACGTCCTCCGCCACCATGCTCAACTACAGGCTCACAGACACCAGAGGGTGACCGGGGTCGACCACGACGGACACCATCAGCATCCAGCTGAGACCAGCGGCCCGCAACGACCCGGCGACCCCGAATCTTCGCGGACCACGGTGCGCCCCGAAGGTGGCGCCGGCCTGCTCAACTGCGAAGAGCCATCAAACCCGGGGTGGTTCACCACCGAGGCCGAAATCGTGGCCCGAGTCAGGCCCGACTATCCGAAGATGCCGGGCGAGGCGATGCGCGTCCAGCCGTGCCGAGCCAAGCGTGTGACAGGCGAAAATACCGAATAGCCTGCTACAGGCGAGAGCGGCGCATTGAGTGACCCGCGACATGGCTATGAATAGCCATTGACAAAACCCACCGTAGCCGATGTGTCGGACGTGTGTGATGTGTGACGTCTGACCCACGGCTCAGCGGACCTTTTCCGGAATGGGAACTCAGCCTCGCGTGCCGTCAACGGACGGCGCTGCCGCATGCGCATGCCGGCTAAGCGGTGCGAAACCAGGTGCTGACGCTCTTCTCAGCTACAAAACGGACCAGCTGAACCAACTCTACGGCCCGGGAATTCTCAGGTTAATTCGCCGCATCCGATGTCCATCCAGCTGGCCCGGTGGCACACTCGAGGCCGGCGTCGGTACCACACCGGGACGATTCACCGAGAGTGATCGCCAAAGGTTCGGCCGATGATCATCTTCATTCAAACAGGCACGACTTAGAGTTCACCATGGGTAGGGTTGTCCGGCCGCCGGGAGCGCCTTTAGTCTTTCTGACTGTCAGAGTCCTCGATGAGGGATTTTTCACCTCGGACTTCGCGTATAAGACGAAGATCACACCGACGAGAATATCCGGTACCCGGACTGGAACGCGACCGATTTCGCGATCTCGCCTTTCTGTTATTTCGCAATCTCCTTTCTGCTGTGAACTTACGGAAGGACCACCATGGCTGTCGTGACGGCGCTCGAAGCTCAGACCTGGCTGATCGACAAGATCGCCCATCGCCTGGGGGTGAGCCAAAGCGAGGTCTCGCCCGAGGTGTACTTCGACGAGCTGGACCTCGACTCAACCGAGGCGCTGATCCTCGCGGGGGAGATGGAGAGCTGGCTCGGGTTCGAACTCAACACCACGGCGCTGTGGTATCACCCGACCGTCAAGGATCTCGCCGCATATGTCGCGGGGGAGTGCGCCGAGCGTGCGACCTCCGCGTAGCCCTCAACCTCCGGTCGTCCATCGGTTCCGGCCCGCCGAACCAGGCGGCCGGATCGTGTACGTCGTCCATCCGGGAGCACTAGCCCCCAACGTTCACACCTGCCTCGCCGACGCGCTGTCGGCTGGGGTCGGGCTGAGCGTGCTCGATCTCGGCGGGCTACCGGAGTACTGGGAAGCGGCGTTGACCGGAGGGCACGCGGACACCACGATCGAAACCCTCGCCGTGCGGTTGCTGGAGATCATGGCCGACCCGGAACTCCCCACCAATCCGTACACGCTGGCCGGTTGGTCGTTCGGAGGCGTGATCGCACTTGCGATGGCGCACCTCATGGCCGCCGAGCAGCGCCCCGAACGCCTGGTACTGATCGACAGCATCGCGCCGATCGAGGAGTACAAGCGGCCGGACGACGCGCTCGATCCGACCATGCTGCTCGAATGGTTCGCGCTCTATCTCGCGGCGAAGCGGGATCGGCCGGTCCCGCTCGATCCGGCCCGGCTGACCGGGGGCGCGCTCGACGACGACCTCGGCATCGTGCTCGAGGCCGCGATCGCGGGCGGTGCCCTGCCGCCCGACACGGCGCTGCCCGGCCTGCGCAAGCTCTACGCCACTTACGTGGACGGGCTGCTGCGCAACAACAGGCTGACGCTGCCCTACCGCCCCGCACCCGCTCCGCTTCCGCTGCTGCTCGTCAAGGCTGACCAGAGCCTGATTGGCGGCGATCCGGCACTCGGGTGGAAAGCTCTGGCGCCAGCCGGCCTCGAGCTGCACACCTGCCCCGGAGACCACTACAGCATGCTCAGCCGTCCCGACGCCGCCGCCGTACTGGCGCGAGCCGTCCACCCCGTCTGACCGGCCCGCCCCCGTCTGACCAAGGAATCCGCCGTGAACGCTACCCAGCACTCCGACGTCGATCGTCGGCTCTCCCAGGACCCTATCGCCATCGTCGGTCTGTCGGCGCTGTATCCCAAGGCTCGCGACCTGCGTGAGTTCTGGGCCAACATCGTCGCCGGCACCGACTGCATCGAGGACGTACCGAGCACGCACTGGGATGTCGCGGAGCACTACGATCCCGATCCTACGGCGCCGGACAAGACGTACTCCAAGCGCGGCGGATTCATCCCCACGGTGCCGTTCAGCCCGTTGGAGTTCGGCCTGCCGCCAAACACTCTCGAAGTCACCGACGTCCTGCAGCTGCTGAGCCTGGTCGTCGCCAGGGACCTGCTGCGCGACGCGGGTGCGGACCAGCCGTGGTACAACGCCGGCAGGACCGGTGTCGTGCTCGGCGTGACCGGTGCCAACCAGCTCACCCAGCCGCTGTCTGCCCGGCTGCAGACCCCCCTGCTGAAGGAGGTTGTGCGCAGCTGCGGGCTGTCCGACACCGACGCCGAGGAGATCGCCGCGAAGTTCAGCATGGCGCTCGCGCCCTGGGAGGAGAACTCGTTCCCCGGAATGCTGGGAAACGTCGTCGCGGGGCGGATCGCCAACCGGCTCGACCTGGGTGGCATCAACATGACGATCGATGCGGCGTGCGCCAGCTCGCTCGGCGCGCTGAAGGCCGCTGTCAGCGAACTGCTGGAGCGCCGGGCCGACACAATGATGGTGGGCGGCTGCGACGCCGAGAACACGATCTTCATGTACCTGTGCTTCAGCAAGACGCCGGCGTTCTCGAAGGCCGGGCAGATCCGTCCCTTCGACAAGGACGCCGACGGGACGCTGATCGGTGAGGGCATCGGCATGCTCGCGCTGCGTCGACTCGCCGATGCCGAGCGGGACGGCAACCGGATCTATGCCGTGATCCGCGGGATCGGCGCGTCCAGCGACGGGCGGTTCAAGTCCATCTACGCGCCGCGCAAGGAGGGCCAGGAGGTCGCGTTGCGCCGCGCGTACGAGGACGCCGACTGTTCGCCCGCGTCGGTCGAGCTGTTCGAGGCGCATGGCACCGGTACCGCCGTCGGTGAGGCGACCGAGCTGAGCGCCCTGGTCGACGTGGTGTCCGGGCACGAGGACGAACGGCAGTACGCGGCGATCGGCAGCGTCAAGTCGCAGATCGGCCACACCAAGGCCGCGGCCGGCGCGGCCGGGATGATCAAGCTGGCACTTTCCCTGTACCACAAGGTGCTTCCGCCCACGATCAACGTGACCGAGCCCAACCCGGCGATCGACTGGCAGGACAGCCCGCTCTATGTCAACACCGAGGCCCGGCCGTGGGTCCGGGACCCCGGACGGCCGGTTCGCCGGGCGGCGGTCTCATCGTTCGGCTTCGGTGGCACGAACTTCCACACGGTGCTAGAGGAGTACGGCGACGGCGACCAGGTGCAGGTGATGTTCCCGGTCGCCCGGGTCCACCTGTGGCACGCGGCGGATGTGGCGGCGCTGGCCCGGGCGGTGGACGACGGTGCCGAGCCGTCGCCGGGGCCGGTACCGGCCGAGCATGCCCGGGTCGCGTTCGTGGCCCGGAACACGGCGGAGCTCGCCGAGCTCCGCTCGCTCGCAGCGGGCGAGCTGCGGAGCAGGCCGGAGACCGAGGCGTGGACGCACCCGAAGGGCGTGTACTTCCGGCGGGCCGCCGCATCGACTGGCAAGGTAGCCGCGCTGTTCGCCGGGCAGGGCAGCCAGTATGTCGGCATGGGCCTGAGTGCGGTGCTCGGCCTGCCACCGCTGCGGGCGGCCTTCGACAAGGCGAACCTGTCCTTCCAGGGCGCCAAGCCGTTGTCGCGGATCGTCTTTCCGCCGCCCGCTTTCGACGAGGCGACCCGGACCGCGCAAGAGGAGGCGCTGCGCCAGACGGCGTACGCGCAGCCCGCGATCGGCGCGCTGGCCATCGGGCAGTTCCGGTACCTGAGCGAGCTGGGGTTCGCGGCAGACGGGTATCTCGGCCACAGCTTCGGGGAGCTCGCCGCGCTGTGGGCGGCTGGATCCATCGACGACGAGGGGTTCTTCACCTTGGCCCGAGCCCGTGGCGCCGCGATGGCACCGCCCGACGAGCCCGGCTTCGACCCGGGCGCGATGGCGGCGATCAGCGCGACTGACGAGCAGGTGGGTCAGCTGCTCGCCGCGCACCCGGGCCTGGTGATCTGCAACCGCAATGCCGCGGACCAGATGGTGGTCGGCGGCGCCACCGATGAGGTGGTGCGGTTCGTGGAGGCAGCGACGTCCGCAGGGCTGCGGGTTCACCGGCTGCCGGTGTCCGCTGCGTTTCACACCCCGCTCGTCGCGCATGCGGTCGAGCGGTTCACCGGCGCCGTCGCGGCGGTGGAGGTCGGCGAGCCTCGTGGCCCCGTCTACGCCAACACGGCGGGCGCCGCCTACGCGGCCGACGCCGCCGCTAACCGGCAGGTGCTCACCCAGCAGCTGGTCAATCCGGTGCACTTCGCGGAGCGGGTCGAGGAGATGTTCGCCGCTGGGTTCCGCAGCTTCGTGGAGTTCGGGCCCAAGGGCGTCCTCACCCAGCTGGTACGCCGTATTCTCGGTGATCGGGAGTTCGTTGCCATTCAGCTCGACACCGGCGTCGGGAACGAGTCGGACGTCGCGCTGAAGCGGGCAGTCGCACAGCTCGCCGTACTCGGCCTGCCGCTCGCCACGACCGACCGATATCGGGCCGAGGAGCCTGCTGCCGAAGCCCTGGCGGGCATGACGGTGCCGCTCAACGGCATCAACTACATGCCGGAATCCAGGAAGGCGGCGTACCGCGAAGCCCTCGAGAGCGGATACCGCGTTTCCCTCCCGCAGGTACCCACCGATGCGGCTCTCCCGGCCGCGACATCCGAAGCTCTTCCGGCGATTGCCCGAGAAGCACCCCCGGTGGTAGTACCAATGGCTCACCCGGCACCCGTCCCCGCCGTCCCGCAGGCGGCGCCCGCGACTCTGCCGTCCGCTGCCCCGGCCGCGGAAGCGGCGCTCCCGTCGGGAGCCGCCGCGACGCGCAGTGACCCGACCGGCGGACCCGACAGCCGGCTGTCCGAGCTCGTCGCCGACCACCTGGCCCTGCACGACGAGTACCTGGCCGGCCAGCTGCAGAGCGCCCAGCGACTGGTCAACGTACTGGAACGGGCTACCGACCAGGACCTGGTAGCCCAGGTGATCACGGGCGTCACAGCGGTGAAGGACCACGGCCTGGCGATCGGACGTACCCATCTCCGTGCCAACGAGGTGCTGCGCGACCTGGCGGCGATCGAGCTCGGTGCCGGTTCCGATCCGGTGGCCAGGCACACCACTCCACCGGCAGGACCGGCCTACACCGCACCGGCCCAGCCCGAACCCGTGGCAGAGCTGACGGCCGAGCAGCTGACCCGGGCACTGCCTCCGGTCCCGGCCGAGATCGCCTCTATCGCGAGTACGACGGCGATCACCATCGGCCAGCCTGCGCCCGTCGCCACTCCCGCGCAGCCGGCGGGTCTGTCGGTGGACGAGGTCCGTACGGCGCTGCTGGACATCGTCGCGGAGAAGACCGGCTACCCGGCCGACATGCTCGACCTCGACATGAGCGTCGAAGCCGACCTCGGTATCGACTCGATCAAGCGCGTCGAGATCATGGGCGTTCTGCAGGAGCGCTTCCCGGCCCCGGCGCCGGTCGGCCCTGAGCAGCTCGCGGAGCTCCGCACGCTGGCCGACATCGTCGCCTTCGTCGCGACCATCCCCACGGCCGGGCAGCCTGAGCCGGTCGCCGCCACCGTGCCGTCGGCAGGTCCGTCGGCCGACGAGGTCCGTACCGCACTCCTCGACATCGTCGCCGAGAAGACCGGCTACCCCGCCGACATGCTCGACCTCGACATGAACATCGAAGCCGACCTTGGCATCGACTCGATCAAGCGCGTCGAGATCATGGGCGTCCTGCAAGAACGCTTCCCCGCCCCCGCGCCGGTCGGCCCTGAGCAGCTCGCGGAGCTCCGCACGCTGGCCGACATCGTCGCCTTCATCGCCAACCTGCCCACCGCCGGGCAGCCCGACCAGGCCGGGGACCCCGTTACCAGCCCGGCTACCGTGACCGCACCGCTCGGCCGGATGCACGCCGCCGTGGTCGACGTACCCGCACCGGACCGGCTTGTGGAGGCCTATCCTGAGGGCGCCACTGCTCTCGTCGTAGACGACGGCAGCGCGCTTGTACCGGCGGTGCTGGCGCGACTGGCGGCGTACGGCTGGCGAGTCCAGGTGCTCTACCTGCCGGGTGTGCCACGGCGTGCCGAGCAGGCCGTCGCCGCTGAGCACGAGCTGTCCGGCTGGGACGACACTGAGCTCGCCGGCCGCATCGCGGACATCGCTCGCGAGCCGATCCACCTCGCCCTCTTGTTCTCCGCCGCCGACGAGCTGGACTGGCCCGAAGGAGTTCGCCGGCTGTCCCACGCCCTGCTCGTCGCCAAGCACTGCGTCGCACCGTTGACCACCACGGCGGCGACCGCGCGGCGGGTGGCGTTCGTCACAGTGACCCGGCTGGACGGGCGGTTCGGGCTCAGCGGGGTCGAAGAGTCGCGTGTGCCGGCAGCCGGCGTCGGCGGCCTGGTCAAGACCCTGGCGATCGAGGAGCCGGCGTTGTTCTGCCGGGCGATCGACCTGGCCCCATTGGTGGACCCGGTCACGGCGGCCGGGCTGGTGGTCGACGAGCTGTACGAGGCCGCCGCCGGGCCGGTGCAGATCGGCCACGACGGCACCCGCCGGGTTTGTCTGAGCCTCGCTGACACGCCGCTCGAGGTCGCGACCACAGCTGGTGCGCCCACGCAGCTGGACTCCGGCGACCTCCTCGTCGTCACCGGCGGCGGACGTGGGATCACAGCACGATGTGTGGCCGGCCTGGCCGCGGCCCACCGGCCGGGGCTGCTACTCCTCGGTCGTACGGAGCTGCGCGGTGAACCGGACTGGGCGCAGGGGATTGCCGGTAACGACTTGAAGGCGGCTGCGGCGGGGTACCTCACCCAGATCGGTGAGAAGCCGACCCCGAAGCGGGTCGAGGAGCTTTGCCGGCCGGTCGTCGGAGAACGCGAGATCCGCGAGGTCCTGGCCGAGGTGGCCGCCGTCGGCAGCGAGGTCGAGTACCTGTCGGCCGACATCACCGACGCCGCCGCGACCGCCGCGGCACTCGCCCCGTACGCCGAGCGCATCACCGGACTCGTCCATGGTGCAGGGGTGCTGGCCGACCAGTTCGTCTCCGCGAAGCAGCCGGAGAATATCGAGAGCGTCTTCGCCCCGAAGCTGGCCGGCCTGCAGACGATCGTCAACGCACTGCCCGCCGAACGCCTGCGCCACCTCGTGCTGTTCTCCTCGGCGGCGGGCTTCTTCGGGAACCGCGGCCAGTCGGACTACGCGATGGCCAACGAGGTTCTCAACGCCTGGGCTTCCTCGTGGAAGCGCCACCACCCACAGGCACACGTCACCGCCGTCAACTGGGGCGCCTGGGACAGCGGCATGGTGTCGCCGCAGCTCAAGACCATGTTCGAGGAGCGCGGCATCACGCTGATCCCGGTCGATGTCGGCGCGCGGATGTTCACCGAGCAGTTCGACGCCGAACGCGCGGCGGACGTGGTGACGGTGGTCGGCCCGACCACGCCGCTGTCCGAGCGGGAACCGGCAGCCCCCGCCTCGGCCCTCGTGATCGAGCGGAACTTCGCGGAGCTGGTCGCGGACCCGATCGTCGCCGACCACGTGATCGGGCACGTGCCGGTCCTGCCGGCGGCGGTCGCGCTCGGCTGGGCGATTGGCGCGGTCGAGCGGATCACCGGTGGCAGCGTCAGCCAGGTCCACGGCTTCGCCGTCCACAAGGGCGTCATCTTCGATGGCGAGCACAGCGGTGACCTGCGGCTTGAGGCCGGAGCGACGCAGGACGGGCTCGTCGAGGTGGCGATCCGTTCGGTGGCCGCGGATGGGGCGATCCGGCCCCACTACGCCGCCCGAGTGATGCTCGACGGCCCGGAACCGCTGCCGCGACCGGCCGCGCTGACCGGGGTGCCCGCGCTGACGGCCGGTGACGACGCCTCGCACCTGTACACGGACGGCACGCTGTTCCACGGCGAGTCGCTCCGCGGGATCCGCCGAGTGCTGGCCTCCGACGAGTCTCGACTGATCTTGGGCTGTGCTCTGGAAGGACACCGCCCCGCCGGCGGAGCCTTCCACGGTGCTCGGTACGCGCCCGGCGCCACGGACGTCCTGCTCCAGGCCGGACTGGTGTGGATGCGACTGTTCCGCGACACCGCGACACTGCCGCTGTTTGTCGGACGGATCGACCTGTACGACGCGCTATCGGACGGCGAGCCCTTCGTGGTGTTGGTCGAGCCCACGGCCAGCAACGAGACCGGAGCCACCGTCACGGTCACAGCATCCGGCCCGGACGGCCGCGTGCTCACCCAGCTGTCCGGGCTCTCCCTGGTCTCGACCCCGCAGCTGGCCGCCAAGTTCGCGAGCCGCTAACACCGGCCGCACAGAAGGGACCGCAGCTGCCATGAGCATGTTCGCGATCGTCGGCCTGTCCTGCCTCTTCCCCGGGGCTCACTCGCCCGAGGAGTTCTGGACGAACCTGCGGGACGGTGTCGACAGCCGCCGCGACGGCGGACCGGAGCTTTTCGGCTCCGCCGACACCGACCCGGAACACCAGATCACCTGTACGCGCGGAGGTTTCGTCACGGACTTCGCGTTCGAGCCCTCCGGCTACCTGCTCGCGCCGGGGCTGCTTGGTGCACTCGACCCGGTGTTCCAGTGGTCGCTGCACGTGGCGCGGGAGGCCCTGCGCGACAGCGGCCATGCCGAGCGGCCCGACGTACTGGGCCGGTGCGGACTGGTGCTCGGGAACTACTCGTTCCCGACACCGTCCTCGGCGCGGATCAGCGTGCCGCTGGTACAGGAGGCAGTGCTGTCCGGCCTCCGCGGGGCAGGGTTGCCGATCCCGCCCCGTTCCGCGATGTACGAGCTGGAGGGCACGGCCGGGTACGACGCACGAGTGAGTGGGGCGCCCGCACGGGTGGCGGCGGAGGCGCTCGGTCTGGGCGGTCCCCGCTACGCACTGGACGCCGCGTGCTCGTCGGCGCTGTACGCACTCAAGCTGGCCTGCGACCACCTGGCCACTGGCCAGGCAGACCTGATGCTGGCTGGCGGAGTCTGCGCGCCTGACCCGGCGCTCATCCACCTGTGCTTCTCCGACCTGCACGCGTACTCGGACAACGGCATTAGCCAGCCGTTCGACGCGCGGTCGACCGGCATCATCACCGGCCGGGGTGCCGGCATGATGGCGGTCCGGCGGCTCAGCGACGCGCTGGCCGACGGTGACGAGATCTACGCCGTCATCGACGGCATCGGGCTGTCCAACGACGGGCTTGGCCGGCACCTGCTGGTACCCAACGCCGCGGGCCAGCTCGCGGCGTACGAGCACGCCTATGCGCAAGCTACGATCGCTCCGGGCGAGATCGACTATCTGGAGTGCCACGCGACCGGTACGCCGATCGGCGACCGCACCGAGGCCGAGTCCGTGCTCGAGTGGTTCGGGCCGAACGGCCCGCTCCTCGGCTCGGTCAAGGCCAACCTCGGGCACCTGCTGACGGTCGCCGGCCTGAGCAGCCTGCTCAAGGTGATCCTGGCGATGCGGCACGGCGAGCTACCGCCGACGATCGGCATCGAATCGCCCGGTGCCGCCGGCGTCGACGCGCAGCTGGTCCGGGCCCGGCGCGACTGGCCCGCGACGCAAGGTCCACGCCGGGCGGCGGTCTCGGCGTTCGGCTTCGGCGGGACGAACGCCCACGTCCTCCTGTCCCAGCCCAAGCCGGCACCGTCGGCCACTCCGCCCGCGCCCGTCGAACCACCCGCGCTGGACGTCATCGGGCTGGGCGCACACTTCGGGCCGTTCGAGTCGGTCGCCGCTTTCGAGCGCGCGATGCACGACGGCACCGACGGGTTCCGGCCGCTGCCCGATCGGCGCTGGCGTGGCCTGGATCGCACTGCCGACGGCATGCTCGAACGCGCAGGGCTGGGGCGGGAAACGCTCCCGGCCGGTGCGTTCGTCGACACGGTGGCGCTGGACCCGGTGGACCACCGGATCCCGCCGGCCGACCTGCGCAACTACAACCTCCAGCACGCGCTGCTGTCCAAGGTCGCCGACGAGGCGCTCCGCGATGCCGGGTTCAGCCGCGTTGTCCCGGCCGGGGAGTCCGGACCGTCGCCTCGGCGGTGCGCGGTCGTGGTGGCGATGGAGATCGAGCCGAGCGCGCACCTGCACCTGGCCAGGTACGGAATCGGCTCGTTCCTGCGGCAGCTGTACGACGAGGCCGGACTCGAGCTCACCGACGACCAGCGGGAGGCGCTCGCCGCCATCGCCCGCGACGCTGTGCACGAGCCGATCGTCGCCAACGAAGTCCTGAGCTACATCGGCAGCATCATGGCCAGCCGGATCTCCTCGCTGTGGAACCTGACCGGCCCGTCGTTCACCGTATCCGCAGACGAAGCGGTCGCGGCCGAGGCGTTGCAGATCGCCCAGCTGCTGCTGGTGGACGAGAGCATCGAGGCCGTCCTGGTCGGCGCCGTCGACCTGGCCGGATCGCCGGAGAACCTGCTGCTGCGCGGCCGTCACGGGGACGGCACCTGTACGCCGGGCCTGACGTTCGGCGACGGGCAACAGGGCTGGCGGATCGGCGAGGGCGCGGGCGCGGTCGTCGTCACCCGGCCCGGTACCGCGAGCCGCAAGCCGTACGCCACGGTCGAGTCCGTCGTCGTCCGGCACGCCGCCCCAACGGACGGCCGGCCTGCCGGGACCGACCCGGGCCTGCTCGCCGCGGCAGCCACCGAGGCTCTCGCGGGGGCGGGTATCAGCGCGGCCGACGTCGGCTACGTGGAGGCGCACGCGGACGGTACACCGGACGCCGACCGGGCTGAGCTGGCTGCGCTCGCCGAGGTCTACCCGGCCAGTGCCGGCGCCGTCGCCTTCGGCAGTGCGAAGGCCCACATCGGCGACACCGGCGTCGCGGCCGGGATGGCCGGGCTGCTGCGCGCCGTACTGTGCCTGCATCACCGGTACCTGCCGGGCGCTCCCGGCTGGCGCCGGCCGGGCGACGGCCTGGCGGAGGATTTCGCGGCGTCCGCGTTCTATGTCCCCGAGACCTCCCGGCCCTGGTTCCGGGCGACCAACGGTTCCCGGCGATATGCGGCGGTGAGCCTGCTCGGCTCGTACGGCGCCCACGGTCAGCTCGTGCTGTCCGCAGGCGACACCGCCGACACGCTCCCGGCCAGCAACTGGAAGGCGGCCGGCGGGCCGCTCCTGCTCGCGCTCGGCGCTCCCGACCTCCCCGGCTTGGTCGCGGAACTGACACGTCATCAGGAGCTGCTGTCCGCCGACACCGACCCGTCCGAGCTGGCCCGGGCAGCAGCGGGACGGCTGAACGGCGGTACGCTGCGGGCCGTGATCGTCGGGCACGACACCGCCGAACTGCGTCACCAGCTGGAGCTGGCGGCGCGCGACCTCCCCGGCGCGTTCGAGCGCGGCGACGAGTGGGCGACACCGGCCGGCAGTTTCTTCACCGGCCGGCCGATCGGTCCGGACGGCAAGGTGGCGCTGGTTTACCCCGGCGCCTTCAACACCTACCCCGGCCTCGGCCAGGACCTGTTCCGAGCTTTCCCCGGCCTGCTCACGACGTTCGAGTCCGAGACCGAGACGCCGGACCGCACGTTCCGGGCGGCGGAGCTCTATCCGCGCACCCAGGTGACGCCGGACCGGCGGGCGCTGATGGAGCTCGAGTCCCGGTTCGGCGACGAGCTGCCGTTCTTGCTCGTCACCGGTACGACGTTCGCGATCCTCGCCACCGACTTGCTGCGCGAGGTGTTGCGGGTGCCGGTGCACGGCGCGTTCGGCTACAGCCTGGGCGAGTCCAGCATGCTGTTCGCCACCGGCGGCTGGCAGCGGGAGGGCAGGCGCGACGACCGGATCACTGCGACCCCGCTGTTCCGCGACCGGCTGTGCGGTCCTCGCCGTACGGTCCGCGAGTCGTGGCAGCTGGCTGGCGACGTACCGGACGAGCAGGTCTGGGCCAGCTTCGTACTCCTGGACGACGCCGAGCGGGTGCAAGCCGCCCTGGCCACGCACGACCGGGTCTACCTCACGCACGTCAACACGCCGACCGAGGTGGTGATCGCCGGCGACCCGGCGCAGTGCCGGTCGCTGATCGCAGACCTGGGCTGCCCCTCGGCCCGCTCGCCGGTCAACGCGGTGATGCACTGCCCGGTCGTCGACGGCGAGCTCGCCGGACTGGCCAAGCTCAACGACCACCCGACCGGTACGACGGGCGGCCTGGAACTGCTCAGCGCGTACGACTACGAACCGATGCCCGACCTCGAACGCGGCGCCATCGCCGAGCGGATCGCGCAGACGCTGCGGAGCACGATCGACTTCGCCCGGCTGGTGAGCACGGCCTACGACCGTGGTTTCCGGCACTTCGTTGAGGTCGGGCCCGGCGCCACCTGCACCCGCTGGGTACACGAGACCCTCGCCGGGCAGCCGCACACCGCGGTGGCGGTGGACCGGCGCGGCGCTTCCGTCACCCGGTCCGTCGCCTCGCTCGTCGCCCGGCTGGTCGCGAACGGGGTGCCGGTGGACCTCAGCGCGCTGCTCGGTCCGGCCGCGTCGAAGGCGCCGGCCGCGCGGGAACGGTTACTCGTCCCGGTCGGCGGCGGCGCCTCCATACCGGACCGGATCGCCCGGGACGCCGCGCCCCTGGCCGCGGAGATCCTTGCCGCTGGCAACCGTCCGGCCGCACAGAACCAGCCCGAGAACCACCTGCCAACACAGTCTGCCGAGCCCGCCTCGTGGGAGGTCATGATGCCCGCCGACCTGAGTCTCACCGATGCCGAGACCCTCACGTTCGACGGCGAACCGATGACGTTCCTGCCGTGGACCGCACCCGACGCCCCGACGCCCAACGCCCCGGCCCCGGTGGGTGCTCCGGGCATCGGAGCAGGGTTCGCGAAGGCGGCGAGTCCGACTGCATCACCCATTGTGGGCCGCGCTGACCGGACGGCCGCCGCGGAGCTGGCCGCAGAGATGCGGCAGCAGGTACTCGCGACCCACTCGGTGGTGATGGAGACGCACCGCGTCCTGCAGGACTACACGCTCACCCGCACCGAGGCCCTGCTCGACAACCCCCCGGCCGCACGCCCGGCTCCGGCCACGCCCGCCGTACCGATCACGCCCGCCGCGCCCGTCATACCGGTCACCCCCGCCGCGCCCGCGCCGGCACTTCCCGTTGCCCGCGGCAAGCAGCCGGGTGTGATCTGGGAGGAGCAGGACCTGCTGGCCTTCGCGACCGGGCGGATCGCCGACGTGTTCGGTCCGGAGTTCGCCGAGATCGACGGTTACGCCAAGAGGGTCCGGCTGCCTGCGCCGCCGTACCACTTCGTCTCCCGTGTGCTCGAGCTCAAGGCCGAGACGGGTGTCTACGAGCCGGCCTTCATCCGCACCGAGTACGACGTCCCATCGGATGCCTGGTACGCCGTCGGCGGCGGCGTACCGCCCGCGGTGGCGATCGAGGCCGGCCAGTGCGACCTGCTGCTGATCAGCTACCTCGGCATCGACTTCCGCAACAAGGGCGAGCGGGTCTACCGGCTGCTGGACAGTACGCTGGTCTTCCACGGTGATCTGCCGTCGGTCGGCCAGACCTTGCGCTACGACATCTCGATCAACCGCTTCGTGCGGCAGGGCGAGACCACGCTGTTCTTCTTCAGCTACTTCTGCTACGCCGACGGCGAGCTGATCCTGGAGCTGCAGGACGCCTGTGCCGGCTTCTTCACCCAGGCCGAGCTTGACACCCCGCTCGGTGTCGTCCTCACCGAGCAGGAGCAGGCCCAGCGGGCCGCACTCACGAAGACCTGGTTCAAACCGCTCGCCACCACCGCCAAGGACCACCTGACCGCCGCCGACCTGGAACTGCTGGCGCAGGGCCGGCCGGAGGCGGTGTTCGGCCCGGAGCACGCCCAGGACCCGGGTCTCAACCCGGCGCTCCGGCTGCCCGATGCGCGGCTGCGGATGGTCGACGAGATCCGCATCGACCGCACCGGCGGGCCGCGCGGGCTCGGCGCGATCACGGCGTACAAACGGCTCGAGCCGGACGGCTGGTACTTCGAGTGTCACTTCCCCGACGACCCGGTACTCGCCGGCTCGATGGTGGCCGAGGGCGCCGTACAGACCCTGCAGGCCTATCTGCTGCACCAGGGCATGCATCTGGTGCTGCCGGACGCGCGGTTCCAGACCATCATCGGGCTGAGTACCCAGGTCCAGGTCCGCGGCCAGATCACGCCGGAACACCGCGAGATCCGGTACGAGATCGAGGTGATGGAGCTGACCCTGCTTCCTCGCCCGTCGGTGATCGCGGACATCCTCGTCTACCTCGGCGACAAGCCGGTGATCCGGATGCGTGACTTCGGTATCCAGATCCGCGAGAAGGCCGGTACGCCGTACCGGCCAGAGCGCAGCGGCATCCCGGCGTTCCTGGGCCGGCGCAACCGTTCCGGCGAGCCCGCGATGATCAACGAGCTGCACCTGGCCCACGCCGCCAAGGGCAATCTGGGTACGGCGATGGGTCCCGAGTTCGACATCTACGGCGAGCGCCGGGCGCCGTACATCCCGAACGGGGACTTCCAGTTCGTCGACCGGATCATGTCACTGACAGGCACCCGCGGCGAGCTCCGTCCGGGCGCGGAGATGGTCACCGAGTACGACTCGCCGGCCGACGCCTGGTACTACCGCGAGAACTCGCACCCGCACATGCCGAACTGCGTGTACATGGAGACGTCGCTGCAGGCGGCCATCCTGCTCGGGTACTACCTGGGTGCGACGCTGGACCAGCCCGAGACCGAGTACTCGATCCGCAACCTGGACGGCCGGGCCACGCTGGTCAAGGACATCGACCTGCGCGGCAAGACGATCCGTCACCACTCGAAGCTGCTGATGAGCAGTGCCGTGACGGGGGCCGTGCTGCAGAACTTCAGCTACGAGCTGTCCGCGGACGGCGAGGTCTTCTACACCGGCGAGTCGATGTTCGGCTACTTCAGCGAGGCCGCGCTGTCCAACCAGGTCGGGCTGGACAACGGCAGCTACGTACCGCCGTGGATCGAAGGTGAGCGGCCGGACCCGTCCCGCGTTCGAAGGATCGAGCTTCCGGACGACGCCCCCGCGTTCACTGACCCGAGCGGTGGCCGGCTGCGGCTGCCCGCCGGCCACTTCCACCTGGTCGACCGGGTCGACCTGGTGGCCGACGGCGGCCGGCACGGCGCCGGCTACGTGCACGGGTTCCGGGCGATCCGGCCCGACGAGTGGTACTTCGACTGCCACTTCCACCGCGACCCGGTGATGCCCGGGTCGCTCGGAGTGGAGGCGGTGCTGCAGGCGATGCGGCTGTTCGTACTGGACCAGGGCCTGGCCGAGGGCATCGAGCGGCCCCGGTTCGCGATGGCGACCGCCGTCGAGACGTCCTGGAAGTACCGCGGACAGATCCTGCGGCCCGACGAGGAGGCGCGGTTCGACGTCCACGTCAAGCGGGTGGAGCGCGACCAGGACCGGCTGATCGTCGTGGCGGACGCCGACCTGTGGAAGCCGGGACTGCGGATCTACGAGCTGACCGATCTCGCCATCGAGGTCCGTCCCGACACAGAACCCCGGCCGTCCGCCGCGGGCGAGCAGGCTTGAGGAGAGGCACACCATGCAGACCCCGCTGCGGTGGCAGGGCCCGGGCGCCCCGAGCAGTGATCCCGAGGGCATCTACGCCGCACTCGCCGACCTTGACCGCCCGTGCTTCGTCGTCCACACCGGCACCGGTATCGCCGTCGCGGCCGGTGGCCAGGCCGGTGCCGGCGGGTCCGGCCTGCCGCTGCTGGCGGCCGTCGGCCCGCTGGCTCCGAGTCGGCTCGGAGCCAGCAGCTTCCTCGCCGCGCACGGGGTCGGCCAGGCCTACATGGCCGGTGCGATGGCCGGTGGGATCGCGTCCGCCGACCTGGTGATCGCCCTGGCCCGGGCCGGTTTCCTCGCGTCGTACGGCGCGGCCGGGCTGCTGCCCGAGACGATCGAGAACGACCTGCTCCGCTTCGGCGCCGAGATCCCTCGCCTGCCGTACGCGGTCAACCTGATCCACAGCCCGAGTGAGGAACGGCTGGAACGCACGGCCGTCGACCTCTTCCTGCGCCACGGCGTGACCCGGGTCGAGGCATCGGCCTTCATGGACCTGACCCCGCACATCGTGCGCTACCGGCTGAGCGGGTTGCGCCACGACCCCTCCGGTGGGGTGCTCTGCGGACACCGGGTGATCGCGAAGATCTCCCGGCCGGAGACCGCCGAGCGCTTCATGCGCCCCGCGCCGGCCACCCTGGTCACGGCACTGCTCGAGCAGAGACTGATCAGCCCGGAGCAGGCCGACCTGGCGAAGTACGTGCCGATGGCCGACGACGTCACGGTCGAGGCCGACTCGGGCGGGCACACGGACCGGCGACCGCTCACCGCCCTGCTGCCGACCATCCTGCGGCTGCGGGACAAGGTGCAGCACGAGCACCGGTACGCCGAGCCGATCCGGGTCGGCGCGGCCGGCGGCCTCGGCTGCCCGGCGTCAGTGGCCGCGGCGTTCACGATGGGCGCGGCGTACGTTGTCACCGGATCGGTGAACCAGTCCTGTGTGGAGTCCGGTGCCTCCAAGGCCACGAAGCAGCTCCTGGCCGACGCCGGCATCGCCGACTTCGACATGGCACCGGCCGCAGACATGTTCGAGATGGGTGTCGAGCTCCAGGTGCTCAAGAAGGGAACGCTGTTCCCGATGCGGGCCAAGCGCATGTACGACCTCTACACGACGTACGACGGCCTGGAGGCACTGCCCGACGCGGAACGGAACCGGCTGGAGACGCAGGTCATCCGCCGGCCGCTGGACGAGGTCTGGCAGGACTGCGTGTCGTACTTCGAGCGCCGCGATCCCGAGCAGCTCGCCCGCGCGGCCGGCAATCCCAAACGGCGGATGGCGCTGGTGTTCCGCTGGTACCTCGGAATGTCCTCGCGCTGGTCGAACGTCGGCGATCCCGACCGGGTCCTCGACTACCAGGTGTGGTGCGGACCGGCGATGGGTGCCTTCAACGACTGGGTGACCGCGAGCTATCTCAAGGCGCCGAGCAACCGCCGGGTTGGCGATGTCGCGCAGCACTTGATGCGCGGAGCGGCGTACCAGACCCGGGTCGCGCAGCTGCGGGCCAGTGGGCTAGGGCTGCCGGCGCTGGCCGCGACGTATCGTCCGGTGCCGCTTGAGCCGGCTGCGCTGAACGGTGCCCGATGAACGGAATCGGCGCGGCGGAAGCGCTGGAAGACCAGCTGGGCGACCCGTACGAGACCACGAACCCGTACGGCTTCGCGGCGGCGGTGGCACGGGACGAACGTGATGAGTTCCCCGAGCAGCTGTGCGCGGCGCTGCATGCCGCGAAGTTCCACCTGAACTACCTGCCCGTTGCGTGTGGCGGCGAATTCCGCTCGTTCGAAGACAGCCTCACGCTGGTCCAGACCGCGGCTCGCCGGGACCTGAACGTGATGCCGGGCACGATGTTCGGGATCACCGCGGCGACCTGCCTGCTGCTGCACGGTTCCGATGCCCAGCGCGAGCAGGTGTTCGGCATCCTGCGCCGCGGCGGCGCCGTCGCCTTCGCGCTGTCCGAGGCCGACCACGGCAGCGACCTGCTGGCCAACGCCACCCGCCTGGTCCCGGACACCGCGACCGGTGGCTGGCAGCTCAGCGGTACGAAGTGGATGGTCGGCCGGGGGCTTACCTGCGACGCGATCTACGTGGTTGCGCGGACCGGCGAGCGCGGACCCGGTGCATTCTCCGCCGTCCTGATCGACCCGAACGCGAGCTCGGACCGCCTGACCTCCGACCCGGCGGTGCGTACGGCCGGTATGCGCGGTATCGACTTCGCCCACCTGCGGCTCGACGACCTCCCGGTGCCGGCCGACGCCCTGGTGGGTACGGAGGGCGAGGCCGTCGAGATCGCGGTCAAGGCCCAGCAAGTCGTCCGGGTGCTGAGCATGGCCGGCAGTCTCGGCTGTGCCGACACCGCACTGCGGCTGACCCTTGACTTCGCGAGCACGCGCCGGGTCGGCCGGAAGCTGCTCACCGACACCGCCTTCCCACGCCGGGAGCTGGCGATCGCGTCCGCCGCCATGGTGGCCGCGAGCGCAGTGGCTCTCGCGGCCGCCCGCGGCCTGCACCACGTCCCCGAGGTGCTCAGCGTCTGGGGATGCGCGGCCAAGCACGTGGTGGCCGAGGCCGCCGACGACCTGATCCGGCGCTGCGGAACCGTACTGGCCACCCGGTCGGTGCTGCGGAGCGAAGGGCCTGGCGACGGGCTGTTCCAGAAGCTGCAGCGCGACGCTGCGATCGTCCGTGTCATCGACACCAGCACGATCGCCAACCTGCGCTCGTTCACCGGCCAGCTGCCGGCCCTCGCGGCTGCCCCGGGTTCCGACGCGGACCTGGTCCGGGCGATCTTCGACCTGAGCTCCCCGCTGCCGCCGTACGAGCCGGAGCGGCTGGACCTGATTGCCAGGGGCAACGACCCGGTGATCGCCGCACTCGAGGCCGTCACCGAGTCGGTACGGCGTACGCTGACCAACCGTGGCGACGCCGGCACCGCGGCGCTGGCGGGGGAGTTGACGGACCGGGTCGGCCGACTCCGGGCCGACGTACAGACGATCGGACACGGTGACGCCCTGGCGGACCTGGCCGAACGGTACTCCTGGCTGCACGCGGCGGCGTGCTGCCTGCACCTGTGGTGGGCCAACCCCCGCCGGCAACTGTTCGGCACCGAACCCGGTTCCGCGTCGTGGCTCGGCGCCTGTCTCGGCTACCTGCTCGCCCGCGCGGACGGCGTCGACCCGCGCCGGGACGCCGGACCGCTGGGCCCGGCGCTGGACGTCACCCTCGGGCTGCACCGGGCCAATCAGCTGTTCTCCGCCCATCCCGTCCAGCTGGCCGGCAAACACGGAGGTTCCGATGCCCAAGGCTGATCTGACCGAGCTTGCCCGGAGCCTCGAGGACCACCTCGGCGACCCGCACGACCCGGACAGCCGGATGCCATTCGCGCGGATCCTCGAGCTGGACGAGCGGGAGGAGTACCCGTACCCGTTCGTCAACCTGCTGCAGCGCTGGGGCGCCCTGGAGTACTCGCTTCCGCAGGCCCAGGGCGGCAAGGCAGGCGACGTCGAGGCAGGCTTCAATCTGCTTCGGCTGATCGCCCGGCGCGACCCGACCACCGGCACCGCGTTCGTCATCACGTCGCTGGCCTTCATGCCCACCTGGGCGGCCGGCACCGACGAGCAGAAGCGGGCCATGATCGAGAAGATCCAGCACGGCACCGGGTACGCCTGGGCGCTGTCGGAGCGAGAGCACGGCAGCGACCTGACCGCCAACGACCTGGTCGCGGAGAAGGTCGAGGGCGGCTACCTTCTCAGCGGCGAGAAGTGGCTGATCGGCAACGCCAGGGTCGCGCAGGGGCTGAATGTGTACGCGCGAACCGCCGGGCGAGGCGGACCGGCCGGTTACTCGATCTTCGTCGTCGACAAGCGACGTATCCCGGCCGGTGCGGTCGACGAGCTGCCCCGCGAGCGGATGCACGGCCTGCGCGGACTGGACATGAGCGGCTTTCGCCTGTCCCGGGTCTTTGTGCCCGACTCGGCCCTGCTCGGCCGGGAGGGCCAGGGACTGGAGATCGCGCTGAAGACCTCGCAGGTGGCCCGGGCCCTGATCAACGGCCTCGCGTTGTCTGCCGTCGACACCGCCCTGCGCGTCACCCTCGACTTCACCGAAGGCCGGGTGATCTTCGGCCAGACCGTCAGCGACATCCCTTACTCGCGCCGGCAGTTGGTGGAATGCTTCGCCGACCTGATGCTCGCCGACGCGATGAGTCTCGGTGCGGTACGGGCGCTGCAGGTCGTGCCTGAGCAGACCAGCGTGTGGTCGTCGGTCGTGAAGTACTTCCTCCCGACCGTGCTGGAACGGACCATGTCCCAGCTGAACGTGTTGCTGGGTGCGCGTTTCTACCTCCGTGACCACCCGCACTACGCGATCCACCAGAAGATGCTGCGCGACCTGCTGGTCGCCAACTTCGCCGATGGCAACACCGTCGTGAATCTCAAGAGCATCGCCCTCCAGCTCGACCAGTTGCTCACCTCCGCCGCCACCGCCGACCAGGCCATCCGAGACGTCGCCGAGGAGCGGGCACCCGTGCTCTACGGCATCGCGCGCGACCTGCCGCTGTACCGCCCCTGGGATCAGGAGCTGTTCACCCGGGGCCTGGACGACGCGGTGCTGGCGGCGCCGACCGCTCTGCGACGGCTGCGTGACCTGGCGGACGAGGCCAAGCCCGCTGACAGCGACCGGTTGCGGACCGCGGCCGACATCGCGGCCGAACTCCTCGGCTCGGTCACCTCGATGCGGGAACGCCTGGCTGCGTTGCGGGCTGCCATGGGCCGCGAGGCCGGCCAATCCGCCGAGCTGTTCGACCTCGCCAAGGAGTACTGCCTGGTGCACGCCGCGGCCGCCTGCGTGCACACCTACGTCCACTCCGCCGACGCGCTGGACGACCCGCTGCCCAGTGCCGCACTGCTTCTCCTGCAGTTGGAGCGGGTACGCCGGCAGCTTCGTCCGCACGAGGCCGTCACCGACACCGGCAGCATCGACGAGGTGATGCGGGTGCTGCGGCACCTGCATCAGCACCACCAGCTGTTCTCGTACTGGCAGTTCCCCCTCGCCGAACGCGGCGATCGCACCGCCGCAGGCACCTGAACGGAGCATCCCGTGTCACACCCCGATCGGCACCTGTGGCTGCTGCCGGAGGACGTGGTCGAAACGTTCAGCGCGCGGCTCGGCGGCCTGGCCGTGCTCACCGCGGCCGAGCGCGACGGGCTGGCGCGGCGGCTCACCCAGCGCGCGAAGCGGCAGTTTCTCGGCGCCCGGATGCTGAGCCGCTACGCGCTGACCGAGCGGTCGGGTCGCCTGTTGGGAGACTGGTGCTTTCGCCGTCCGGGGCACGGACGACCCGAACCCTGGCCGGACGCCGGCGGACTGCGATTCAACCTGTCACACACCGACGGGCTAATCGCCTGCGTCGTCACCCGGGGCCGTGCCTGCGGTGTCGACGTCGAGCGCACACCGGTGCGAGACGGCGCGCAGCGCTACCTGACCCGGCTCTTCGCTGGCACGGAACGCGCCGAGTTGGACACCGTCCCGGCACACCTGCGTCCCGCATATGTCGCGGCGTACTGGGTGCTCAAGGAGGCCTATCTGAAAGCCATCGGTATCGGCCTGCGGCGCCCGCTGTCGGACTTTGCGTTTGCGGGACTGTCCACGGCGCTCGCGGCGCCGGCCACCGTAAACGCCGCCCGCCCCACGACGGTGATCCGCCTGCGTGACGGCGAGCAGCCGATGAATGGCTGGCATTTCGACCTGATCCATCCCTCGCCGGACCACGTACTGGCGGTGGCCACCGAAAACGGTGAGTCAGGGCTCCTGCACACCGTCACCCTGTCCAGCTGACCACGAGATTGGAAACCCCCACATGTCCGCGAAACCCAGCATCGCCGTCATCGGAAGCGGTGTCGCCGGTCTGTCCGCGGCGTACGGCTTGCGCGCCCACGCCAGCATCACGCTGTTCGAGCGGGACGACCGGGTCGGCGGCCACGCCAGCACCGTCGAGGTCGAAGACGCGGGCGGTACCCTCGGCCTCGACACGGCGTTCATCGTGTTCAACGCACCCGCGTATCCCAACCTCACCAAACTGTTTGACGAGCTGGGTGTGGACTCGCTCAAGCTGCGCAGTGGCTTCAACTTCTTCGACCTCGACGACGGCATGCAGTACGGCAGCGAGCAGCTGGGCCTGTCGGAAGACGAGGTGACCGCCCGCTATCCCGACGGATTCCAGAACACCTGGCGCGAGGTCAGGCGCTTTCACGAAGAGGCCCGCCGGGACTTCCTCCGGAAACGCACCGACCTGCCGATGGGCGAGTATCTGGACCGTGGCGGCTATAGCGAGGCGTTCCGCCATGGCTACTTCATCCTGCTCTGCACCGCAGTCTGGTCGGTGCCCGCCGAGCTCATATGGGAACTCCCCGCCACGACCGTGATCGCCTTCTTCATGGCCCACGACGAGGGTGGCCTCGGTGGGCGGGAGGTCGACTGGCGCACTGTCGCCGGCGGTTCGATCTCCTACGTCCGCAAGGTGATCGCGGCCGTCGACCCCAAAGTCCGGCTGAACGAGCCGGTCACCGAGATCCATCAGGACGAGGACGGCGTCGTGGTGACCACGGCGGCCGGCACCGAACGGTTCGACTATGCGGTCGTCGCTACGCATGCCGACCAGGCGCGTGACCTCCTACAGAACCCGACGCCCGCGCAGCAACAGTTGCTCGAACCGCTTCGCTACAACGCTTCGAACGTCGAACTGCACACCGACGCGTCCGTACTGCCCGTGGACCGTAGCCAATGGAGGCCCTGGAACTACGGCAAGGTCACGCTGGACGGTCAGCTGCGGACGTACGTGACCTACTACCTGAACCAGCTGCACGGTTTCACCTCGGAGCAGGATTACTTCGTCTCGCCGGACAGCCCGTTCCCGATCGCTAACGAGAAGGTCATCAAGACGTTCCACTACGAGCACCCGATCATCGACCTGGCGATGCGGAATGCGCAGCAGACCATCTATCGGGTCAACGAAGGCACCAGGCTGAAGCTGTGCGGCTCCTACTTCCACTCCAAGCAGCAGTACTACGACCAGATCGGCTCGCACGAGGCTGCCTTCTCATCCGGCATGGAGGCCGCCGCCCAGCTGCGCCGCGAGCTCGGGGCAACTTAGATCACGACAGCGCCATCGTCATCCTGCGCGGTAGCGCTGAGCGGATTCATGCTCCTGCGCAAGCCGGCGCAAGGCAAGCAACGCCGGCTCCAGCAGGACGGTCAACAGCACCGCTCGCTCGGCCAGGTCGAACGGGTCGGTCACGCCCTCCAACTGGTTCAGGTCCAGCACCGCCATCCTTCCGGCCAGCTTGGCGTAGGGAAGCAGGGTCTTGGAATCAAGCGGAGCACCCAGGTCGCGCAGCGATGCCAGCGTGTCGGCGAGCACCGCTCGCGCGGGCGCCGACTCGTGCACCTCCCAGCCCATCTTCTGGATCAGAATGTCGACCTCGGTCACCTCCGCTGTGTCATCCTCGGATTCGTCGGTGAGCCGGATCGCGCCCAGCGCCAGGCCCAGCAGCTGGTGCTGCTCGGATGTGTGCTCCAGGAGCGCGTGGAGCACCGTCCGGGTGGTGTTCACGGACAGGCCACGGACCCCGATCAGCGCTCGGATCAGACGCAGCCGCCGCAGGTGCAGTTCGTCGTACTCGGCCTGATTGGTCGCGGTCGGCCGGCCGGCGGGCAGCAGGTCCTCCCGGATGTAGTACTTGATCGTCGCCACGGACACGCCACTACGCCGGCTCAGCTCCGAGATGCGCATCGAGACCACCCTCCCTCATCAACCGAGATTGCTCGCTCACTGGCGATTGGATAGTTCCACTGTCTAGTATGGATAGTGCTACTCGTCAATTGGACACCTACCCGAGGAAGGCCCACTGTGCCCACGCTGCCGTGGAAGTCCATCAGCAAACCGCCGCCTGGCACAGTGGTGCTGGTGATGGCCTCACGCCTCGATGTGCGTTCGTTCAAAGATGTTCCGCGGTTCTTCCTGCGTTCACTCGCCGCGTGGCGTCAGGTGCTCGGCACCCGCGGTGGGGTCGGTGCGTCGCTGATCGCAGACCTGGGGAAGCGCAGGTTTTGGACACTGTCGGCCTGGCAGGACAAGGACGCCCTCTACGCCTATGCGAAGACCGAGCCACACCAATCCATCATGGTCGGTCTGCGCCCGACCATGCGGGAATCCGTCTTCACGTTCTGGGAGACGTCGGTCGAGAACCTTCCCATCAGCTGGTCGGAGGCCAAGCGGCGGATCCAGGAACAGGAGCGCGCCGACCACGACAAGGCCGGCGCCTGATCGATTCAGCTTTCCGTAACCCCGCCAGTCATCGTGAAGCGTGACTCAGAAGACACACGTCCGCGTGAAAACCCGGCCGCTCGAGGAGAAGCTGTCAAATGACCCTGTCCGAAGACCGATCCGCGACCGACTCGACCGCTGCGGCAGTCGCGACGTCGGCACGTCGAGCGCCCCTGTGGTTGTGCATCGTCGCGTGCAGCCTGCCCATGTTCATGGTCGCGCTGGACAACCTCGTCGTCTCGACTGCACTGCACACCCTCGCGCTGGACCTGAACGCGTCCACCCAAGCCCTGCAATGGTTCGTCAACGCGTACGTGCTGAGCTTCGCCTGCCTGCTGATGACGGGTGCCGCACTCGGTGACCGGTTCGGTCGCCGGCTCGTGTTCGTCATCGGTATCGCGGTGTTCACGCTCGCGTCGATCGGCTGTGGGCTCGCTGACACCAGCGCTCAGCTGATTACGTTTCGGGCGGTACAAGGCTTCGGCGCGGCAGCCGTCATGCCGCTGTCGCTGACCCTGCTCTCGCATGCGATGCCGGACAAGCTGCGCAGCCTGGCGCTCGGACTCTGGTCCGGCGTGAGCGGTCTGGCCATCGCGATGGGCCCTGTCGTCGGAGGCGCCATTGTGGAAGGTCTGGACTGGCACTGGATGTTCTGGATCAACGTGCCGGTGGGAGTAATCGCGATCCCGCTCGCGCTGACAACGCTTCGCGAGAGCCGCCTTGCCGAAGCCGGTCTCGACCTGCTGGGCATGCTGCTCGCTGCAGCGGGCCTGCTGGCCGTCGTCTGGGGCATCGTTCACGGCGAGCCGGACGGCTGGACCTCGCGGGGGGTTCTCGCCGCGTTAGCGGTGGGTCTCATGCTGCTGGCCCTCTTCGTTGGATGGGAACGCCGCGCGGCTCAGCCCATGCTGCCGCTCGGGTTCTACCGGGTACGGTCGTTCAGTCTGGCAAACGTGGTGTCGGCGAGCATGTACTTCGGCGTATTCGGTTCGCTGTTCCTGCTCGCACAGTACCTCCAGATCACTCCGGCACGCACACCGTTGGAGGCCGGCGTGCGGACGCTGGCCTGGACCCTGGTGCCCATGTTCATCGCCCCGGTGGCCGGACTTCTCACCGACCGCGTGGGCGGCGGTCGCTTGATGGCGCTCGGGCTGTTCCTCCAAGCGGTCGGCCTGGGCTGGATCAACTTGGTGGCCGGCGTCGACACGCCGTACACCGACCTGGTCGGACCGATGATCGTCGCCGGCGCCGGCATGGGATTCGTGTTCGCGCCGACCGCCGCAGTGGTTCTGGGTTCCGTACGCCGCGATCACGCCGGCAAGGCCTCGGGCGCGAACACCACCGTCCGAGAGGTGGGCGGTGCCCTCGGAATCGCGATACTCAGCACGGTGTTCGTGACGTACGGCAGCACCGCCACCCCGCAGGACTTCGTCGACGGGTTGATCCCGGCGGTGTGGGTCGGCGTCGCCGTCGTCGCCTTCGGTGCAATCTGTGCTCTCGGGATCCCGCGCCCGGCTGGGGCCGACCGGGGAGAAGGCCGCGGCAACGAGTGACCGCGTCGAGGACTAGGACTGACATTTTGAGGGGCTGGCTCGACGGAAGGGTGTCAACGAGTCAATCCCGCAAGGAGAGCCACCGTTATCGACGCCCGTTTAGATCCTGTGCCCGCGACGGCCGCGTTTTGCGATCCAAAAGGGCCTGTCGGTGAGGCGCAGGGTGAGACACGGAGGCGGTCTATGTTCAAGCGTATCGCGATAGTGAACCGCGGTGAAGCCGCGATGCGGCTGATCAACGCGGTCCGCGAGGTCAACGCCGAGGGCGGTGACCCGATCGAGACCGTGGCGCTGTTCACCGACGGCGAGCGTACGGCGACCTTCGTCCGGGAGGCCGACATCGCCTACCCGCTCGGCCCGGCGTCCGCGCGCCCGTACCTGGATCTCGCCCTGCTGGAGCGGGCGTTGTGCGAGACGGGGGCCGACGCAGCCTGGGTCGGCTGGGGGTTCGTGGCCGAGGACCCGGCGTTCGGCGAGCTGTGCGAGCGGATCGGTGTCACGTTCATCGGTCCGTCGCCGGAGGCGATGCGCAAGCTCGGCGACAAGATCGGGTCCAAGCTGATCGCCGAGGAGGTCGGCGTACCGGTCGCGCCGTGGAGCCGGGGACCGGTCGAGTCGCTGGATGCGGCGCTCGGGGCCGCCGAGCGGATCGGCTACCCCTTGATGCTCAAGGCAACGGCCGGCGGCGGTGGCCGGGGCATCCGGGTGATCCGCTCCGCCGACGAGCTGTCCGATGCGTACGCGCGGACCAGTGAAGAGGCTGCCCGTGCGTTCGGCAGTGGCGTGGTGTTCCTGGAGCGTCTCGTCACCGGTGCGCGGCACGTCGAGGTCCAGGTGATCGCCGACGGCCAGGGAACAGCCTGGGCGCTCGGTGTCCGGGACTGCTCGGTGCAGCGCCGGAACCAGAAGGTGATCGAGGAGTCCGCGTCCCCGCTGCTGTCCGCGTCGCAGGTCGACGATCTCAAGGCCTCGGCCGAGCGGCTGGCGCTCGCCGTTGGTTACAAGGGCGCGGCGACGGTCGAGTTCCTGTACCACCCGGGGGAGAAGTCGTTCGCGTTCCTCGAGGTGAACACCCGGCTCCAGGTGGAGCACCCGATCACCGAGCTGACGACCGGGTTCGACCTGGTCAAGGCCCAGTTGCACGTCGCGAACGGCGGCCGGCTGGAGGGTGCCAAGCCGGTCGAGAGCGGCCACGCGGTCGAGGCCCGGCTGAACGCTGAGGACCCGGATCGTGATTTCGCGCCGTCGCCCGGGCGGATCGTCGTACTCGATCTGCCCGCGGGGCCCGGGATCCGGGTAGACACCGGGGTGAGCGCGGGGGACAGCATCCCGGCCGACTTCGACTCGATGATCGCGAAGATCATCGGCTACGGCCGCACCCGGGACGAGGCGCTGGCGCGGCTGCGGCGGGCCATGCAGGCGACCACGGTGCTGATCGAGGGCGGTGCGACCAACAAGAGCTTCATCCTCGACCTGCTGGACCAGCCCGAGGTGATCGACGGCAGCGCCGACACCGGCTGGATCGACCGGGTCCGCGGCGAGGGCCGGTTAGTGTCCCACCGGCACTCCGGTGTCGCGCTGGTCGCGGCCGCGATCGAGGGGTACGAGGACACCGAGCGGGTGGAGCGGACGCGTCTGCTCGAGACCGCGCACGGCGGCCGGCCGCAGGTGCAGCACGAGGTGGGTCGCGCGATCGACCTCAAGCTGCGTGGCGCGAGCTACCGGGTGACGGTGGCGCGGATCGGGCCGGAACGGTTCCGGGTCGGCGTCGGGAACGGCAACGACCATCTCAAGGTGGTGGACGCCGAGTTGGAGCGGCTGCACGACTACACGGGCCGCCTGGTGGTCGGTGGGCAGCGGTTCCGGCTGGTGACCGCGACCCACGGGCCGGTGCACCTGGTCGAGGTGGACGGTGTGACGCACCGCGTGAGTCGCGACGAGGGCGGCGTGCTGCGTTCGCCCGCGCCGGCGCTCGTGGTGGCGACGCCGGTGCAGAGCGGCGCAGAGGTCGAGTCCGGGGCGCCGGTGCTGGTGCTGGAGAGCATGAAGATGGAGACGGTGCTGTACGCGCCGTTCAAGGCCACCGTGAAGGAACTGCTCGTCGCCACCGGGACTCAGGTGGAGACCGGTGCGCCGCTGGTTCGGCTGGAGCCGGCGGCCGATGAAGGCGGTGCGGAAGCGGCTGCTGCGGTGGAGAACGGCGTACAGCTGGATCTGCCGAACGGGTCGGGGGAGAAGTCCGCGGCCGAGCGGGTCGAGCGGGGGCTGGACGATCTGCGCAGCATGCTGCTCGGGTTCGACATCGATCCGCAGGACGAGGGCGGCATGCTGGCCGATTACCTGGTCGCGCGGGGAGAGTTGCCTCAGCCGCCAGTGGGTGCAGAGGTCGATCTGCTGACGGTATTCGCGGACTTCGCCGAGTTGAGCCGCAACCGGCCGGCTGGGACGGACACCAGCATCGAGAACCGGGTGCACAGTCCGCGCGAGCACTTCCACACTTACCTGCAGAGTCTCGACCCGGACCGGGGTGCGCTGCCGGCCGAGTTCCAAGGCCGGTTGGGCCGGGTGCTCAGTCACTATGGCGTGACCAATCTCGAACGCAGCAGCGAGGTCGAGGAGGCCGTGTTCCGGATCTTCCTCGCGCAGCAGCGGTCGACTCCCGATGTAGTGCTGGTGACGTCGGTGCTGCAGCGCTGGATTGCCGAGCCGCGGCCGGACGCGCCGATCGACGAGGCTGCGCACGAGTTGCTGGACCGGCTGGTGCTGGCCACGCAGCTGCGGTTCCCGGTGGTCGGTGACCTGGCCCGGAGCGTCCGGTTCCGGTGGTTCGACCAGCCGCTGGTCGATGCGGAGCGGGCGACGATCATCGCCGGTGTCGGCGACGAGGTCGCGGACCTGGCCGCGAACCCGGATGTCCCGGACCGGCAGCAGCGCGTCGACGCGCTGGCCGCGATCCCCGAGCCGATCGTCCGGTTCCTCGCCCAGCGGGTGGAACGTGGCTGGGGCGAGCGGGAGCCGATGCTCGAGGTGCTGATCCGCCGGCACTACCGCGAGTACGAGCTGCACGACCTGCGCGAGTTCGCCGTCGACGGGCGGCCGTTCGCGACCGCCGACTACACGATCGACGACCGTCCGAGCCACCTGGTCACGACCGTCGGCACGGTGGCCGAGCTCGCCGACCCGAACAGCGGCTTGTCCCGGGCGCTCACCGCGCAGATTGACGCCCGCCTGGCCGGTCACGAGGCCGTGGTCGAGCTGTATCTCTACGGTCAGGAGCTGTCCGATTCGCAGCAGGAGGCCTCCGACCGGTACCGGCGGATGGTCGCCGACCTGCCGATCTCCCAGCGGGTACGGCGGTTCTCGGTGGCGATCGCTCCCGGTGAGGATCTCCCGGTGTCGTACTTCACCTACCGCCCGGCCGGCGGCTCGGTGGCCGAGGACGACAACGTCCGCGGCGTGCACCCGATGGTCGGCCGCCGCCTGAACCTGTGGCGGCTGCGCGACTTCCGGATCACCCGGCTGGAGGCGCCCGAGGACGTGCTCCTGTACTACTGCGTGGGGCGCGACAACGAGGCCGACCAGCGCCTGGTCGCGCTCGCGCAGGTCCGCCAGTTCGCGGTGGTCCGGGACGAGGAGGGTCAGGTGACCTCGCTGCCGCACGCGGAGCGGGCGATCGCGAACTGCCTGGAGGCGATCCGCCGGGCTCGCACCGAGCGTGGTGCGGCCGGGGCCAAGCTCGACATGAACCACGTCTGGGTGCACATCTGGCCCGAGATCAAGGCCCAGGTCGACGAGTTGACCGCGCTGCGCCGCAACATCGCCCCGCTGACCGCCGGCGCCGGGATCGAGGAGGTCCTGGTCCAGGGCCGGGTGGCGACGCCGGACGACTCGGTCAACCTGCTCGCTGCGCGGTTCTACTACCAGCATGGTGCGGGTGTCGTGACGTCGGTGGAGCAGCCGCCGACCGAGCGCCTGATGCCGCTCGACGACTACGCGCAGAAGGTGCAGCGGTCCCGCCGCCGGAACACGATCTACCCGTACGAGGTCAGCGGCATGGTCGCCGGTGCGGGCGGCACGTTCGTCGAGCACGATCTCGACGACAGCGGCAACCTGGTCCCGGTCGAGCGGCCGCGCGGACTGAACAAGGCCGGGGTCATCCTCGGCGTGGTCAGTACGCCGACCCCTCGGCACCCGGAGGGAGTCACCCGGGTCGCGCTGAGCGGTGACCCGACCAAGGCGCTCGGCGCGGTCGCCGAGCCTGAGTGCTCGCGGATCATCGCCGCGCTCGACCTGGCCGAGCAGTTGCAGGTGCCGGTGGAGTGGTACTCGCTGTCGGCCGGGGCCCGGATCTCGATGGACTCCGGCACCGAGAACATGGACTGGGTGGCGAAGGCGCTGAAGCGGATCGTCGAGTTCACCCAGGACGGCGGTGAGATCAACATCGTCGTGGCCGGCATCAACGTCGGCGCGCAGCCGTACTGGAACGCCGAGGCGACGATGCTGATGCACACCAAGGGCATCCTGGTGATGACGCCGGACAGCGCGATGGTGCTGACCGGCAAACAGTCGCTGGACTTCTCCGGCGGTGTCTCCGCGGAGGACAACTACGGTATCGGCGGCTACGACCGGGTGATGGGGCCGAACGGCCAGGCGCAGTACTGGGCGCCTGACCTCAAGGGTGCGCGGGACGTGCTGATCGCGTACTACGACCACACGTACGTCGTACCGGGGGAGAGTGGTCCGCGCCGGGCCGAGACGTCGGACCCGGTGGATCGCGACGTGACGACGTACCCGCACAACGTCGCGGGCAGTGACTTCCGGATCGTCGGCGAGATCTTCTCGGCCGTGACCAACCCGGAGCGCAAGAAGGCGTTCGACATCCGTACGCTGATGCGGTCCGTCACCGATCAGGACCACCCGGTGCTGGAGCGCTGGGCCGGGATGGCCGACGCGGACACTGCGGTGGTGCAGGACGCGCGGCTCGGCGGGTACCCGGTCTGTCTGCTCGGGATCGAGTCCCGGTCGGTGCCGCGTCGCGGCTTCCCGCCCACCGACGGCCCGGACACCTATACCGCGGGCACGCTGTTCCCGCGGTCGTCGAAGAAGGCGGCCCGCGCGATCAACGCGGCCAGCGGGAACCGGCCGCTGGTCGTGCTGGCCAACCTGTCCGGTTTCGACGGCTCACCGGACTCGATGCGGAACCTGCAGCTGGAGTACGGCGCCGAGATCGGCCGGGCGATCGTGAACTTCGACGGCCCGATCGTGTTCTGCGTGGTCTCGCGCTACCACGGCGGCGCGTTCGTGGTGTTCTCCAAGGCGCTGAACCCGTCGATGACGGTGCTCGCGGTCGAGGGCTCGTTCGCGTCGGTGATCGGCGGCGCGCCGGCGGCTGCGGTCGTGTTCGCCGGTGAGGTCAACTCCCGGACCGCTTCCGACCCGCGGGTCGCGTCGCTGGCCGAGCGGGTCGGTGCGGCGAGCGGCGCCGAGCGGGCCGCCTTGGCGACCGAGCTGGCCGAGGTGCGCACCGCCGTACGGGCCGAGAAACTGGGTGAGGTGGCGACCGAGTTCGACCGTGTACACAGCATCCAGCGGGCGGCCGAGGTCGGGTCGGTGGACGAGGTGATCACGGCGGCCGAGCTGCGGCCGAAGTTGATCGAGGCAATCAATTCCGGGCTGCCGGGAGACTGATCGCAGACTCGCAGCGGTTACCGGGAGCCGACCTGGACGCCGTACGTGCCGTCGCCGAAGTTGACCAGGTTCAGGTGGCGCTCGAGGATCTCGCTCTTGGTCAGTTCGCTCTCGACCGCGATCGCGTACCGGAGCTCGATCAGCTTGCGCTGGTAGGACACGGCGGTGGCCGCCTTGACCTCGGCCGGGACCGCGATCGGCTTGGCCGGCAGCGGCTGCGTGGCCGGGCCGTTGACGACCGAACCGTCGCTGATGTTGAACCTGCTGCCGTGGCAGTTGCAGTTGATCGTACCGCCCTCCACGCTGGCGAGCTAACACTACAGGTGGGTGCAGATCGAGCTGAACCCCTTGAACGTGCCGGCCTTCGGCTGGGTGACCACCACCTGACTGGCGCCAATGATCACCCACCACCGACCGGGACATCACTGGTCTTCGTGAGTACGCCGTTCGCCGGCGCCGACGTCGGATTCGAGCCCGGATTCGAGCTTGGCGCCGCGGTGCCGCTGTCGCTGTCGGCATTCACGAACCACTGCAGGTCGGCCAGCGACGCGCCGAGCCCGTGCTTGATCACCGGCAGCACGTTCGTCACCACCAGGTTGTCCAGGCTGACAATGAAGGCCGGAATCCCGACCGCGACCAGGACGGCTCCGAGCCCGTACTTCCTGGTCCGCGGTGGTGTCAGTTCCCGGTCCTCGAGAGCTGTCGTCGTCATCTCAGGCTCCTAGTTGTTATTGACTGATAACAACTCGAGTAGGGACCAAAGTATGCATCGACTGATAACATGTCAAGGGACGGAAGGAGAAACCCATGGCGACGAGGGTCAGGCTGACCGCCAAGGAGCGCGGGGACGAGGTGCTGCGAGCAGCGGTACAGGCGTTCGGCGCGTCCGGGTACGAAGGCACCAAGACCGACGAGATCGCCCGGATGGCGGGGGTCTCGCAGCCCTACGTTATCCGCCTGTTCGGCACCAAGCAGCAGCTGTTCCTGGCCGCCGTACAGAGTGTCTGTGAGCGGATCGAGCAGATCCTCCGCGAGGCGGCCGAGGAGTCGCCCGAGCTCGCCAGTCTCGCCCACAACTTCGAACGGTTGCTGGCCGAGCCCGAGCTGCTACTCGTCCTGTTGCAGGGCTTCTCCGCCAGCGGCGACCCGGTCATCGGCGACTGCGTCCGCGAGGGCTTCGGCAGCATCTATCAGCTGGTCCGAGACCTGACCGGCGCGTCGCCGGTGGAAGCGCGCGAGTTCCTGTCCACCGGCATGCTGCTCACGGTCATGTCTGCGATGCAACTCCTCGGGCCCAACGCGATCAGCATGCCGTGGTCCGACGAGGTCATCTCGACCTTCGGCGAGAAGTACTGATCAGTCGCGGCGGAGCTTCTGGACGGAGGCGAACCAGATGACCGCCGTGGCGAGCAGCAGCGCGCCGACCTTGACCAGCAGCGAGCCCGGCACGTCCGCCCCCTGCACCAGCGCGGCCGCGATCGCGACGACCGGCACCAGCAGGACGGCGATTGCCGCCGGCAACCACCATCGCCGCAGTGCGTCCCGGTGCACCCGCGCGTACGACGGAACCTGCGCGGAGAACGCCGCCGCCAGATGAACCACCAGCAAGGCGGTGCCCGAACTGGAAGCGGTTGCCGAAGAGGCCGAGGGTACAGCGCTGTGGCCTTGGGCTGCGATCGGTTTGGCCCGGGCGCACCTGGTGATCTTTGCACTCACCGGCGATGGCACGCACTTGCAGCATGCGGAGCGCATCTCGACTGCTGACCTCGATCGACTGCCGGCCGATGACGCCGACCATGCCGAGTACTCGACCATCGCCGCGCAGATCCGCCTCGCGAGGTGGAGTCGGACCGAGCAGCCGGCGGATCTGGCGACTGCGACACGTTGGCTGCGGAGCACTGTCGACCATCCGACGGCCAAGCCGTTGGTCCGGCTCGAAGCAGCGCGGTTGCTGGCAGCGGCGACGATCGAGGACAGGGATCTCCAGGTGGCTTTGTCCGCCTGTGAGACGGCGATCGACCCTTGCTCCCCGTTGTTGCCTGGCCCGGCGTCAGCCGGAACGACCAGGAGTTCCGGCTGTCCGGAGTCTCCGATCTCTGCCAGTCGGCCGTCGCCGCAGCGGTGTCGACAGACAACACGCGGCGCACTGGAACTCAACGATGCCGGCCGAGCCGTCATCTGGTCCGGCATCCTGAACCGGCGCCGCGACCTGGATGCAGTCGCCGCGGCCGCACCAGACCTCGCCGGACGCTTGCAGCAGGTGCGGCAGGCAGTCCGCGAGCACTAGGACCTGCGCCGTCGATGCTACGGAGGGTAGCGATCGGCCGCAGCTGGTGCCATACTCAGCGCGGGGATGCAGTTGCCGACTAGGGGCCGGCTGGGGGAGTGGTGTCGCAGGAATTCGCGGACGACAACGTCGTCGATCGCCGCATGGCGCTGACACGTGAGTGGGACGAACTGGTCGAGGAAGTCCGCAAGCTCAAGGGTTTCGAGGACTTCCTACGTCCACCGAAGATCGAGGATCTTCTACCGGCTGCGCAGGGCGGACCGATCGTGGTGGTCAACGTGAGTCGTTGGCGCTGCGACGCTCTGATCGTCCAGCCCGAAGGCGTGACCAGCGTGGCGCTGGAGCGACTGACGCTGGAGGGAACCACACAGCGGGCGAACGAATACCTGACCAGACTGCGTGCGGTCGAGGACGCCGACCGTGAAGTAATCGCCGCCGGAGCTGCGGCCGTACCCGACGCACCTAGATCGGCGACTGTCCGGTACCGGCGCGCGATCGAGGCGTTGAGTCTCGCAGAGACCGCCGTTGATGACATGCTTGTCGAGCCCCAAGCCTGGATGTGGGATTCCATTGCCGAGCCGGTGCTGGCAGAGCTCGGGTATTCGGATACACCGGCGGGGGAAACCGAGTCCTGGCCACGGGTGTGGTGGTGCCCGACCGGCTGACCGTGCTTCCGATCCATGCGGCCGGCTATCACGGAGCGCCTGCCGCCGGACCTCCGAGGACAGTGCTGGATCGGGTGGTCTCGTCGTACACTCCGACGCTTCGAGCGCTCCTCGAGGTGGGCCACGTCGTGGTCGTCGACTGAGTCCGACGTTCCGGAGCGGATGCTCGTGGTGTCGGTCGGGCACGCAGCCGGACAGGTGCCGCTGACAACCGATGCCGAACGCAAGACATTGCAGAAGCTGCTGCCAGACACGTGTACGGAGCTCACCGACGACGCGGCGACACGTGACGCGGTCCGCGCCGGCCTGGCCGACCACTCCTGGGTCCATTTCAACTGTCACGGCGACCAGGATCTCCTGGACCCGTCCAGCGGTGGTCTGTGGCTTCACGACGGAATGCTGACGATCGCCGATATCAGTGCCGAACGTTTCCACGGGGACTATGCGGGCCTGTCCGCGTGCAAGACGGCGATGGGCGGCATCGAACTGCTCGACGAAGCCATCACGCTGGCCGCGGCTTTGCACTACATGGGTTACCGGCATGTGGTGGCGACGCTCTGGTCGGTGCATGAGGACGCGTCTGCAACTGTCTTCACAGACGTCTACCGTCGCATCGCGGTGGAGGGAGCACTCCGTCCGCAGCTGTCGGCGGTCGCACTGCATGATGCCGTCCGCAATCTCCGCGAGTCGTCGATGGACGCACCGCATCTTTGGACACCTTTCACACATACGGGACCGTGAGCGCGGGTCAGGAAGGTCGGGTCATGGCCGATGCTGCTCCGCAGGTTTGGCCGTTCGAGGAAGTCACCGAGCCTGGATTCGCGGCTGACTTCATCAAGAATTGCCACGCAACTCAGACAGCACGGGGGGTCCGGCTGAGTGGAACCTGCCCCCGGTGCAGCCACGAGATGGCGTACGAGTACGTGGATCGCTACTACAAGGGAGTGTTCTCGCGATCGGAGGAATAGTCAAGACCTGTGGATTGGCGTGTCACGCAGCTTGTTGATCACCTCCTGATTCGTCGGGTCGTTCGACGAGTTTGCCGTTCTCGA
>NZ_JBITJU010000046.1:0-32207 GCF_044460355.1 Kribbella sp. NPDC050124
CGCCTCGGCGACGCCGCCCCCCCCCCCCCCCCGCAGCCGCCCCCCGTGCAGAACTACGTCGACCTCGCGCGCAGCGAGGAGGCGATCCGCGCCGGGTGGGTGACCCTGCTGATCGCCGCCGTCGGGACCGTGCTGCTCAGCGTGCTGGGCCTCGGTTTCGCGCTGCTGGTGAACGGCGCGTCCCGGTTGAACGCGTTCTTCCGGGTCGTGCTGTTCTACCCGCACGTACTGAGCGCTCTCGTGGTCGGCTTCCTCTGGAGCGCCGTCCTCGGGACGTCCGGTGTGGTGAACGGCTGGCTGACGTCCAAGGGCGCCGAGGTGCTGCCGTTCCTGTCGAACCCGAACTGGGCGCTGGCGAGCCTGATCGGCGTACTGGTCTGGGCCGGGTTCGGGGTCAACGTGGTGCTGTACCTGGCCGGGCTGCAGACGGTGTCGCGTGACCTGCTGGAGTCCGCGCGGATCGACGGCGCGTCGGCGCGGCAGACGTTCCTGAACGTCACGTTGCCCGCGCTCGCGCCGGTGGTCACGGTCAACCTGGTGTTGTCCCTGGTGACGCTGCTGAAGACGTACGACCTGGTCGTGTCGCTGACCGGCGGTGGTCCGGCCGGATCCACGCAGACGGCGGCCTACCTGATCCTGTGGGACTCGTTCCACAACAACGCGCTCGGGTTCGGTTCGGCGCAGTCCGTCGTACTGATGATCGTCACCGCGGCACTCGCTCTCACGGTCGCTCGGCTGCGATCACGGGTGGATCAGGGGGTGAAGGCGTGAGCGCGATTCGCATGCCCCGGATCAAGACCAGAGTGGTTCAGCCGAAGCCGATCAAGGTGAAGGGCGCCGGACGGATCGCGTTCCTGGTCGTCACCAGCGTGCTGATGCTGGTGCCGATGTACCTGCTCGTGGTCAGCGCGTTCAAGTCGCAGCAGGACATCCTCAGGCACCCGTTCTCGCTGTCGCCCGACCTGCTGACCACCGAGTACCTGCAGAAGGCCTGGACCAACCCCGACTTCAACATCCTCAAGGGGTACGGCGTCACCGCGCTGTTCGTGGTCCTGGTCAACGTGCTGTCCGTCGCGCTCGCCGGCCCCGTCTCGTACGTGATCGCCCGGCGCAGCGAACGCCGGTACCGGGTGCTCCTGCTGCTGTTCGTGGCCGGCACGTTCATCCCGAGCCAGGTGCTGGTCATCCCGGTCGTCTACACCCTGAAGTTCCTCGGGCTGATGGGGACGATCCCCGGGTTCGTGCTCTTCGAGACCACGCTCACGCTGCCGTTCTCGATCTTCCTGTACGCCGGTTACATCATGACGATCCCGGCCAGCCTGGACGAGGCGGCCGCGGTGGACGGCGCCGGCAAGCACCGGATCTTCTGGTCGATCGTGTTCCCGCTGATGAAGCCGGCGGTGGTGACGATGGTGATCCTGAACACCTTCTCGGTGTGGAACGACTTCGTGAACCCGCAGATCATCCTCGGCCCGGGCAGCGGTCTCTACACCGTGACCACCGGCGTGTACGCGGCGGTCAGCCAGTACTCGACCGACTACACGGTCGTCTTCCCGACACTGCTGCTCGCGGTGGCGCCACTGCTGGTGGTCTTCGTGCTGCTGCAGCGGCACGTGATCAGCGGCCTCACGGCAGGAGCGACCAAGGGATGACGACCATCGTTGCGCAGACCCCGATCGGCAGCCCGCCCGCGTGGGCGATCATGCAGCGCCGCCTGTTCGACGTGATGGACGAGGGCTGGTGGCTGTTCCGCGAACGCTACTGCCTGCCCGACGGCAGCCTCCGGTACGCCGGTCCGGTGCCGAGCCGCGACGGCGCCGACGACTTCTACGAGGCGTTCGTGAACTGGCCGGTGCTCTACCAGCTCGGCGGCGCGGACGACCTGATCGACGTGGCCAAGTGGCACTGGGAAGGTGTCACCCGTCAGCTGACCGACCTCGGGTTCCTGATCGACGAGTTCGAGCGCGGCTACGACTGGTTCCACATCGGCGAGTCGATGATCTTCTTCTACTCTCTGTGCGCCGCCGACCCGGGTGACGAGGTGTTCCGCGAACGCGCGTACCGGTTCGCCGAGCTCTACCTGCCCGGCTCACCTGCGGGCAACTACGACCCGGCGACCCGCACGATCCGCGCCCCGCACAACGGCGGCGGTGGCCCGCGCTGGGGCATCAACGACGAGTGGCGAACGTATGGCGCCGACCTCACCAACATGCGGATCTTCGGGCTGCCACTGCCCGGCGTGCAGGGGATCGAGACCTGGGACGACCTCAAGGACCCGGCCAAGGCCGACCTGATGGGCGCGGAGATGATCCGCCGGCTCGGCGCCGGCGACGTCGCGGTCAACCTCGCCGCGACCACGCTGACCGCGAACGCCTGGCTCTACGACCACAACGACCGGTTCGCGGCCTGGACACTCGAGTACCTCGACTCGTGGCAGGAGCGCGCCGCGGCCAACGGCGGTCTGCTCCCGGACAACGTCGGACCGAGCGGCGAGGTCGGCGAGCTGCACGACGGACGCTGGTACGGCGGCAACTACGGCTGGAACTGGCCGCACGGCGTCTACAGCGTCGGCTCCGCGGCGTGCATCGCGGCGCTGAACGGCGTACTCCTGACTGGCGATTCGCAGCGGCTCGACATCGCGCGGCAGCTGCTGGATCACCTGTACGAGCGCGGCATCACAGCCGCCGTGGACGAGACCGAGCTGAGCATCCGCGACCGCTGGCAGGCCGAGCTCGGTCCGGACTGCGCGGAACCGACACTGCTGATCCCGAACCGGTACGGCGACGACGGCTGGTTCGACTACCAGCCGCCGCAGCTCGGGCTGCCGATGTGGTTGTGGCAGGCGGCCTTCGAGTCCTCCGACCGTCAGCGGCTGCAACAGCTGCGAGAGCGCAGCGGCTACGACTGGCGGACCGTGCGCGACTTCCGGAACAAGGAGGACGCCGGTCACGAGGCGCCCTGGCTCGCCTACCTGGCCGGTGACAACCCCGGCTATCCCGAGGCGATGCTCGGGGTCGCGCTGTCCCAGGTGCAGCGCCGGATGGACCTGATGGCCGTCGACACCGTCGACCCGGCGGAGATGAACATCCACCACTGGCAGCGGCACAACCCGGTCGCGACCGAGGCCCTGCTCCAGCTCACCACCGGTACGCCGCAACTCCTCTACAACGGCGGCCTGCTGCCGTTGCGCGTGCTGTACCTCGACCCAGAGCGCGGCCGTCCCGGTCTCCCGGCGGACGTCGCCGCGCTGGTCGACACGGTCGAGCCGGACCGCACCGGGCTGCAGCTGGTCAACCTGTCGGCGACCCAGACCCGGCGCGTGATCGTCCAGGCCGGCAGCTTCGGCACCGACCGCATCGACGAGGCCGTCGTGACCACGGTGACTTCCGGGACCGGCGGGTATCCCGGCCCGTCCCCGGCGTACACCTCGCCGCCGCCCGCCCCCGGTACCGAGACGGTCGTTGTCGGCGGCAACAGACTCGAGATCACGATGCCGCCGGGCCGGACCATCCGGCTCGACCTGCGGTTGACCCGTAACGCCTATCGCGCCGCACACGTGGCGCTTGACTGAGGAGACATATGAGCATCGAACAAGCCCCCGTGGCCCCTGTCTGGGACCTCCCGGTGCGCGGCGAGAACCCGCCGGCCCTGGATCCCGAGCTGGTGTCGCGGTTGTCCGGGATCGGGTCGGCCACCGCCTGCGCCCGGTTGCACGGACAGGGCATCCGCCGGACCTTCATGGACGGGCCGAGCAGCATGTTCCCCGGCAAGAAGGTCGTCGGCCGCGCGCTCACGCTGCAGTTCATGCCGCAGCGCGAGGACATCGCGGACGGCCAGACGCAGGAATACATCGAGCGCAGCACGGCGCTGTGGGCCGTGCTCGACGAGGTCCAGCCCGGCGACGTGCTCGTGGTCCAGGCCTACGGCAGCCACACCACCGGCTGCTTCGGCGACATGCTGGTCCGCTACTTCAAGCTCCGCGGCGGCGCCGGAATCGTGGTGGACGGCCGGATCCGCGACGTGCCGCGGGTATCCGAGCTCGACGTCCCGATCTGGTCCACCGGAGCCACCCCGCACTACGCGTCCCAGTCCGAGCTCTTCCCCTGGGCCTACAACGTCCCGGTCGCGGTCGGCGGTGTGCTCACGCTGCCCGGTGACCTGGTCGTCGCCGACGACGACGGCGCTGTCGTCGTCCCGCGGCGGCGCGCGGAGGCCGTCGTCCAAGCCGCTGCCGAGCACGACGCCTGGGAGAAGTTCAGCCGTCGACGGATCGACGAAGGCGCACCCCTGCGCGACTACTACCCCCTCACCGAGAAGACCCGCCTCGAGTACGAGCGCTGGCGCGACCAGAACGGTCACGGCGCCGGCGACTGATCCCTGAGAGGACACCGCCCACCATGTCCCAACCCACAACCAGGCGTACGACGCTGAGCGTCGGCGCCGGGGTGGTCGCTGCTGCCCTGGTGGCAGTCGCGGCCGTCCAGCTGAACACCCAACCCGCCGGCGCGGCCAACTGCGAGACGTTCTACGTGGCGCCCGACGGCAACGACCAGGCCAAGGGCACCGAGAAGAGCCCGTGGCAGACGATCACCCGGGCCCGCGACGAGATCCGGGCCAAGCAGCTCAACGACCGGATGGGCTGCGACATCACCGTCAACCTGAAGGCCGGCGAGTACCCGGTGACGTCCACGATCGGGTTCGACCAGCGCGACTCCGGCAAGAACGGGCACCGCGTGGTCTACCGCAGCGTGGACGGTCCCGGGAAGGCGACCCTGTCCGGAGCCGAGGAGATCACCGGCTGGACGCCGTACCAGAACGGCATCTACAAGGCGAAGGTCGACCCGGCGAAGCCGTTCTACACGCTGTTCGAGGACGGCAAGCGCGCCACGAACGCCCGGTACCCGAACCGTGGCACCGAGGACACCTGGTCGCCGTATCTGACGTCCATCCTCTACGAGGAGGACAAGATGGACGTCCGGAACTGGATGTGGGGCACACCTGGTGACTGGGACCCCACTTGGGACCTGAGCCAGGCCTCGGTGACGATCTGGTCCGGCGGCTCCTGGTCGTGGTTCACCGACACGATCCCGTTGCTGGACACCAACTTCAAGAAGACCCAGACGACGCTGAAGCACTGGACCCGCTACGCGATGGTCAACAGCCGCGGCGGCTCCCGGTACTTCTTCCACAATTCGCTCAGCTTCCTGGACCAGCCGGGGGAGTACTACCTCGACTACAAGGCCGGCGAGGTCTACTACAAGCCGCGGTCCGGCTCGATGGACAACGTGCGGGTGCTGCGGCCGACCGTGAAGACGGTCCTGGACCTGGCCGGCGCGTCGCCGCAGGACCGGCTGCACGACGTGACGTTCGACGGGCTCGGGGTGCAGTACTCCGACTTCGTGACCTGGTACCGCAACGGGTGGGTGTCCAGTGGTGACGCCGGCGTCGAGCACAAGTACCCGGAGTACGACCGGCAGATCGAGATGCCGCGGAACCGGTTCGGCGCGATCAGACTGACCAACACCAGCAACATCGACCTGACCCGGCTGCGGCTGTCCGACACCGGCTTCACCGGGATCTACCTGCTGTTCGCCAACGACCACACCCGGATCACCGACAGCCTGCTGGAGAACATCGGCGCCGACGGCATCAAGGTGGAAGGCGGCTGGCCGGGTGAAGGGGACCTGAGCAACCACCACACGATCTCCAACGTCTTCATCGACCACATCGGCGAGCTGGTGCCGGGTGACGCGGCCGGGATCGAGCTGATGGACACCGGCAACAACACCATCTCCAACATCGTCGTGAAGCACTCCGCGCGCTACGGCATCAGCCTGGAGTCGCGACCCGAGGTGAAGGACGGCGAGCAGTACGCGTCCGGCAACTCGTTCAAGTACATCCGGCTCGAGGAGACCGGCCTGGACTCCGGTGACATGGGCGCGTTCTACACCTACGGCATCGACAACCAGGAGCCGCACCCGGTGCAGAACACCGTCGAGCAGCTCGTCGTGGGCGACGTGATCCCCGACCCGTCGATGCCGGACGCCGGCGGTACCCGCGGGGTGCACATGGACGCGGGCGGTTGTGGGTTCAGCTTTGCGAACATCGAGGTCGGCAAGGTCTCCGACGACAAGTACCAGTCGTACAAGTGCAACGAGGTGACCAACGCCAACTGGGCGGAGGGTTTCGACGCCACGAAGATGGAGTACGACAAGATCGGCGTGCTGCCCACCTTCCCGTACGACGTGGCGGGGCGGTGACCTCGATGCGCGTACTAGGCGGATTGGTCATCGGAGTAGCCCTCGGAGTGGTCGGAGCCGGTACGGCGTTCAGCGCCCGCCCGGCCGAGCAGACCGCGGGATGCCAGTCGTTCTGGGTCTCGCTGGACGGCGAGGACGCGGCGCCGGGGACGAAGTCGAAGCCCTGGCGGACGATCGAGCACGCCCGGGACACCATCCGGGCGCGGAACCTGAACCGGCACCTGTCGTGTGACCTCGTGGTCAACGTGACGGCCGGCACCTACCAGGTCGACAAGACGATCGAGTTCGACGACCGCGACTCCGGGTCGAACGGGCACAAGGTCGTCTACCGGAGCGCCGACGGGCCGGGCAAGGCCGTGCTCGAGGCAGCGCGGGAGGTCACCGGCTGGACGCCGTACAAGGACGGCATCTTCAAGGCGAAGGTGGACATCGACCAGCCGTTCTACACGCTGTACGTCGACGGCGAACGCGCCACCACGGCGCGGTACCCGAACCGGCGGTCCGACGAGGAGTGGGCGCCGTACCTGGAGTCGGTGCTGATCGAGCCGGAGAAGGAGGCGGTCCGGGACCAGGTCGGATACACCGACGGCGACTGGAACGAGACCTGGAACCTGAACAGCTACACCGACTGGCCGGCCCAGCTGATGATCTGGTCGGGCGGATCCTGGAGCTGGTTCACCGACACGGTCCCGATCAAGAACGCGGACTGGAAGGACAACAAGGTCATCCTGGACTACTGGACCCGGTACGCGATGATCAACTCCCGGGCCGGGTCGCGGTACTTCGTCCAGAACTCGCTGGACCTGCTCGACGCCGAGGACGAGTACTACCTCGACTGGGCCACCAAGGAGCTGTACTACAAGCCGCGCGGCGGCACGATGGACGGCAAGCGGGTACTGCGTCCGACGCAGACGCAGGTGCTGTCGCTGGCGGGTGCCACCCCGACGCGCCGGCTGCAGGACGTCGCGTTCGACGGACTCGGGATCGCGTCCACCGACTTCATGCAGTGGTACCGCTCGGGCTGGATCAGCGCAGGTGACTCGGGGCAGAAGCACAAGTACAAGGAGTACGACCGGCAGATCGAGATGACCCGGAACCGGTTCGGTGCCGTGACGTTGACGAACACTCGCAACGTCGACCTGACCGGGCTGCACCTGCGCGACACCGGCTACCACGGTGTCTACCTGCTGTCGGCCAACGACCACGTTCGCGTGGCCGACAGTCTGCTGGAGAACATCGGCGCCGACGGCATCAAGGTCGAGGGCCCGTACCCGGGTGAGGGCAACGTCGCGCACCACAACACGTTCACCAACCTCTACATCGACCATGTCGGCGAACTGGTGCCGGGCGACGCGGCCGGAATCGAGCTCCTGGGGACCGGCGACAACGAGGTCTCGCACGTCGTCGTCAAGCACAGTGCGCGCTACGGGATCAGCCTGGAGTCGAGGCCTGAGGTGAAGGACGGCGAGCAGTACGCCACCGGCAACAGCTTCAAGTACATCCGCTTGGAGGAGACCGGTCTGGACAGCGGTGACATGGGTGCCTTCTACACCTACGGCATCGACAACCAGGAGCCACATCCGGTCCAGAACACGGTCGAGCAGGTGGTGATCACCGACGTGATCCCGGACGCCTCGATGCCGGACAGCGGCACCCGCGGCGTGCACATGGACGCCGGCGGCTGTGGGTTCAGCTTCGCGAACATCGAGGTGGGCCAGGTGACCGACGACAAGTACCAGTCGTACAAGTGCAACCAGGTGACCAACGCCAACTGGGCGGAGGGTTTCGACGCCACGAAGATGGAGTACGACAAGATCGGCGTGCTGCCCAGCTTCCCGTACGACGTGGAAGGGCGGTGACGGGATGTCGACGCGATCGGGACTGATCATCGGCCTCGCGGTCGGACTCGTGGTGCCCGCCGCCTTCGTCGGGGTGTCGGCGCTCGGCGCCGACGCCACACCGGCCGCCGGTGAGAACGGCTGCCCGTCGTTCTGGGTGTCTCCGTCGGGCAGTGATGCTGCTCCGGGGACGGAAAGCAAGCCGTGGAAGACGGTTGAGCATGCTCGTGACACCCTTCGGATCCGGCAGCTCACCTGCGCCCCGGTGGTGAACCTGAAGGCCGGGACCTACCGGGTGGACAAGACGATCAGCTTCGACGACCGGGATTCCGGGGTGACCTACCGGAGTGTGGACGGACCGGGGAAGGCGGTGTTCGAAGGAGCCGCGGAGGTGACCGGCTGGACGCCGTACCGGGACGGGATCTTCAAGGCGCCGGTCGACGTGGACAAGCCGTTCTACACGCTCTACGCCGAAGGCACCCGGGCGACCACCGCGCGGTACCCGAACCGGCGGTCGGACGACGAGTGGGCGCCGTACCTGCGGTCGATCCTGTTCGACCCGACCAAGGAGGCGGTGCGCGACCAGATCGGGTTCAACACCGGTGACTGGGATCCAGCGTGGGATCTGCGGCTCGGTACGACGTGGCCGGCGCAGGTGACGGTCTGGTCGGGTGGGTCCTGGTCGTGGTTCACCGACACGGTGCCGTTGCTGGACATCAACCACACCAAGCGGCGGACCACGCTGATCTACCCGGCGCGGTACGGGTTCATCAACTCCGGCGGCGGCTCGCGGTACTTCGTGCAGAACTCGCTCAGCCTGCTCGACCAGGCGGGGGAGTACTACCTGGACTACCCGGCGAAGACGCTGTACTACAAGCCGCGCGGCGGCACGATGGACGGCGTCAAGGTGATGCGGCCGACGGTCACGCAGGTGTTCTCGATCGCGGGAGCGTCGACGAGCCGGCGGGTGGAGAACCTGACGCTCGACGGCCTGGCCATCCAGAACACCGACTTCATGGACTGGTACCGGTACGGCTGGAACGGCACCGGCGACTCCGGGTTCCGGCACAAGTACCCGAAGTACGACACCCAGATCGAGCTGCCACGGAACCGGTGGGGCGCGATCACGCTGACCAACACGCGCGGTTTGAAGTTGACCCGCCTACATATGCAGCGGACCGGGTTCACCGCGATCGAGTTGTTGTTCGCCAACGAGAAGACAACCGTCTCGGACAGTCTGCTCGAGCATCTCGGCAACGACGGCATCAAGGTGGAGGGCGGCTGGCCGGGTGAGGGTGACCTTGCCCATAGCAACGTCTTCACCAACAACTACATCCACCACGTCGGCGAGCTCGTCCCGGGTGACTCGGCCGGTGTCGAGATCATGAACAGCGGCCGCAACGAGATCAGCCACACCGTCGTCGAGCACGGCGCCCGGTACGGCATCAGCATCGAGTCGCGGCCCGAGATCCCGAACGCCGACAACTACACCAGCGGCAACACGGTCAAGTTCGTCCGGCTGTCACACCTGGCCAAGGACAGCGGTGACACCGGTCCGTTCTACGCGTACGGCGTCCGCAACCAGCCGCCGTACACCCCGGACGCGGCCGTGTCGCAGCTGATCATCGACGACGCCAACGCCGACCCGTCGATGCCGGACAGCAAGCCGTACGGCGTGCACATGGACTTCGGCGGGTGTGGGTTCGCGTTCTCCGACGTGAAGGTGACGAACACCGAGAGCGACCCGTACCACGGGCCGTCCGCGGGTCCGTGCGACACCTTCGAGAACGTCAGCTGGGAGGACGGGTTCGACGACTCCCGGATGCAGTACGACCAGATCGGCGTACTGCCCTCCTTCCCCTACCAGAAGCCCTGAGGTCAATGGACACGCAACGATTTGCGGGCAAGGTCGCGCTGATCACCGGAGGAGCCTCCGGGATCGGCGCGGCCACGGCCCACCGGATCGCCGCCGAGGGCGGCACGGTCGTGGTCTGCGACCGCGACGGTACGGCGGCCGTCGAGCTGGGCAAGTCGCTCGGCGGCACCGGCATCGAGCTGGACGTCACCGATCTGGAGCGCACACTGGAAGTGGTCGCCTCGCTCGACGCCGTCCACGTGCTGGTCAGCGCGGCCGGAGTCGACGTGTGCGATACCGTGCCGAACACCAGTCCCGACGAGTGGCGGACCATCCTCGACGTCGACCTGACCGGCGTCTACAACTCCTGCCGGGCGGTGCTTCCCCGCTTCATTGCTCAGGGCAATGGCGCGGTCGTCACGATCTCCTCGGCGATCGGTACGGTCGGGGAGCGCAACCGGTCGGCGTACTGCGCGGCGAAGGCCGGCGTCGAGAATCTGACCCGCGCGATGGCCCTCGACCACGGTCGCGACGACGTCCGGGCGAACTGCGTTGCGCCGGGCCTGATCGACACCCCGCTGATCCGCAACGGCAAGGTCGGCGGCGAGGACGATCCGGGCGCGATGCAGGCGATGGTCGACCGGCATCACGCTCTCGGCCGGATCGGTCAGCCGGCCGAGGTGGCCGCCGCGATCGCGTTCCTGGCCAGCGACGACGCGTCGTTCATCACGGGCGCGGTACTGCCGGTCGACGCCGGGTGGACGGCCCAATGAGCATCCTGTCCGGGTACCGCGTGCTCGACCTCTCGGTCGCGATGGCGGGCCCGCTGGCCGCGATGCGGCTCGGCGATCTCGGCGCGGACGTGGTCAAGGTCGAGCCGGTCACCGGCGAGTGGCAGCGGCACACGGCCGCGGGTGGTGCCGTCGGCAACGAGGTGAACGCGTCGTTCCTGTCCCTCAACCGGAACAAACGCAGCCTGGCCGTCGACCTCAAGTCCGACGGAGGCCGTGAGCTGCTCTACGACCTCGTGCGTACCGCCGACGTCTTCCTGCAGAACTACCGACCGGGCGTCGCCGCCCGGCTCGGCGTGGACTACGAGACGCTGCGCGCGCTGAAACGCGACCTGGTGTACGTCTCGGTGTCCGGGTACGGCGAGACCGGTCCGTACGCGTTGTGGCCCGGTCAGGACCTGCTCGTGCAGGCGATGAGCGGTGCGTTGTTCAGCTCTGGTCGACCAGGTGAGCCGCCGGTGGCAGCGCCGTACTTCCTGGCTGATGCGGTCACCGCCTACAGCTCGTTCGAGGGTGTGCTCGCGGCGCTTCTGCATCGCGAGCGCACCGGCGAAGGCCAGCTTGTCCAGGTGAACATGCTGGACGCGGTGATCGCGATGCAGATGCAGGAACTGTCGGTCCACACGGTCGGCGGTGTCCCACAAACGCGCTCGGAAGAGGTGCACGCGCACAGCTACATCCGTGCGCCTTATGGCATCTTCAGCACCGCCGACGGCTACATCTCGCTCGCCTTTGCCGAGCTGTCAGTGCTGGCTGAGGTGCTGGATGCGCCGTCGCTGGGTGAGCTGGACGCGGAGCGGGACGGTTTCGTCCGCCGGGACGAGATCTCCGCGGCAGTCTCTGCGGCGCTTCGGACCGAGTCGACGGATTACTGGCTGACGAAGCTGCGAGAGCGCGGCATCTGGTGCGGACCGGTCTACTCGTACGCCGACCTCCAGGCGGATCCGCAGGTGCTGCACAACGAGTCGTTCGTGACCTACGAGCACCCGACCGAGGGGACCGTGACGACGCCCGGCTTCCCGTACCGCTTCAGCGAGACACCGGCAGTGGTACGGCGACCCGCGCCGCTGACCGGTGAACACAGCGACGAATTGCTGTCCGAGCTCGGTGTGTCCACCGAACGCCGTGAGGAACTGGTACGGCGTGGCGTGGTGGTGTCGCGGTGACAGTCCAGTTGCGCGGGCTGACCTGGGACCATCCGCGCGGATATCGACCGCTGGAGGCCTTCGAGACGGCCGGCGTCCACGTGGTGTGGGACCGGCAGCCGCTGTCCGGCTTCGAGTCCACGCCGCTGTCGGAGCTGGCCGAGCGCTACGACCTGCTGGTTGTGGATCATCCGGGCCTTGGTGCGGCAATCGAGGCTGGGGCGATCCTGCCCGTGGAGGATGTGTTCGCGGCGCGCGATCTCAAGGTGTGGCGGGAACGCGCGGTGGAGCCGACGTGGGACAGCTATCGGCTGCACGGTCACGGCTGGGCGTTGCCGCTGGATGCGGCCACGCAGACCTGCCTCTACCGTCCTGACCTTCTCGACGTCCCTCCTGCGTCCTGGTCCGACGTCCTGGACCTGTCTGGCGTCGTGCTGTGCGTCGCTGGACCACATGCGGGCCTGATGCTCCTCGGTCTGGCAGGCGATCGGACGGGTGCCGGTCTGCTCGATCCGGCGCGTGCGGTTGAGGCTGTGGAGTTGCTGCGGGCTGTGTGGCGCCGGTCGGACCAGAGTGCTGCCGAGCTCGACCCGATCGGGATCCACGAGCTGCTTGCCGCCAGCAATGAGCTGGTGTGCTGCCCGCTGGTCTACAGCTATGCGTACTACGGCGTTGACTCGGCGGACCGCATGCCGTTGGCCTGGTCGGCGGCTCCACGGATGCGTCCGGCGGACCGGTTGGGCAACGGCACGCTCGGCGGCACTGGTCTGGCGGTGACTCCGCACGCCTACACCCGCGTTCTGGCCGTGACGAAGTACGTGCGTGCCTTGCTGGATGTCGGCGTACAGCTCGACATCGTGTCCACGGTGGGTGGGCAGTCGGCGACCGCAGCCGTATGGGCGTCCGACGTGGTGGACAAGGCGTGGAACGGGCACTACTCAGCCACGCTCGGCACGCTGACGACGTCGTACGTGCGGCCGCGGTTCGACGGTTGGATCGCCTTCCAGGACGAGCTGTCGTCGCGAGTGCGCGAACTGCTGGGCAACGAGGTCGACGTGGCGACGGCCGTCGACCGGATCGAGGACGACTACCGGAGGGCGAGCGATGGATGACGGCCGGATCCGTTTCGACACCGACGGCGGAGTCGGGCTGCTGACCCTCGACCGCCCGGCCAAGTTGAACGCGGCCACCAGCGCGATGAGTACCGAGCTGCTCGAGCTGATCCCGCGGATCGACGAGGACCCGTCCATCCGCGCGGTCGTGGTGACCGGCGCCGGCGACCGGGCATTCTCGGTCGGCAGCGACATCGGCGAGCTCGACCGCTACGACGGCCCGTGGCACTTCCGCAATCGCCGTGACTACTGCGACGCCCTCCGCAGCCTGCGGACGCCGGTGATCGCCGCGATCAACGGCTACGCGTACGGCGGTGGGCTTGAGCTCGCGCTGTCGTGTGACATCCGGCTCGCCGCCTCGACGGCCAGCTTTGCCGCGGCGGAGATCAAGCTGGGGTGGATCGGCGGCGGTGGAGTGACCGCGCTGCTCGCCGCGAGTGTGGCGGCGAGTGACGTGGCGACGATGCTGCTGACCGGCGATCCGATCGACGCCGTGGAGGCGCTGCGGATCGGCCTGGTCAGCCGAATGCTGCCCGCGGACGAGTTGTTGCCTGCGGCTACCGAGCTGGCGCACCGGATCGCCGAGCGGCCGCCGATCGCGGCCCAGGCAGCCAAGGCCAACCTGCGGGCCGCCCTGTCGATGGGCCTCGAGCCGGCCATCCAGTACGAGCGGGAGCTGCAGGCGGTGGCTCTCGGAACCCGCGACGCTGCCGAAGGCCGGGCGGCCTTCGCGGAGCGTCGTACCGGAATCTTCGAAGGACGGTGAGCGATGCCGACCCAGATCGCCCCAGGGATCCATCAGCTGGCGACGGACTACCCGCACGTCTGCGGGCTGCCGTTGTGGTTGCACGTCATCGACGCGGGCTCGGAGCTCGTGCTGCTGGACGCCGGGATCGCGTCCACGCCTGAGGCCGCGACCGCCCCGGAGCTGGCGGCGCTCGGACTCGGGCTGGGCGATCTGACGCTCGTGGTCAACAGTCACGCGCATCCGGATCACATGGGCGGGAACGCCGTACTGAAGAAGCACAGTGGCACACGGTTCGCCGCGCCGGCGTTGGAGGCCGGGTGGCTGGAGGACAACGATCGGCTGCTGACCGAATTGTGGGGAACTGATCCGGCCGCTCTCGAGCTGTCGGAGGGGGAGCGGACCGAGATTCTCGGCATACTCGACGACCGGGTCCGGGTGGACATCCTGCTGCGCGACGGCGACCTTCTTCCGGCCGATCGGCGTTTACAGGTAGTCACGACCAGCGGGCACAGCCCGGGGCATATCGCCGTCCTCGACGAGCCCAGCCGGACCCTGTTCACCTTCGACGACGTCCAGGGTCGGGGCCGGCCGTTCCTGGACAGCCAGACCTGGCTGGCTCCGCTGTACACCGACGTGAACCACTACCGCGACGGCCTGAATCGCCTGCTGGAGCTGGACTTCGACGTTCTCGTGCCCTCGCATGGCGACCCGCTCGACGCGGCCGCCGGACGGCGCCGGATCGTCGAGAGCATCGAGTGGGTCAGCGACGTCGACAGCTTCACCCGGCAGCTTCTCCGGACCCGCGGATCGCTCACGGTCCGTGAGCTTGCGGGTGAGCTCGGTACTCAGTTGGGCGACTTCGGCGGGCTCTGCCTGCAGACCGTCCAGATGGCCCGAGCCCACCTCGAACTGCTGGCCTGTGAGCGCCTCGCCGAGCCCCGCTGGCACCTCAGCTGACTGAAAAGAACCACCGCGTGACCTAGCGCAACCCGCCGAGACACGATATCAACGTTGTAATGGTAAGCGCTCTCCAACGGCGGAGGGCGGCGTCCGGCAACGTACGCAGGGAGTGTCGCGTGGCTCGAACAGACGGAGTCCTCAGCCCGCAGATCGACCAGTCCACCACCATCGACCGAGCCGGCGTGACCGGTTCCGGACCCCCGGGCGCCGCCACCGGGGGATCCGCCCCACCGAAGCGCGGCGGTCAGCTGACCTGGTGGGGCCGAGTCCGCCGGGACAAGGTTCTGCTGCTGATGGCGGTGCCCGGCCTGGGCCTGATGCTCGCGTTCCACTACCTGCCGTTGCTCGGCAACCTGATCGCGTTCCAGGAGTACCTGCCGTTCGTGCCGATGGGCCGCAGCGCCTGGGTCGGCCTGGACAACTTCGCGGTGATCTTCAACGGGGACGCGGAGTTCCTCAACGCGCTGAAGAACACGCTGCTGATCACGCTGGTCCAGGTGGTCTTCGTCTTCCCGGCGCCGATCGCGCTGGCGCTGCTGCTGAACAGCCTGCTGTCGGAGCGGATCAAGCGCATCGTCCAGTCGGTGCTCTACCTGCCGCACTTCCTGTCCTGGGTGATCGTGATCGCGATCTTCCAGCAGATCCTCGGCGGCAGCGGCCTGATCAACAACATGCTCCGCGCCCGGGGCATCGACACGATCGACTTCCTCGGCAACCCGGACAGCTTCATCGCGCTGCTCACCAGCCAGGTGATCTGGAAGGACACCGGCTGGGGCACGATCCTGTTCCTGGCCGCCCTGACCCAGATCGACACCGGGCTCTACGAAGCCGCCCGGGTCGACGGCGCCTCCCGCTTCCGGCAACTGCTGCACGTCACGCTGCCGGGCATCCGCGGATTGATCATCCTGCTGCTGATCCTGCGACTCGGCGACTCGCTGACCGTCGGGTTCGAGCAGATCATCCTGCAGCAGAGCTGGGTCGGCAGACCGGCCAGTGAAGTCTTGGATACCTACGTCTACAACAACGGCGTCTTGGCCGGCCAATGGGGCGTCTCCGCCGCCGTCGGACTGGTCAAAGGTTTGGTCGGCGTCGCCCTGGTGATCGGCGCCAACAAGATCGCACACGTCTTCGGCGAGGCGGGGGTGTACCGCAAAGCATGAGCACATCAACGAATCTTCTGCGCTCCACAAGCAAGCCCAAGTTGATCGACGCGCCCGGAGTTCCGGTTCGGGTGATCAAGGGCATCGTGCTGGTGCTCTGCTGCCTGGTCGTTGTCGTCCCGTTCATCGGCGTGATCTCGACCAGCATCGCGAGCCAGGCGCACGTCACCAACTCCGGTGGCTTCGTGCTCTGGCCGGACGGCATCAACCTCGACTCGTACCGGACGATCTTCAACGGCGGCGTCGTACTGCAGGCCCTGTCGGTGAGCTTCCTGATCACGATCGGCGGCACGTTCATCAGCCTGGCCGGGTCCACCATGCTGGCGTACGCGCTCAGCCGGCCCGGATCGGTCGGGCAGCGGCCGATCCTGATGATCGTGCTGTTCAGCCTGCTGTTCAGCCCCGGACTGATCCCGAACTACCTCGTGGTCAAGCAGTTCGGCCTGCTCGACTCGCTGTTCGCGCTGATCCTGCCGACCGCGATCAGCGGCTTCAACGTGATCATCCTGCGGGCGTTCTTCATGAGCATCCCGGACTCGGTGGTCGACTCGGCGCGCGTCGACGGCGCCGGTGACTTCCGGATCTTCTGGTCGATCGTGCTGCCGCTGTCCCGGGCGGTGCTCGCGGTGATCGGCCTGTTCTACGCGGTCGGGTACTGGAACGCGTTCTTCAGCGCGATGCTCTACATCAGCGACACGGCGAAATGGCCGCTGCAGCTGGTGTTGCGCACGTACGTCATCAACAACACCGAGCTCAGCAGTGGTGATCTCGGTGGCGCGGCGGCCGACCAGCTGCCGCCGCAGGAGTCGATCCAGATGGCGATCCTGGTGATCTCGCTGGTGCCGATCCTGATCGTCTACCCGTTCCTGCAACGGCACTTCGCCAAGGGGATGCTGACCGGGGCGGTGAAGGGATGACGATGCTCAGCAGAAGGCGATTCCTCGGCAGCTCGTTGGCCGCGGCGGCCGTCGCCGGCGGGGTGAGCGGCTGCGCCACGGTGACGCGGTCGACCGACATCGCGGCGCTGAACAAGCCGGTGCAGCTCCCGACGTACCGGCGGTTCGACGGGCCGAAGCCGGATCTGCCGCAGTCGCACCCGTTGATGCCGGACTGCTTCTACCGGTTCCCGGCTGATCCGGTCCGCGCGATGGACGCCGTACCCGGGAACGGCAGCGACGTGTCCGGGAGTGCGCCGACGTCGAACCCGATCCCGCCGACCGCGGACCGCAATCCGTACTGGCAGGAGCTGAACAAGCGCCTCGGCACACCGTTGGACCTGACCATCACCTCGGCGACCGACTACCCGAACAAGTTCGCGACAGCGGTGGCGGGCGACACGCTCGGAGACCTGTTCAACGTCGACAGCGGGTTCGCCTACCTGCCGCAGTTCCTGGAGGCACGGGCGCAGGACCTGACCGAGCATCTGTCCGGCGACGCGATCCTCGAGTACCCGTTCCTCGCCAACCTGTCGACCGAGTCGTGGCGCGGGTGCGTGTACTCCGGGGGCATCCGGGCGGTCCCGATCCAGCGCGGGGTGATGTCGACGGACCTGCTGCTGGCGCGGCAGGACATCCTCGACAAGCTCGGCGTCGAGCTCGGTTCGCCGAACCTGGACGAGCTGATCAAGGTTGCCAAGGCGGTCACGGACGAGAAGAAGAAGCGGTGGGCCTTCGCCGTACCGCCGAAGTGGGCGCTGAGCGCGATGCTCGGGCTGCCGAGGGACTGGGAGGTTCGCGACGGTCGTCTGGTGCACAGCTGGGAGCTCCCGGAGCACAAGGAAATGCTGACGATCACGCGGCAGATGGTCGTCGACGGGCTGATCCATCCCGACGGGGTGGCGAAGCACAACCAGAAGGTCTGGTTCAGTCAGGGGTCGGCGGTGCTGACCCAGGACACGTACTCGTCGATCCAGAGCTTCTACCGGCGCAGCGTCGTGAAGGAGTTCGTGATCACGATTCCGATCGTGCGCGACGCCGCCGGGAAGACCGGGCGGGTGCTGCTCGGCAAGCCGAACAACTCGATCGCGGCGATCAGGCCGAGCTCGCCGGAGCGGACCAAGATGCTGCTGGCGATGCTCAACTGGATGGCCGCGCCGTTCGGGACCGAGGAGTACCTGTTCCGCAAGTTCGGGCAGGCTGGTCGGCACTACACACTGAAGGGCACCGACCCGGTGCTGACCGAGGCTGGTCAGAGCGAGGTCTGTTTGGGCGAGTTCCCGATTCAGTACCTGGCCGACGGCGGCTACCCGGTCTACTTCCCGGGTCACCCGGAGGCGGTCGACATGGCGTACAAGCACCTCGAGGCAGTCCTGCCGACCGCAGTCCTGCCCTCGACGTACGGTCTCTACTCACCCACTGAATCCATCAAAGGCAAGGTCTTCACCAGCCGCCTCGACGCCCTCACCAAGGACATCCAACTGGGCCGAGCCGACCTCTCCGCCTGGGACAAGGCAGTAGCCGACTGGCGAAAATCCGGCGGCGACGCCATCCGCTCCGAATACGAACAAGCCCTATCCATCCAAGGCCGCAAGTAAACGCGCCGCGTGCACCGCCTGCAGGGCGGTGCACGCGGCTGTTCTTAGTTGCAGCGCAGCGTGTCCAGGTTCGCCGCTTGGCCCATGGCGTGGCTGCCGGCGTCGTTGGGGTGGAGGCCGTCGCCGCCGTCGTACTCGGCTTGCAGGCGGGTGGGGTCGGCGGGGTCGCGGGTGGCTGCGTCGAAGTCGACGACGCCGTCGAACTCACCACTGGTGCGGATGAACGTGTTGACCGCCTGCCGAGCCGCCTCCTTCTCCGGCGTGTACACGAACGACCCACCGACCGGCGTGATCGTCCCGCCGACGATGCACCGCCCGGACGCGTGCACTCGCGCGATCAGCTGCCGATAACCGTCGATCAACTCGTCAGCGGTAGCCCCGGCATAGATGTCGTTGATCCCTTCCAGCACAAGAACAGTCCGTACGCCGGGTTTCGTCAGTACGTCCCGATCGAGCCGAGCCAGCGCGTTCGGCCCCGCGCTACCCGCCTTCGCGACGCCGTTCAGTACCCGGTTGCCGGAGATGCCCTCGTTGGAGATCGCCAGCCGCCGATGCTCGGGCAGTTGCGCGTACCGGTCGGCGAGCACGTCCGGCCACCTCCGGTTCGTGTCGATCGTCGAACCGACCGAGGAGGTGATCGAGTCGCCCAGCGTGGCGACCGTGTCGACCTGCTGCGGCGCCGTGACGATCGCCGCGTTGAGGAAGAACCACGCCGACGACTCGGTCTGGTACGGCGTCGCCGACTCGTCGGCCGCGTGGTCACCGGAGACCGACTTGTAGCTGTGCTGCATCGCGCGGTTGTGCGCCGTGATCACGCCGGTCTGGCCGACCACGTGCAGACTCACGGTCAGGCTGGTCTGCGCCGGCACCGGACCAGGCAACGGATCACTGATCGCCAGTCCACCCGGCGGGATCCGCACCGACGTCTTCCCGCCGAACGTCAGTCGCCGGCTCGTCCCTGGTACGACGGACGCGCCCTCCTGATGCCGTCCGACGTACACCGAATCGGTCACCAACGGCTGATCGCCGTACGCGTTCGTCAGCCGGATCCGCAGATCCGATCCACCGACGCTCGTCCGCACGATGTTCCGCACGGTCATGTCGCTCAACGTCCCACCCGCGATGTCATCACTGGCACCCCAGGTCGTCACCAACTGCGTGCCGCCAACATCGTCCCCACCCTCCGAACCCGCGGACTCCACCAGCCCCGCCGCCCCCACCACCATCACCAGCAAACTCGCGCCAACCCGGCGCCACGAGGAAGTATCCATTCTGCCAAGTCACCGCTGAATAGATATAACCTCAACGCGTTGCACTTGTTGCAGCGCCCAGCGGCCCGTTTCCGGCGATGAGTGGTTGGGGACCGAACGACAGGAGGCACGCTGGAACGCGGCCACCGTGACGACTGACCTCCTGTCGTTCGGTCCTTCGCGCCGTAAGGGACAATGGGTTGCGATGACGTTGACTGAGAATGTTCCTGCGGTGACTGATGCCGATGCCCTGTACGACGCCTTTGCCACCTGGGTGGGGGAGCAGGGGATCTCGTTGTACCCGGCGCAGGAGGAGGCGCTGATCGAGGTGATGACGGGGTCGAACGTGATCCTGTCGACGCCGACCGGGTCCGGGAAGAGCCTGGTCGCCACCGGGTCGCACTTCGCCGCGCTCGCGAACGGGCGGCGGACGTTCTACACCGCGCCGATCAAGGCGCTGGTGTCGGAGAAGTTCTTCGCGCTGTGCGACGTCTTCGGGGCCGACAAGGTCGGCATGCTGACCGGTGACGCGTCGGTGAACGCCGGGGCGCCGATCATCTGCTGCACCGCCGAGGTGCTCGCCAACGTCGCGCTGCGCGAGGGCGCCGACGCCGACGTCGGTCAGGTGGTGATGGACGAGTTCCACTTCTACTCCGAGCCCGATCGCGGCTGGGCCTGGCAGGTCCCGCTGCTCGAGCTGCCGAACGCGCAGTTCATCCTGATGTCGGCGACGCTCGGCGACGTCGAGCGGTTCAAGATCGACCTGTCCCGGCGGACCGGCCGCCCGACCGCGATCGTGTCGAGCGCCGAGCGTCCGGTGCCGCTGATCTACAAGTACGTCACCACCGCGCTGCACGAGACGCTCGAGGAGTTGCTCACGACACACCAGGCGCCGGTGTACGTCGTCCACTTCACCCAGGCCGCCGCGCTCGAACGTGCCCAGGCGCTGACCAGCATCAACGTCTCCGCCAAGGAGGAGAAGGAGAAGATCAACGAGCTGATCGGCAACTTCCGGTTCAGCAAGGGCTTCGGCCGGACCCTGCAGCGGCTGGTGAAGCACGGCATCGGCGTCCACCACGCCGGCATGCTGCCGAAGTACCGCCGGCTGGTCGAGCAGCTCGCGCAAGCCGGCCTGCTCAAGGTCATCTGCGGCACCGACACCCTCGGCGTCGGCATCAACGTCCCGATCCGGACCGTCGTACTCACCGCCCTGAGCAAGTACGACGGACGCCGGCAACGGATCCTGAAGGCGCGGGAGTTCCACCAGATCGCGGGCCGGGCGGGACGAGCCGGCTACGACACGTCGGGGACGGTCGTCGTGCAGGCGCCGGACCACGTGGTCGAGAACGTGAAGGCGCTGGCGAAGGCCGGCGACGACCCGAAGAAGCAGCGCAAGGTGCAGCGGAAGAAGCCGCCGGAGGGGTTCGTCACCTGGGGCGAGGACACGTTCGACCGGCTGGTCGCGGCCGAGCCGGAGGCGCTGCAGTCGCGGATGCGGGTCAGCCACGCGATGCTGCTGAACGTGATCGCCCGCGACGGTGACGCGTTCGCGAGCATGCGGCACCTGCTCCGCGACAACCACGAGGACGCCCGGACCCAGGTCCGGCTGATCCGCCGGGCGATCCAGATCTACCGGACCCTGCTGACCGCGGGCGTGGTCGAGCGCCTCGACGAACCCGACGAGTACGGCCGGACCCTGCGGCTGACCGTGGACCTGCAGAAGGACTTCAGCCTCAACCAGCCGTTGTCGACGTTCGCCCTGGCCGCCCTCGACCTGCTCGACCCCGAGAGCCCGGAGTACGCGCTGGACGTGGTCTCCATCATCGAGGCGACCCTCGAGGACCCGCGGGCGGTGCTGTGGGCCCAGGAGCACCACGCCAAGGGCGAGGCGGTCAACGCGATGAAGGCCGAGGGCATCGAGTACGAGGAGCGGATGGAGCTGCTCGAGGACGTGAGCTGGCCGAAGCCGCTCAGCGAGTTGCTCGAGGCAACGTTCGAGATGTACCGCCAGACGCATCCGTGGATCGCCGACACCGGGTTGTCGCCGAAGTCGGTGGTCCGGGACATGTTCGAGCGGGCGATGACGTTCGGCGAGTTCATCGGGTTCTACGGGCTCGCGCGGTCCGAGGGGATCGTGCTGCGCTACCTGAGCGATACTTACAAGGCGCTCCGCCAGACGGTTCCGCCGGACAAGGTGAACGACGACCTCACCGACATCATCGAGTGGCTCGGCGAGGTGGTCCGGCAGACCGACTCCAGCCTGCTCGACGAGTGGGAGGAGCTCACCAACCCGGTGGACGAGGAGGTCGCCGAGCCGACTCCGGCCGGACCGCGCCGGATCACCCTGAACAGCAGGGCATTCCGGGTCCTGGTTCGCAATGCCATGTTCCGCCGGGTCGAGCTGATCTCCCTGCATCGCTGGGCGGAGCTCGGCCAACTCGACACCGACGCGGGCTGGGACGCCGCCCGCTGGGCCGAGGCCGGTACGGCGTACTACGCCGAGCACTCCACCCTGAACACCGGCCCGGAAGCCCGTGGTCCGGCCCTCTTCATGGTCGAGGAGCACCCCGGCTACTGGGAGGTCCAGCAGATCATCGACGACCCCGAGGGCAACCACGACTGGCGTATCACCGCGTCCGTCGACCTCGGGGCGTCCGACGAAGCCGGTGACCTCGTCCTCGAAATGGTGTCGTTCAAGCCGCTGTAGTCACCGGCGTCTCGAGCGTCCGCACCTCCCGGACGAACGCGCCCGAGGCTAGGGCCAGCTGACGTCGACCTCGGTCTCCGCGTCGTAGTCGACACCCGGTACGTCGAAGCCGTAGAGGCGCCGTACCTCGGCGAGGAACCACGCGGTGTCGGCCACGTCCGCGATGTTGTCCTGCGTCGCGGACTCCCACGCGGACCGTACGGCGGCCTGGACGTCGTCGGTCAGCTCCCACCGATCCAGGCGGATCCGGCCCTCCTCGTCGAGGTCCAGCGGGGTCTCGCCGGTGAGCTGGTCCCACAACGCGATCGACTGCTGGATCGGGGTCTGCAACCCGTCACCGAGGACCTTGTGCAGGAGGCTGACGTAGAGGCCGATACCGGGGATCGCGGACGACGCTTGAGTGACGGCGGCACCGTTCACCGACGTCATCGCCTGCACTCCGCCGTCCTTGCTCAACGTCAGCGCGGTCTGCTCCAGGTCGGCCTTCGCCGCACCGATCGAACCCTGCCGGTAGATCGGCCCGGTGAGCTCGGAGCCGATATAGGTGAGCGCAACCGTGTTGAAGCCCGGCTTGAGCAGACCGCGGTCGGACAGAGCAGTGATCCAGCGGGACCAGTCCTCGCCGCCCATCACCTTGATCGTCTGCGCGATCTCGTCCTCGGTCGCGACGTCGATCCCGACCTCCTGGAGCACCGGCTGCCCGTCCTCGAACGCAAGGCTCTTGGTGGTGTGCGCGGCGCCGATCGCCTTGAGCGCCGACTGGTACGTCTCGCCATCGCGCGGGTCGACGCGGCGCGGTGCGGCGACGCTGTAGATCAGGTGGTCGATCCCGCCCCACCGCTCGGCGATCAGGTCGAGCACCTCGGTCTTCGTGGTGTCCGCGAACGCGTCCGCGTTGACGAACCGGAAGTCGCGCCCGAACTCGGCGGCCAGCGCAGCCGTCTCGGCTGTGCGGTACCAGCCCGCGGTCGCCGTACGACGAGCTGTCGGCGCCTTCTCGAAGGACACCCCGACACCGTCGATCCCGTAGCGCGCCAACCCCGCGATCGTCGCGGCCAACCCATAGCCTGAGCTCGACCCGATCACCAGCGCCGTTCGGCGTTCCGGTGCCCGCCGCTCGACCTGCGCGGCCGCGTCACGGACCAGCCGGACACACCCTGCCGGATGCGAGTCCAGAAAGAGAAATCCACGGCCGAGGGGCTTGATCACGCGCTCAGTCATGCGCAAGACCCTAACGGGGCAACTAGTTCCAGTACATCTCCGCGTCATCCGGTTCGACTGTGACGTCGGCCCCCAAACGGCGGAGGTTGCCGGCGAAGTCGGTGTAGCCGCGGTGCACGTGGTGCGCGGCGGACACCAGGGTCTCGCCCTCGGCCGCGAGGCCGGCGAGGACCAGGGCCGCGCCGGCCCGGATGTCGGACGCGACGACCGGTGCACCCGAGAGCCGCGGAACGCCCCGGACGACCGCGTGGTGACCGTCGGTCTGGATCTGGGCGCCGAGCCGGGTCAGCTCCTGCGCGAACGTGAACCGGCCCTCGAAGAGGTTCTCCGTCACCATCGCCGCGCCGTCACTCACCGCGTTCAGCGCGATCACGAACGCCTGCAGGTCGGTGGCGAAACCGGGGTACGGCAGCGTGACCACGTCCACCGGCTTCGGCCGGTCCTGCATCCGGACCCGAAACCCGGACTCCATGACGGTGATCTCCGCACCCGCCTTGTGCAGCTTGTCCAGCGGCAGCTCGAGGTGCTCGGCGTGGCCGTTCGAGACCGTCACGTCACCCTTGGTGATCGCCGCCGCGAACGCCCAGCTGCCGGACACTATCCGGTCCGGCACGACGACGTGCTCGACCGGTCGCAGCGGTCCGGGCACGCCGGTGATCTCGATCCGCGGTGTGCCGGCGCCGTCGATCTGGGCGCCCATCTCGACCAGCATCGCGGCGATGTCCTGGATCTCCGGCTCCCGGGCCGCGTTCTCGATCACCGTCGTACCGCGCGCCAGCACGGCCGCCATCATGATCGTCTCGGTCGCCCCGACACTCGGGAAGTCGAGCCAGACCTCGGCGCCGTGCAGGCCCTGCGGCGCCTCGGCGATCACGAAACCGTGCTCGATGTGCACCTTCGCGCCCATCGCCTCCAGGCCGGCGACGTGCATGTTCAGCCCGCGCGAGCCGATGTTGTCACCGCCAGGCAGCGCCACCTCCGCCTGCCCGCAGCGCGCCAGCAGCGGCCCGAGCACCGAGATCGACGCCCGCAGCTTGCGGACCAGCTCGTAGTCGCACTGGTGACCGACCTCACTCGGTACGGCGATCGTCGCGGTCCGCTCGTCCGCGTCGACGGTCACCTGGCAACCGAGCGTGTCCAGCAACTGGGCCATGAAGGTGACGTCGAGGATGCTCGGTACCTGCCGCAGCAGCGTCGTACCTTCCGCCAGCAGTGCCGCTGCCATCAGCTTCAGCACGCTGTTCTTCGCACCAGCAACTTCGACGGCTCCCTCGAGCCGTGCCTCACCCGCGATTCGAAACCGTTCCACCAGCCGACTGTAGCGTTTAACGGATCCGGCCTATGCGTAGAGTCCTTGCCATGGCTGTGAACTTGACGCGGATCTACACCCGGACCGGTGACGCCGGCGAGACCCGACTGGGCGACAACTCGACGACTTCGAAGACCGATCCGCGGCTGGCCGCGTACGGCGAGGTGGACGAGGCGAACTCCGCGATCGGGGTGGCCATCGCTGCCGGGCACCTGAACAGCACCCTGGTCGTCCTGCTGAACCGGATCCAGAACGACCTGTTCGACGTCGGCGCCGACCTGTGCAACCCGGTCACGCCGAATCCGCAGTACCCGCCGCTGCGGATCACCCAGGAGTACATCGACCGCCTCGAGGGCTGGTGCGACGACTACAACAGCCGGCTGACCAAGCTCCGCTCGTTCATCCTGCCCGGCGGCACCGAGGGCGCCGCGTACCTGAACGTCGCCCGCACCGTCGTACGGCGGGCCGAGCGAGCCGGCTGGGCCGCCGTCGAGGCGCACGGCCCGTCGATCAACCTGCTCGCCCTGACCTACCTGAACCGCCTGTCCGACCTGCTGTTCATCCTCGGCCGGGTCGCGAACCTGTCGTCGGGCGGCGACGTCCTCTGGGTCCCGGGCGGCGAACGCACCACGTGACGGTTCGCTGGCTCCGGCCGGGTTCCGCCGAGTACGAGGCGGCCCGCCGGCCGGCCATGCCCCGGTACGGCGAGGTGCAGCCGGCCGCGATCGCCTTGTGCGCAACTCCGGCCGATGTGGCCGACGTGTTGGCCGAGGCACGCCGTACCGGTCAACCGGTCGTGCCTCGCAGCGGCGGTCACTGCTTCGCCGGGCGGTCGACCACGACCGGCGTCGTCCTCGACGTCTCGCCGATGGCGTCGATCGACGTCACTGACAACGCGGTCCGCGTCGGCGCGGGCGTCCGGCTGCCTGCGGTGTACGACGCCCTCGACGAAGTCGGCCTGACCATTCCAGCCGGTTGCGGTGAGACGGTCGGGATCGCCGGCCTGGTGCTCGGCGGCGGGATCGGTCTGCTGGGCAGGCTGCACGGGCTGACCTCGGACAAACTGGTCGCGGCCGAGCTCGTGCTCGCTGACGGCCGCGTTGTGCGCTGTGCACCGGACGAGCACGCGGACCTGTTCTGGGCGATCCGTGGCGCCGGCGGTGGGCAGTTCGGTGTAGTCACGAGACTGTGGTTCACCGGTGTGCCGTCACCGACTGCGCATCGGCTGCACCTGACCTGGCCGCGCGACCACGCGGTTGGTGTGGTCGATGCCTGGCAGCGCTGGGCGCCGTACGCGCCGGATGAAGTCAATGTGGCGGTCAAGGTCACGCCTGAGGGCGTCCACGTGTTCGGGCTCGTCGTCGACGACCTGGATCAGGTCGACCGCCTCGTGGTCGCGGTCGGCAGTGAGCCCGCCTCGACCGCGATCGCCCGGATGCCGTACCGCGCGCTCAAGCGGTCGGTGGTCGGCCTCGGTGACGTCGAGCGCGAACAGCCGCGGCTGGATGTCAGCAAGTCGGCGTTCTTCGCGGGCAGCGTTCCCGGCGGGATCTGGCGGGAGGTGCTGGCCGGTCTCGGCGATGCCGAGCTGAACCTCACGCCGATGGGCGGCGAGTACAACCGGCACGACCTCGACTGGAGCGCCTTCGCGCATCGCGACCAGGCCTTCCTGGTCGAGCTCGTCACCGGCACCCAACTACCGGCGAGCGAGGAGGCACTTCAGGCGACTGAGGCTGAGCTGAGGTCCACGCTGGCCGGGCTGTTCCGGCCGCTCGAGCCGTTCAGCTCCGGGCGGGTCTATCCGAACTTCCCCGATCCCATGCTGGCCGACGCGTTGACGGCGTACCACGGCGAGAACCTCGACCGGCTGCGCAAGGTCAAGCAGGCCTACGACCCGGAGGGCTTCTTCGCCTTCCCGCAGTCGATCACGCCAGCTGCCAGTTGAGCGGCATCCGCAGCAGGCCCTCGGGCGGCAGGCCGAGCGCGCTGTAGAGACCCGTGGTCAGGCCGTCGAGCGTCAGCGCTTGGGCACGGACGGCCAGGTCGTCGGTCGTGGTGGGTGCGCGCAGGCGGTCCAGCAGGTTGCGGTGCGGGACGGTTGCCAGCGCGATGTTGTCGCGATCCAGACCGGCCCGGTTGCAGGCGATCGTCAGCGCGTGCTGGAACCCGCCGAGCTCGTCCACGAGCTTGCGGCTGTGGGCGTCCGCGCCGGTCCAGACCCGGCCGCGAGCGAGCCCCTCCAGCTGCTGCTCCGGCAGCCCGCGGTCCTGCGCCGCCTTGGCGACGAAGTCCTTGTAGATGCGGTCGAGCGTCTCCTCCAGCCGCGCCCACTGCTCGTCGGTGAACTCCTCCTGCGCGGAGTACATCCGCGCGTTCTCGCCCTCCGACACGGCCTCCTGCGAGATCCCGATCCGGCCGAGCGCGTCCCGTACGACGCCCTTGCCGGACAGCACGCCGATCGAGCCGGTGATGGTGCCCGGTTGCGCGACGATCACGTCGGCGGGCATCGAGACGAAGTACCCACCGGATGCCGCCACGCTGCCCATCGACGCGATCACCGGCCGCCCGGTGGACCGCAGCCGGAGGACCTCGTTCCGGATCGCGTCCGAGGCGACGTACGAGCCGCCTGGGCTGTCCACCCGCAGTACGACGGCCCTCACCTTCTCGTTGTCCGCCACTGCACGCAGCGCCGCGCCGACGGTGTCGGAGCCCGAGCCGGGTCCACCGAGTGGGCTGTTGGAGTTGCGGCCCACCGTGATCCCGCCCGAGATGCGTACGACGGCCACCACCGGCTTCTGCGGCCACGGCAACTGCTTTCGCAGGTCCTGCAGGGTCCGTGGCCCGCGCCGGATGTACCGCTCGGCCAGCAGCCTGGTCGTCTCACCGAGCCCCTTGCGCAGCTCGTCGTACACGTCGGAGCGGTAGCCGAGCCGGTCGACAAGTCCCACCTCGAGGCCGGTCTGAGCAGGCAGCGGCGCGGTGTTCACGAGGTCCCGCACGCGCGAGACGTCCAGCCGGCGCCGTACGGCGATGCCCTCGACGATCTGCTCGTACGCCGACTCCGCCAGCCGCGACGCCATCTCGCGAGCCGGCTCGGTCATCTCCTTCTCGGTGAACGTGTCCGCCGCGGTCTTGTACTCCCGGCGCTTACCGAACTGCGGGATCACCCCGGCCTTGTCCAGCGCGCCGCGCACGAAGACGGCCTGCACCGAGATCCCGGTGATCGCGAGGTCACCCGACGGCTGCAGCCAGATCTCGTCGAACGCGGTGGCCAGGTAGTACGGCACGGTTCCCTGGCCGGTCTCGCCGAACGACTCGGTCCAGACGATCGCGGCCTTGCCCGACGTCCGGAAGTCCGCGACCGCCTCGCGCAGGTCCTGCACCTGGGCGAGTGACAGCCGATGCCCGCCGACATGGGCGATCAGGCCGACGACATTGTCGTCGCGCGCGCCTTTCCGGAGGGCTGCCACCAGCTCCCGCAGGGTCGGCAGGTGCCGCGCCCGGAACGCGGCCACCGGCGAGGCGGGCGGCGTCTCGAGCACACCCCTGGTCAGATCCAGCTCCAGCAGAATCCCCATACCCCGACCCTAGACGGTGCGCAAAAGAACTGCCCCGCCCGGCAGCGCCGAGCGGGGCAGTCAGAGGCTGCAGAATCACTCGCCGACGAGCTGCGGGCCTCCGGAGCCGGTCAGGAGGAACTGGACGTAGCTTTCCACGCTGTCCGCAGGGACGGCGGCGGTGCCGAGGCCCTTGATGATCGTCGACTCACCGGTGGCGCGGCTGACCGCGAACAAGCTCACCGTGCGGGCGTTGTAGTCGATCGCGGCCAGCAGAGTGCTGGTGGCGCCGCAACGCTGGGCGATCAGCGCCTGGTACTTGACCCACCCGGTGCTGCGGACCTTCTTCACCACCGGCTTCATCGGAGCCGTCAGCGGCACCCGGACCGTGTAGAGCGAGCCGCCGAACGTGCTGACGAGCAGCGTGTCGTACGTCGCGGTCTCAGCGATCAGCGTCACGTTCTTGACCGAGCCGAAGCCCGGAGCCGACCCCCAGTTTCGGATCCCGGCGCTGGTCATCGTGTACCGGTAGAGCGAGCCGTTGGAGTGCAGGCCGTACAGGTACGAGTGCGGCTTGGTGCCCTGGACGTAGTTGGACAGGACGATCTTGCCGAACCCGCTCCAGCCGGTGCCCACCTTGACCGCGGAGACCTTCGGCTCGGGCGCGACGCCGTCGTACGCGACGTCGACGGAGTACAGGTTCGAGTTCTGCAGGATCAGACCCGAGAAGTAGGACTCGTCGGCGTCCTCGGTGTAGTACCAGCTGGTGCTGGCCCGGACGCCGAACAGCTTGTAGCTCTCCAGCGGGCTGACTGTCAGCGGGTTGGTGGCGGTGACGTCGTACCCGCTGGCCGTGCCGGTCCACCAGTTCACCGCGCCGATCGACAGTCCACAGGCGGCCGCGGCGGCCTGGGCCGCGGTGGTCGGGACCTTGGCCGCCGCCTGGCCGGCCTCCCGGAAAGTGTCCGGCTTCGGGGTCTCGGCCCCGGCGGTCGCCGGGACCGCTGCTGCCGCGGCCAGGCCGAAAGCGGCCATCACCAGCGCAGCGCGTCGCATGCTCTTCAACGAGATTCCCTTCGTAGACGCCCTGATGGGGCGTGCCGCACCCATATCGGGGCGCCCGGACCTGGTGTTACAGGTCAGCGGACGGCCCGTGAGGGCGGCTTGGGCTTCTCGTCGGTCCAGCCGGATTCGAGCACCACGGTGGCGCCGGGCTTGAACCCGCGGTACGACGAGCTCAGCAGGCGGCCCGTGACCGGGTCGATGATGTAGCGGGCGCCGCCGCGGTGCAGGAACGTCTTGCCGGCGCTGGGCATCGACGGGTCTGGCGTGAAGATGATCTCGGTGCCGATCCGGCCGATCGGGTCCTTCACGTCGGTCCGGACCCGGGTGTCGGGCAGGGTGGCGAGCACGCGGAGGGCGGCGCCGCGCAGCTTCGGCGGGGACGGCATCTCGAACAGCAGACGGCCGGCGGCGGCGAAGACGACGTACTCGCGCTCGCTCGCTGTTGCTTCGGGGTCGGCGGCGCGGGACAACACCGCGCGGAGCTTGACCGGGTCGGTCGGGAGGGCCGCGATCTGCTGTGCGGTCAGCGGCTTGTCGCCGGTCAGGTAGTAGCCGGGCGGGACCTCGTCGAAGGCCATCTTGTTCACGACCGGCTCGGTGGGCGAGGTCAGGCTCACCCAGCCGAACCAGGACTGCACGCCGGGCTTCATCGGCATCCAGCTCTCGGTGACCACCCGCCGCGTCCCGTTCACCTGCAGACTCCGCACCCGGAAGAACTTCCCGGACACCTTCTCGTCCGTCTCCTGCAGTTGAGCGACCGCAATCAACACCCGACTCGCACTCGCCAACCGCGGCGCACTAGGCGTAACCGTCGCCGGCGCCGCCTCCCCAACCCCATCCACCCCATGCAGCAACGGCACCCCCAACCCCACCACAGTGAGCACAGCAGTAACAGCAGTCACCACACTCCCAATCCACCCGGCCCGAGCCATACTGCGGAAGGCGTACACCCTTCCGCCGTGGTCACTCTCCGCCTCACGGATCAGTGCTTCGACTTGCCGGCGCGCAGCGGCGGTCGCCTGTGCGGAGGGCGCCTCGGCTTCCGGGAAGGCTTTGCGGATTCGCTCCAGGTCGTTCACAGGGGCTCCAGCGTGTCGCGGAGGATGCGGCGGGCTCTCGAGAGTCGGGAGCAGACGGTGCCGTAGGCGATCCCGAGTGCCGCGGCCACCTCGTCGTACGTGAGTTGGCCGAGCGCCACCAGCAACAGCACCTCACGGTCTTTGGCGGACACCTTCGCCAGCGCCGCCGCCAGCTCACGGCCGACCCCCTGCGCGGTGACCTGGGCCGCGATCCGTTCCTCGTCGTCGACGGACTCCACCGGCGGCGGGAGTTTCGCGATCGCCCGCCAGGCGCGCACCTCGTCGCGCCGGTGCCGCCGGATCAGGTTGGTCGCGATGCCGTACAGCCACGCCCGCACAACCCCGTGCCGCCGGTCGAAGCGCTCCCGCTGCCGGAACGCGATCAGGAACGTCTCCGCCGCCAGGTCGTCGGCGATATCGGTCCCCAGCCGCCGGGCGACGTACGCGTGCACCTGCCCGAAGTACCGGTCGAAGATCAGCGTGAACCGGTCCGGCTCCCGCACCGACGCCTCCAGCGTCCGGCCGTCCTCGTCGGCCTCCGCGGGTACGGCGGCCACCGGCAGCCGGCCCGGGAACGCAAGCGTCGCCAAGGCCAGGTCGGGCGTCATGGATCTCCTAGGGGTCGACTCACCCTCTTCTTGTCCGATGTCGCCCAGCCCCTTCTCACGTCGGTGAGCTACCGGGGAATGGACGCGCGAGAACGCTCTCAGGAGGACAGCGGAGTCAGGAAGCGTCGAGGAAGCCGCGGGCCGCGGTCTCGTCCTGGGGCCAGACGTAGACGGTCCAGCCGTCCCTGGTCCGGGCCGCGGTCGCCTTGATGCCGAAGTCCTTCAGCATCGACACCTTGACGCGGGCCTCGTTGTAGCTGGGCATCGTCAGGATGCCGATCAGCAGTCCGAAGGAGTCCCGGTCGGCCGGCCGCAGGTCGACACGCCGTACCAGCGAGCCGCCTTTGGCCTTCGAGAAAGCCCAGCGGCACAGCAGTACCATCAGCCCGGCCAGTGCGATGGCCACGAGTGGGAACAGGAAGTACTGTTCGGCGAACACGCAGACATTGTCTCGCGAAATAAATCGTCGCGAAGTCTTGGCAACCTTCCGGGTCTCCATGGAGTCTTTATCTCCACACGCTGCAGTGCGGCCGATGACTCGGGGGCCGCCAGGGGAGAGCGGAGGGCACGGACATGCTCGCACCGACCCACGACAACACAACAGCACACACGACCACCTCCAACGTCGTGCATCTGACCGGAATCCTGGACGTCCGTTCGGTGGGCGACGTCCGGCAAACCCTCAACCAGGTGATCGACAGCTCCGACGGCGACGTGATCGTCGACCTGGAGTCGGTCGACGCTGTCGACGCGACCGGGCTCGGGCTGCTGGTCGCCACCCATCGCCGGACCCAGCTGCTCGGCCGCCAACTGGTGCTCTGGCACCCGATGCCCTCGGTGGTCCGCATCCTCGCGGTCACCCGCCTGCACCGCATCCTCAACGTCGAACGCACCCCCTTACCGATCAGCGCGTGAGGCCGTGTCTGACGGTCCAGCGCCTACTGCGCGGCACTCGGCACGGCATCTCGCCGCACTGGAGCAAAGGCCACGATGAAACCACATCGAGGCC
>NZ_JBITJU010000047.1:0-30186 GCF_044460355.1 Kribbella sp. NPDC050124
GCCGCGCCGGGTGGTCCCACGACTGGCAACCCAGGTGGTCCCATGAAGCTGGCAGAAAACCGCTCAGAGCGGTCCCATGCTCATGGCAGGCGACAAGTAAGTGGTGTCCGCGACCAGCCGATCACCCCTCCGCGAACTCGGGTCGGCGCAGCCGGGTCGGTGGTCACCATCCGGCCCGCGCTGCCGGTTTTGCGTTCCCCAGACGCCATCTCTGAGCGTGGGCCGGCCTCCGTTCAGGGGTCTGCTGCGGCCGCCAGCTGATTGGAAGGGTCGTGGCGTGGTCGGCCGCTCCGGCTCAAGAGTGGTTCTTGGCTGCCCAGTCCATTCGGACCGTGGTTCGGCGACCTACCTGTGAGATGGCTGTTGGGTCGACGAGTGTGCCTAGTTGGATCAATCCTGGTGGTGGAACAGTCTGGCAGAGGTCGTCGTAGTAGACAGCCAGGGTTGCGGTCTCCGGCCAGTAGTAGATGCCTCCTGCGGTGGGCTTGAGCGTTCGGGGCGAATTGGCAGTCGAGATCGGGTGCGTCAATGGCCCGGACTTAGCCTGTCCCCACGTGTCGGTGAGGTCCAGGGTCACCGGAAGCATCGCTGCCAGGTCGCGCGCTGCACGGCCATCGACCAAGCCCGCCTCGACAGCGTGACCATCGAACAACATCGTCACGCGCAGGGGCGGCACCGTCTCCGGCGTCACCAGCGGCCTGGCGGTGGTCGACGGCGCAACTGCGACACGGTCACCGTCGCCGACGGCGACCGTGCAACCGGCCAGCGAGACGAGCACGGCGGCGACAACCACCGCTCGGCCGGCCGGACGGTGCCGGGTCCTCCAGCAAATTGTCATGCAACAAGGGCACCCGGACCGCGCGACGCGAGAAAGCCACTGCTGATGGATGCACTCTCAGTACATCCCACATTCCTGGCGAGCGTCGTACCGTCAGGGAGTGGACAACCGAGCCGAGGTGCGCGAGTTCCTCACGACGCGCCGCGCCAGGATCACCCCAGACCAGGTCGGCCTACCCGCCGGCGGCCAGCGCCGCGTGCCCGGGCTCAGACGCAGCGAGGTCGCCGCACTCGCCGGGCTGAGCGTCGAGTACTACGGCAAGCTCGAACGCGGCTCACTCGCCGGAGCCTCAGCCGGCGTCCTCGACGCCGTCGCGCGCGTCCTGCAGCTCGACGAAGCCGAGCGCGCCCACCTGCTGCGCCTCGCCCACGAAGCCGACGGCACCAACGCCGTCCTGCGGCACCCGCGCCGGTCGAGGCCCGAGTCGATTCATCCAAGCCTGCAATGGTCGCTCGACGCCATCACCACCGCGCCGGCGATCGTCGGCAACAACCGGATGGACCTGCTGGCGGCCAACCAGCTGGGCCGGGCCATGTACTGCGATCTCTACGCCGACCCGACGAGTAGGCCGAACTTCGCCCGCTTCACCTTCCTCGACGCCGCAGCCCGCCGGTTCCACGCCGACTGGGACCTGGCCGCCGACATGGCGGTGGCCAACCTGCGCACCGCCGCCGGCAAAGACCCCCACGACAAAGGCCTCCACGACCTCGTCGGCGAGTTGTCCACCCGCAGCGCCGACTTCCGCCAACGCTGGGGAACCCACAACGTCCGCACCCACGGCACCGGCGTCAAGCACTTCCACCACCACATCGTCGGCCACCTCGCCCTCACCTACGAAAGCATGGACCTACGTGCCGACCCCAACCTCACCATGACCATCTATGCCGCCGAACCCGGCTCCCCCTCCGACGACGCACTACGTCTACTAGCTTCATGGGCCGCCACCCAGGAGCCCACCACATCCGTCGAAGGGCGCATCGCCGAGTAACCAGCGGAAGCCGCCTGCCTGCATTTGCGTCACGCGCCGGTACTGGGCAGAGTCGGGTTGGTCTTCTGGACGCAGGCCCACTCGAAGCGCTGCGAGTTCTCAGCGTGGTCGTTCTCGGTTTAGGACCGATCGCTTGGGGCGTCGGCGGCCACGCTGGTTGCGCCGGGGCGGGGTTCAGCGATCCAGCTGCGCAGCAAGTCGAGCAAATCGGCGTCCGCTGTGCCGGGCGCGGCGAGGTAGCTCGTGACGTGCATACCCGGTGCCGCGGGCAGCTCCATCACGTCGTCCTGAAGCTCGATCGGGCCGACGATTGGGTGGTTGATGCCCTTGTTCCCGGTCAGGTGGAGACGCACGGTGTGCCCCGCCCACCAGGTACGGAATTCCTCGCTTTGTGTCGCAAGGCGTCCGACCAGCCGGGTCAGCGCCTCGTCGTGCGGGTCGTGTCCGGCAGCGAGGCGGATGGTCGACACCGTAGCGCGAGCGATGGTCTCCCAGTCGGAGTAGAAGGTGCGAGCCCGAGGATCCAGGAACATGTACACCGCCTGATTCAGTGGTGCCTGCCTTTCGGGAAAGAGATGCGGGAACAGAGCTTGCCCGAGGGCATTGGAGGCGATCGGGTCGCTGAGGCGGTTGGAGACGATCACCGGTACGTCGCGGGCCAGACTCGCTGACCACCGCATCCACACAACCGGAGGTCGCGCACCGGGACACCGTCCGCGACGCGCAGGTTCGTCAGGTTGTGCGGAGCTTGGCCAAGGGGGCGGTGAGTTCTGCGATCTCCTTCTCCTGCTTGAGGCGGAGCAAATTCGTGTAGTCGTCGGCAGTCGCGGTCTGGCCGGCCAGCTTGAGGCGTTGCTCCTCGAGTTCGATCGCACGCTTCAGGTCTGCCAGTTCACGCTCCTGAGGGGCATCTCGGAGACCGTCGTCCCCGAGGAGATGCAGAAATCTCGCCTGTACTTCCGCATCCACACGCCCGACGAGCCCGGCAAGCTGCATCTCCGGCTCTGTCTCTATCACCACAACGCGCTGCTGCGTGTCCACCACCTGACCCTCCACATCGGCCGGAAGGCGGCCCGGTACGTCGTCCGGACGCCGTACGCGATTGCCGGTTCGCCGACCACAGCCGAGGTCGGGCGGCTGGCCCAGCGCCGGCTGAGTGTCTACACGAACACCACCGGCGACGGCACGCACGATTTCTTCTTCCGAGTGGCGGATGGAGATGCGACCACGGCCTTGTCGGGCGGATTCGACGGCCTGGAGGTTCAGAGCCTGCTGCGGATGGTTCGCGGCGGCCTGCGAACCGTTGCCTGGGGCTCCAACTCTCCCGCCGACGAGAGCGCCTACAAGTACCCGCAGCGGCCCGACGGCATGTTCGGCTCGACATTCTCGCGACTGCGCGACGACCTGATCGACCTTGCCCGCAACGGGTACGACGCATGGGAACAGATCACCAGCCGACTCGGTGGACCACAGCAGCGCAGGAGCCTTCAGCAACTGATGCGCCGCCCCGGAGGCATCGTCGACATCGCGCCTCGGACCGATGCGACCTTCATGCCGCCGATGGCGGGTCTGTACGACCTGGACCTCGACACAGAAGCAGACGCGCCGCTCAGCTTCTGTCCGGCAGCCGAGGAAGCGCTGCGAGGTCACACGCCGCTCCTCGACACCACCTGCTTCGGGTCGGAAGGCTGCCGGCATGCTGACGAGGAAACCGTGTGCCCCAGCGGTTTCTGGGGCCTTCGACACGATATCGGCGTACCACTGTCCGGCGGTCTGGACGACGGAGCCGCCCCGCGCCTGTCCATCGGAGTCGGAGCGCCCCAGTCCGCGCTCGTCGGCACCGTGCCCGAGCAGGTCGTCGCGGGCGTCACAACCCACGCGAGTGAAGTCATCCAGCGACTGCCGGGATCAATTCACGTCACCGACCGGACAACCTGGTTCACCGAAGCCGCCCGGCAGGCCACCTACCCGATTCTCTACTTCCTCTGTCACGGCGAGGAACGCGCACGCGGGCCGGTCCTCGTCCTCGGCCGGGCCGGGATCTCACGATCCAACCTGACAGCCAAGAAGGTGTCACTGGATCACCAGCCGCTAGTTGTGATGAACGCCTGCGACACCGCCGCCCTCGAACCAGAGAAGGCGATCAGCCTCGTCCAGGGCTTCGTCTACCACGGCGCCGGCGCCGTCGTCGGTACCGAGATCACCATCTTCACCAGCCTCGCCTACGGCTTCGCGCTGGCCTTCCTCGACTCGCTGCTCACCGACCACGCCAGCCTCGGCACCGCACTCCGCGCAAGCCGCCTCGAACTCCTCAGAAGAGGCAACCCACTAGGCCTCGCCTACATCCTCTACGGGCTCCCCGACGCCCGCCTGACCACCAACGGGGCCGACCTCGGCGAACGTTGAGCGTCTGCGCCTTCAGAGGCCGAAGACTCGCACCTGCAGCGCGGCGAGGCGATCGGCGATCCGCTCGTTCGTCTCGTGCCCGGCCGCGGTGCGGTCGGCGGACAGCAGACCGCCCGCCGACTGGATCCACACCCGGCGACCGTCCTTGAGACGGAACGACCACAAGCCGTTGCTCGAGTTGAACGACGCTCGCTTGACCTCGGCGAGGCTGACCACCAAGCTCCGGCCGGCACCGTCGCCCTCGATGGTCAACAGGTCACCGTTGACGGTCAGTTGCGCCCGCCATCCGCCGAACGTGATCGGACCGCGCAGAACCTTGACGCTGCTCGTGTGCATGTGGTTCCTCCCGGGACGACGAACTATCACCGCCGACCAGGCTTCCCGGCACACCGCAAGCCATTGTACGCATCGCGGAACCCCACCGGCCACGATCATATTCGCCGCGTTCGCGGTGAACGCCTCGACATCGTTGTCGGCGGCCTCGAAGCGGATCGAGTGGAACAGCTCGAAAGGGTGCTGGCCGCCGGGAAGCTCGGCATACGCCACCGGACGAACACCCTGTGGAAGTCGTCGTCATGTAACGGTTCGCATGCACTCTCGTAGCCATGGTGAATGGCCGCCGAACGACCTCGCGTCTTGAGATTCCGTGACGTTGTCTTGAACAAGCGCCGGTCGGCCGAGCCCCCTTGAGGCGCGGGAGTTTTGCGCTTTGCTTAAGAGGCTGGAAGCCCTCGTTGAAGCGGTGTCTGGTCGGGTACGAAGGACGCCGAACAGCCACTGCGACGAACGGAGCAAGACAATGGCTCAGGGCAGCACAAGCTCACGGTCCCGGACGGCCTCGCTGGAGTACGACGCGCCGGACCCCGCGGCCGGGTGGCTCGACATCGCCGTACTGGTCGAGCACGAACTGAGCGCTATGAGCGCACAACGGCTGCTCGATATGTACCCGATGCGCAAAGCCACGCTTCGCTACAACCTGGTCCGCGCCGCCACAGACGGCCAGGCGGAGGCTGCAAACGCGATGATCGGCGAGAGCCTCGACCGACTGGACGCACTCGGCGCCCACGGGACCGGAACCGTGTCCGAGCAGACGGCGGTCGACGCGCTCAGGCAAGTCATCGAGGAGACGCAGAGCGAGGAAGTCGTCGTCGTGAGTCGTCGGCACCGGCTCAACTCGCTGCTGCGCCGCGACCTGGCATCCCAGGCACGAGCGCGCATCGACCTGCCCATGGTCCACCTCGTTGAACGCTGAGGCGCCGGCACGACGTCCAACGCTCGTCGGTCATGGTTCGACGAGGCCGGTTCGGATCGCGTAGCGCGTGACCTGGACGCGGTCGTTCATGTTGAGCTTGTCCAGCAGGTTGGTCCGGTGGCGATCCACGGTCTTGAGGCTGATGCAAAAGATCTCGGCGATCTCCTGGGAGCTGTGCCCCTCGGCGATGAGTTTGACCACCTCGGTCTCGCGCAGCGTGAGAGGCCCGGTCGCCGGGTCCCGGCCACGGTCGACGAGGGCGAGGTAGCGGCGCATCAGCGCGCTGAGCGCGTTGGGATAGATGAAGGGTTCGCCGCCGACAGCGGCGCGGCAGGCTTCGATGATGTCCTTGTCGACCTGGCGTTTCAGGACATACCCCGCGGCTCCGGCCGCGATGGCTTCGAAGAAGTACTGCTCGCGGTCGTACATCGACAGGATGAGAATCGGCAGCTCGCGCCGGCGGCGGATCTCGCGGGTGGCCTGTAGCCCGGTCAGGCCCGGCATGGCGACGTCGAGGATCGCGAGATCGAGGTCGGGTTCGGCAGCCAGCCGGACTGCCTGTTGTCCGTCCTCTGCTTCGGCGACGACCCGGAGGTCCGGTTCACGGTCGATCAGGGCCTTGAGACCGGCTCGGACGATGGCGTGGTCGTCGGCGATCAGCACCCGCGTCGCGCCGGTCTCAGCCATCGCAGCGGACGGCAATGGGGTCGGTGACGTCGAGCTGGACCCGGGTGCCTCGGTGTCCGGATCCCCGGATCTCCACTGCCGTCCCGATCTGCAGGGACCCGCCTACCAGGAGCGCCCGCTCACGCATTCCGCGGATCCCGGCACCCTCCGATGCACCGGCGGGGATACCACGGCCGTTGTCGGACACGCGCAGAGTCAGGCACCGTGAGCTCACCTGCAGTTCGAGCGTGATGCGTGAAGCGCCGGAATGGCGCAGGGCATTGGTCATCGCCTCTTGCGCGATGCGATAGACGACAAGCTCAAGCTCCGGCGACAGGGGACTGATCGAGACCGGGATCGACGTCTCGATCCGCGCCCCTGAGTCAGGCAACGACTCAGCCAGGGCGTCGATCGCGCTGAGCAGACCGAGATCGTCCAGGAGCGCGGGACGTAGCTGCCAGGCGAGTGCGCCGACCTCGTCCAGTGTCGCCCGTTGCTGCTCCTGAATGGCACCGACCTCGGCCTTGAACGACTCCGGCAGGTCGTCTCCCAGGCGCTGCAGCTCCAACAGCGTTCCGGTGAGGCGTTGACCGATCTCGTCGTGCAACTCCTGCCCGATCCGGCGTCGCTCGCTCTCCAACGCGTTGAGGGTACGCCGGGCGCTGGTCCGGCGTTCGGTCTCGAGACGCGCCCGCATCGCGTTGAAGCCGACGATCAGCGATTTCGCCTCGCGGCCACCGGTCTCCGGCAGGACATCTTGAGGCCGCAGCACGTCAATCGTTTCCATGCGGCGCAGCACCGCCCTGAGGCCGCGGAAGCTGAGGCGAAGCAGCACCGCGTTGGCGATCGCGATGACCGCGGCCCCGATCCCCAGGACGAGGCCCTGCTCGGCTGCGATCGGGAACGACACCGTCGCTGGGGTGACCGCGAGAGCAACGACGGCCAGCAACAGGATCGCGCTGTTGAGGACGACCACGCGCATGTACAAGGACATATTCGCCCAGGCAGGGCTCGCCCAGTCCGCTCCCCTGGCTGTCGCGCCCCGCACCGGCCGTGTGAACGAAACGGTCATATCAGCAGCCTTGCTCACTCAGCGCGCGGACGCAATCCAGTCCGCACCCCATGCATGGGACCAACAGGCCCCCGTGTCGCGGGAAATGGGGTGGCGCCCCGATAGGCGAACTGTGCCTTGTTCTTCAAGACTCGGAGCCGGGGCCTCGCCCCTGATCGGCAACGGCAGGAGACCGAGATGACGACACAAGCTGACCAATCCCACGCACCGGGCGCAGCCAGGAAAGTCTGCATCGTGGGCGCTTCCGGCAAGCTGGGCCGCTACCTGGTGAGCCATTGCCTCGACCGCGGCTATCAAGTCGTCGGTGTGTGCCGGGAACAGAGCGTGCAGAAGCTGTCTGATTTCGGCGATCGAATCACTGTGGTGCCGGGCAGGACCGACGATCCGGCCGCCATCGGCTCAGCCGTGGCCGGTTGTCATGCGGTGCTTACCGTCCTCGTCCCGTGGGGAGTGCAACACTATGCGTCCGGTACGGCGCAGGCGGTGCTCGATCTGGCCGAACCGGACGCCCGCCTGATCTTCTCGTGCGGCTGGCACATCACCCGCGACGGCAAGGACGTCTACCCGTGGAGGCTGCGAGCCTTCGTCGCGGTCTTCGGCAAGCTGGCGCGACTTACCCGGATGGCCGACCTGAACGACCAGGTCGACGCCTGCCGGCGTATCTTCGCCAGCGACCGCCGATGGACCGTCGTGCGTTGCAGCGACGTCGAGGAGGGCGAGAGCCAGGGCCTGCCGATCTGGCGCCGGCATGTCGGCGATCCCGCGCTGGCCAGCAATCTGACCCGGCGCGTGGACTTCGCGCTGTTCATGGTCGAGGCAATCGAGAACGACCAACTGGTGCATGAATCCCCGGCGATCGTCGGGCGGCTCAGCCCCTCCGCGCTGGCCAACAACGGAGAGGAGCAGGCCGCATGACTGACCCCACGATGTCCATCAGCACTACACCACATCCAACTGCACGGGAGGTCTCTCCCCAGCACCTCGCACGGATCACCGGCGGCCTCTACCTGCTGCTTGTCGTACTCGGAATGCTCGGTCCGCTCACCCTGGAGTCAATGCTCGTCGCGGGCGACACCGCGGCCACCGCCGAGAACATTGCAGAATCGCGAACCCGCTTCGACCTCAGCCTGATCGCTTGGGTCGTGATCGTGGCCGTAGACGTCGCGGTGTCGATCACGCTGTACCTCCTCCTGGCTCCTGTCAGCCGCGCCCACTCGGCGGTCACGGCGGCATTCCGTCTGCTGTACTCGGCTGCCCTGGCGGCGCTGCTGTCGTACTTGTTCGTGGGCGGCCGGCTGCTGGCCGAATCCGGCGAGCGTGATGCCGAAGCACTGTTCGCCCTCGAGACCTTCAGCGCCGGCTTCCTCGCCGCCTTGATCTTCTTCGGCATCCACCTGGTGTTCCTGGGCGCGCTCTTCTACCAGTCCCGCTACATCCCCCGGGTCCTCGGCGTGTTGCTGGTGATCGCCGGCGTGGGGTACGTCATCGACAGCCTCGCCAGCCTCCTGGTCGACGGCTACGGCGGCATCCTCACCGCCGTGCTACTAGCGCCCGCCGTGCTTGGCGAGGTCGGCCTGACGGTGTGGCTGCTGGCGAAGGGCCTAACCCTGCCGAGCCGGACACGAGGTCTGCGAGCAGAGGTACAGGTGGATCGGTGACCCACCACGTCGTGGTTCTCGTCGAAGGTGAGCTCTCCGACCTGGACGTGGCCAGGCTCAGCACCTTGTACGACGACCGGACCGCCCATCATCTGCTCGTGACCACTCAAGTGCAGCGGACCCAACCTGGCGACTGGTCGATCCTCGGCGTCAGTTCTGCTGACACGTTCGGCGCGCCTGGGGTGGCCGGCGCCGCCTCCGACAGCGCCACGGAGCCTGCCGACTTCCTCGCGCACAGCATTCGCAAGCTCCGTGAAGCCGGACGGACGGTCACCCCAGACCGCACCCACCGCGACCTGCTGGCCGGCGGCCGGGCGCTCGTGGAGCGAACCGGCAGTGACGAACTGATCATCGTCGCCTGGCCAGACAGCTATCCGCGGTTCGCGCTGCCCGAATGGCAGCAGCGAGCCGCGACGTATCTCTCGGTCTCACGGGTCCAGGTTGTCGAACATGCCGACTGGGCAGATCGAAACCACCTCATCAGGACGGCCCGGTCACCTGTGCCACGGTAGCTCGGCGGCGGTGCGCAGGGCTGCGAACGCTCGTTGGAAGTCCTCAAGCACCAGTTGCTCGTACGTAGTTCGCCGAGCGTACAGGCACACCGCACGGCCCTCGTCGGTGGTGTGCATCGGCTCGCCCAGTTCCTCCAGAAGTGTCCATCCCGCATCGGCCAGCGTCTCCAAGGCACTGGTCCGATCAGCCATCTGCAGCGACAGACCGATCGCTGCCACACCCTCGGGGCTCCAGTCCACATCGTCCTCGGGCCGCGGAGTCACCAGCAACCCCATCCCGGTCACCGGATCCAGGTACGCCGTGTGGGCAGCGAACTCGGCGACGGCCACGTGCACGACACCACGCCGCAGGTCGTTACCGGGTGAGTCGGCGATCGTGATCCGGATGTCCTCGCAGCGCTCTGGAATCCGGTCCGATCGTGACTGCTGTGATCCGGGAGGAAGGCCCAGATTCCTTCGGTAGTAGGCGGTCAGCACAGCTAGTGGCACCGCGTCCGCAGCGAATCTCCGGATCACGCAGCCACCACACTCCAGTCGGGCCTGATCATGCACTCCACCCTGCTGCACCCGGCTTTGAGATCGGTCGGACGCCTTCTTGACGATCGGATGACATCGACGCGTTCAGGTTCGGCGATCGCACCAGGGCGTCAACTCGTCTGCGCTGCACGACGGCGGCGATCGTCAAGGCCGACCGCGATGTCGAGGGCGGTCAACGATCGGCTGAGGGATTCGAGGCACGGCTCGCCGGCGGCCGGTTCGCCGTACAGACACAACACCGCGCCGCCATCGGCCGTTCTTCCGGCCTGCTCGACGTCCCCGTTCTCGTCCAGCAGCAGCCCCCAGCCCTCTTCGCTCAGGTAGCCGAGGGCATGGCGCAGGTCGGCCGCATACAGCGACGAACCGGTCGCCTCGACGAGCGAAGTTGTGGGCGCGGCAAGATCGGACTCCGGCGCGGGCGCGACCAGGTAACCGGTCCCGATTCGAGAGTCGAGATACGCGCAGTGGGCTGCGAACGTGACGACCGCGACGTCGATGAAGAGCACTGGACGTGGGATGCGGTCGCGGCGGTCTCTCGAGGGCGGCCTGCGACCTTCACAGCAGCTCGGTGCCGGAGCAAGCCGACAGCGCAGACGAGTCACGCAGCCTCGACTTCGAAGACCCGGTCGAGGCCGGTCCGGCGCAGTACGTCGGTCAGTTGCCGGCTTGCATGCCGGATCACAACACCACCCCCGCGCCTGCGGCACACTCTGTGCGTGTCCAGCAGGGCGGCCAGTAGCGTCGACGAAATCTGGCTGAGCTCGGACACGTCGATCACCACCAGGCTCGCACCCTCCATCACCAGCTCACGCAATCGCCAGCGCAGCGCCGTGAGTCCGTCGTCGAGATCGGTCTCGGACAGTGTCACGATCGCCTTCTGCGGCAGCGGGCTGTGGATGATGTCGCTCATTTCCTGTCCTTACGCGGAGATGCTGATCGGTACCAGCTTCGCCAACCCAGGTTGAGATCGCTCGTCTCGGCGCTTGACGATCCGATGACGACCGAACTGCGTTAGCTTGCGTCCCGCAGAGTGCAAGTAGCCCCACTTCGGACGGCGGGCCTTCAGTGGGGCCATCGCTTCGATGGAGCGAGCAGGTAGCGGGACGGATCGCTCGGCGCTCGGGCTCCGGACGCCATCCAGTGGTCGAACCCGAGCGGATTTCGCCGCTCGAGCTCGTCCAGGATCTCCCGGCGCAGGTCGGCGATCCCGGCCATCGCCTCCGCGGACTCGGCACGTTGGAGCTCGACGAAGCTCCGTCGCCAGGCCATGCACAACTCTGGACCGGTCATCGCCTCGACCCCGGACTCCGAGGGTTCGGCGGAGCCCTCAACTCGCGGGCACGTGTCGTCGCAGTCTCCCTCGCCCGTGGGCGCCGAGACCACCCGTCCTGGCAGCCACCGGTTCAGCGCGGCCGGAGACGTGAGGGCGAGCACAACTGCCACGGGAAGCACAACGACTTCGACAACGGTGGCCAGCCCGAACAACGCCACGACTGTGCCGCCCGCCGCGCAACCGTGGCGGGCGGCGGCGGAGATCGAAACAGGCTTGTGCACGGCACCGTCCTGGTCGAGCGACTGAAGATTCGCCGACAACGTGCCGAGACAGAACGCCATCATCACGAAGACGATGCCAACCGTCAGCACCGATGAGGTCGCGATGGCGCTCGCAATGCCGACAGCCGCTACCGGAGCGGCGATGCTCCACCACAGGACACGGTAGGTACGCATCGTCGGCTCACAACGGATCGCCGCTCAGCGACTCGTCATCCGCGGCAACCAACAACCGGAGGTGGTCGTCGGCGACGTACGCAATCTGGCCGGGCTCGACGACGAGGTCGCGACCGTCGGGGCGAAATCCGCGGACCTTGACGACCCTGGGCCACCGCAGCGAATGGTCGAACAGCCACGGATCGCTCACCTGGCCGTCCGGACGGCCGATTCCGACGGACTCGACTCGCCCGACGAGCGCGCCTCGAACGTCGAGCACCAGAAATCCGTGGCGAATCGTGGCAACCGCTGAACTGCAGCCGGTACGCATCAGTGCCTCCTGGCGGCAATGGACAGGTACAACGCCGACCAGGCTTCCCGGCACACCACCGACAAACTATCGCGGTTCTGCCGCCTGCCACCAGTACCAAGCCGGTCCCGGCGGAAGTGCGTCGTTGCAGACATCGATGTCAGCTCGCGAAGACGAAGTACCGCAGCCAGAGATAGGGCATCGAAGCCGCGATCGTGACCGTCGCGACGACGAGTCCGTACCTGGTGAACTCCCAGAAGCTGATCGGCCGGCCGCCCCGTTCGGCCAGCCCCAGGATCACCACATTCGCCGAGGCACCGACCGCAGTCGCGTTCCCACCGAGGTCGGCGCCGAGAGCCAGTGACCACCACAGCACCTGCGACTGCGACCCCGATCCGTTCGCGGCCACGAGCTCGGCGACGACCGGGCTCATCGTCGCGACGTACGGAATGTTGTCGACGATTGCGGAAAGGAGTGCCGATCCCCAGAGCAGAACCATCGAGGCGAGCAGCAGCCGGCCTTCTGTCGCGTCAGCTGCCGCGGTGGCGACCTTGTCGATGACACCGGTGTTCACCAACGCCCCGACCATCACGAACAGCCCGGCGAAGAAGGCCAAGGTCGGCCACTCCACATCCTTGACTACCTGACCGGCCTCGAGCCGCGACAACGCCAGCAGCACGAGGCCCCCGACGATCGCGACAACAGCGGGCTCCAGATGAAGGACCGTGTGCAGGACGAAGGCGACGGTGACGACACCGAGCACGATCAGGCTGATCGCCAGCAGCCGCGGATCACGGATGGCATCCCGTTCCCGCAGCGACATCACCGCTGCGATGCGTTCGTCGTCGGACCGGAACGCGAAGCGGAACAGCCAGCGGCACATACCGATGAAGACGACGAGCAACACGGCAACCAACGGAGCGAGGTGCCAGAGGAAGTCGTTGTACGACAGGTTGGCCCGGCTGGCGATGATGATGTTCGGCGGGTCTCCCACCAGCGTCGCCGTCCCGCCGATGTTCGAAGCCAGCGCCTCGGCGATCAGGTACGGCGCCACAGGCACACCGAGCCGCTCGCACACCAGGAAGGTGACCGGGGCGATCAACAGCACCGTGGTCACGTTGTCCAGCACCGCAGATGCAACCGCGGTGACGACGACGAGGATCGCCATCACCCGAAACGGTTGACCGCGGGCGCGTTTGGCCGACCAGATGGCCAGGTACTCGAACGCTCCGGTGCGCTGTACGACCGCAACGATCAGCATCATCCCGATGAGCAGGACGATCACGTTCCAGTCGATACCCGTCTCTTCGGAGAAGAACGCATGCTCGGCGTCCGTGGCGCCGATCAGCAGCATGACCGTCGCTCCGCCCAGAGCAGCGGTGACGCGATGAACCCGCTCAGTGGCAATGAGTACGTACGCGGTGGCGAACACAGCCACCGCGATCCAGGCGATCGCGCTCACGCGAGAACCCGCTCCAGCAGCGCGTCAAGAGTGATGACGCCGATCAGCGAACCGTCGTCCTCGGCGATCGCCACCAACGGACTGCGGGCACGAGCCATCACGGCGGCGACCTCGAGAACGGTTGCGTCAGGACTCAGGACCGGGAGTTCGCGCTGCTCGTTGGGCAGGGCATCCGCGACCGACCGATCGCCGAGATTGCGCAGGAACACGTCCGCGGACGACTCGTCGATGACGCGCGCCAGCGCCGGATCGTCCTGGCAGTAGCCCGGCACGGCGAGACGCAGTACCTGGGTGCCAGGAAGAATCGTCACGGGTCGCTCACCATCGACCACGATCAACCCCGGGAGATTTTCGTCGGCCATCAGCCGGGCCGCCTCGACCACTGGTGTGCCGAGGTCGACCGTCGGGTAGGAAGCCGCAAGTTCGCCGGCGCGCATGGAAGACTCCGATCAGCCGTCACCGTCAAAGGACGCCGACCAGACTTCCCGGCACACCACCGCCACTGTAACCCGCATCCCTGATCAGGTGCGAGCACTCGCGAAGTTGCTGAGGGCAATCAATGCGCCCCAACGGCGACGACACCGGGCCCGCCTTGAGCTTCCGTGACGCCAATGTTGAGACCTTGTTGCATCCCTTCGCCGTCCAGGCTCTCGGCTGGAAGCCGGGCTCGGCGATGTCCTAACGTCGCCGCAGGCCCGATCGTGGGGGGATGCGCGACTCGGGCCGAGTGGATGCTGGGGCGGTCGCAGAGGGGCCGGCCGCCCCCGGCATCCCACCATCAGCTTATTCCGGCTCGGGTGGCTCCCGGTCGCCGGCGCCCAGGTAGTAGACGCTCGGATCCGCAGCCGCCGTCGGCATCGATTCCAACCACTGGGCGAAGGCATCCGGTTTGCGACGCTCCAGTTCGTCGAGACAACGTCGGCGAGCCTCGACCGCTGCCTGCAGATCCTCGCCGTCCTTGCTGTCGCGGACAGCCTCAAAACTACGCTGCCACTCACGACACAGCTCCTCGTCCGACAGCGAGCCGAGATCCGATGGCCCACCTCGGAGCGACCATTCCCATGCAGACGGACGAAGCCAACCGACCGCCGGCGGTGAGGTGGCCGCAACCAGAAGGAGCAGCAAGAGGACGCCGAGGCCGACCGAGGCGGCGTACCCACAGATTGCCAGTACGGCGAGTCCCGCGCGGCCTGCCCAGCTGCCGACCCCGGCGAGGAGCCGCAGCGACAGTGACTCGACAGCCTGCGCAACGCTGAAATGGACTGACCCGACGACACCCGCGACCACGAGGAAGACCATCAGCACCGTCGGCAAGGAAATGAAGACGAGTGCGGCGCCGAGTCCGATCCCGGCAAGGCAGATTGCCGCCAGCCCCCAGACCCGCCCGTACCGCGTGCCGCCGAGCAAGCTTGCCGGCATGTCCCACCCTCCCTCGCCGTACCGTTCACGTCGTCCCGTACCCACAGTCTGTGCGTGGAACGCCTCCGAATGCGACGGAATCCTGGCGAGTGGCTTGCGAACGTATGACTTTGCGACCGGCGTCACCCGGTGGACTGGAACGGCCACCGGGAGAGCCTTTACCGTCGACTCGGCCTCCACTGCTCGACGAAGTGTGCAGCCTCCCCGGGAGGCTTCGATGAATCAGCGCGCAAGCCTGGCGCCCGAGGAAGGATCCGAGATACTGGCTGATGTGAAGCGTCAGCTGCTGCTGGTCGAGGACGATGCAAGGGTCAGGCGGGTGTTGGCCCTCTCACTCGAACGCGAGGGGTACGCCGTCACCGAGGCCCCGACGGCCCAGCAGGCACTCGACGCCATGTCCACCGCGCCGCCGTACGACGTCGTGCTTCTCGACATCATGCTGCCCGACGACGACGGCTTCACCGTGTGCCGTGCGATCCGCAAGCACAGCGATGTGCCGGTCATCATGATCACGGCTCGCGACGACAGCCACGATGTCGTCGCCGGTCTGGAGGCCGGCGCCGACGACTACGTCACGAAGCCGCTGATCGCCAAGGAGCTCGCCGCACGCATCCGCGCCCTGCTGCGCAGGAGCCAGCCGAAGCCGAGCACCCAGAACCGGTACAAGATCGGTGACCTGGTCGTCGACCTCGACACCGCCGAGGTCACCCGCGCGGGGACCCCGGTCCCCCTCACCCGGACGGAATTCCGCCTGCTCGCCGAGCTCGCGCAAGCCGGTCCCGGACTGTGTAGCCGTGAGCAACTGCTGGAGAAGGTCTGGGGGTACGACTACTTCGGCGACAGCCGCATCGTCGACGTCCACATCAGCAGACTACGAGCCAAGATCGAGAGCGATTCGGATCGATCTCGCCACCTCGTCACGGTCCGCGGTATGGGCTACCGGCTGGTCGACTGAGCCGGATGAAGGGGCGAAGCCACCGGTGGTCGCGGCTCGGACTGCGAGGACGCGTCACGTCGAGCTTCGCCCTCCTGGCGTTCGGCCTGTCCGCGCTGCTGAGCATCATGGTCTGGCTCGTCGTCTCCAGCTACCTGATCGGACAGCGGCAGGACACCGCCGTACGTCAGGCACAGGTCAACGTCATCGCACTGCAACGAAGTCTGCAGAACAACCCGGATCGCGTTCCCGACATCCTCGGCGACCTGCCACACGACGAGTCGACGACAATCCTCCTCCACCGGGCCGACCGCTGGTACAGCACGGCCTTGGTGGCCTCACCCGACCGGCTTCCGGCCGAGTTGATCGAGCTCGTAGGCTCCGGAACCGCGGCCACCCAGCGCCTGGTCATCGACGAGGAGCCCGTGCTGGCAGTCGGCGAACCCATGGACGGCGGCGCCTACTTCGAGCTGTTTCCCCTGGCCGAGCTCGACCAGGCTTTACGGGCGATGAGCGTGGCACTACCCGTGGGTGCCCTGATCACGACCTTGCTGGGCGCCGGTCTGGGGCGCGCGGCCGCTCGCCAGGCCCTCGCACCGTTGACGGTCTTCAACCGGGTCGCCGGAGCGATCGCACGAGGTGACCGATCGGCCCGGCTGGACAGCGACGGCGATCCGGATCTCGCCGAGCTCGCCCAGTCCTTCAACGAAACCGCGGCGGCCCTCCAGCGCCGGCTGGAAGCCGACGCCCGATTCACCGCGGACGTCGCCCACGAGCTGAGAACGCCCGTCACCACTATGCTCAACTCACTCGACCTGCTGGCGGACTACCGCGAGCAGATGCCGGCCGGTGCCCATGAGCCCCTGGAACTGCTGACCGTCGACCTGCACCGGTTCCAGCACATGGTGAAGGACCTGCTCGAGATGTCTCGAGCCGAGGACAGAACGGACAACCTGGTCCTCGAACCGACCGCCGTCGGCGAACTGGTTTCCAGAGCCGCCGACCGCGCCGCCGGGCGGACTGTCACGTTCGTGTCCCCCGGTGCCGAGGACGTCACACTCGACGTCGATCGAAGGCGAATGGTCCAGGTGATCGCCAACCTGGTCCACAACGCGGAGGTCCACGGGGGCGGGCTGGACCGCGTTTCCGTCGAGCCGTACGCCGCCGGCGTTCGGATCTTCGTCGACGACTCCGGCCCGGGGGTGCCTGCCGAACGCCGGGAGCGAATCTTCGAACGCTTCGCTCGCGGCACCGGCAACCCCACGGACGGCGCCGGGCTGGGACTGGCCATCGTCGCGCGCCACGTCCGCCTCCACCAAGGCCGCGTCTGGGTCGAGGACCGGCCCGGGGCTGGCGCGAGGTTCGTCGTCGAGCTGACCGGACCGCCGAGATGATGTTTCTCAGGCTCCTGGTGACAGCCGTCCTGGTGGGGTCACTTGCGTGCTGCGGAGTCCGGCCTCAGGACCATCCACAGCCGATCGACGGCATCGGGCCCCCCATATCGACGCCCACACCGACGTCGGCCGGGCAGACCGAAGCAGCTGTGTCGAACGGCGCGATCTACCTGATCCGCTCGGATCGACTGGCGATGGCCGCTCGTGACCGACGTACCCTTCAAGACCAGCTCGCTGCGCTCCTCGAGGGTCCAACAGACGCCGAGCAGAACGCCGGTCTCCGCACGGCGCTCCCCGCCACCGGAAGCGTCGGGAGCGTACGGATGGACGGCACAGTGGCGATCGTCGACATGCCTCAGGAGTTCACGGCTCTCGAGGGAACCGAGCAGATCCTCGGTGTCGCACAGATCGTCTACACGCTCACCGACAACTCGGGCAGGCACACCGCCGTTCGCCTGCAGCACGACGGTCGAGACCTCGCCGCCCCCATCGCGACCGGACAGCTCGTCACCCGTCCCGTCGGCCGCGCCGACTACACCGCTCTCGCACCGCGCTGATCTGCTCGCGGCTGCGCGTTCCGGGACCGGTGGTGGGGTGCGGTCTCCGGAACGCCCCTGACCGCCGGGGACCGCACCCACTCGGTCCAGCTGCCCTGAGGCCGGCAGCCGGACCTGCCTCTACGCTCTGATCACCGCGCTCTCGTCAGGACCGTACGCCAAGTCGTACCGCGCAACACAAGGTCAGGTAGCCGGCTCGTCGGAGACGTCACTCGCTCGCAACTGTCAGCTCACGTCATCAGCGCAGACGAGAGCCGATCGTCAAGTGCCTTTCGGCTTCTTGTCCAATCTGACGATCGTGTGTCGAAACGCGTACCGGAGGTGTGGACGAGCCGGTGCCGGGCTACCGCATGATCGAGACCACCACGAGGGAGAATCATGGCTGACAACGCACGAGCGGAACTGGTCCGGCTGAAAGACACGGATCTGACGGTTGCGGGCAGTGCTGCGGACGTCCGTGGGCGCTTGGCCGTCGACGCCAACGGTGACGAGCTCGGCCAGGTCGATGATCTGTTCGTCGACACCGGCGAGCAGAAGGTGCGCTTCCTGCAACTCGGATCGGGTGGATTTCTCGGCATCGGAGAGAAGAAGGTTCTCGTCCCGGTCGATGCGGTGGCGCAGGTCGACGACGACAAGATCGTCATCGACCACGAACGCCGGCAGATCGCTGCGGCGCCGGAGTACGACCCCGACCTGACGGAACTGCCCGAACCGGACTTCTTCGAAAGTCTCTACGGCTACTGCGGATACCCGCCCTTCTGGGGTCCCGGCTACAGATACCCGCGCTACCCACTCCACTGACGCGCGGCCGTACGCCGGGGCCCGCGGGCGAGAGGTGACGACAACCCTGAGAACACCTTGAGATCGTGTGTCGAAATCCGCTGCGCTGCGGACACCCAGGCCCCGATCGAGTAGACAGGCCGATGACGCTTCCTGGAACGGCGTTCGTCGTGCGTTGATCGAGAACGCGACGAGGCGGCCTGACCGTTACGGGGGAGAACGGCCAAACCGCCGAGACCGAAGTTACAGACCGGGAGGGTCACGCCAACCAGGCGATGGCCCGACACCATGGAGTACGCGATGCAACGCCGACCGATTCCACCAGTGCCGCCATCGGTTGCTGAGGTCCTGGCGCCGTTCCTGACTGAACACCATCAGCGCACCGGGGTAGACCTGTCGGACACCGCGACAGCCGATGCGACGCTGATGCGTCTGGCGGCCGCGTATGCAGAACTCCCCAGCGTGGTCCACGAAGCCAGCCATCGTCTCGCGTTCCAGCTTGCGCAAAGTCCCGAGCAGATCGACAAGGATCGCGCGCTGGTCAATGGCGGACACCAACTCCTGCTCGCGACCGCAGAAGCGATCCGGAACCGCCTGGGCAGACTCGACAAACCCAGCACGACCTAGCCCCGTGCGCTATTCGATCTTGACCGCGACGGCGTCGGCAAGCGCGATCAGGTCCGGCACCGCCAGATCAGGCTCCTTGAAGGCCCTCGGGTACGGCGTGCTCCGGCGATCGAGGTAGTAGCCCTGGAGTCCTGCACGCCGCGCGCCATCGATATCCCAGGGGTGTACGGCGACCAGCGCCATTCGCCCCACCGGAACACCGCAGACGCCCGAGGCGTACCGATAGGAGTCAGGATGCGGCTTCCAGAGGCCTGGCGTTGACACGTCGAGCCGGTGCTCGAGCAACGGCTCGATGCCGCCCGCGGTGAACATCCGCTCGGACATCGCCGCGGACCCGTTCGTCAACGTGACGAGCCGCAGGCCGAGCTCGCGAAGTCGCTGCAGTCCGGGCAGGACGTCAGGGTGCAGCGACAACTCGGTCAGTCCCGACAGCACCGAGCGCACAGCTTCATCACCGGCATCGAGTCCGTGCGAGCTCAGCAGACCGACCAGCACATCGCGGCCGACCACCCCGAACTCCGCAGACGCGCCGGCCGCGGTCAGGGCGAATCCGTCCCGCAGGGTCGCCGCGAACCACGTGTCCAGGCTCTCCGCCGGCAAGCCGGCCGCAGTGAACCTCTCCCGCAGCGGTTCCAGGTCCGACAACGTCTCATTGACGTCCAGTACCAGTACCTCGACCGTGCTCATCCCGGACTCCTCTATCTTGGACCAGTCGTTCCAAGATACGATGGCGCCCGTGGCGGATGTCAAACACTTCGACGAGGCGGCCGTGCTCACCTCGGTCGAACTGCTGTTCTGGCGCCAGGGTGCGACCGCGACCGGTATCCAGGAGATCGTCGCGGCGACCGGACTCAGCCGGTCGAGTCTCTACAACGCCTTCGGCGGCAAGGACGGCCTGTACGTCGCCGCCGTCCGCAGGTACCTGGATCAGCGGTCCCGGCCGATGTTCGACCGACTCGCTGCCGACGAGCGCGGACTGCCGGCGATCACCGACTTCTTCAACCGGCTGCTCCAGTTGCGCTGCACGGGCGACTTCGCCGGCTGGGGATGCCTGGTCTCCAATGCGCACGTCGAGGACCCACCCCGAGAGATCCAGGCAGTGCTGACCGAGCACCACGATGCACTCCGAGACGCCATCTGCTCTGCCCTGACAGTTGCCCAGAGCAAAGGACAGCTACACGACGGCGCCACGATCGAGGCCAAGGCCGAAATGCTGACCCTGCTCGCCTACGCCGTCAACCTCAGATCCCGCGCCGGCGCGTCCCGCTCCCAACTGAAACCAGCCATCGACGCCGCCCTGGCAGCTTTGTGACGACCGAGCACCGCATCACAGCGCGTCCAAGACAATCGCCGCAATCCAAGACACCACAACCCCGATCACGAAGATCAGCAGCGGCACCTTTCAGCGGCCGGCGCTGCGGAACCAGCCCGACGGCGCCGCGATGCAGAGCCGTGAACGGCGCCGCGTAATAGACAGTCGCCGGATCGTTGCCAACCACAACAGAAAGCTCGGCCTTCCCGGCCCGCACCCAGCCAAGCTCCGAGTACAGCCGCAGGCGAAGCGTCCCAGGCGGAACACGCAGTTCGTTGGCGCCGCGACCCAGCGAACGGCGCCAGCCGTTGTCGAGCTCGGCGTACATCACGTAAGCGTGCGTCCGGCTCCTCAGCGGCTTGGACGCCACGACGGTCAGCGGAACCAGCCCCGGCGCCACAGGCTCTGAACCTTCCACGCTCCGACCCTAGCCACGCCGCGGTCCAATCTTGCTGAGCTTGAATGTTAGTGACTAACATTCAGCACATGGGTGGACGAGCCGAGCGGACCCGGGAGCGGTTGCTGACCGCAGCGTTGGAGCTGTTCGCCGAGCGCGGGTACGACGGGACCAGCGCCGGCGAGATCGCGGCCCGCGCCGGGGTCACCGAGATGACGTTCTTCCGGCACTTCCCCAGCAAGGCGAGCCTGCTCGTCGACGATCCGTACGATCCACTCATCGGCGCCGCCATCGGCCAACAGCCTGCGGAACTCGACCCGATCACCCGCGCCGCGAAGGGGGTGCGTGCGGCCTGGCAGGAGCTCCCGCCACCGGCGGTGGAGGAGGTCCGGGTCCGGCTGCGGATCGTCGCCCGAACGCCGGCGCTGCGCGCAAGCATGATCAGCGGCACGGCCGCGACCGAAGCGGTGATCGTGGACGCGCTGACCGCCGGCGGAACACCCAGGCGAGACGCAGTCATCGCCGCCGGAGCGGCGCTCGGGGCACTCAACACCGCGTTGCTCGACTGGAGCCTGACCGACAGCGCAGATCTCGGCGAGGCAATCAACGCAGCACTCGACGTCCTGGAGGACCGCCGTGGCTGACTACGCGATCGAGGCACGCAACCTGGCCCGGACCTTCGACGACGGCACCGGGATCCGCGGAGTCGACCTCTGGGTCGCACCCGGCGAGATCCATGCCCTGGTGGGCCTCAACGGCGCAGGCAAGTCCACCCTCATGCGACTGCTACTGGGAATGCTCAAGCCGGCCACCGGCACGGTCACCCTCGCCGGTGAACAACTGGACCACGCCGACTGGCGTGGTGTCGGCCACCTGGTCGAGGTTCCGTTGGCCTACCGCGAGCTGACCTGCCGCCAGAATCTTGCCCTCGGTGCCCGGCTGCACCAGGTCCCGTCCGTCGCCATCCCGCACCTGGTCGAGGAAGCGATGACAGAACTGCGCCTGACCGAGTACGCCGATCGCCGCGCCGGCAAGCTGTCACTCGGCAACCGGCAGCGCCTCGGCCTGGTCTCCGCCGTCCAGCACCACCCGGCGTTGATCGTGCTGGACGAGCCCACCAACACCCTCGACCCGGCCGGCGTGATCCTGCTTCGCGAGGCACTGGTACGGCGAGCCGCCGCGGGAGCCGCCGTGCTGGTCAGCAGCCATCACCTCGACGAGGTCGCCCGCATCGCCGATCGCATCTCGGTCCTGAACGCGGGACGGATCATCGGCACCCTCGACCCGCACGGCGTCGACCTCGAGCGATCCTTCTTCGACCTCGTCCACAGCGACGACAGTGACGACAGGGCCGCATGACCACCGGCCTCGTCACCGAGCTCACCAAGTTCGGCCGTGCGACCGTGGTGCGCGCGACCACGATCATCATGGTGCTCGGCATCGCCCTCATCTGCTCGTCGATGCTGCTCGCGGTCCGCACCGACGACCCACAGCTCGCAGCCAAGCTCGGTCCACTCATCCACCCCGGCGGCTGGTCCGGCTACCTCACCATCGCCGCGCAAGTCACCGCGGCGGCCGCACTCCTCGGGTACGGCGTCGTGCTGAGCTGGCTGTTCAGCCGCGAATTCGCGGATGGAACAATCACCGGCCTGTTCGCCATCCCGATCCCCAGACCCACGATCGCCACCGCAAAGCTGGTCGTCTACTTCGTCTGGGCCTGCGTGACCGCCGCGGCCCTCCTGGTCGTGCTGGTTCTTTTCGGCCTGGCCGCAGGTCTCGGGTCAGTGCCGACGGACGTCGTCCCGGCGATGGCGCGGCAGCTCGGACTGGGTGTTCTCACTGCGGTCATCGCGACACCAGCCGCCTGGGCGGCGACGGCAGGCCGGTCGGTCCTCGCCGGGATTGCGACGACGATCGGCGTACTCGTGCTGTCTCAGCTGACGGTGGTCGCCGGTGCGGGTGGCTGGTTCCCGTTCGCCGCTCCAGCACTCTGGGCGATCAGCAACGGCACCGACGTCAGCAACCTCCAGCTGGCGCTCGTCGTACCGATCGTCGTCATCAGCGCCGGCCTGACGCTGCACTCCTGGCAGCGCCTCCAGCTGGATCACTAGGTGCGCGACACCGTCTTCAGCTCGGCGTGTTCGAAGGAGCGTGCGACGACGACGTCTGTGGACGAGTGCGCGATGATCGACAGCACGATGGTGAGTGCGACCAGTTGGAAGACCTCGTCGGCGGCCGGGATACCCGATTCCACCACGATCAGGCCGTAGACGACCGAGGCGAACCCCTTGGGACCGAACCACATCGCGGCGACCTGTTCGCGCGGGCCCAGGCCGGAGCGGAGGAACGACACCGCGAGCGCCAGCGGACGAGCGACCACCAGCGCGACGAGGGCGAAGACCCAGCCTTGCCAGGAGATCTCCCCGAGGAACTCCAGTGAGATCAAGGCGCCGAACACCAGCAGGGCAGCCAGCTTCAGCGACTCGGAGATCAGCTCCCCGAAGTGCTCGAACGCCTCCCGCTGCCGCGGCCCGAAGGTGGCCACGGTGATCCCGGCCGCAAACGCCGCCAGGAACAGGTTTCCGTGCAGTGTCTTCCCGAGCGCGAGCACCAGCAGACCGATCGCGACCGCATTCAGCGGCTTGTACTGCGTCGACGCCGAGAAGAACCGCGTTCGCTCGAGCCGGATCGCCACCCACGGGACAGCCACCCCGATCACGACGCCGAGGCCGAGCTCAAGCGCGAGCTCACCGAGGTGCAGGTCGTCAGCGTCCGCCGCCACGGCCAGGAAGACCATCACGAACGGGAGCGCGAGGCCGTCGTTCACACCGGACTCGACGTTCAGCAGGTGCCGCAAGCGCGCCGGCACCTTGTCGTTCCCGACCAGCGCAGACGCGAACACGGGATCCGTCGGAGCCAGGATCGCCCCGACCAACAGGGCCTCCGGCCAGTCCAGGCCGACGATGTAGTGGGCCGCGAGTGCCGTCACGACCAGGGTGAGCGGCAACCCCCATCCCAGCGCCCGACCGGGCAGCCGCCAGGCCGACCGAAGATCCGCCCAGCCGACCCGCATGCCGTCGGTGAACAGTACGGCGAACAACGCAAGCTCAGCCAGGATCGCCACCACATCCGACTCCGGCCGCAGATCCAGAACACCGGTCGTCTCCGGGCCGAGCACGAACCCGGCTGCCAGGAACAGCACGGCCGTGGACAGGATCGTCCGGTGCGCCAGACTCGAGACCAGCACCGCGAGCAGCAGCACGACGGCGAAACACAGCAACAACATCAGGACTCCCCCACGACCCGGTCAGGACAGCACGAAGTAGCGCAACCACAGGTACGGCGCGGCGACGATGATGGTGATCGCGGTCATCACCACGCCCTTGCGGGTGAACTCCCAGAAGCTGATCGGATGACCGGCCCGCATCGCCAGCCCGATGACGACCACGTTGGCGCTCGCACCGACCGCGGTCGCATTGCCGCCGAAGTCTGCGCCGATCGCGAGCGCCCACCACAGGGCCTCGGCCTGCGCCGGGTCCGGAATGCCCTTGGTCAGCTCGAGCACGACCGGGCTCATCGTCGCGACGTACGGGATGTTGTCCACGATCCCGGACAGCACCGCCGACACGACCAGGATCAGCATCACCGCCAGCAGCGCCCGCCCCTCGGTGAAGTTGCCGATCCGATCCGCCAGCGCACCGATCACACCGGTCTTCACCAGCGCACCGACCATGATGAACAGGCCGGCGAAGAACAGCAGCGTCTGCCACTCCACACTCGCCATGTAATGCCGGGTCGGCACACCCGAGATCAGCACCAGCAAGCCGGCTCCCAGCAGCGCCACCACGGACGGCTCGATGTCGACGACGGCCCGCCCGACGAACCCGGCGAAGACCAGCAGCAACACCGCACCGCACTTGATCAGCAGCCGCGGGTCCTCGATCGCTTCCCGCTCGTTGAGCCGCATGACGCCTTCCACCCGCTCAGGGTCGACCGTGAACGAGCCCTTGAACAACCACGGCAGCACCAACACGAACACGATCAGCTCGACGATCACCAGCGGCGCCATGTGGATCAGGAAGTCGTTGAACGTCAGCCCGGACCGGCTCGCGATGATGATGTTCGGCGGGTCACCGATCAGCGTCGCAGCGCCGCCGATGTTCGAGGCCAGCACCTCCGCGATCAGGAACGGCACCGGATTGATCCCGAGCCGGTCACACACCAGCAACGTCACCGGCGCGATCAGCAGCACGGTGGTCACGTTGTCGAGGAACGCCGAGGCCACCGCGGTGATCAGTGTCAGCAGGATCATCACCCGCAGCGGCGACCCTTTCGCCTTCTTCGCGGCCCAGATCGCGATGAACTCGAAGACGCCCGTACGGCGAATGATCCCGACAATCACCATCATCCCGAAGAGCAGGAAGATGACATCCCAGTCGACGCCCGTCTCATGCGAGTAGAACGCGTGCTCGGAATCCGTCACCCCGAGCGCCAGCAACACCGCCGCACCACCGAGCGCGGCCAGCAGCTTGTGGGTCCACTCCGTCGCGATCAGCACGTAGGCGACGACGAAGACCACCACCGCGATGACAGTCATCCGCGGCCCCCGTCGTACGACGGCAAGTCGCGCTTCAGTGCCGCGTCGCGAGCTCGAGCAACCGCGAGGCGGTCACCGCTCCCAGGATCTCCTTGTCCTTCATCACCGCGACCAGCGGGCAGCGCAGGCGGGCCATGATCGCCGCGACTTCCAGGATCGTGTCGTCGTGGTTCACCACCGGCACCTCGGTGGGCTCGGCCGGAAGCAGCTTGCGCACCGTCACTCCGGACAGCTTGTCGGCCACCTGATCCGCAAGAGACTCCTCGATCACCCGCGCCAGTGCAGGGTCGTCCTGCACGTACGTCGGCACCAGGAACTTCACCACCTGCGACGCCGGCAGGATCGCGTAAGGACTCCCATCCTTGCCGGTCACGATCAGGCCGGGCAGCCGCCGCGAGGCGAGCAGCTCCACCGCCTGGAGAGCGTCGTCGTCCAGGCCGATCACCGGATAACCCTCGGCCATCTGCTCTCCGTGCACGGCTCCACAGTACGCCGCATCGGAGGCAGGTCGACCGCCGCACAGCACGGCAACACGCGGAACAGCTCGGCACAGAGTCCTCCCGGCACGTCACGAACCGCCCGCACCCCGGACGGATGCAGGCGTGCCGACCAGACTTCCCGGCGCTCCGCGTCCTACCCTCTCCCATCTCCGTGGCCAAGAGCAACCAAGCCGCGCCCGACATGGGCTGCCGGGCCTGGACGGACGGCGAGCAGCCGAAGTACGCGCTGCGACTGAGCGCCGAAGGACTCTGGCTGGCCGGACTCCCGACGTACTCCTGGAACTCGGTCCGCGGGCTGCGCACGCGAACGACCTTGCGCGCCGATTGAACAGCGGTTTAGTCTTTGAACGTGCGTTCAACCGGAGTCGGTGACCCCGCGGCTGGTGGTGCCGGGGCCATGACGGCTGCGCGGATCCGGGACGCGGCGATTCTCCGCTTCGGGCGGGACGGGTTTGCGGCCGGGCTGCGGGCGGTCGCGGCCGACGCAGGGGTGACGGCCGGGCTGGTCGTGCATCACTTCGGCTCGAAGGACGGTCTGCGCCGGGCCTGCGACGCCTACGTGCTCGAGGTCATCAGGTCGGAGAAGACCAAGGCGGCCACGGGTAGCCCGGCCGGCATGATCGCGCAACTGGCCGAGATCGAGGAGTACGCGCCGCACGCGCTGTACTCGCTGCGCAGCATGCAGGCCGGCGGTGACCTGGGGAACGCGTTCGTCGACCAGATGTGCGCCGATGCCAAGACCTATCTCGAGGCCGGCGTCGAGGCCGGGATGATCAGGCCGAGCCGGGACCCGGCCGGCCGGGCCCGGTATCTGACTTACCAGGGCATGGGCTCGCTGCTGCTCTGGATGTCGCTGCGCCAGGGCCCGGTGGAGCTGGACGACTTCCGCGCCGAGCTGCGCCGGTTGTCCGACGAGATCACCCTGCCCGCGCTGGAGCTGTTCACCGACGGGCTGTTCGTCGACCGCTCGATGCTCGACGAGTACCTGATGTACGTCTGCGATCCGCCGGACGGTTCCGCGACACCGTAGTACGCGCGGACACGACGTCGCCCAGCGCCGTCCCCACGACGACATTTCGCCGGGAGTTCCCGGATCACTCTGGAAGGTTCAGCGATGACTGCTGCCCTGGAGATCTCGCAACTGCACAAATCCTTCGGTCAGGTGAAGGCCCTCGACGGGCTCGACCTGTCCGTTCCCACCGGCCAGGTGGCCGGGTTCCTCGGCCCGAACGGCGCCGGCAAGTCCACCACGATCCGGATCGTCCTCGGCCTGCTGCGCGCCGACGCGGGCGACGTCTCGGTGCTGGGCCGGCACCCGTGGTCCGACGCGGTCGCACTGCACCGCCGACTCGCCTACGTCCCCGGCGACGTCAGCCTGTGGCCCAACCTGACCGGCGGCGAGGCGATCGACCTGCTCTCGCGGCTCCGCGGCGGCGCGGACAAGGCCCGCAAGGCTGACCTGCTCGAGCGGTTCGAGCTCGACCCCACGAAGAAGGGCCGCACCTACAGCAAGGGCAATCGGCAGAAGGTCGCGCTGGTCGCAGCGCTCGCGTCCGAGGTCGAGCTGCTCGTCCTGGACGAGCCGACCTCGGGTCTCGACCCGCTGATGGAGACCGTGTTCCAGGAGTGCATCGCCGAGGCGAAGCTGGCCGGGCGGTCGGTCCTGCTGTCCAGCCACATCCTGGCCGAGGTCGAGAAGCTGTGCGACACCGTCGCGATCATCCGCAACGGCCGCGCGGTCCAGTCCGGCACCCTCGCCGAGCTCCGGCACCTCACCCGGACGACCATCACCGCGACGGTCACGAGCGACCCCGCCCAACTGGCGACGATCGCCGGCGTCCACGATCTGCGCCACGACGGCGACGAGGTCACCTTCGACGCCGACGGCGAGCAGATGCCGGCCGTCGTACAGTCGCTCGGCCAGCTCGGCGTACGCAGTCTGCACAGCGCTCCCCCGTCGCTCGAGCAACTCTTCCTGCGCCAGTACGGCGACGAGCTTGTCGGAGCCCAGTCGTGAACAACCGTGAGAGTTTCACCGCGACGAGGACCCTGCTCCGCTTCGCTCTTCGCCGTGACCGGGTCAAGCTGCCGATCTGGATCGGCGGGATCGGCCTCGGCATGCTGTACGCCGTCAGCGCCCTCCCGACCGTCTACGGCACCCCCGAGGAGCGCCAGGTCCGGGCCGGGCTCATGGACTCCCCCGCCGCGACGATGATGTCCGGACCTGGCTACGGCCTCGACGACTACACGCTCGGCGCGATGATCACCAACGAAATGGTGCTCTACCTCGCGATCCCCGCGGCGATGATGAGCATCTTCCTCATCACCCGCCACACCCGCGCCGAGGAGGAAACCGGCCGCGCCGAGCTTATCCGCTCCGCCGTCGTCGGCCGCCACGCCGCCACCACCGCGGCCCTCATCGTCGCCGTCATCGCGAACGCCGGCGTCGCGCTGGTCACCGCGCTCGCCATGCTCAGCGGCGACCTGGCCGCGGCCGACTCCTTCGCCGTCGGAGCAGGCATCGGCCTGACTGGACTCGCCTTCGCCGGCATCGCCACCGTCACCACCCAGCTCACCGAACACTCCCGCGCCGCCTCCAGCCTCGCCATGGCCGCCCTCGGCGCCGCCTTCCTCCTCCGCGCGATCGGCGACGTCTCCCAACCACGCGGCAACCTGCTGTCCTGGCTGTCCCCGCTCGCCTGGACCCAACAGGCCCGCCCGTTCGTCGATCTGCGCTGGTGGCCGCTCCTGCTCCCGATCGCCGTCCTCGCCGCAACCGTCGCCCTCGGCTACTTCCTGTCCGTACGCCGGGACGTCGGCGCCGGACTGCTTCCACCGAGACTCGGACGGGCCGACGCCGCACCTTCGCTGTCGACACCGTTCGGCCTCGCGGCACGTCAGCAGCGCACCGCCCTGATCGGTTGGGCGGCCGGGCTGTTTGTCTTCGCCGTACCCAGCGGATCACTCAGCGACTCCGTCACCGACGCCGTCGCCGACAACCCACAGATGGGCGAGATCTTCACCGCCAACGGCCAGGACCCGCTCGACGCGTTCTACGCCACCATGGCGCTGTTCTTCGCGCTGCTGGTCGGCGCCTTCGCCGTCACCTCCGTCCTGCGGCTGCGCTCCGAGGAACGCACCGGCCACACCGAAGCGGCGCTCGCCACCTCGGTCAGCCGGCCCCGCTGGTACTTCGCCTGGCTCGGCTACACCACGCTCGCTTCCGCCGTACTCCTGGCGGTCAGCGGTCTCGGTGTCGGCATCGGCACCGCCACCGGAGACGCCGACGCCGGCATCATCGTCGAAGTCACCCTCGGCACGCTCGCCTTCCTCCCGGCCGTCGCAGTCGTGGCCGGGCTCACCGCAGCGCTGTTCGGCCTGCGCCCGGGACTGGCCGCCCTCGCGTGGATCGTCGTCGCCTACGCAGTCTTCTTCGGCATGTTCGGCGCCCTCCTCGACCTCCCCGCCTGGGTCACCGACCTCTCCCCCTTCGCCCACACCACCGCCATGCCCCTCGAGGACATCCCGCTCGCACCCCTCGCCATACTGACCGCCCTCGCCGCAGCCCTCGCCCTCACCGGCAGCACCCTCTTCCACCACCGCGACCTCGAATCCACCTGACCACGCCCGCCGTCGCCCAGGATCAGGCATCCTTGACTCCATGTCGGGTCCTGGGCCTGTCTTCTTCGCCATCCTCGCTGCGGCCGGTGTCGTGCTCAGCTGGATCACGGTGGACGAGTTCAGCTTCGTCAGCAGCAACGACAACCTGGACCTCGACCCCGCGGCGGCAGGAGAGACGGTCGAGCTGATGGTCGACCCGCTGGCCCCGGACCGGAACATGCTCCTCGAGGACTTCAACGCCGAATGGAACGGCTCCTTCAGCGGACTCGCGTCGCGCCTGATCGTCCCGACCGGGATAACGATCATTGGCTGCGTCCTGGGCGTCAGGGCCTACCGCCTCGGCCGCCCCTGGGGCGGAATCGCCGGCGCAGCCAGTCGAATCCGAGCCAGGATCAGGTCACTCGCGGAACCGTGGCGATAACACCTGTCAGGCCGGGATGGCCATCACTCAAGCGCTCAGATCGGTTTCGTCGCCAGACAGGCAGCCGAATCGGTGGCGCAACCGCCTGAGACTGCCTAGTACTCCAGCCGTAGTTCGTGATCAAGCGAGTTGGACCGCCTGACGGTGGAAGTGGCAATCGCGGGCGCGGGCTTGGTGGCGGCGTCGCCAGCGGGACCAGTGCAGCAGGTGCCGGATGCC
>NZ_JBITJU010000048.1:0-23782 GCF_044460355.1 Kribbella sp. NPDC050124
TATCCAAGTACCGAGCCAAGACCCGCGACCCCGACCGCCGCAGCTACAAGACCAGCATCCACATCACGATCACCCCATTGCCACCAACACCGGACGGCTAACCGAACGGCGTTGGGCTTAGCCCTCCTTCGGACGGGGGCACAACTGTCCGAACGGCCAGTACGGATCCGGCGCCGGGCGGGGACCATCGATTGAAGGATCAACCAATCGATGGAGGCAGGATATGCAAGCGGTGGTGTTCGAGGAGTTCGGCGGTCCCGAGGTGCTGCGGACCGAGGACGTGGCCGAACCGCACGCCGGGCCGGGTGAGGTGCGGGTCCGGGTGCGGGCCGCCGGCGTGAACCCGATCGACTTCAAGATCCGCCGCGGCTGGACCCAGGGGTTCCTCGACGTGACCTTCCCGGCCACGCCGGGCCTGGAGGTCGCCGGGGTGGTCGACGAGGCGGGCGAGGGTACGACGTTCGCGGTCGGTAACGAGGTCGTCGGCTGGGCCAAGACGGGTGCGTACGCCGAGTACGCGATCGTCGGCAACGTCGTACGCAAGCCCGCTGGGGTGAGCTGGGAGCAGGCGGTCGGCCTGCCGGTCGCGGGCGAGACCGCGCAGCGCGTGCTCGACGAGCTGAAGGTGAAGGCAGGAGAGACCCTGCTCCTGCACGGCGCCGCCGGTGCGGTCGGCTCGATCGGCGTTCAGCTCGCGAAGGCAGCCGGCGTGACGGTCATCGGTACGGCGTCGCCCGCGAACCACGCGTTCTTGCGTGAGCTCGGCGCGATCCCGGTCGCGTACGGCGACGGCTTGCTCGACCGGGTCCGGGAAGCCGCGCCGCAGGGCGTCGACGCGGTGTTCGACGCTGCCGGTCAGGGCGGGCTGGAGGAGTCGATCGAGCTCCGCGGCGGCACCGACCGGATCGTCACCATCGCGGCGATGAACGCCGGTGAGCTAGGTGTCGCGGCGTCGATGGCCGCCTCGGCCACCCCGGATGAGATTGCCGCCGCCCTGTCGAAGCAGCTCCAGGCAGCCGCCGACGGCACCCTCCGGGTTCGCATCGCCGAGACGTTCCCGCTCGGCGACGCCCCCAAGGCCCAGGAGCTCAGCGAATCCGGCCACGCGCAGGGCAAGGTCGTCGTACTCCCGTGAGTCTCGCGGTGGGCGTCCTCGACCGGGGACGCCCGCCACGGGTCAGGCGTACGCGAACCGCGATCGCGGCGCCGGTACGTCGTCCAGCCGGGGATCCCACCGGTCGACGAACCGCACGCCCGCCGGAATCTCGATGCAGTCGGTCGAGCTCCACCCCCGAGTGAGAGTCGGGAAGTCCGGCACGTCCGGGTGGTAGTGCGGTTTGCCGGTGCCGAGCAGGTCCCTGGCCATCGGCGCACTGATGGCCTGGTACCGGAAGTCGGCCGACAACCGCAGTTGCTTGGTCCGGTTCGGCATCGCGCCGTGCACGGTCAGGCTCCCGAACAGTAAGACATCGCCCGGCTGGTACGACGCCGTACGCCACTCCGGATGCTCTTCGTCCGCCTCGGCCCGCATCATGCCGGGCCCGTCGGATGCCTTCGCCGGAAGGACACCGAGCCGTGGCGAGCCCGCGAACACCCGCAGCCCGCCGATCTCGGGCGGCGCCGCGCTGAGTGGGAGCCAGGTCGTCAGGGTGTCGATGCAGCCCTGGATGAACCGATAGTCCTGGTGGATCGGCGTCGGGTTCGCACCGGGCGACGGGGGCGCGATCCGGCAGATGTGCGCCGGGTGCGCGAACGCCTCCTCGCCCAGCAACCGGCTCGCCAGGTCCACCAACTCGGGCCGCACGGCCAGCCGGTGGAAGGCCTCCGTGCTCTGGATCGCCGTGTAGGCGCCGAAGAACCCGGGCGACCCCTCCTCGACGGCGCGCTCGGAAGCGATCAGGTCGCGGGCCTCGGTACCCGGTGCGAGCCAGTTGCTGTCGTACAGAATCCGCGCGAGCTGATCCCGGACGTCGCCGACCACGTCGACGGGCAGCAGACCACGGAAGAACAGGTACCCGTCCTCCGCCAGTCGCGCCCGCAGTACGGCGGCATCGCCCAGCACACCGAACGAGTCGGTCAGTTCCTTCATTTGTCATTCCCGATCTTGTCCATGGACGCTGCGATCGCGGCGACCTCCACCTTGTCCAGGTACAGGTCGTTGACCGCCTTGTTGATCTCGGCGACCTTCGCGGTCCAGCCGGACGCGATCGGCATGTTCACCGTGCTTCCCGCCGCCGAGTCCAGGAACGGCTGGACGTCGATGCCCTTCTTCTTCCAGTACGCCGTGTAGCCGGCGCCGGCGTCGTTGAGCGCGGGGATGATGTAGCCCGCGTCGCCCATCAGCTTCTGCGCCTTCTCCGAACCGAGGAACGCGACCAGCTTGCCGGCCTGCTCCGGGTGCTTGCTCTTGGCGAACATCACCTCGGCGAGGCCGTTGATGACGACCGTGCGCCCCGACGGACCGGCAGGCATCGCGGCGACCCCGATCGGGAACTTCACCTCCGGCAGGGCGAACGGCAGCAGCGCGTTGTTGGCCGGGAACATCGCCACCTCACCGCGGTAGAACATCTCGGTCGCCTGGCCGGTCGGCGGGTTGGTCCGGGTGCCGTCCGGGGAGACGCGCCACTTGAAGACCAGGTCGCGGGCGAACTGCAGGGCCTCGACCGACTTCTGGCCGGCGAAGTCGAAGGTGCCGTACGGCTTGTCCATCGCGTGCCCGCCGTTGGAGGCGATCCAGTTCAGCCACTGCGTCTGGCTGTGGTTCCAGGAGCAGAAACCCCACTGCTTGCTGCCGACGGTGAGCTTGCGGGCCACCTCGAGGAACGAGCCGGATCCGTCAGGCGCCCAGGTCAGCTCCGTCGGCATCGTCACCCCGGCCTTGGCGAACAGGTCCTTGTTGTACAGCAGCCCGACGACGCCGAGATCCTTCGGCATGCCCAGTTGCTTGTCCTCGAACTTGTACGACTGCACGACGTTCGGGTGGTACGAGTCGAGTTTCAGGCCGGCCTCGGCGATCAGCTCGTCGAGTGGCGCGAGCACACCCTTGCCGGCCAGGTCGGGGAAGTTCTCGACGGTCAGCCAGAACACGTCCGGCGCCTTGCCGGCGGCCAGCTCGGTGGTCAGCTTGGTCCAGTACTGGTCCCACGGCAGCACCTCCATCCGGACGGTGATGTCGGGGTTCTCGGCGGTGAACGCGGCGAACACCGCCTTGTAGCCGACCTCCTGCTGTTCGTCCCACAGTCGGTACACGAGCTCGGCCTTGCCGCCGCTGTTCGCGGTGTCGTTCGACGAACCACAGCCCGCCAGCGCGAGCACACTGCCGGCGCCGATCAGGAAAGTCCGCCGGGAGAGTTGAGCCATCAGATCCTCCGAATTGCTACTTGAGCCCGGTGACCGCGACCGAGCGGACGATGAAGCGCTGGAAGACGACGAAGAGCACCAGCAGCGGCACCAGCGCGACCAGGCTGCCGGCCATCACGGCGTTGTAGTCGACGCCGATCTCGCTCTTGAACAAGGCGATGCCGACCGAGAGCAGCCGCTTGTCCTCGCTGCTGGTGATGATCAGCGGCCAGAGGAAGCTGTTCCAGTTGGCGACCACGGCCAGCGTGGTGACGGTGACCAGGATCGGTTTCGACAGCGGCAGCACGATCGACAGCAGCGTCCGGATCCGGCCGGCGCCGTCGATCCGGGCCGCGTCCTCCAGGTCGGCCGGGATGCTGCGGAAGAACTGCCGGAGCAGGAAGATCGCGTACGGCGTGCCGAGCATCGTCGGCAGCATCAGCCCGGCCCAGGTGTCGACCAGCCCGAGCTTCTGCATCATCAGGTAGAGCGGGATCATGGTGACCACCGGCGGCACCATCAATGTCGACAGATAGACCCAGAACAAGGCGTCCCGCCCGGGGAAGGACAGCCGCGCGAACGCGTACGCCGCCAGGACCGCGAACACCACCTGCCCGGCGGTGATCCCAGCCGTCACCAGCACGGTGTTGACCAGGTAACCGCCGAACCCGGACGCGAAGAGCCGGTCGAACGCAGCCGTGCTCGGCGGCAGGCCGGGCTCCCACGGCAGCGTCTCCGACAGTTGCCCAGGGCCCTTGAACGCGGTCAGCACGGTCAGGAAGTACGGGAAGATCGCGAACACGCAGCCGGCCACCAGGACGGCGTAGGTGAAGAGGCGCAGTTTCATCCGGACACCTCGTAGGTCGTACGGCGTTCGAAATACGCGAACTGGGAGATGGTCGCGACCAGTACCACCGCGAACAGCAGCACCGAGATCGTCGAGGCGTAGCCGAAGTCGAACTTGCGGAACGCCTCGTCGTAGATCAGGTACGTCGCCACCTCGGTGCTGTCACCGGGTCCGCCTTCGGTCATCACGAAGATGGTGTCGAAGGCCTGGAACGAGCCGATCACGTTGGTGATCAGCACGAACAGCATCGTCGGCCGCAGCAGCGGCAGCGTGATCGAGAAGAAGTGCGCGATCGGTGACGCACCGTCCAGGGACGAGGCCTCACGCAACGACTGCGGGATGTGCTGCAGACCGGCCAGGAAGAACAGCATGTTGTAGCCGGCGAACTGCCAGATGTGGACCGCGGCGACGCTCGGCATCGCCAGCAGTGGCGACGACAGCCAGGCCGGGCCGTCGATGCCGAACAGCCCGAGGAACTGGTTCAGGGCGCCGCGCCCGGGGTCGAAGATCCAGGTCCAGACGAGTCCGAGGGCGACCGGAGTCGCCATCCACGGGATCACCAGCAGGGCTCGGAAGTACTTCATCCCGCGCAGCTTGCGATCGACCAGCAGCGCCAGCAGCAGCGACAGGATCGTCGTCCCCGGCACGCAGATCAGGACGTAGTACAAGGTGACCAGCAGCGAGTGCCAGACGTCGGAATCGGCGACCAGCTCGCGGTAGTTGGCCAGCCCGACGAACTCCGGTGTCGACAGCAGCTTCCAGTCGAACAGGCTGAGCGCGATCACGATCAGCACCGGCGCGAGCAGGAAGCCGATCACGCCGACCATGCTCGGCGCCAGCAGGGCATAGGCGGCCAGGGTCTGCCGCCCGCGACCGGTTCGCCGGGTACGGCGGGGCGCCGGCCTAAGCATCGGGATCCTTGAGGGGGTGCGGCCGGGGGGAGCTCGGAACGAGCAGTTCCCGGGTGCGGTCCAGGCCCCACCGGTCGAGCTGACCGATCGGATCACTCGACATCCGCAAGCCGGGACCGGCCTCGATGTGGTCAGCCCAGCGCTCCCGCTGCTGCACGTCGGGTCGCACGATCAGGCAGTCGGAGTCGTTCGCCCACCACCTGCCGTGCAGGAACTCGCGGGCGACCGAGGTGGACCGTGCACCGCGCTGTCCGGGCTGGCTGATGTCGCCCGACGGCGGCTCGACCAGCGGATCGGTGTCGGGGGAGATCCGCATGCAGTCGACGAGCCCGAGACTCGGCAGGATCGGGGCGCCGCAGCCGTGCAGGATCCGGTTCGGTCCGACGGCCTCCCGCAGCAGTCGCATGCCGTGCCGGTAGGCGGCGATGCCGTCGATCGGCTCGTGGCGCCGGCCGTCGATCGCACCGGCGTACAGGAAGTCCAGCTTGAAGTGTTCGTAGCCCTGCCGGCACAACTCGGTGAACACGTCCTGCAGGTGCCGCGCGGCGCCGGGGTGGGTGACGTCGAGAACCAGTTGCTCGTGGCCCCAGTTGGTCCCCGCGCTGATCCCGGGGACGAGCCATTCCGGGTGCCGGCGAGCGGTCTCGCTGGCGCTGCCGACCAGGAACGGCGCCACCCAGATGCCGGGCCGACGGCCGCTCGAGCGGATGTCGGCGGCGAGTCGCACGGTCGAGCCGAAGTCCTCGCGTGGTGTCAGCCAGTCGCCGATGTCCGCCTGATAGCCCTCGTCCAGCAGCACCAGGTCGACGCTCAGCTCGTGCCGGTCGAACTGCCGGACCTCGGTCATCACGTCGCGTTCGGTCACCTTGCCCCAGTACGCGTACCAACTGCACCAGGACGGTCCGAAGACGCGGACTGGCGCCGTACCGAAGCTCTCGGCCCAGTCGGCGAGCGCCTGGTTCGGGTTCGCCGGGGTGCTCGTGGTCTGCCGTATCTCGCCGTCCGCCGAGATCACCAGCCGGTCGTCCCGGACCTCGGCACGGATCGACGGGACCGCGTCGGGGCTGGTCGCGGCAACCACGACGACCTCGCCGCCGGTCGCGATCGCGAGCAGGCCCTCACTCTGGAAGCGACCGGCCAGCACGCCCGGGCGGTACGCCATCACGTGGTGGTTCGGCGCGGTCGGCCGGGGCGGACTGGCGTCGAGCCGGTACCAGCCGCTCGGGCTCCAGGACTGCCAGCCGTGCTCGAAGACCAGGGTGGTGGCGTCGTGCCCGAGCTCGGCGACAGTGCTGAAACCCACGGGATCCTCGATTCGCTGGGGGTGCAGGATCTTGCTGCTGTGTCGCTAATCTTGGAGCGCCAACGAGGGGATCGACCATGACGGAGCCTGCTGACTTCGACCACGATCTTGCTACTCAGGTGCTGATCGAGCTGTACAGCGAGATCCCGCCGCCGAGCAAACTGGTCACCGGTCACTTCCACAGTGGCGGCGACTACCGGGTCGTGCGCCCGGACGGCGTCGGCAGCTGGTACCTGCTCTACACAGCCGGCGGCACCGGTCGGTACCTGATCGGCTCGAACAAGTTGACGCTGCGCCACGGTGACTTGGTCCTGGTCAGTCCAGGGACGCCACACGACTACGGAACCGTCGGGACCTACTGGGAGTCCTGGTGGGCGCACTTCCAGCCGCGGCGCGAGTGGCACAGCTGGCTCTCGTTGCCGCAGGCAATGCCAGGGCTGTCGTACGTGCGGCTGACCAGGTCGTCGGAGACCGACCGGGTGGTGTCGGCGTTCGACCGGCTGCACCGGGACGCGCAGCGCGCAGGCCTGTCGCCGACCGGCGACACCGAGCTGCACCTGCTGGAGAAGAGTGTCGCGGTCGAACTGACCATGAACGGTATCGAGGAGGTGCTGCTGGCCGCCGTCGCCAGCCTGCGCCGGGAGACCCAGCAGCTAGACGCCCGGGTCCAGCTCGTGCTCGACGCGATCTCCGCGGATCCGGCGCGACCGCACACGTTGACCTCGCTGGCCGGGTCGGCGCAGATCTCGGTCTCGCGGCTCGCGCACCTGTTCAAGGAGCAGGTCGGCGACTCGATCATGAACGTCGTGCTGGCGCTGCGGTTGCAGCGGGCGGCCGAGCTGCTCGGCGCCACGGATATGTCCGTCGCTCAGATCGCCCGCGCGGTCGGCTTCGAGTCACCGCACTACTTCAGCCGGCAGTTCGGCCGCCGGTACGGGATGTCGCCGACCGCGCATCGCGACGCGGTCAGGAACCCGGAGCTAGAGCTATATTGAGCTCCGTCGCGGCCGCGTAGTCCGCGCCGCCGGCCAGACCGACGAGTCGCACGTAGCGGGCCGTCGTACCCGCTGGGAATCGGGCGATCTTCGCGTCGACGGTGCCGTCCCAGGTGCCGGTCGCGACCGAGGTGAACGTGACCCCGTCGGCGCTCGTCTGGACGTCGTACGACGAGATCCGGCCGTTCGGGACCGCGGCGTCCTGGCGTGGGGTGTAGACGAGTGCCTCGATCGCTCGGGTCGTCTTGAGGTCGAGGGTGATGTGCTGTGGCAGCGGTGCGTGTGGGCTCCAGTTCGAGTGCCACATGGTCGCGCAGTTCCCGTCGATCGCGGCGGCCGCGCCGTACGCGGACGAACCCTGGCTGGTGGCCGTTGCCGTCATCTCCTTCTGGGGCAGGAGATTCAGCGGACCGAAGGGCCCGTCGGTGGGCGGCGGGGTGCCTGGGATCGCGGTCACCCGGCCGAGCGCCGGCGCCTTGAGCAGCGGGTGGGTCCTCAGGTGGTTGAGGAACACTTCCTGGCCCATCCGTGGCGCCCGGGCGAGGTTGGTGAACTGCTCGAAGCCCGGGTAGCCGTACTGCGCCCCGTGCAAGGGCATCGCCGCACTGGTCGTCACCCGGTAGGTGCGGTCGAGTTGCAATGGCTGACCGTCGATGAGCACCTTCGCGGGATCGACCCGGTCGCCGACCGGTCTGCCGAGGTCGTAGGTGTAGCGGAAGTTCGCCGAGGTCGCGAGCGAGGACAGGCGGCTGCAACCGTACGCCGGTGGGATCCATTGCTGCTCGAGGACCGCCTCGACCGTCGAGCCCTGCATCGACAACGTCGTGATCGGCGAGATCCCGGCGACCGGCCAGGCTTCGCCGTATGTCACCGTCCCCGCCTGTAGACCCGCGGCGATGACGTCGATGCCGAGGTCGGCCGGCACCAGGGCGAAGTCGGAGTGGTCGTGCGCGGCCTCGGCCCGGTAGAGGTCCGCGACCAGGTTGCCGGTGCGGCTCTCGGCCGTCTTGGCGAAGTCGAGGTCGCGGTCGAGCGTGGTCAGCGGCTCGTTCTGCCGGGCCGCCCACTTGTCCATCCAGTACTTCACGGTCTTCTGGATCCCCGGATTCGGCGTCACGTCCTTGGTCACCGCGTGGTTGGTGGCCGTGCTCGCGGACCGGATCACCTCACCGGTCGCCGGGTCGAGCGACAGGTTCACCTCACCGAGCACGCGACCGTGGTTGCTGGCCTCGACCACCGGCCGCGGTACGCCGTTCGGGTCGGGGATCATGCAATTGAACGCCGTGTGCCAGTGCCCGCCCAGGATCACGTCGATGTCCGGGGACATCGCCCGCGCGGCGTCGAAGATCGGGCCGGTCGGGTTCTTGCAGTCGTTGAACAGCCCGCCCTGCTGGCCGCCTTCGTGCATGCTGACCACGATCGCGTTCACGCCTTGGGCCTTCAGCTCCGCCGCGGCCCGGTTCGCCGCGTCGACCAGGCCCTGGAACTCGAACCCGGACCCGCCGATCGACAACGTCTCGCTCGCCGTCCCCGGGAACCCGAGCCCGATGAAGCCGATCCGCGCCGAGCCGGCCTTGGCGATCCAGTACGGCGGCAGCACCGGACGCGCTGTCCGTGGGTCGACGATGTTGGCCGCGTGGTAGGCGTAGTCGGTGCCGTGGAAGTTCCGGCCGGCCGAGTCCTTGAAGCAGGAGTCGAACCCGGGCTTGCCGTAGCAGGCGCCGGTCGTCATCCGCCGCAGGAACGGGAACTCCCGGTCGAACTCGTGGTTCCCGGCCACGTCGAAGTCCATCCCGAGCGCGTTCAGCACCTCGATCGTCGGCTCGTTCGCGAACGCCTGCGTGTAGTCCGGCCAGCCGCTGAACTGGTCTCCTGATCCGATCAGGAAGCTGTTCGGCTGCCCGGCCCGTAGCTTGTCCAGGTGTGCCTTCAGGTAGCCGGCGCCGCCGACGGCCAAGGTGCCCGTCGGACCGGCGATGGTCTGGTTCTCGGTCTCGGACAGGTAGCCGTGCAGGTCGGTCAGGCTGAGCACCTGCACCGGGATCGGGGTGACGGTCGCGGCGGTTTCACTGGGCGTGGCGGTGGCCCCCACCACCAGGCCCAGTACGGCGAGGGCCGCGCTGATCCGGGACTTCGTGGTCATCGGCTGCTCCTGTCGGTCGGGCGGAACCGCTTCGCAACCTAGTCGGGCCGGCGCTGCGCGGACATCGCCGTACCTGCTGACTTACTGCACAATCCGGCTGCGTGAACCAGGTTGTCCTTCTACAGTCGGCAGCATGACTGTATTGAATGCCGCGCCTCCGGCGCGGGGGTCATGGGGCTGTAACTCCCGGCCTTCCCTCGTCACTCCAGTCGCTGCGCTCCCTGCGCTCCTCAGTCCAGGCCGGGAGGCCCCATGACCAGCATCCTTTCTGCCGTGGCCTGGCCGTATGCGAACGGTCCCAGGCACATCGGCCATGTCTCCGGCTTCGGTGTTCCCTCCGACGTGTTCAGCCGGTACTTGCGGATGGCCGGTCATGACGTGCTGATGGTCTCGGGGACGGATGAGCACGGGACGCCGATCCTGGTGGAGGCCGAGCGGGAAGGGGTCAGCCCGCGCGAGCTCGCGGACCGGTACAACCGGGTGATCGTCGAGGACCTGCAGGGGCTCGGGTTGTCGTACGACCTGTTCACCCGGACCACCACCCGCAACCACTATGCGGTCGCGCAGGAGCTGTTCAGGACCGTTTACCGCAACGGCTACCTGGTCCCGAAGACCACGATGGGCGCGATCTCGCCCTCGACCGGACGCACCCTGCCGGACCGCTACATCGAGGGCACCTGCCCGATCTGCGGGTACGACGCGGCGCGCGGCGACCAATGTGACAACTGCGGCAACCAGCTCGACGCGATCGACCTGCGCAACCCGCGCAGCCGGATCAACGGCGAGACACCGGTGTTCGTCGAGACCGAGCACTTCTTCCTCGACCTGCCGGCCCTGGCCGACGCGCTCGGCTCCTGGCTGCAGACCCGCACCGGCTGGCGGCCGAACGTGCTGAAGTTCGCCGTCAACCTGCTTGACGACGTGCGTCCGCGCGCAATGACCCGAGACATCGACTGGGGGATCCCGGTCCCGCTGCCCGGTTGGCAGGACAACCCGAACAAGCGGCTGTACGTGTGGTTCGACGCCGTCATCGGCTACCTGTCGGCGAGTATCGAGTGGGCGCGCCGCTCCGGCGACCCGGACGCGTGGCGCAAGTGGTGGTGCGATCCCGACGCGCAGTCCTACTACTTCATGGGCAAGGACAACATCACCTTCCACGCCCAGATCTGGCCCGCCGAGCTCCTCGGCCACAACGCGTCGCCCGGGGAGTACGGCGTACTGAACCTGCCGACCGAGGTGGTGAGCAGCGAGTTCCTCACCATGGAGGGCCGGAAGTTCTCGTCGTCCCGGGCGGTGGTGATCTACGTCCGCGACGTGCTCGAACGGTACGGTCCGGACGCGCTGCGCTACTTCATCTCGGTGGCCGGGCCGGAGACGCAGGACACCGACTTCACGTGGTCCGAGTTCGTCCGCCGGAACAACGACGAGCTGGTCAGCACCTGGGGCAACCTGGTGAACCGGACCGCGTCGATGATCGCGAAGAACTGGGGCGCGATTCCGGCTGCCGGCGACCTCACGCCTGCGGACCACGAGTTGCTTGCTGCCAGCAAGGAGGCGTTCGGGACGGTCGGTGAGCATCTTCGGCACCAGCGGCTGAGGCTCGCGATCGGTGCGGCGATGCGGACCGCGTCCGAGGCGAACCAGTACCTCTCCCAGCAGGCGCCGTGGAAGGAGACCGACGCCGGGCGCAAGGCGACGATCCTGCATGTCGCCGCCCAGGTGGTGGCCGACAGCAACCGCCTGCTCGCGCCCTTCCTGCCGCACTCCGCGCAACGCGTCCACGAGGCCCTTGGCGGCACCGGCGCCTTCCTCCCACAACCGGAGATCCGCGAGGTGGACGACCTCGACGGCGGTCCGCCGTACCCGATCATCACCGGCGACTACTCGGCCCAACCCCGCTGGTCCCAGGAGCCCGTCGTACCGGGCACACCCGTCCGCCCACCCACCCCGATCTTCACCAAACTCGCCCCCGAGGTGATCGACGTGGAGCTTGCGCGACTCGGTTGACGCTTTTCTACAAGCGCGTAAGGCGGGGGCGTCGTACGGTCGGGGAAGAGAGGAGTTGAGGACGATGGCGAACTTCCTGGCCACGGCGGAGACCGATATCGAGGCCTCGCCCGCACGGGTGTGGGAGGTGCTGACCGATCCGGACGAGCTGAAGGCGATCTGGTTCGGGGCCGAGGTGAAGACGGACTGGAAGCCGGGCAGCCCGGTCACCTGGAGCGGTGAGTTCGAGGGCAAGCCGTACGCGGACAAGGGCGAGATCCTCGAGGTCGACCCCGGCCGCCTGCTGAAGCTGACCCACTACAGCCCGATGAGCGGTCAGCCGGACACACCCGAGAACTACCACACCCTCACCTACCAACTGGACGACCATGGCACGTCCACCCACCTGTCCCTCACCCAAGACAACAACGCGAGCGAAGAAGAGGCCTCCCACTCCCAAGGCATGTGGGAAATGCTGGTGGCGAAGGTCAAGGAAACAGCTGAGAGATAGTCAGTAACCTAGGGCGTATGTCTGGTGATGATGTGGAGGTTGATCGGCCGACTCGGGAGCGGGCCGCGATGGGGGAGGACGGGCGGTCGCGGGATCGGACTCGGCCGGCGGTGCCTGATCCGTTGCCGATGAGTGTGGTCGACGCGCACTGTCATCTGGACATCGCCGACGGCGAGGACGGCGCCTGGTTGAGCCCGGCGGAGGCGATCAAGCTGGCGTCGTCGGTCGGCGTCACCCGGATCGTGCAGGTCGGCTGCGACCTGCCGGGCGCGGTTTGGGCGGTCGAGGCCGCGCAGCAGTACAAGAACGTCGTCGCCGGCGTCGCGCTGCACCCGAACGAGGCCCCCAAGCTGAAGGCTGCCGGTGAGCTCGACAGTGCGCTGGCCGAGATCGAGCGGCTGGCGAAGAGCTCTGACAGGGTCCGGGTGATCGGCGAGACCGGGTTGGACTACTACCGCACCGGCGAGGACGGCCGGGCCGCGCAACACGAGTCGTTCGCCGCGCACATCGACATGGCGAAGCGGCTCGACAAGGCGCTGATGATTCACGACCGGGACGCGCACGACGACATCCTGAAGATCCTGGACCGCGAGGGCGTGCCGGACCGGCTGGTGATGCACTGCTTCTCCGGTGACACCGAGTTCGCCCGCGAGTGCGTGAACCGCGGTGCGTTCCTGAGCTTCGCCGGGGTGGTGACGTTCAAGAACGCCCAGTCGCTGCGGGACGCGCTGGCCGTGACCCCACTCGACCACGTGCTGGTCGAGACGGACGCGCCGTACCTGACGCCGTCACCGCACCGCGGCCAGCCGAACGCGTCGTACCTGATCCCGCACACCGTGCGGAAGATGGCCGGCGTGCTGAACATCTCGGCCGCCGAGCTGTGCGACGCTCTGAACACCAACGCGAACAGGGTCTTCGGCGGCGCCTGGTGAGAGTCGTCACGGATGCGGACATTCGTGAGCACTTGACCGCGACCGACGCGGTCGGGTGGATGCGTGAGGCGGTCCTCGCCGCGTACGACGGGCGGCTGCACACGCCACCGCGCGTGCAGGCGGAACTCGGCGACGGGAACCTGATCTTCACCACCGGGGCGTTGACGGGCGAGTGGTACGGGTACCGCTCGTACGACACGTTCGACACCGACCCGGGCAGCCAGTTGGTCGTCGTGCACGACTGGCGCACCGGCGCCGTCCGAGGTGTTGCTGTGGGCAATGAACTCGGCCCGCGCCGGGTCGGGGCGATCGGTGGCGTGGCGGTCGACGCGCTCGCCCGGAAGGACGCGACCACGCTCGGTCTGGTCGGCACCGGCAAGCAGGCGTGGACCCAGCTGTGGGCGATCTCCGCGGTCCGTCCGCTCTCGTCCATCGCCGTCTTCAGTCGCGACGCCGATCGCCGGAACGCCTTTGCCACAAGGGTTTCCGAGGAGCTCGGGCTCCCTGCGACCGCGGTCGGATCGGCCCGGGAAGCGGTCGAGGGCCGGGATCTCGTCGTACTCGCGACCAGCAGCCCAGCGCCTGTGATCGACGCGGAGTGGGTCGCGCCTGGCACCTTCGTGACGACGCTCGGACCGAAGGTAGTCGGGCGAGCCGAGTTCGGTCCGGACCTGGTCGACCGGGCGGACCTGGTGGTGACGGACTCGGTCGATCAGACCCACGCCTACGATCCGCCCTTCGTGCTGACCGGGACGCCGCAGCACGACCGGCTGATCGGCTTGGGCGAGGTGCTGGCGGGCAACGTGTCGGGACGGACTGTCGTGTTCTGCTCGGTCGGGCTGGCCGGGACCGAGGCGTACCTGCTGGCGAGGCTGGTAGACAGTGCCCCATGGAGTTCAGTGAGGTAGTCCGGCGGCGCCGGATGGTGCGCAACTACGATGCCGATCGCCCGGTGCCGGCAGAGGTCCGGGAACGCATCCTGGAGAACGGGCTGCACGCGCCGTCCGGCGGCTTCAGCCAGGGCTGGGCGTTCCTGACGCTGGAGGGTGACGACCGGGAGCGGTACTGGGGGATCGCGGCCGAGCAGGTCGACGACAAGTATGTGGAATGGATCACAGGGCTGCGCCGCGCGCCCCTGCTGATCCTGGCCTTCGCGCACAAGGATGCGTACCTCGATCGCTACACCGAGCCGGACAAGGGCTGGACCGACCGCGACGAGTCTCGCTGGACGGCGCCGTACTGGTACGTCGACACCGGGATGGCCGTGCTCCTGATGCTGCAGACAGTCGTCGACGAAGGCCTGGGAGCGTGCTTTTTCGGCCCTCCCGCGGACAAGGTGGGCAAGCTCTACCAGGAGTTCGGGGTGCCGCCGGGGTTCGACCTGATCGGCCTGCTGTCGGTCGGCTACCGGGCGCCCGACAAGCGCTCGCCGTCGCTCAAACGAGGACGCCGCAGTACGGCGGAAGTCGTGCATCGAGGGCAGTGGGGCCGTCACGACGCGTGATCGCTCCATTACACCTTTTTGCGACTCGCCGACGAGGGGATTGGCACTTCCGCTACTTCTTCGTTATGGTCCCGTGATGTTGGCCGGGATCGGGGAAGGTTCCGGACAGCACGCCCCTCGGCGTTCACCGCCAAGAGAAACAACGCAGTGCCAGCCCTCCAGTCTGGCAACCGCGCAGCGGTTGGGTGCCAGTGCTGTCCTGCCCCGTGCCCGGGTCGCCCTACCTGGGAGCGTTAGTGCGTAAGTCCATCATCGTGGCCGTCGGTGCGACGGCTGCGTTCGCCGTTGCGGGCGGCTCCGTGGCCTATGCCAGTAAGAGCAAGACCGTCAGTCTTTCCGTCGACGGCCAGGTGCAGAAGGTTCACACCTTCGGCTCCACCGTGGCGGATGCCCTCAAGGCCCAGAAGGTTCAGGTCGGCGAGCACGATGTCGTGGCGCCGGGGCTGGACGCGAAGCTGAAGGACGGCCAGGAGATCGCGGTGCAGTACGGCCGCCAGCTGACCGTCACCGCGGACGGCTCCAAGAAGACCTTCTGGACCACGGCCGACAGCGTCAACGAGGCGCTGGCGGACCTGGGCCTGCGGTACGACACCGCGGCCGTGTTCTCGACCAGCCGGAGCGCGCCGATCGGGCGCGAGGGGCTGAGTCTCGTGGTGCAGACACCGAAGACCGTGCAGATCGTGCGGCAGGGCAAGGTCGCGACCATCAAGTCGATGGCCGGGACCGTCGGTGAGGCCCTGTCCGCGGCGAAGATCGTGTGGGACCAGGACGACCGGATCAGCCCGGCGGCCGCCACCGCGCTCAAGCCCGGTGTCAACAGGATCGGTTACGTCAAGGTCGACCTGAAGAAGGTCACCAAGACCGAGGCGATCGCGTTCGGCACCGACGAGACCGAGTCGGCCACCCTGCTCGTCGGGACGAAGAAGACCACCGCCGCCGGCAAGGCGGGCGAGAAGTCGATCACGTACCTGTACACCTACCTGGACGGCAAGCTGTCGACCACCAAGGTGGTCTCGAGCAAGGTCGTCACCGCGCCGGTCGACGCGAAGGTCACGGTCGGCACCAAGCCGAAGCCCGAGGAGCCGACCACCGACGTCGACCCGCCGGTCGGCGACACCAGCGCGTGGGACCGGATCGCCGAGTGCGAGTCGGGCGGCAACTGGGCCACGAACACCGGCAACGGGTACTACGGCGGCCTGCAGTTCAGCCACCAGACCTGGGTCGCGTACGGCGGCGACGCCTACGCGGAGAACGCCCACCTGGCCAGCAAGGCGCAGCAGATCGCGATCGCCGAGAAGGTTCGGGCGGCGCGCGGCGGCTACGGCGACTGGCCGGTCTGCGGCAAGCTCGCCTAGTGCAGGAGCGCGTAGTGCAAGACTGTGCTGTGTGAGCAGCGCTGATTCATCGACATCAGCCGGACCGAGGCTTCTCGGTCCGGCTGATGTGCGTTCACTGGCCGCCTCGCTCGGGGTGCGCCCGACCAAGCAGCGCGGCCAGAACTTCGTCATCGACCCCAACACCGTCCGCCGGATCGTCAAGGCCGCCTCGTTGGCCGCCGGCGAGACCGTGCTGGAGGTCGGGCCGGGGCTCGGTTCGCTGACCCTGGCGCTGCTGGCCGAGGGCCACAAGGTCACCGCGGTCGAGATCGACCCGCTGCTCGCGTCCGCGCTGCCGTCGACGATCGCGTCGTACGCGCCGGAGCAGGCCAAGGACCTCACCGTGATCGAGGCCGACGCGATGACGGTCGGCCCGGACGAGATCGGGACGCCGACCGCGTGTGTGGCGAACCTGCCGTACAACGTCGCCGTACCGGTGCTCCTGCACCTCCTCGAGGTCTCCGACTCGCTCCGGCACGGGCTGGTGATGGTCCAGTCCGAGGTCGCCGACAGGCTGGCCGCCGGCCCCGGTTCGCGGACGTACGGCGTACCGTCCGCGAAGGCGGCCTGGTACGCCGAGGTCCGCCGGGCCGGTCCGATCGGCCGGAACGTGTTCTGGCCGGCGCCGAACGTCGACTCCGGCCTGGTCGCCTTCGAGCGCCGCGAACCGCCCGTCACGGCCGCGAGTCGCGAGGAGGTGTTCGCGGTGATCGAGGCGGCGTTCTCGCAGCGCCGCAAGACCATCCGGTCCGCGCTGTCGCGCTGGCTACCGGACCGCGAGCGGCTGGACGACGTGTTCCGCCGTACCGGCATCGACCCGAAGCTCCGCGGCGAGATGCTCGGCATCACCGAGTTCGCAGCTCTGGCGGACGCCGCGAGGCACTAGCCTGTGCGAGTGCCACCTTCTGCTGAGGTCACGGTGCGAGCGCCGGCCAAGATCAATCTCGGTCTGTCGGTCGGTCCGCCGCGCCCGGACGGGTTCCACCCCGTCGCCACGGTCTACCAGGCCGTCGCCCTGTACGACGACGTCACCGCGGTGCTGCGGGACGACGACTCGTCGATCTCGGTCGAGGTGCTCGGGGACTTCGCGGCCAACGTGCCGACGGACGAGACCAACCTCGCGGTCAAGGCGGCCCAGTTGCTGCAGACCGAGTACGACGTCGAGGAAGGCGTCGACCTGATCATCCGCAAGACCATCCCGGTCGCGGGCGGGATGGCGGGCGGTTCGACTGACGCGGCAGCGACTTTGGTGGCGTGCAACCGGCTCTGGGGACTGCAGCTGTCGCAGACCGAGTTGCAGCATCTCGCCGGCGACCTGGGCAGCGACGTACCGTTCTGCCTCGTCGGTCACACCGCGCTCGGCCACGGGCGCGGCGAGCAGGTCACCGAGGTGATGTCGCGCGGGACCTTCCACTGGGTGTTCGCGATCGCCGACGGCGGCCTGTCCACACCGGCCGTGTACGGCGAGCTGGACCGCCTGCGCCCGCTCCGCCGGGTCGAGGCGCCACAGGTCCGCCCGGAACTCCTCTCGGCGCTGCTGTCCGGCCGTCCAGGCGCGCTCGCGGTTGCGCTCAGCAACGACCTCCAGGCGGCCGCGCTGTCGCTGCGCCCCGAGCTCGGCGACACCCTCCAGTTCGGCCTCGACCAGGGCGCTCTGGCCGCGCAGGTCTCCGGCTCCGGCCCCACCTGCCTCTTCCTGGCCGCCGACAGCCGCAGCGCCGTCGACCTCGCCGTCGAGCTCGCCGAGTCCGGCCTCTGCCGCATGGTCCGCCAAGCCGAAGGCCCAGTCCCCGGCGCCCGAATCCTCCCCGCCCCCGTCAACCGCTAGAAGCCGGTACACTTAGCCAAGTGGACTAAGGAGGATTGATGGGCGAGCCGGCTGCGCAGTACAACATTCATGAGGCAAAGACCCAGCTTTCCCGGATCATCGACCGCGTCGAGCATGGTGAGGAAGTCATCATCAGCCGGGCCGGTCATCCGGTCGCAAAGGTTGTACCGCTGCCGACTACGCGTCGACGGACCGGTCGGGGCTCGCTCGCCGGACAGATCAGTTGGTCCGACGACTGGGATTCTCCTGAGACCAACGCCGAGATCGCAGACGACTTCGGCATTCCGTCGTGACTGACGTGCCGGGGGCCGGTCGGCTCCTGCTCGACACCCATGTATTGCTCTGGTGGCTACGAGACACTGCCGACCTGTCAGATGATCTGAAGGAGCGGATCGACACCGAGTTCGAGGTCTATGTCAGCTCCGTGTCTGTGTGGGAACTCTCGATCAAGAAGGCATCGGGCAAGCTGAAATTGCCTGTCGATCTCAGCGGTTGGATCAGGCGGAGCGGTTTGAGTGAGCTGCCGATCAGCTTGACGCATGCCGAACTGGCCGGTGGGCTGCCCCGGATCCATCGCGATCCGTTCGACCGAATGTTGATCGCCCAAGCGCTGGCCGAGCGGCTGACGCTGGTCACTCGTGATGGGCTGATCCGTCAGTACGACGTACCGATCCTCAAAGCCTGAAATCCCTGGCCTGGAAGGGGATTCTGGTACGTCGACAACGTGAAGCGGCCGGCCGGGGGTCCGGCAAGTGAGCGTTGTCTGCGGAAAATCGGTCGCGGGAGATTCGGGCCGGCCGTTAGCATCCAAACGTTTGGCCCTTGGGATTCCTCGTGATCGGAGAACGGGATGCGCCGCGTGGTGATCGACCTCGACAGGACTGATCACTTCGACGCATTCGCGAGGACCGTTGAACTCTCTGACGATGGGCATTGTGGCGCATGTCGACGCCGGTAAGACCAGCCTGACCGAGCGGCTGCTGCACGCCGCCGGTGTGATCGACCGCGTCGGCCGGGTCGACGACGGGAACACCCAGACCGACTCGATGGACCTCGAACGCCGGCGCGGCATCACGATCCGCTCGGCGGTGGTGTCGTTCGAGCTCGGTGACCTGACCGTCAACCTGATCGACACCCCTGGACACTCGGACTTCATCGCCGAGGTCGAACGCGCGTTGTCCGTGCTGGACGGCGCCGTCCTGGTCATCTCCGCGGTGGAGGGCGTGCAAGTGCAGACCCGGCTGCTGATGCGCACGCTGCAGCGCCTCGGCATTCCCACCCTGCTGTTCGTGAACAAGATCGACCGGCTCGGAGCCCGGTACGACGACCTCCTGGCAGATATTGCCCGCTTGCTCACGCCGGCCTGCGTGCCGATGGGGTCGGTCGTGGATCTCGGCACCCGCGCGGCACGCTTCGAGCCGGCTGCTTCGACAAACAAAGCAGTCGCCGAACTACTTGCCGAGCGCAACGACGAGTTCCTGGCCCGGTACCTGGACGACGCGCTGGTGGCCGACGACTATGCCGCGGAGCTGCGGCGGCAGGTCGGTGCGGCGTGGGTTCATCCGGTGTACTTCGGGTCGGCGATGACCGGCGTCGGTGTGCCGGAGCTGATCAGCGGCATCCGATCCTGGTTGCCGCGAGCAACTCGTGCGCCCGGGGATGCTTTGTCGGCAAGGGTTTTCAAGGTCGAACGTGGTGCGGCCGGGCAGAAGATCGCGTCCGCGCGGGTGTTCGCCGGGGCGCTGTCGGCGCGCTCGTACGTCGACGTGCACCCGGCGGCGGGTACGTCGTACCAGGCCCGGCCCAGTGCGGTCGAGGTGTTCTCGGGTGGCGCTCGGCATCCGGTCGAGCGGGCCGAGGCCGGGCAGATCGTCGCGTTGCGGGGGCTGAAGGACATCCGGATCGGCGACCAGCTCGGCGTCCGGGGTGACGGGGTCGGGCGGTTGTTCGCGCCGCCGACGCTCGAGACGGTGGTCCGGTCGCGAGACCGGGTGAAACTCTTCCAGGCGCTGACCCAGCTCGCCGAGCAGGACCCGCTGATCCGCGTCCGCAAGGCCGACGACATCACAGTCAGCCTGTACGGCGAGGTGCAGAAGGAGGTCATCGCGTCGCTGCTGGAGTCCGAGTACGGCCTGGCCGTCGACTTCAGCGAGACCACGCCGATCCATGTCGAGCGGCTGGACGGCGTCGGAACGGCGTACCGGGAAATTGGTGCCCCCGACAACCCGTGGGCCGCGACTGTCGGCTTCCGGGTGTCACCGGGGGATGTTGGTGTCGACTACCGCGTCGAGTCCGAAGTCGGCGCGCTGCCGCGGGCCTTCCACACCGCGATCGAGGAGTCCGTCCGGCTGAGCTTGCAGCAAGGCCTTTACGGCTGGGAGATCCCCGATCTCGAGCTCGCTGTCACCCACACCGGCTACTCGGCTCCGACCACCGTCGCCGCCGACTTCCGCCGCCTGGTGCCGCTGGTCCTGATGCAAGCCATCGCCGACGCCGGCACCACCGTCCTCGAACCCGTCCACCACTTCGAGCTCGACATCCCACCCGACTCGATCTCCCGAGTCCTGGCCCTGCTCGCCGAATCCCGAGCCGTGGTGGACCAAACCACCCTCGCCGACCAAACCGCCCACCTCACCGGCACCCTCCCCGCCGCCACCACCCACCCCTTCGAGACCCACCTCCCCAGCCTGACCCACGGAGAAGGCATCCTCACCCCCACAACCACCACCTACACCCCCGCGCCCTCCCCAACCCCCACCCGCCCCCGAACCGACGGCAACCCCCTCAACCAAAAGCAATACCTCCTCCACCTCAACCAAACCTGACCTCCCCCGCCGTCCCGCCCCCTGCGGTGGGTCAGCCAACCGGAGTGTGGGTTCCCGCACCGGATTCCGGTCGGCCAACCCACCGTCTGGTTGGCCCACCCACCAACGGGGAGGAGCGCGCAAACCAACTGGTGCCGGGTCGAGCTGTGTTGTGGTCGTCGCTGCCGGAGATCCGGCTGTCCTGCCGCCGGTTCGGGCTTTGCCGCGGCCTCGGGTTTGGTGTGCAGGCGGACAGGTAGTGCACCTGCGAGATGCCGGACACTCGGATGCGCTTACGCTCAACCGCACTACCCGCGCAGCGACACCACCTGTCCGCCTGCACACCAAGCCCCCTCCCGATCGGCGGTGGGAACCGCCGCGGTAACTGGATGCGGCACTGAGCATGCCTGGAGGGCGTGGGCTAGTGGGGTTTGAGGATCTCTTGGATCTTGGCGGTGGTGTTGTGGGTGTTGCCGAAGTGGGCTAGGACGGCTAGGTGTTCTCGGAGGTGGAGGAGGGGCATGCGGGATCGCCAGCCCTCGGCGAGTGGGTGGAGTTCTTCGTAGGCGGTGTAGAAGGGGTCGGGGATGTTGCCGCAGCCGATGAGCATGGAGAGTTCGGCTTCGGGCCAGCCGTAGTAGACCGCGGGGTCGATCAGGGCGGGGGTGGGGAGGAGGTTGCCGTGCCAGAGGTCGCCGTGGAGGAGGGACGGGGGCTGCTCGGGCACGAGGTCGGAGAGGCGGGAGGCGACGCGTTCCAGGCGGCGACGGTCGGTCGCGGGGAGGGCGTCGTAGCAGCGGGGGACTTCGAGGAAGCGGAGGAGGCGGTGTTCGGCGAAGAAGGCGTGGCCGTCGGAGGTCCACGGGTTTCGCTGGGGGAGTAGACCCAGGTAGTTGTCCTGGTGGTAGCCGAACTTGTCCGACGTCTGCTGGTGCTGAATCGCCAACCGACGACCGGCATCTCGCCAGAACTCCACAGACTGGTCGGCAAGCACAGCACTCCCGAGATCGGACAGGACGAGAAAGTCCGCCGCCACCCGCAACACCTCTGGTACGACGAACCCGCCAGGCACCCGCAATGCGTTGAGCCCATCGGCCTCCAGCTCGTACAGGCCAGCCGGCGGATCGTCGTGCGTCTTCACGATCGCCGTCCGGCCCAGCGTCGTACGCACCCGGTACGTCTTGTTGGCGACTCCGCCTTCCAGCGGGTCGCAGGAAACCGGGTCACCGAGATCGAGGCCGTCCAGCCAGGAAGGAGTCAGCACGTGGACGATCCTGGCACGTGGACGGGCGTCGGATACCCTGGTCCGCGATATGGCGGCACCTAACTTGGTCAATCTGGAAGCTGTTTCCAAGGGCTTCGGGACTCGGACACTCCTCGACGCGGTGAGCCTCGGCATCGGCCGGGGTGAGCGGGTCGGCGTGGTCGGGCGCAACGGCGACGGTAAATCGACGCTGCTCCAGCTGCTGGCCCGGCGCGAGGTTCCGGACAGCGGCCGGATCGTGCACAACCGCGACCTCCGGCTCGGGTACCTCGGCCAGACCGACGACCTCGACCCCCAGCACACCGTCCTGCACGCGGTCCTCGGCAACGCCGAGACGTACACCTGGGCGGCCGATCCGCGTGCGCGCTCGGTGATGGAGCACCTGCTCGGCGGAGTCGACCACCAGGCGTTGGTCGGCACCCTGAGCGGTGGTGAACGCCGTCGCGCCTCGCTGGCCCGGCTGCTGCTCACCGAGGTCGACCTGCTGATCCTGGACGAGCCCACCAACCACCTCGACATCGAGGCGGTCGACTGGCTCGCCAAGCATGTGGTCGACCGGGCCGGCGCCCTGATCGTCGTCACCCACGACCGCTGGTTCCTCGACGCGGTGTGCACCGACACGTGGGAGGTGCAGGGCGGCAGGGTGACGTCGTACGACGGCGGGTACGCCGCCTACGTCCTCGCCAAGGCGGAGCGTGCCCGGACGGCCCAGGTCACCGAGACCAAGCGGCAGAACCTCCTGAAGAAGGAGCTCGCCTGGCTGCGCCGCGGCGCACCGGCCCGGACCAGCAAGCCCAAGTTCCGCATCGACGCGGCCAACGCCCTGATCGAGAACGAGCCGCCTCCGCGTGACCAGCTGGCACTGTCGCAGCTGGCGACCGCGCGACTCGGCAAGGACGTGTTCGACGCCGAGGACGTCAGCCTGAGCTTCGGCGACCGCGTGATGCTCGACCACGTCACGTTCCGCCTCGGCCCGGCCGACCGGATCGGCCTGCTCGGCCCGAACGGCGCAGGCAAGACGACGTTCCTCAAGGTCCTCACCGGCCAGCTCAAGCCGGATCGCGGCATCGTGAAGCAGGGCAAGACCGTCCGCGTCGCCAGCCTGACGCAGAACCTCGAGGAGATCGACGGTACGGCGACCGTCCTGCAGCACATCACCGACATCCGCCGCACGGCGGCGCTCGCGGGCAAAGGTGGTGAGCTGACGTCGTCGCAGCTGCTGGAGCGGTTCGGGTTCAGCGGGGACAAGCTGACCACGCGGATCTCCGACCTGTCCGGTGGTGAACGCCGGCGGCTGCAGCTCCTGCGCATCCTGCTCGACGAGCCGAACGTGCTGATTCTGGACGAGCCGACCAATGACCTCGACGTCGAGACGCTGACGGTCCTGGAGGACTTCCTCGACAGCTGGCCGGGCGTGGTCGTCACCGTGACGCACGACCGCTACTTCCTCGAGCGGGTCAGCGAGATGGTCTACGCGATCATGGGCGACGGCCGGGTCCGGCACCTGCCGCGCGGCGTCGACCAGTACATCGACGAGCTCGGCGACGAAGCACCACGCCGTACGACGGCCAGCGAAAGCCCGGTCGTCGACACGGCACCGGCTGAGGCCGAGCCCTTGGTTGACGCGGCAGCGGCCCGGGCGGCGAAGAAGGAGCTGAACCGGATCGAGCGTCAGCTCGCCAAGCTGACCGAAACCGAGGCGAAGCTGCACGACCAGTTGGCCGCCAACGCCAGCAATTACGAGCGGCTGGCCGAGTTGGACACCGAGTTGCGCAAACTGGCCGAGGAACGCGCCGAGCTCGAGACCGCATGGTTCGACGCCGCCGAACGCGCCGAATGAAATCCGCGCTGATCAAATCCCGAGGTTGTGAACGAACGCACGACCACGACCGGTGAGTAATAGTGCATCGGCGCCGGTGGGAAACGTGTGGAAACACAACTGAGTCGCGGGGGGGCCCCCCCCCCCCCCGGGGGGGGGGGGGGGGCCGCCCCCCCCCCGGGGGGGGGGCCCCCCCCCCCCGGCGGGGGGGGGGCCCCCC
>NZ_JBITJU010000049.1:0-20064 GCF_044460355.1 Kribbella sp. NPDC050124
CCGTAGCGAGCAGGTGCTCGGTGCGGTGCATCGGCGTGCTGGAACGGAGGTCTCGATGCGGAGCATCGTGGCCTTCGGGCCAGTGCGGCGAGGTGACGTGCCGAGTGCCGCGCAGTAGGCGGGGAGTCAGGCGACACGCCCTTAGGCGACCTTCGGCCCGGGGTCCTTCGAGACTTCGACTGTGGTCAGTGGTGCCGGCGCCGCGTCGACGGCGGCCTTCTCGCCGAGGAGCTCGGTCTGCGGGAGCACCTCCAGCCGCGGGCGCGGCAGCAGCCGCGGGCGGATGGCCAGGCCCCGCTTGCGCGAGAAGTACAGCACCGCGGCGACCGTGCCGAGGATCGTGAGCCCGCCGCCGGCGATCAGTGACCAGCGGGCGCCGAAGGTCTGGCCGACCCACCCGATCAGCGGCGACCCGATCGGCGTACCGCCCATCAGAACCGTCATGTAGAGCGCCATCACCCGGCCGCGCATCGTGGGCTCGATGCTCAGCTGCATCGTCGCGTTCGCGGCGGTCAGCATGGTCAGCGAGGTCAGCCCGACCAGCGGCAGCACCATGGCATAGGTCAGGTACGTCGGCATCAGTCCGCTGACCAGCGCCATCACACCGAACGCCAGGGCCGCGCCGATCACCAGGCGAGCGCGGATCCGGACCCGGCGGGCGGCCAGCAGCGCGCCGGACAGCGAGCCGATCGCCAGGATCGAGCCGAGGATGCCGTACTCCCCCGCGCCCTTGCCGAACACCTCGGTGGCCATCAGTGCGGATGTCATCTGGAAGTTCAGGCCGAAGGTGCCCGCGAAGAACACGGTGACCAGGATCATCATCAGGTCCGGCCGGCGCCACAGGTAGCGCATGCCGTCGCGGATCATGCCCTTCTCCCGGGCCGCGGGTTTCGGGGTGTGCAGCTCGTCGACCCGCATCAGCCGCAGCGACAGGATCACCGCGGCGTAGGTGAAGCCGTTGATCATGATCACCGGTCCGGTGCCGATCCAGTGGATCAGCAGGCCGGCCAGCGCAGGGCCGAGCAGCCGGGCGGCGTTGAAGGACGCCGAGTTCAGCCCGACCGCGTTGGCGAGCTCGTCCCGGCCGACCATCTCGACCACGAACGACTGCCGGGCGGGGGCGTCGAACGCCGTACCGACACCGAACAGCAGGGCCAGCAGGTACACGTGCCAGGGCACGACCAGCCCGGAGACGGTCAGTCCGCCCAGGACGAGGGCGACCGCGGCCATCGCGATCTGGGTGCAGGTCAGCACCCGGCGCTTCGGGAAGCGGTCGGCCACGACACCGGCGTACGGGCCGAGCAGGAGGGCCGGCAGGAACTGCAGTCCGGTGACGATGCCGAGCGCCGTACCGGAGTGGGTCAGCTCCAGGACCAGCCAGTCCTGGGCGACACGCTGCATCCAGGTGCCGACGTTCGAGATGATCGCGCCGGTGGCGTAGAGACGGAAGTTGCGAACTTTGAACGCGCGGAAGGTCGGACTCATGTAGCCGCCAGGCGTTCGAGAACAGGTGCTGCTTTGCGCAGGATGTCGCGCTCCTCGGGGGTCAGTTGCTTCAGTTTGGTCTGCAGCCACTCGTCGCGGCGCCGTCGGTTGGCCAGGATCAGCTCGTCGGCGCGGTCGGTCAGCTCGACCACGATCTGGCGTTTGTCGGTCGGGTGGGGCCGGCGGGCGACCAGGCCCGCCTCCTCCATGTTCGACACGATCCGCGTCATCGACGGCGGCTTGACCTGCTCGTGGCCGGCCAGCTCGCCGATCGTCATCGCGTCGTGCTTGGCCAGCGCGCCGAGCACGCTGAGCTGGTTGGCGGTGAGGTCGTGACCGGGCTCGCGCTGCCGCCGGATCTGCCGGGACAGCCGCAACGTCGACGACCGCAGGGCACTCGCCAGCCCGACGTCACTCTTCACCTGCTGGGCTACGACTTCGGGCATGTTCGTTAGCTTAACTCATTACCTTTGCTAAAGAAAACGGTTGACCGGCCGGTGGTATTCCCGGTCAGCCGGCACCGGGGCGCTAAGGTTCCCGGACATGGGGACACCTGCGGAGCTCGAGCGGTACGAGCAGCGGTTCCGGCGGGCCGGGCTGCCGCTGTTCATCGAGGACTTCTCGCCGACGCACGACATCTTCACCAGGGCGACCCCGCTGCTCGCGCTGGTGTTCCTGGCCGAGATGCTCGGCGCCACCTCGCTGGACTGGCCGGTCTGGAAGAACGCGCTGGCCGCGATCGCCGCGCTGGCCGCCCTGATCGGCGGCTTCGGGATCCTGAACAAGCTCCGCGGCCGCCCGTTCTGGTCGCTGCCGACCCGGTTCGGCATCCCGGAACTGGCCGTGTTCATCCTGCTCCCGGCCCTGCTGCCGCTGGTCACCGAAGGCCAGGTGCAGCAGTTCTTCGGTGTTGTCCTCGGCAACCTGCTGCTCGTCGGCCTGGTGTACGTCGTGGTGGGCTACGGCCTGATCGCAACGACGTACTGGAGCCTGCGCCGGCTGGCCGGCGATCTGGCCGACTCGATCGCGAGCATGGTCCGGGCGCTCCCGTTGCTGCTGGTGTTCTCACTGGTGCTGTTCATCAACACCGAGATGTGGCAGGTGTTCACCGGGATGCCGATCGAGTTCATCCTGTTCTCGATGGCCGCCTTCACGCTGCTCAGCACGCTGTTCCTGATGGTGCGGCTGCCGAAGGAGGTCGACGCGATCGAACAGGACGCCGCGTCGGGACCGCCACTGCGCCGGCTGCAGCGGCTGAACCTGACCGTCAGCCTGGCGATCCGGCAATGGGTGCAGACGCTGGTGGTCAGCAGCGGGGTTTTCCTGTTCTTCATTGCCTTCGGCATGCTGGGGATCAGCCGGCAAATCTACGAAACCTGGGAGATCGACCCCGGCGCCTGGTCGTACGACGTCCAGCTGCTGGGGCACCCGATGGTGATCAGCGCCGGTCTGGTGAAGGTCGCGGTCGGCATCGCGAACTTCACCGGTCTCTACTACTCGATCGCGCTGATGACCGACTCGTCGTACCGCGAGGAATTCCTCGACAGCGTGACCGTGGAGCTCCGCAAGCTGTTCAAGGCGCGGGCGGAGTACCTGCAACTGCGGGGTTAGACGTCGGCGCCGAAGATCTCGTCGATGCGGGCAGCCCACTCCGGGTACTTCTCGGTCTTCACCAGGTGCAGCGCGTAGACCGCCTTGCCGACCTGCGCGTCGTCCTGGTCGGTGAATCGGACCGCGCTCATCTTGGCGATCTTGTCCAGGATCTGCTCGTCGCCGGCCAGGTGAATCGGGTCGTGCACCGGAGGAGGCACTGACCGAGGTCGGGGTGAAGCTCGCGGAGTGCTACTGCGACGCGAAGTCGGTGGCACTGCGGCGCCTGCTCGCCGCCGAGCTCGGGAACATGCCGGAACTGCTCGCCATCGTCCGCGATCGCGCGACCGACCGGGTCAACGACGCGCTGGCCGACCGGCTGGCCAGGCTGGCGCTGGCCGGGCGGCTCAAGGTGACCGACCCGGCCGTTGCCGCGGAACAGTTCGGGGCGTTGCTGACCGGCCCGCTGGAGACCCGGTCCCGGTTCGGGACGCGGGAGCTGGGTACGGCGGAACTGGCCGACGTCACGCGGAACGCCGTACAGACGTTTCTGCGGGCCTTCGGCAACGAGTGATCAGGTCAGCCAGTCGCCGAGCGGGCCGATCGCGAAGTAGACCACGAACAGGATCGAGACCACCCACATCAGCGGGTGCACCTGCCGGGCCTTGCCGCGGACCAGCTTGAGGATCACGAAGAAGACGAAGCCGGCCCCGATCCCGGCGGTGATCGAGTACGTGAACGGCATCAGGATGATGGTCAGGAAGGCCGGAAACGCGACCTCGAGGTCGTCGAAGTCGATCCCCTTGACCTGCGTCATCATCAGGAACCCGACCAGGATCAGCGCCGGCGTGGCCGCCTCGTACGGGACCAGGGTGACCAGCGGCGCGACCACCATCGAGATCAGGAAGCAGATCCCGGTCACCACACTCGCCAGCCCGGTCCGCGCGCCCTCACCGACGCCCGACGCGGACTCGATGTACGACGTGTTGCTCGACACCGACGCGGCACCACCGGCGGCGGCCGCGACCGAGTCGACGATCAGGATGCGCTGCGAGTTCGGCGGGTTGCCGTCCTCGTCCAGCAGCCCGGCCTCGGCGCCGATCGCGGTCATCGTGCCCATCGTGTCGAAGAAGTCCGCCAGCATCAGCGTGAAGATCAGCAGCAGCGCGGCCACCACGCCGATCTTCTCGAACGACCCGAACAGGCTGAACTCGCCGAGCGTGTCCAGGTTCGGCTTGCTGAACCAGTCCTCCGGCAGCTTCGGCACCGTCAGGCCCCAGCCGTCCGGGTTCTCGGCGGTCCGGGCCCCGATGTTCGCGATCGACTCGACGGCGATCGCCAGCACCGTCGTGGCCAGGATGCCGATCAGGATCGCGCCCTTCACCTTCCGCGCGTACAGCGTGACGATCACGGTCAGGCCGATCACGAAGACCAGCACCGGCCAGCCCCGAAGGTTGCCGGCGACACCTAGCTCGACGGGCGGGCCGGTCAGCGCGGCAGGACGCCGTACGAAGCCTGCGTCGACGAACCCGATGAACGCGATGAACAGGCCGATCCCGACGCTGATCGCCACTTTCAACGGCACCGGGACCGCCTCGAACACCGCCTTGCGGAACCCGGTCAGCACCAGGACCAAGATGATGAGGCCCTCCAGCACCACCAGGCCCATCGCGTCCGCCCAGGTCATCTTGGTCGCGATCGAGAACGCCACGAACGCGTTCAGGCCCAGGCCGGTCGCCAGGGCGAGCGGGAAGTTCGCCAGCACGCCCATCAGGATCGTGACCACGCCGGCCACCAGCGCGGTCGCCACCGCGATCTTCGCGATCGACGCCGCCGGATCAGTGCCACCGCCCACGAACTGACCGGTGCTGTCCTTGACGGTGCCGATGATCAGCGGGTTCAGCACCACGATGTAGGCCATCGTGAAGAACGTGACCACACCGCCGCGGATCTCCCGGCTGACGGTGGAACCACGCTGGCTGATCTTGAAGTACGAGTCCACGAAGCTGGACCGTTGCGGGGCGGTGGCGGCCTGGGGCGAGCTCATGGCGGAATCGTGCCAGGTCCCACCCGCAAGTTGCGAGCACTAACCGCAAGGAGCTGGAAGTCGGCAGCTAAAGTGGGGCCGTGGCAGACGAGCAGCCCGCTGGTTCGAAGAAGCGCACCGACCCGACGAGTCAACTGGCCCGCGGCGAGCTGGTGCACGCCGAGGTCAAGCCACTCGACCTGTCCGGCATCCCCAGCGTCATCACCGGCATCGTCTTGTGGACCATCGCCTTCGTCGTCGTCCTCATCGTCCGCGACGAGCTCGCGAAGGAAGGCCTCGAGTGGTGGCTCTGGGTCACCGTCGCCGGCATCGGCCTCGGCTTCATCGGCCTCTGGTACTGCCGCCGCCGCTGGGCCGCCATCCAAGCCGGCCACCGCAGCGCCATCGAAGACTGACCCCCACCAGAGAACTCCCGCCCAAAGGACACCGCCTCCGGCGGCCCGCACACCCCGTCACGGACTGACGTGCATGGCGTGCAGGTCTGGCGTTGGCCGCTGCAGCCGATCAACAGCACTTTTCTGCCGATATCGGCAGAAAAGTGCCGATAGGCACCGAGCGCCCTCGAATCGGCAAGGTGTTGGGAAAATCCCAACACTTCGCTAGGCTTGGGGCATGGATCAGCAGTTGCTCGCAGTCGGCGAACGCATTCGCTCGCAGATGCCGCCCGGGCTCAGTCAGCGCAGGCTCGCGAGCCTCGTCGACATGACGCCGGACGCTCTGTCGCGTGCGCTCAACGGGCAACGCGGGTTCTCGTCGATCGAGTTGGCCAGTCTCGCCGACTCGCTCGGCGTTGACATCTACTGGCTGATCACCGGGCGCGAAGATCCGCTGCGTGTGGACGTCGCCGCTCGGCATGTTTGGGATCCGGTGCAAGCGCAGCGCGTGAATCCCGGCCGTGAGGCGGATGACAAGGTTCTGGAGAAGGTTGCCGCCGTCTACCGAGAGGCCTATCCCGACGGGCCGTCGGTCTCACCGGACCTCCCTGCTGAGCCAGGCGCGGTTCGAAGGCGCCTGGGCCGCGACTTCGTTCGACGGTTTGCCGAGCAGATCGAAGCGGCGTTCGCCATCGACGTGCTTCGCATTCCTGAGCTCTCCACCGACTACTCACTCCGCATCGGCGGTCGATCGGTGATCCTCCTGACCAGCACTCCGAACTGGTTTCGGAACAACTGGTCCGTCGCCCATGAGCTCGGCCACCTCGTGCTCGGTCACCACGCCGGCCGCGGAGTCGAGAAGGCCAACGAGCAACCGGCCGATGAGTTCGCGGCTGCTCTACTCCTCCCCGAGGACCGCATGCGGGAGATCAACTGGTCCCGGGTCGATGGGACAGAGCTGGCCAAGTTCGTTTGGGACACCGGCGTCTCCACCGAGGCACTGCGCAACCGCCTTCGCAAGCTTCGAATGAAGCCATCTGCCGAGGCATCCGCCGCTCTGGAACAGCCGACCCAACATCTACTTCGTCGACACCTGGCAGCGCTCAGCCGCTATGGCGCAGGAGTAGATGCGGTCGTTGAGCGCGAAGCAGAATCCACTGGCCGAAGGTTCCCGATCCGGTTGATCTCCGATCTGTCGCATCGCGTGCGCTCCGGACAGGCCGATCCGGCCGCCCTCGCCTGGGTTCTGAGCGTCCCGGTCGACGAGATCGACTTCCCGGAACCCGACGACGAAGCCGCTTCACGCGAGTACGAAGAGCTGCTGGCAGCGAAACGGAGTGCTGCCGCGTGGAAGCGCAAGCTTGGCTCGAGCCCTGGTCAAGCGGCGCCCCTGTGAACGAACGACTGCTGAAATGGGAGCAGCTCGACAAGCATCAGGCGACGGAGCTTCAGGCCTTCACCTGTACTGACGAGTGGCCCCGCACTGCCAAGGGTCGGCGGCTCCCCAAGCACCCCCGCGAATGGGAATGGGCCGCACAGCGACATTTCCGCACTCTCGCTGCGCGACTCCAGGCCGGCGAGACCCTCCTCGTGGGACGAGATGACGAGAACGCCGTTGGCGCCGCCGTACATCTGTCCTACGAACAGCACGGAGACCTGCTGGTCGCGACCTTCGAAGCCGGAGCTGTGAGCACGCACTTCCGGAACCTGAGAGACCGGTACGTCGGCGATGAGATCATGGCCGTCGGAAAGGCTGAAGCCAGCACCAGGGCAGTCGGCTCCGGCGCATCCACCCTCGTCCTCCAGGGCTTCATCCACGAACACAACCGAGCAAGCATGCGCATGGCCGCCAGAGCCCGCTGGGAGCCGGAAGGCCTCCCCACCCCGAACGGCTACCAACTCTGGGCAACCGCCTTCACTCCGAACCAGGACAACCCGGCGACTGGAACGCGCATGCGGCCGTAGTTGGCGCGTGGGGCAGCGCTGGTCCTCCGCGCCGAGCACGTCGACCGCACGACACCGGTTCGCGGGGGCGCCGGAGGCGATGGAAGTCAGTCGCCGCCGGAGGTGGTGGGCTTAGTCGGTGGTTACTTCGTCGTCGGATTCTGGTTCGGCGGTGGCTTCTACTTCGGATTGGACGGCGTCGGCTTCGGCTAGTTCCAGGTTGTCGTAGCCGGTGGTGTCGAAGGCGTGGTGGGTGGCGGGCTGGTCGGGGAGGTCGATGGTGGCGTCGGAGTGGGCGCCGCAGCCGTAGTCGTAGGCGACGACGCGGCCCTCGCCGGGGGCCATCTCGTTGGTGCAGACGCCGAAGGCCTGACCGAGACTGTCGGCGAGGCGGATCCAGTAGCCGCAGGCGTGGCACTTGTACGGGACGGCCTGGGCGATCGCGGAGGACGGGCCGAAGTCGCCGCCGTACCAGCGCTCGGCTGCCTCTTCGCGGCCGAACGGCGACAGCACGCGCTCGCGGCCGAGGCCGAGCTCGTCGACGACGGCGCGGACGTCGTCGAGGGCGCCGGTGTCGGTGAAGCCGGGCTCGAGGCGCGGGTCGTCGGCGTGGGTCGGGAACAGGTCGCCGGGGCGCAGGTCGCCGGGCTGGACACGGTCGGACCACGGGATCCACTCGGGCGCGACGACGGCCTCGCCGCCGGGCAGCATCACGACCTCGTTGACGGTGACCGTCTTGGCGCGGGAGGCGCGGGTCAGCGTGACCGCCCAGCGCCAGCCGCGGTACCCGGGGTGGGCGGAGGCGAAGTAGTGCGTGACGAGGCGCTCACCCTCGACCAGGTGACCGAGGTGCTCCCCGACCTGCGCGGCGCCGGCTTCGGCGATCGCGGCCTCGCGCGCGGGTTCGACCGCCGCGACACAGACGGCGTCAGCCTTGGCACGAACCGGGTCCGGAGTTCTGACGGGAGTCACAATCGCCCATTCTCGCACGCCCGCGAGGGTGCTCGGAACGCGCCGTGACTACGGTCTGTCCCCTGCAGGAGGCAGGATGGTTCCATGCAGAGCCCAGACCCCGCGGACCGGAAGGCGACGCCTGGTGGACCCGGCGCGAACCCGACCGGCGGGACACCTGGCAACCAGGCTGGCGACAAGACCGGTGACCGGCCCGGTGAGAAGCAGGCGGGCAAGAGCAAGGCCGAGCGGATCAGCGGCGCGAAGGAGAAGCTCGGTACGGCGAGCAAGAAGGTCGGCCACGCCTCGAAGGTCGGCGCGGGCGGGGTGGCAGCGGCGTCGCGCAAGACGGCCACAGTCGGCGGCAAGGTCGGCCGCGCCACGGGCCGGCGCATCAGCGGCCTGACCGGCGCTCAGGGCGCCCGCGAGTCCGGGCTCTCTCGACTGATCGAGCTGGGCGCGGTCAACGCCGCCGCTGACACCGCGTTCGCCGTGTCGCTGGCCGGCACCGTGTTCTTCGCCGTACCGAGTGAGCAGGCCCGGGACCGGGTCGCGCTGTTCCTGGTACTGACGATGGCGCCGTTCGCGCTGATGGCGCCGCTGATCGGGCCGATCCTGGACCGGTTCCGGCACGGCCGCCGGTGGGCGATCGGGGCGACGCTCGGCGTGCGTGGATTCCTGGTCTGGAGCCTCGCCGCCTCGATGACCGGCAGCAGTTCAGACTGGCTGTACCCGGCCGCCCTGGGATGCCTGGTCGCCTCCAAGGCGTACGGCGTGACGCGGGCATCCGCCGTACCGAGGCTGCTCCCTAAGGAGATCACTCTCGTCACGGCGAACTCCCGGATCTCGTTGGCCGGTGTCGCGGGTGCGACTCTCGGTGCGGGCATCGCGGCTGCGTTCGCGTCGATCGGGCCGGAGTGGTCGCTGCGCTGGGCCGCGCTGCTGTACACGGTCGGCCTGGTGCTGGCGATCCGGCTGCCGAGCAAGGTCGACTCCCCCGCCGGTGAGGAGATGACCGGTACGGCGGGGCGCGACGCGCGGCGGCGGGCGATCACCTCGGCGGTGGCGCGCGGGATCCGGTGCAACCTCGGACTCCGGTTCGTGTCCGGATTCCTCACCATGTACCTGGCCTTCCTGCTGCGGGACGAACCGGTCAGCGGGATCGACGGCGCGCTGGCCGCCGGCGCGGTGATCGCGGCAGCAGGTCTGGGCAACAGCCTCGGCACCGTGGTCGGATCGTTGCTCAAGGCCCGAAAACCCGAGACCGTCGTCCTGGTCGTGCTGCTCGCGGACGCGACGGTCGCGATCCTCGTCGCGGTGTTCTACGGCTTCCCGATTCTGATCGTGCTCGGCCTGGTGGCCGGGTTGTGCAGTTCCCTCGGCAAGCTGTCACTGGACGCGATGATCCAGCGCGACGTGCCGGAGACCGTGCGTACGTCGGTGTTCGCCCGCTCGGAGACGGTGCTGCAACTGTCGTGGGTGATCGGCGGCGGCTGTGGGATCGTGCTGCCGCTGATCCCCCGCCTCGGCTTCGGGTTCCTGGCCGGCGTACTCCTGATCGTCGTCTTCCTCGTCGTCCGGATGAAGCCGTCCGGCCGACCGGCCGGCCCGATCAAGCCGCGGCAGCCGGCGCCGAAGCCGCCCGCAGCCAAGCCGGAGCCCGAGCCGCCGACGAGCACGAGCCGGACGATCCTGACCACCAGCGTCGCCGAGCAGCGCGCGAACCGCGAGAACACCCAGCGCCGGTACGACGAGCCGACGGTGGAACTGAAGCTCGACAACCAGCAGCAGCCGCAGCAGCCGGTCGGGAAATGGTGGAGCGGCCAGCCCGACGAGGACGAAGAGGAAACCCTCGAGGACCAGGCTCCCTGGGCCGAGGAACCGACGGTCGAACGCAACCGTGGCGGCATCTTCAACCGCCGCCGCGGCGGCGGCCGCCCACCGCGCTAGCCGACTGGCGGGTTGTGTCACCGCTGACGTGTTGCAACACACCAGCGGTGACATATCCCGGCGGTGGTCAGGCCACCGGTTGCACCTCGTCGGTGGGACTCTCCACCGGGGTCAGGCCGCGGAGGGTGAGGGTAGCGGCCACTGCGGTTGCGAGGAGCAGTAGAGCGCCGACGATCGCGACTACGTTCAGGCTGTGGGTGAAGGCGTGGCGGGCGGTGGCGAGGACGGCTTCGGCTGCCGGCCCCGGGAGCTGGGCGGCCACGGCGGTCGCCGACGGGAGGCCTTCGCGGATCGGCGCCGCGACGTCCGACGGGAGGTCGGCGCGGTAGGCCGCCGTACCGATGGAGCCGAGGATCGCGATCCCGAGCGCGCCGCCGAACTCGCTGCAGGTCTCCATCACCGCCGACGCCGACCCGGCTCGCTCCGGCGCGACTGATCCGACGACCGCCTCGGTGACCAGCGACATCACCATCACGAGCCCGGCGGCGAGCAGTCCGGAGCCGACCAGGATCAGCGCGAGCGGCGAGTCCGGACCTACCTGAGTCAGTACGACGAACCCGGAAGCCGCCAGCACGAAGGCGCCACCGATCACGTACGCCCGGTCGACCCGCCGCGCGAGGATCGCCGCGACCGGCGCCGCACCGCCCACGACCACAGTCGGAGCGAGTGCCCAGAGCGCAGCCTTGAACGGGCTCAGACCAAGCACGAGCTGCAGGTACTGCGTCATGAAGATCGCGTTCCCCACCATCGCCAGCGTGCCGATCGTGTTGGCCGCGAGCGACCCGCTGAACACGCGGCTGCGGAACATCCCCAGCTCGATCATCGGGTACGACGCGGTCCGCTGCCGCTGCACGAACAGCGCCCCGAACACGACCCCGGCCACGATCGCCACCACCGGCAACGCCGACGCTCCATGCGCCGCGAGCTCCTTGATCCCCCAGATCACCGGCAGTACGGCGGCCAGCGACAACGCCGACCCGATCAGGTCGAACCGCCCGGCGTCCGGCGTCTTGAACTCCGGCAGCAGCAGCGGCGCGAGGATCAGCAGCAGCACCATCGCCGGGGTGTTGATCAGGAACACCGACCCCCACCAGAAGTGCTCCAGCAGGAACCCGCCGAGCACCGGCCCCAGCGAGATCCCGCCCAGCATCACCGCGCTCCAGAATGCGATCGCCTTCGACCGCTGGGCCGGGTCGTGGAACATGTTCCGGATCAGCGCCAGCGTCGACGGCATCAAGGTCGCCCCGCCGATGCCGAGAATCGCCCGGGCCGCGATCAGCTGCTCCGGGGTCTGCGCGTACGCCGCCGCCACCGACGCCAGCCCGAACGCGACCGCACCGAACAGCAGCAACCGACGCCGCCCGATCCGGTCACCCAGGGAGCCCATGGTGATCAGCAGCCCGGCCAGGACGAACCCGTAGATGTCGAAGATCCACAGCTGCTCGGTCGCCGACACACCCAGGTCCGCGGAGACGAACGGGACCGCGAAGTACAGCACCGAGACGTCCATCGATACCAGCAGTAGCGGCAGCGCGAGCACGCCGAGCGCGATCCACTCCTTGCGTCCCGCCCGTTCCGTCGTACTCATGACACCCCTCCGATGATCTGTGTACGGCACCCACTGTGTGCGCCGTACACAGACCATATCCGATGACTGTCTATGCTGTAAACAGATAGACTGCGGCGTATGGACATGACCGAACTGCCGCGGGTGCTGCAGCAGCTCTGGGGAATCGAAGGGCGGCAGCGACCGGGACCGAAACCGGCGTTCCACCTGAGCGACATCGGCCGGGCCGCGATCAAGCTGGCCGACGCCGGCGGGCTGGCCGCGGTCTCGATGAGCAAGGTGGCGGCCGAGCTCGGCTTCACCACGATGTCGCTCTACCGGTACGTCGACGCCAAGGACGACCTGTACGTCGTCATGCTCGATCACGCGTTCGGTGAGCCGCCGGCGCTGGAGCAGGCGACCTGGCGGGAGCGGACCACCGCCTGGGCCGAGGCGTTCCGGGACGCCATGGTGCGGCACCCGTGGATCCTGCAGGTGCCGATCTTCGAGCCGCCGCTGTCACCGAACCAACTGGCCTGGATGGAGCAGGGGCTGCGCGCGTTCGACGACACGTCGCTGACGCCGGCCGAACGGGTGTCGTCGATGCTGCTGGTGAACATCTACGTCCGCGGCGCCGTCCAGATCACGGCGGACATGCAGACCCGATCGGCCGAGGAGGCGCAGGAGGCCGATCGCCTCTACGACGCCAGGCTCAAGCTGCTGGCCGACCCGGAACGGTTCCCGGCGATCGTGGCCGGGCTGGTGGAGGACACCGGCCACGCGGACGACGGCGACCCCAGTGAGTTCAGCTTCGGCCTGGACACCGTGCTCGACGGCATCCAGGCCCGGATCGACGGAAGGGCTTAGTGTCCGACGCGGGACACTAGAAGTCGAGCTTGTCGGCGACGCCCCGCAGCACGGTGGCGACCTGGCGGGCGGCCTTGTTGTCGGGGTGGCGGCCGCGGCGGTACCCCTCGCCGAGGTTGTCGAGCAGCTTGATCAGGTCCTCGATGACGAGCTGCATCTCCTCCGGCTTCGGCCGCATCGCCTTCGCCACCGACGGCGGCGGGTCGATCAGCCGCACCTGCAGAGCCTGCTCGCCCCTGCGTCCTTCGACGACACCGAACTCGACCTTCTGGCCCGGCTTGAGGTTGGTGACACCCGCGGGAAGAGCGTCGGCACGGACGTAGACGTCGCCGCCCTCCTCCTTGCTGAGGAAGCCGAACCCCTTCTCGGAGTCATACCACTTGACCTTGCCAACGGGCACGGTGACCTCTTCGTCTGTCAATCGTCGGAACAGGGGACGGGCGTACTGCCCGATCGGCTACCCAGCGTACGTGAACCCGCGTCGGGGCGCCTCCGGAAAACTACCTGAGCGGGCAAGCGTTCCGCATCATCAGCGGTACTTCTCGGGGTCCTTCAACCGTTCGTTCATCGACCCCGACCGGAACCCGCGCGGATCGACCCGGGCAGCCGGGAAACCCTCCGCCACGACGGCGTCGACGAGCGGCCGGTGATCGACCTCGTCCAGCAGCCGGGCGTCGATCTCGATACTCGCCGTCTCGCCGACGTCACGGACCCGGACGTTCTCGACGCCGTACGGCGTGAGCAGCGAGCGGACCGCCTGTTCGGCCCGGTCGACCCGGGCCAGCAGGTTCGGCGTGATCCGGATGCCGTACGCGATCCGGCTGGACAGGCAGGCGGCCGCGGGCTTGTCCGACGTCTCCAGCCCCCAGCTCCGGGAGGCCTCGCGGATCTGCGCCTTGGTCAGCCGGGCGTCCTTCAGCGGCGTGATCGCGCCCCGCTCGAACGCGGCCCGGATCCCCGGGCGGAAGCCGGCGATCGCGTCGTCGGCGTTCGTCCCCGTCGCGATCGCGGTGATGCCGAACTCGTCCGCGATCGGCTGCAGCGTCTCGACCAGCTCGGCCTTGCAGAAGTAGCACCGGTCGCCCGCGTTGGCCTGGTACCCCTCGCGGTCCATCTCGTGCGTGTGCGGAGTGACGTGCCGGACGCCGATGCCGTCCGCGAACCGCGCCGCCGGCTCCAACTCGGCCACCGGCAGGCTCGGCGACACCGCGGTCGCCGCGACCACGTTGGCCGGCCCGATCGCCCGCGCCGCGGCCGCAAGCAGGAACGCCGAGTCAGCGCCGCCACTGAACGCGACCACCATGTTCGGGTAGCTCGACAGCCGCCGCATCAGCGCTTCCAGCCGCTGCTCGAGCACGTACGCGTCCAGCCAGGCCGGGAACTCGGTGAGATCGTTCAGTACGACGTCCGCGCCGTACGCACGAAGCTCGTCAGCAGTGAACGGCCCAGTGGCCACGCTCACCGCGACCGCACCCGCGGCGCGCGCACCGTCGATGTCGGCGGTGTGATCGCCGACGTAGATCGTCGCCTGGTGTTCACGCAGCGCGATGCCCTTCTTGGCGCCGTGCAGGTCACCGACCGGCTCGTCCACGTCGAGCCCGAGGTGCTCGAGGTGCAGCACGACGGACGGCGTGTACTTCGCCGACACCACCATCGTCCGGCCGCGCAACGCCCGTACGGCGGCCAGCGACTCGAGCACACCGGGAAGCGGCAGACTGCCGGTGATCGCGTGCGACGGGTAGTGCTCGCGGTAGCGGGCGACCATCGCGTCGACCTGCTCCGGCGGGAACCAGTTCGCCATCTCCCAGGTCAGCGGCGGGCCGAGCCGGCTAACCACCAGGTCGGTGTCGATCGGCACGCCGGTCTCCGCGGCGATCAGGTCCCAGACGGCCTGGATCCCCGGCCGGGAGTCGATCAGCGTCATGTCCAGGTCGAACCCGACCACGAGTTCCGGCACGTCGAAGGTGGCGGCAGCAGGCTGGATCTCGGCGGTTGACACGTCCCCAACCCTACGTGAGACCGCCCCACGCCCCCGGTCTCGCATCTCGAAACGGACGATAAGCCTACTAATTCAGTAGGAAAATACATATTAAGAACACCCTCGCTCATCGAGGGCGAGGAGCACGTGCTGCCGATCGACTCCGACTACGGCAAGGCGAACAGCTGGCACACCGACGTCACGTTCGTCGACCGGATCCCCGCGATCAGCCTGCTCCGCGCGGTCACGCTGCCCGCGTACGGCGGCGCGACCACGTGGGCCAACACCGTGACGGCGTACGCGAAGCTGCCCGCCGCACTGCAGGCTCTGGCGGCCAAGTTGTGGGCTGCAGAACCGGGTCACCAACCTCGACAACACCGTCCGCTGGCAGTGGCAGCCCGGTGACCTGGCGATCTGGGACAACCGGGCGACGCAGCACTCCGGCGTCGCGGACTACGACGACCAGCCGCGGCGGTTGCACCGGATCACCCTGGCCGGCGACATCCCGGTCAGCATCGACGGCGTCCGCAGCACGCCCCGGACCGGGAACGCGGACCACTTCTCCGCACTTGACAGCTGAGGTCACGCTGTCCGACCTCTTGACATTCTGGACAGAAATGTAAACCCTCGGTCTCATGGACTCGTTCGCCGACCGGACCAAGCGCCGACTGCGCGACGAGCTGCTGGACAACGCCTACGACGCGATCGTCGCGGGCGGGTACGACGGGCTGCGGATGAACGACGTGGCCCGTCGTACCGGCGTCTCCCGGCAGACCGTCTACAACGAGTTCGGCGACAAGTGGGGCGTGCTGCAGGCGGTTGCGGCACGCGAGACCGAGCGGTTCCTGCTGGACGTGAACGCGGCGCTCGCCGAGGAGTCCGACCCGATCGACGGCCTGCGGGCCGCGGTCGAGCGGGCCCTGACACTGGCCGGGGAGAACCCGCTGGTGAAGGCGGCGCTGGGCCAGCCGGGATCGGATCAGGCCAGCCAACTGCTGACCACACGGGGGCAGCAGGTGCTGGAGGTGGCCCACCTACGGCTGGGTGAGCACGTCAGGGAGCACTGGCCGGAGGTACCACCGGAGGACGCGACCAACTGCGTCGACGTCGCCTTGCGCGTCGTCCTCAGCCACATCGTCACGCCAGGCCCTCCCCCGGCGGCGGTGGCGGCGCAGTTGGCTCGCGTCCTCAGCCCCTTTCTGTCCGAGGCCAGGAGGCAGCGATGACGACGACCACGAATCCCCTGCACCGACAAGGTTTCAACTCACTGAAGTCCGGCGGGTTCAACTGGGACGCGCTGCCGCTGCGGCTGTTCGACAAGGGCAATCGCAAGTTCTGGAACCCGCGTGACATCGACTTCAGCCAGGACGCGAAGGACTGGCAGGAGCTGAGCGCCAACGACAAGGACAACGCGTTGATGCTCTGCGCCCAGTTCATCGCGGGCGAGGAGGCGGTCACCGAGGACCTGCAGCCGTTCCTGCGGGCGATGGCCGCCGACGGGCGGTTCGGCGACGAGATGTACCTGACCCAGTTCTGTTTCGAGGAGGCCAAGCACACCGCGGTCTTCCGGCTCTGGCTGGACGCGGTCGGCATCACCGAGGACCTGCACCACTACGTCGAGAACAACCCGGGCTACCGCGCGATCTTCTACGAAGCCCTTCCGGTCGCGCTCAAGTCACTCGCCGACGACCCGTCGCCGGCCAACCAGGTCCGCGCGAGTGTCACCTACAACCACGTGGTGGAAGGGACTCTGGCCCTCACCGGCTACCACGCGTGGAACCTGCTCTGCACCTCGCGCGGCGTCCTGCCCGGTATGCAGGAGCTGATCCGCAAGATCGGCGACGACGAACGCCGGCACATGGCCTGGGGCACGTTCACCTGCCGCCGCCACGTCGCCGCGGACGCGTCGAACTGGCAGGTCGTCACCGACACGATGGAAGAGCTCCTCCCGCACGGGCTGACCCAGATCCAGTGGGCCTTGGACAACTCCCCCGAGCTCCCACCAGAGATCAACCCGACCGCGTTGATGGCGTACGCCGGCGACCGCGCGACCCGTCGCCTCGGCGCGATCGAGTCGGCGGTCGGCGCGGACGTGGCCGGGATCGACCTCGACTACTCCCCGGAGAAGCTCGAGGACGTCTTCGGGGACGAGGACTCAGCCGCGCTGGCGGCGGTTCGCCAGGACAAGGACCAGGGCGGCAGTCGCCAGGACCGCGGGTAGCCAGGTGACGGTCGTCGTACCGGCGTGGTCGGCGACCTGGCCGCCGGCGAAGGCGCCCAGGGCGATCGATCCGTTGTAGACCCCGACGAGTACGGCGGACGATGCTTCGGGGGCACCAGGTGCCGCGGCGTGCCCCCAGGCCTGGGTGCTGACGCTCGTGCCGCCGTGCGCGAAACCCCAAGCCAGCAAGAGGATCAGGGCCCCGGCGATGGTCGTGCCGGCGAACGGCATCAGTACGGCGACCGCGGCGATCCCGGCCGCGATCACGGCGATCGCACGCGTCGGGCGGAGGGAGCCGGCGACGAAGTTGCCGACGATGCCGGCGCCGCCGTACGCGAGAAGAAGCGTGCCGATCAGAGCCGGAGTGATGCCTGCCTGCTTCTCGAGCAGCGGCCGGACGTAGGTGTAGGCGGCGAAGTGGCCGGTGACGAGGAGTGCGACCAGCGCGAGGCCGACTCGCAGTTGCTTGAGTTTCAGGACGTCGGTGACGTCACACAGGCGGACCGCCTTCTCCGCGGCCAACGGCGGAAGGAGGAACGCGAGGGCGATGGCCAACGCGCCGGCCAGGATGCCGACGGCGACGAAGGCCCAGCGCCAGCCGACCAGCTCGCCGACGTACGCACCGGCCGGAATCCCCAGCACAGAAGCGATTCCGATCCCGCTGAAGATCAGCGAGGTCGCCGGACCGGCCGCATGCTCGGGTACGACGCGCCGCGCGAGACCGACCGTGAACAGCCAGACCCCGCCGATCGAGATCCCCATCAGCACCCGCGCGGCCATCAACGTGCCGAAGTTCGGCGCGGCAGCCGCGAGGAACCCGGCCGCGGCGAGCAGCACCAGCAGGCCGACCATGACGGTGCGGCGGTCGAGCTTGCCCAGCACCAGCGGCAACAGCGGTGCGGCCAGTGCGGAGACGATGCCGGTGACTGTCAGGGTCAAGCCCGCGGTGCCTTCGCTGATCTGGAGGCCTGAGCCCATCGGGGTGAGCAGGCCGACCGGCAGCATCTCGGCGGTCACCACGGTGAACACGGTCGCGGCCATGGTCACCGAAGCGGCCCAGCCGCCGGTCCTGGGCATCACCTGGTCGGCGCAGATCGTCGTCATACTTCAAGGTTTCGGCCACCCAGGGGTGCGGAACAACGGCGATCTGGTCATGCTTGTATTAGCTGAGCTAATCGATCGGGAGGTCGGAGATGGCGGTCGAGATCCGTGAGCTGGAGTGCTTCCTGGTGCTCGCGGACGAACTCCACTTCGGCCGTACGGCGGAACGCCTCTACCTCTCGCAGAGCCGGGTCAGCCAGCTGCTGAAGTCGCTGGAGCGCCGGATCGGCGGACCGCTGTTCGAGCGGACCAGCCGCCGGGTCGCGTTGACCCCGCTGGGCAAGGAGTTCCTCACCTCACTGCGACCGGCGTACGCGGCGCTGGAGCGGGTGGTGGACAACGCCCGCGACTACGCCAACTGCGTGAAGGGCAAGCTCCGGATCGGCTTCCAGGGCACGGCGAACGACCAGATCCTGGCCGCGGTCTCGGAGTTCCAGTCGCGCAACCCGAACTGCCTGATCGACACCGCCGAGCTCCCCCTGAACGATCCGTTCGGCTCGCTGCGACGCGGCGAGGTCGACGCCGCCGTCGTGATGATGCCGGTCGCGGAAGACGATCTCGTCCTCGGCCCGGTCTTCTCCCGCCAGCCGCAGACGCTCACGGTCTCCACCCGGCACCCGCTCGCCGACCGCGAGAACCTCGACATCGAAGACCTCGCGGGCGCCGTCCTCGTCGCGATCTCGGGTCCCGCACCCGGCTACTGGCGCCAAGCCCAGGCGCCGACCCAGACCCCGGCCGGCGCGCTGATCCACCGCGGCCCGGAGTACCGCACTCTCCAAGAAGGCCTGTCACTGATCGCCGCAGACCGCGGCGGCATGCTGCTGTGCCTGCGCAGCGCCGAGCAGAACCGCCGGGCCGACATCGTCAACATCCCGATCACCGGCGTCGCCGAGTCGGCCCTGGGCATGGTCTGGCGTCGCGGCGAGGACACGCCTTCCCTGCAAGCGTTCGCGACGTACCTGCGGTCACGCGAGTCCGAGTAGCTCCACCGACTTCTCGCGCATTTCGACCTTGCGGATCTTGCCGGTCACGGTCATCGGGAAGTCGTCGACCAGGAGGACGTACTTCGGGATCTTGAAATGGGCGAGTTTGCCGGTGGCGAAGGCCCGGACGGCGTCGGCGTCGAGCGGGTCGGCGCCGTCTTTGAGCTTGATCCAGGCGCAGAGCTCCTCGCCGTACTTGGCATCGGGGACGCCGACCACCTGGACGTCGGCCACCGCCGGGTGGGTGTAGAGGAACTCCTCGATCTCGCGCGGGTACACGTTCTCGCCGCCGCGGATCACCATGTCCTTGATCCGGCCGACGATGTTCACGTACCCGTCCTCGCGCATCACCGCCAGGTCGCCGGTGTGCATCCAGCGCGCCTGGTCGATCGCCTCCGCGGTCTTCTCCGGCTCGTCCCAGTAGCCGAGCATCACCGAGTACCCACGGGTGCACAGCTCACCGGGCTCGCCCCTCTCGACCACGAGCCCGGTGGCCGGGTCGACGAGTTTCACCTCGACGTGCGGCATCACCCGGCCGACTGTCGACGTACGGCGATCCAAGTCGTCGTCGCGCCTTGTCTGCGTCGAGACCGGCGACGTCTCGGTCATGCCGTAGCAGATCGCCACCTCGGCCATGTGCATGTCCGCCACGCAGCGCTTCATCACCTCGATCGGGCACGGCGATCCGGCCATCACACCGGTCCGCAGACTGGTGAGGTCGTACTCGGCGAAGTCCGGCAGCCCGAGCTCGGCGATGAACATCGTCGGTACGCCGTACAACCCGGTGCACCGCTCGTCCTGGACCGCCCGCAGGGTCGCCGCCGGATCGAACGCCGGCCCGGGAATCACCATGCAGGCACCGTGCGTCGTACAGCCGAGGTTGCCCATAACCATTCCGAAGCAATGATAAAAGGGCACTGGCAGGCACAGCCGGTCTGAGGTGCCCCGAGGTTGCCGGACAGCGACCCAACTAAGATTGGGTTGTCTGGAAAGGAAGATCTTTGCCGCGTCCGAAGAGGAGCTTTTC
>NZ_JBITJU010000050.1:0-18749 GCF_044460355.1 Kribbella sp. NPDC050124
CGAGGCGGGGCACCCCACCACGCCCACACACCCCAACAGTCAACCGACCCAGAATCAGCCCCTCACACCCAGCCGATCGGTGGATCGAGGCTAAGCCGAATGACCGAAGTCAGGTCGAAGAACAACCGTCCACGCCAATCACTTCCACTTCCCTGTTGGGATGGGTTCAAGGAAGTGACGGCCCCGACAACACTTCATGACGCGCTTCCCGAAGAACTTTCCGAACCACAACGAAGTGATTCAACCGAGCCGCCGCAGAATCTCGTCTACAGACATCCCCGCGGACAACTCCACCGTCCGCATCGATCCCGCCTCGATCAGACGAATCCCCCGCCGCCCCGGCATCACACACCGGACAAACCACTCCGCAAACTCGGCAGCCGCCTCATCATCCGCCGGATCCAAGCTCACCGCCTGCCCAGTCCCACTCAACGCAACCCCAAGCTCCCGAGGCGCAGGCTCCACGGAATCAACGCCTCGAGCCCCATCAGACCCCCAGCACCAACCCGCACCCCAGGCCACCGCCCCCGCAAAGCCCGCTCAAACCCCCCAACATCCACCACCCAGTCAGGCTCCACCAACGGACCCACGACGTACTCCATCACCCAACAACCCAGGGCCGCCAGGTGTCGATGTCCGGCGCGTCCGGGCTGATCTGTTCGGCGAAGGTGTGGGTGCCTGCGCCGGGCAGGTGCGCTGCCACGAGTGTGTCGAGGTTGTGGACCAGGAGCATCGGCAGGTCCGGGCGGGAGGTCACGAGCTTGTCGAAGATCAAGCGGGCTTCCGCATGGAGGACTTCCTCCCTGCGCCCACCACGGACCTGGATCTCGATTGCATAGGGGTCGAGCGCCTGGATGTCCTCAGGCTCCGGATCCACCTCGATGTAGCCGTTCGGCTGGGCCACCACCCCGAGCCACTCGTCCACCGTCACCGCGCGGGTATGCATCCGGACCGCAGCGCCGTCCACAGCCCCACCCTCGCACCCGGCAACCTCACGCAACCACGCAGCCACCTGCCCCGGCGAGTCCACAGTGGCGACGAAGACACAGTCGACGACAGACATCAGCTGACGACCCAGGGGCGCCAGAGGACGTCGTCTGGGACGTCGAGCGTCGTACCGGGTGGGAAGGAGTGCACTCCGGCGCCAGGCAGGTATGCCGCGACGATCAAGGACAAGGCATGACTGAGGACCAGCGCGACGTCCGGCCGGCCACCCGCCAGTTCGTCGAACACCGCGTGTGCTTCCCGCGCCTGCAACTCTTCGTCCCTCTTGCCCACAAGCCGGACCTCGACCACACCCGTATAACGGTCGATCGCCGAGACATCCTCGGGCTCGGGATCGACCTCGCCGTACGTGTTCGGCTCGACCACGAAAACCAGTTCTCCGTCGGTGGTCCGGGCACGGCCCAGGAACAGGTACGCGGCCTCCTCCAGGTCCGGATCCTCGAGCGGCTCCAACCCGAGTGTCCGCGAAAGCCAATCGACCGTCGTCGCCAGCGGCTCACTCGCAGCGAGAAAGATGTCGTCGTCTGTCGACACCGGCTCAGCTGACGACCCAGGGGCGCCAGAGGGCGTCGTCTGGGACGTCGAGGGAAGTGCGAGGTGGGAAGATGTGCGCGTCGGCGCCGGGCAGGTACGACGCGATGATCCAGGACATCGCGTGGCTGAGGACCATTGCCACATCGGGTTGTGTGGCGACCAACTCGTCGAAGACAGCCCGGGCTTCTACTGTCTGGGCCTCCTCGTCCTTCGCACCGACAAGACGTACATCGACCACACCTGTGTAGCGGTCGATCGCAGAGACATCTTCGGGAGTGGGGTCAGCCTCGCCGTAGATGTTCGGCCCGACGACGAACAGGACCTTCCCCTCAACGCTCCGCGCCTGCCCACGAAAGAAATGCTGATGCTCCTTCAGCTCTGGATCGTCGAGGCGTTCCAGCCGCAGCACACCCGCCAGCCAGTCGGCTGTCCGGTCGAGCGACTCCCTCCCGGCCAGAAAGATGCTGTCGCTGGTGGACATCACTGCTCCTTCGTGTAGGTGACCAAGCGCCCGTCACCGAGAATGACATGAACAATAGCCGCGACCATCGATCCTGACTGACCACAGGCTCTCCGGAACGACCGCCACGCAACCTCCTCCGACACTCCGGCCTGTCGACCGTCGAGCACGATCTCGGCTCCTTCCCCCGCCTGCTCGCTGGCCTCGTGAATGTTCCGCTTCACCGCGTTCGACGAACCGCTCTCCTGGGTCTTGAACTCGATGATGGCGCCGTACTCCTCAGGGCCTTTCCGCACGATGGTGTCTGGATTCTTCAGACCGTCCCGTGTGTGGTCCGGCACTCTGGCGTCGATGCGCCAACCTTCCTCTGCCAGACGGTCCGCGATTCGGCGTTCCTTCGCCATGAACGTGTTGTGCGGGTCGTGGACGCCTGGGGCGAAGTCGTTGCCGAGGGGGAGGGGGTCGAAGGCTGGGTCGAAGTCGAAGTCGGGGAGTTTTGGGGTGGTGATGTCTACGGTGATCGGGTGGGGGTGTGTGTCTTCGGGGTAGTCGAAGGTGGCTTCGACTTGGGTGGGGGTGATGGTGAACTCGGCGTGGTCCCAGGTTTGTTCGGTGGATTCGGCCATGGTGGCCAGGAGGGTTTTGATTGGTTCGGTGAGGTCTACGGCGATTTGGAAGTCTTGGAGGAGGTGGTCCTCGCGTTGTTGGGCTTCCTTTTCGTTGCGTTCTTCGATGGTGAGTTCGCCGGTTTCGGTGACGGTGATCTCGAACTCGAGTTCTTCGGGGTCCTCGCGGTGCTCTTCGTCCTTCTCGCGTTGTTTGCGGAACTTCTCGAAGGCTTTGCGGGCGACCGTGACGAGGGGGGACTCGTCGTCGTCCTGCTCTGGGAGGTCGATGTCTTCGTAGCGGGCGGTGAGGCGCTTCGGGCGGCCCTTCGCGTCGCGTTCGGGTACGTCGCCGACGCCTCCGGTGGCCTTGTTGCGGTCGGCGGAGTCGCTGGAGGGGCGGTTTGTGGTGCGGCTGTCGCCGATCAGGCGCTCGGTCCAGGCGCGGGCTTTGGGAGGCGCCATCGACAGGTAGTGGGCGGCGGCTTCACAGGCGCGGGCGGCCGCGTCAAGTTGCTGGGCGGCGACGGTGGCGTGGCCGTGGGAGGCGGCTATCGCGGTGGCTGCGTTCTCGCGGCAGCGGTCGGCGGTGCGCTGCAGGTGGGCGACCACCTGCGGCACCTCGTCGAAGCAGTCGAGCAGGCCCCGGGCGACCCGCTGCAGGTCCGAAGGCATCGCGGGAGGCTAGATCTGGTCGGCGTAGCTCTTGCATCCGGCGGAGGCGATCTCCAGTGCCTCGGCGGCCTGTTCGACGGCCTTGCCGGCGGCGTCCAGGATCTCCGAGATGTCCCGGTCGACGCCGGTGGCCGTACCGGCGATCAGGCTCTCCACCTGCTGGCTGTGCTGGGTGAAGCGGAGCTTGAACCCGGCCAGGCCGCCGGCGGCCTGCTTGGCCTCCATCGACACCTGGTGCAGCTGTTCCTTGAGCCGCTGTACGTCGGACACGTCAACCCTCTCCCTAACCACGCTTCTTCGGCAGCACGATCGCCGTACCGGACACGATCACGGGTACCAGGATCGCCAGCCACCAGGGCAGTCCGGCCGCCATCACCGCGACGGCCACGACCGCACCTCCCCAGCCCCACCAGCGCGCGCCGGGCAGCCGCGGCAGCCCGAGCACCCGCGACGCCGCCAGCATCGTGACCGCGGCGATGGCGGCGGCCTCGACCCCGGCCAGGAACGACCGCGTTACCACCCACACCACCACGAACCCGACCAGTGTCAGTGCCGCGCTGATGGTACGGCGCCTGCGGCGCTCCTGCTCGGCCCGGGCGTCCGCGCGGACCTGTTCGAGCTGGTCGACGGCCTCACCGAGCTGCTTGGTGATCCGGGTCGCCGCCGACTCGAGGTCGGTCAGCGCACGGATCTCCGGGAACGCGATGTTCACCCGCTTGCCCTCAGCGGGCAGTCCGGCGCGCTGCAGGCTGGCCGCAGCCTGTTCCGCTAGTGCGTTCAGCCGGGCCTCCACCTTGCGGCCGCGCTCGGCCATAGCGTCGGCCTCGGCGAGTGCAGTGGCCTCCGCCTTCGACTTGTGCGCCGTCACCCGGTCCTGCGCCTGCTGCGCGTCCGCTCTGGCTCCTGCGACCTGCCGGAGCGCCCGAGCGTACTCCGACCACGCCTGCTCTTGCGTCTTCATCGCCGTACCAACTCCACTGCGCGGTCCACCTCGTCGGACCGCAGTGCCGCAAACGGTACGACGACCTGTGCCTCCGGGTGGAGGCCATCCCACAGCAGTGCGCGGTGTGGTTCGGACGCCCAGCGCACCAGCGGACCACAGACTGCACGTACGCCGTCCTGCGGGTGCCTGAGGAAGAGGTGGGTCGCCACGTTGGCCCGCCCGTACCCGAGTTGCTCGGTGCAGACGTGCAGCCGGTTCCACCAGCCGAAGGTGATGAGCCCCTGCGACGGCCCGTCCCGGACGATGTCCTGCAGCGCGTTCGCCGGGCTCTCGAAGATCCCCTCCGCATGCAGCTGCATCCTCGGCACCCCGTGGAACCCGAACCCGAGCAGGTAGGTCTCCCCGCCGACGTGCCCATTCCGCACCTGGTCGCGCAGCGAGAACAGCCGCGGCGCGATGTCGTCGTGCTTGTCGACGGTCTCGACCTCACACCCCAACTGGCGCAACGCCTGGATTAACGCGCCCTTGCCATCAGCAACAGCAGGCGACGAGTTGGTGCCGTCGACGAACACGAATCGCGGTGGGTCCACAGCAGCAGCGGCCGCAGACAACGCAAGCCCACTCAGTACGCCGAGGGCGTCAGCCGGACCGTCCCCCAGCACGAGCACACCGGCGCCTGGCTCGGGACGCACCTCCACCGGCACCGGCGCCTCGGTGACCGCGATCGGCAAGCCGGTCCACGGCCGACCCAACTCCGGCTTGACCGCAGCCGCGGTGTCCGCCAGCCGCGCCGGCTCGGCCAGGTGGAAGGTCCGCGGCGGATGCGCCGCCTCACCGGCGCGCGTCCACAGCTCGCGCCGCAACTCGTCCAGCACCGGCTTGTCCGCGAAGCTCACCAGCACGTGCTGGTTGTCGTCCGGCGAGCCGAAGTTCGCGTTCAGCACCGCCTCGCCGCGGAACTGCAGCTCGGCCGCGGCCGTGTTCCCGCTCCGTAGGATCGCCTGCGCGTCGGCCGGCGTCGTCTTCAGTGCGATCCGGTACGGCACCTGCCCGAAGATCGAGTCCCGCTTGGTCGACAACCGCTTGACGCCCTCGATCGTCTGCGTCGCCAGTACGACGTGAACGCCGTACGCGCGTCCCAGCCGAACCAACCGCTCCAGCAGCTTGGCCGCCTCGTCCGCCAGCTCGTCGTCGTCCTCCAGCAGCACCTGGAACTCGTCGAGGACGACAAGGATGCGCGGCGGCCGATCAGGGCCGGCAGCAAGCTCCGCGATGTCGGCCACGTTGCCGTGCGACTTGAAGATCTCGCTGCGCCGCGCCAGCTCGTCCGACAGGTGACGCAGTACGGCGAGACCGAACGCGCGGTCGCTGTGGATCCCGAGCACGCGCACATGCGGCAGCCAGTGCTCCCGTTCCGCCGCCGGACCGAGTGCAGAGAACTCCACACCGTGCTTGAAGTCGAGCAGGTACATCTCCAGGTCGGCCGGTGCGTGCCGCGCGGCGAGACCGTGGATCATCACCAGCAGCAGGTTCGACTTGCCCTGCCCGACTGCCCCACCGACGAGCACATGCGGCAGCGCGGGGTTGCCGCTGCGCAACCGCACCAGCGCCGGCGTCCGGTCGTCGTACCCGATGACTGTGCTCAGCTCGTCCTTGACCGGTTGCCACCAGGTCGAGCGGTCCGGCAGCGTCCGGTCGAAGTCGATGGTCGGCAGTACGGCGATGTCCGCCAGCTCGGCCACCACGTCACAGATGCCTGCGGCAACGTTCGCGTCGAACGGCGGGTCGAGTTTCGCCGGTACGCCGGGAAGCTGAGCGACCTCCACCTTCTCGCCGGCGATGGCGACCGGGGTCAGCATGTCGAGCAGCTTCTTGGCGTCGACGTCGTTCTCAGGCGTCATCGACGGGTCGTGGTGGATCAGGAAGCAGATGCCCCGCTCACCACCGGTCGCGGCCAGGCGCAGCAGGTCGCGCTGGGCAAGCGTGTCGATGCCGGCCGGGTAGTCGAACAGGATGACCAGCCGATAGGGGTCGGTGACTCGGCCCGTCTCCCGGATGAGGTCCTCGAACCGCTTGTGCCCCAGCTGCGCCTGCCGACTGGCCCGCAGCGACGAGACATCGACCAGTCCGGACAGCACTGTGTGCAGCTGCTCGGCGGTGTGCGTTGCCCTCGGCACCAGTTGCGGGTACTTCGTGGTCAGGTGGCCGAGCAGCCCCATCGTGCCGGTCAGCCGCGGGTCGAACGCGTCAATCCTGAGCCGGAAGGGTTCGGCAGCCGCGACCAGGCGCAGTGCGACGCTCTGCAGGAGCCTGCGGGCGGACTCGTGGCGGTCGGCGGTCACTCTCCAGCCGTTGGTGCGGAGCAGTGGCGCGGCGACCGGCGTACCGGGGTCGAGCTCGCCCACTCGCACGTACGACGGGATGCCCGCGCCGACCAGTTGTCGCGAGCGCCAGCGTGCATCGTTCGGCGGGATGGATGCGAGACCGGGTGCGAGCCTGTCAGCGAGCAGGCGCGCAGTCGGCTCGGCGGAGGCCAGTGCTTCAGCGGTCTTGGCGTCGACCAGGGCCCGTGACTCGCGTCTGGCGACCGCAGTCTGCTCCTGCAGCTGACGATGCAGCTGCACGGCTCGCTGATGCTCGCCGTACGTCAGCCGACGGGCGTTCTCCAGCAGCTGCCCCAGGGCGTGTTGGAGACCACGGATCCGGGCCTCCAGGAGCTCCGGTGAAACCGGTCCGGGCGTACTTCCCCCGTCAGGCTTCTCCGTCACGAGCACCGTCCTTCCACTTCTGCCCCGCGACACCACTTGCCTGGAGTAACCATGTCACACCACCAGCCCCAGTGGTCACTTCAGGCATACCCGGTCTCACCAATCAGTCCGGTGCGACGATTTCGAGCTCGTAGCCGTCTTCGTTGAGCAGGAAGGCGGCGTAATGCTGCGGACCGCCGGCGTACGGGTGCCGGTCGGCGAACATCAGCGTCCAGCCGTGCCTGGCGGTCTCCGCGACGATCGCGTCGACCTCGGCTCGGCCTGCCGCGTTCAGCGCGAGGTGGTTCATTCCAGGGCGCAGCCGGTCGTGCTCACTGGCCGACATCGCCGGGCTCTGCTCGACGACCAGGTAGCTGCCGTCCGGGGCGGTCCAGGTCATCCCGCCGGGCCAGCCGTCACCGTCTTTCCAGCCCAGCCGGTTGAGGACCCAGCCCCAGCTGTTCAGTGCCCGGGGCAGGTCCGGGACCCAGATCTCGACGTGATGCACTGCGGCGACCATCGGAGCATTATCTGTGCTCGTCGAAATGGTTCGTCACCGCCACCGCGACCAGCCCGGTCAGCACCAGCCAGACCAGCGCCGCGAGCAGCCACGGCCACCACTGCCTACCCTGCGCGGCCTCGGCCACCGCCTTGCCGAACAGACCGCCGGCAGGCGCGAAGACGAGCACGAGCAGCACCCGCGCGATCGACGTCTCCCTGGTCATTTCTTCATTGTGGGAGCGGATCGCCCGGCCTGCAGAAACCTTGGCGTTTCGCGCCCCGTCAACTTTCTGTCCGTGGCAGGGTTTAGCGTCTGCGGTGGAACTTGGACAGATCGGGGGTTTGAGGTGAGCGGGACCCGGATCGAGACGACCGCCTACGGAGCGGCCGCTCTGGAACGCCTGCAGGCCGTCGTCGCGCGGCTGAAGGCCGACGATCCGATGACGCCTGTCACCTTGCTGCTGCCCAACAACCTGGCCGGCGTGGTCGCCCGCCGCCATCTCGCGGTGTCAGGTATCGCCGGCCTCTACCTGGCAACGCTGGAGCGCCTGGCCGAGCAGTTGGCCGCCGGCGTGCTGTCGCCGCGCCGCCCCGCGACCCGGCCGATCGTGGCGGCGACCTGGCGTACGGCGCTGTCCAAAGCGCCCGGCATCTTCCAGGAAGTCGCCGAGCACCCGTCAACCATCCAAGCGCTTGCCTCAGCCCACAAGGAGCTGCGCGACCTCACCAATCCCGCGCTCGAGAACGTCGCCAGTGCCTCCGTGCTCGGCCCCGACCTGGTCCGCCTGCACCGCCACGTGACGTCCGAGCTCGCCCCGGAGTGGTACGACGAGACCGACCTGCTCCGCGCCGCCGCAACGCGGATCACCACCAACCCCGGTCTGGTCGCCGAGCTCGGCGCTCTCGTCCTCTATCTCCCGCAGGAGCTCACCCAGACCCAGGCGGCCTTCGTCGAGGCGCTGGGGGACGCCGCGGCCGATCTGACGGTCATCGTCGGCCTGACCGACGTACGGCGTGCGGACCGCGCCGTCCGCCGTTCGCTGGAGCGCATCGGGATCGACCTGCCGCCCTCGATCTCGAAGAACTACCCGGTCGCGACCGAAGTGCTGAACGCGTCCGACGCCGACGATGAAGTGCGCTGCGTCGTCCGCAATGTGGTCGCCTCGCTGCAGAAGACCCCGGCCCATCGGATCGCAGTCCTGTACTCGGCGGCCACGCCGTACGCGCGACTCCTGCACGAGCACCTGGCCGCCGCCCGGATCGAGGTCAACGGACCCGGCACCCGGCCGGTGCACGAACGCGCGATCGCCCGGACTCTGCTCGAGGTGCTCGCCCTCGTCGACCAGGATCTGCCCCGCGCCGACGTCTTCCGCGCGCTCGCGAACGCGCCGACCCGTGACTTCACCGGCGAACGCATCCCGGTGCCGCAGTGGGAGCGGATGTCCCGGGTCGCCGGTGTGGTTCGTGGCGACGACTGGGACACGCGGCTCGCGCGGTACGCCGAGTCCGAGCGCCGTACGGCGAACCAGGAGGAGTCGGCCGAGGATCCACGGCCGGCTGCGGTGCGGCGTGCGCAGTACAACGCAGCCAACGCGGAACGCTTGCATGCGTTTGCTTCCGAGCTTCGCCGCCGGCTCGGCGCGATCGCCGGGCTGGAGACGTGGTCCGAGTTGGCCGGTGGTGTGCTGCAGCTCTTCCAGGACCTGTTCGGTGACTACTCGTCCCTGCCGGTCGAGGAGCAGTACGCCGCCGTCGCGGTCGAGGGATCGTTGAAGGGGCTGTCGACTCTGGACGAGCTCGGGACGCCGGCGAGTCTGAATGTGCTGCGCGACGTTCTGGATCTCGAGCTGCAGCAGTCGCTTCCGCGGGTCGGGACGTTCGGGACCGGTGTGCTGGTGGCGCCGTTGTCGGCGAGTGTCGGGTTGTCGGCGGACATCGTGTACGTCGTGGGGCTGTCGGAGGATCTGTATCCGGGGCGGGTGCACGAGGACGCGCTGCTCCCCCATCGGGTCCGGGAGGCCGCGGCGCCCGAGCTGGCGTCGTTCCGGGACCGGCTGGACGAGAAGCAACGGCATTTGCTGGTCGCGTTCTCGGCGGGCTCGCGGAAGGTGGTCGCGTCGTTCCCCCGAGGCGATCTCCGTCGGTCGTCGCGGCGACTGCCGACCCGGTGGTTGCTGGGGACGATGCGGTCGTTGACTGGCGACCATGCGCTCGCCGCGACTGAGTGGGACCAGGCCTCGTACGGCGATCGCCTGCTGACCTCGGCGTCGTACGCGGGATCGTTGACGATGGCAACCATGCCGGCGACCGAGCAGGAGTGGCAGGTCCGCGCGGTGTCGGCGCGGTTGTGGCTAGACGACGAGGTCGTGGTGCGTGCGCGGGAGCTGTTGCGTGGGCGAGCGAGCAACGCGTTCACGCGGTTCGACGGGGATCTGTCCGGGGTGTCGGGCCTGCCGGAGTACGCGGTGGACGATCGGGTCGCGTCGCCGACGTCGCTGGAGGCGTATGCGACCTGCCCGCATGCGTACTTCGTCGAGCGGCTGCTTCAGGTGGAGCCGCTGGAGGCGCCGGAGGATCTGCTCGTGATCTCGCCGATCCAAGTGGGGAATCTGATCCACAACAGCTTGGACGCCTTCGTGTCCCGGCTGGCCGGCTCGCTGCCGTCGTACGGGGAGTCCTGGTCGGCCGAGCAGCGGTCGTTGCTGCTGGCAATCGGCGCGGATCTGGCCGATCAGTTCGAGGCGGAGGGGCTGACCGGGCATCCACGGCTGTGGCAACGGGAGCGGTTGCGGATCCTCGGCGACCTGATGGTGTTGCTGAACGACGACGATCACTGGCGAGCCGAGCGGGAGGCGTCGGTGGTCGCTTCGGAGCTGCGGTTCGGGTTCGACGGCGAGCCGCCGGTGGAGATCCCGGTGCCGTCGGGGCGGGTGCTGCTGCGCGGCAGCGCGGACAAGGTCGACCTCGGGCGGGACGGGACGATCTACGTGACCGACGTGAAGACGGGCGGCTTCTCGCGGTACGAGGCGATCGAGTCCGATCCGGTGGCGGGCGGGACGAAGCTGCAGCTGCCGGTGTATGCGTACGCCGCCCGCGCCCGACTGGGTGAACCGTCGACACCGGTCGAGGCGTCGTACTGGTTCGTCCGTCGCGGCGGCAAACGGATCCCGGTCCCGCTGACGCCAGAGGTCGAGGCCCGGTACGTCGAGACGCTCGACGTGATCGTGTCGTCGATCGCGGCCGGGTACTTCCCACCGAAGGCGCCCGAAGTGCCGGACTTCCTGTGGGTGCAGTGCCCGTACTGCAACCCGGACGGGATCGGGCACAGCGAGGTGCGGGCGCGGTGGGACCGGAAACGGCTTGATCCGACGCTGTCCCGCTTGGTCCGGTTGATCGATCCGGGTGCGCTCGTGGAGGCCGGCGATGAGTGAGATCTTGCTGGACAGCGCGGCGCGGGAGCGGATCCAGTCGGACACCTCGGCGACCTTGTTCGTCGAGGCGGGAGCCGGGTCGGGGAAGACGCACGCGCTGGTCGATCGGGTGACCACGCTGGTCCTGCGTGACGGCGTACCACTGCGGACGATCGCCGCGGTGACCTTCACCGAGAAGGCCGGCGCGGAGCTGCGGGACCGATTGCGGGTCGAGTTCGAGAAGGCGCGGAAAGGGCCGGCCGGCAAGCTGGCGGATGCGGCGCTGGACGACCTGGACTCGGCGTCGATCGGGACGCTGCATGCCTTCGCGCAGCAGCTCCTGCTCGCGCATCCGATCGAGGCCGGGCTGCCGCCGCTGATCGACGTGCTGGACGAGGTGGGTTCGTCCGTCGCGTTCGAAGAGCGCTGGGCGGAGTTGCAGCAGCAGTTGCTCGACGACGACTCGATCGCGGAGCCGCTGCTGCTGGCGATGGCGGTCGGGGTCGAGCTGAAGCATCTGCGGTCGCTGGCCCGGCTGTTCGGGAACGACTGGGACCTGATCGCCGAGCGGGTGCTGGTCGATCCGCCCGAGCTGGTGGCGATGCCGGATCTCACCGGGCTGGTCGCGGCCGCCGCGCAGATCGGCGGGGTGGCGCAGTCGTGTCTCGACGCCGAGGATCGCCTACTGCCGAAGGTGCAGCAGATCCGTGAGCTCGGGGTGATGCTGGACGCAGCAACCGACCAGGAGACGCAGCTGGCGATCCTGCAGACGTTGCGCGGGCTGAAGGTCGGCCGGATCGGGCGTAAGGAGAACTGGCCCGACATCACCAAAGTGCGCGGCGACTGCACCGAGGTGGTGGAGGTCGCCGGATCGCTCGTCGAGCTGCTGCTGGACGCGTGCCTTCGGCATCTTTCGCACTGGATCGCGGAGCGGGTACTGGAGTCGGCGGAGCTGCGGCGGGCCGAGGGACGGTTGGAGTTCCACGACCTGCTGGTGCTGGCGCGGGACCTGCTGCGGCGGGACGCGTCGGTGCGGTCGGCGTTGCAGGAGCGGTTCGAGCGGCTGCTGCTGGACGAGTTCCAGGACACCGATCCGATCCAGATCGAGCTGGCGGTGCGGATCGCGGGCGGCGCCGAGGCATCGGCCGAGGACTGGCGTGAGGTGGAGGTGCCGGAGGGGCGGCTGTTCGTGGTCGGGGACCCGAAGCAGTCGATCTACCGGTTCCGGCGGGCGAACATCGCGACGTACCTGACAGCTCAGGACCTGCTCGGCGAGACGGTCGCCTTGACCACCAACTTCCGCACGGTGTCGCCGGTCCTCGACTGGATCAACGCGGTGTTCGGCTCCCTGATCCAGCCCCAGGAAGCGGCCCAGCCGTCGTACCAGGCGCTTGCTCCTCATCGCGCCGGCCCGGCCGCGGACTCTCCCCGAGCGCCTTCCCCGCAACCAGCCGACGTCAGCGGGGATCAACTCTCGCTGCTCGGCGACCTCTTCGACTCCGCCGACGAGCCTGTCACCGACCTCGCGACGGTGCTTCCCTTCCGGCGCACCACCGCCACCTCCTCCTCCTCCTCCGACGACGACGACGTCCCTGTCACGAGCTTTGACTCCTACGACGAGCAACTGTCGGGCCCCGCCGTCACCATCCTCGGCGCCGAGCCGCACGACAACCTGCCCCGCGCGCAGGCGTCCGTCCTCCGTGAACGCGAGGCGGTCGACGTTGCCGCAACCATCGAACAGGCTTTGACCGACGGCTGGCTCGTGTACGACGACCGCACCCGTGGCTGGCGTCCAGCAGAGGCCGGCGACATCGCCGTACTGGTCCCAGCCCGCACGTCACTCCCCTTCCTGGAAGACGCTCTCGACCGCGCCGACATCCCCTACCGGGCCGAGGCCAGCTCCCTCGTCTACCAGACCGCCGAGGTCCGCGACCTCCTCGCGTGCGCCCGCGCCCTGGGTGACCCGAGCGACCAGCTCGCCCTCGTCACCACCCTGCGTTCACCGCTGTTCGGCTGTGGCGACGACGACCTCTACGTCTGGAAGCGGTCCGGCGGCTCGTTCACCCTGACCGCGCCAGTGCCTGACTCGCTGCTGACTCATCCGGTCGGCGAGGCGATGGAGTGGCTCCGCCGTACGTACTACGCCGCCCGCTGGATGACCCCGAGCGAGGTGCTGGCGAAGATCGTCGCCGATCGCCGCATGCTCGAGGTCGCCGCGATCGGGCCGCGGGCGCGGGACGCGTGGCGCCGGGTCCGGTTCGTGGTCGATCAGGCGCGGGCGTGGTCCGAGGTGGAGCACGGCGGTCTGCGTTCGTACCTCGCCTGGGCCGCGCACCAAGGCGAAGAGGCCTCGCGCGTCGCCGAGGCTGTCCTGCCCGAGACCGACGCGGACGCCGTACGGGTAATGACGATCCATGCCGCGAAGGGCCTGGAGTTCCCGATCGTGATCCTGTCTGGCATGACCGCCGCGCCGAACCGGCAGCGCGGTGTCCAGGTGCTGTGGCCGCCCAACGGCGGGTACGCGGTCAAGCTGAAGTCGTCCGTGCAGACCGAAGACTTCGACCTCGTCCAGCCGGTCGACGAGCAGATGGACGACTACGAACGCCGCCGCCTGCTGTACGTCGCCGCCACCCGGGCGCGCGACCACCTGGTCGTCTCACTGCACCGGTCGGGCAACCGGCGCCACTCCAGCAACGCCGAGCTCCTCGCGTCGGCTGGAGGCGTCGAGGCTCCGCACGTCACGCTCTTCGACAGCCCAGCTCCGGTCGAGCGCGAGCCCCGGTCGTCGGCCGACGTCACGCCGCCAATCGCCCGTACTGATTGGGAAAACCGCGTCACCGTCGCCCGCTCCGCGAGCCGTCAGCGCTCGGCCCAGAGCGCGTCCGGTCTGGAAGGGACAGGCCCGGACGTCGCGTTGGCCGACGTCGATCCCGGCACGGCCAAGGCAGCCCGCGACCTCGAGCTCCCGCCGTGGTCCAAGGGCCGCTACGGCACCGCGATCGGCCGTGCCGTGCACGGTGTCATGCAGGTCGTCGACCTGAACACCGGCGCCGGGCTCGATGCCGCGGTCGCTGCGCAGTGCCTCGCTGAGGGCGTCCTCGAGTACGCCGACGTCGTTGCGGCGCTGGCGCGGTCCGCTTTGGCGTCCGACGTGGTGCGGCGGGCCGCCGTACGTGAGCACTGGCGCGAGTCGTACGTCGGCAGCCTGCAACCGGACGGCACGATTCTCGAAGGCTTCGTCGACCTGATCTACCGCGAGGACGACGGCCGTCTCGTCATCGTCGACTACAAGACGGACGCCATCCCCGCGGCCGCGCTGGACAGCCGGGTCGCGTACTACGCGCCTCAGCTCCAGGCCTACGCAGCCACGATCCCGAACTCCGGGACCCCGGTGCTGCTGTTCCTGAACCCGGCGGGCGCGGTGGAGCGTTTGCTTTAGGCAACCAACCGCAGCGCCAGTACGGCGATCACGACACTCGACCCGAGCGCGGTCACCAGCCGACCGAGGTGTCCGGTCAGCATGCGGCCGAGCAGCGCACCGCCGCCGGCGAGCAACAGTTGCCAACTGGCCGACGCCACGAACGCCGCCGCAACGAACACTGCGCGCTCGCCCGCGGTCATCGAGTTCGCCCCGCCCAACACGAGGGCCGCGAAGTAGATGACCGTCATCGGACTGAGCAACGTCATCCCGAGCAGGCCGACGTACGCCTTCAACGCACCGACCGGCAACTCCTGCGTGATCCCGGTCAGCCGGTGCGCCCGATACCGCCGTACCGCTCGCACCGCACCGCTCACCGCGAGCGCGAGCAGTACCACGACGGAAGCCCACCGCAACGGTACGACGACCGGCTCGAGCACCGGCGCCAACGCCGACCCCGCAACCGCCGCCACCAACGCGTAGATCCCGTCCGCCGACGCGATCCCCAACGCCGCACAAGCCCCGACCCGCCAAGAACTCCGCGCAGTCAACGCCACCAGATAGGTCCCCACGGGCCCGACCGGCATGGCAATCCCATACCCAGCCACCAACCCGGCGACCACCACCCCGATCACAACATGACCGGGATCGCCCTCCAACCACGAACGACCTGCTGCTGGCCCCGAGCCGCCCATCCGGCAGTACGGTTCAACAGCAACACTCCAAGGGTCGTTTCCATACCCGCATCATCAGCGCCGGCCCCAAAGCCAGCAACCCAATTAGGCGCCGGGACTCCGGGATGGGTGCGGCGTCGCGTAGCTCCTGCGTGCCTAGGATCACCGCATGGGCCCGACGACGTACCGCCAGATCCGCGCCTTGTTCGACGACGACACGATCGCCGTCTACCAGGCGTACGGACCGGAGATCGCCGTACCAGCGGTGTCCGCCGGCACCTTCGTCCCACCCTTCAGCATGAACCGGATGACCTGGATCAAGCCGTCGTTCCTCTGGATGGCCTACCGCTCCGGCTGGGCCACCAAGCCCGGCCAGACCCGCGTACTGCGCATCCACTTGAAGCGCACCGGCTTCGAATGGGCCCTCGCCCACAGCACCCTCTCCCACTACGACCCCACGCACCACGAATCCGAAGACTCCTGGCGCTCCACCCTCGCCACGTCTCCCGTCCGCATCCAGTGGGATCCAGAGCAAACCCTCACCCTCCAACCCCAGCCGAACGTCCGCTCCATCCAGATCGGCCTCTCCCCCGAAGCAGTCCACCACTACGTCCACGAGTGGATCACCACCATCGAAGACGTCACCCCCACCATGCACAGAATCCACGACCTGACCCGATCCAACCCATCTCAAGCCCAATCCGTCCTCCCCGCCGAACGCCCCTATCCCCTCCCCACCCACCTCGCCACCCAAATAGGCGCCACCACCTGACCACTGCTCTCTCCCGGAAGCAGCCCACCCCAGCCACACGGCTACGCCACCTGACCGGCTGCACCTGGCGTTCACCGACGACGACTCGGCGGTTGCACTTGTCGCTCACCGGCGGCGACTCGGTGGATCGGTCAGGAATCGAGAAGCACCCGCGGCGGACCCGCTCATAGCGTTGCCACCAGAGAAACAACAACTCTGGAGGCAGCAAATGACGACCAACCAGCAGACCGCGAAGCGCAAGCCCGGCACCCCCGGCCCGTTCTCCCGCTGGCTTCAGCGCACGATGAACGCCCGTACCTCCCGCAAGATCCACGCCGGCCGCGACAAGATGATGAGCATGGACGTCCTCGTCCTCCAGACCGTCGGCCGCCGCAGCGGCGAGCCCCGCGAAACCCCGCTGGCCTGGTTCCCCGACGGCGACAACGCCTGGCTCGTGGTCGCCTCCGGCGGAGGCAGCCAGCACCCCGACTGGCACGCCAACCTGATGGCCCACCCAACCCAAGCCACTATCACCTTCGCCGGCGGCACCCCTCTCCCCGTCACCCCCACCCCCCTCGAAGGCCCCACCCGCACCGAAGCCTGGCACCGCATCACCACCACCCAACCCCGCCTGGCCAAATACCAATCCAAGTCCCCCCGCCAATACCCCGTAATCCGCCTAACCCCCCGCTGACCCCGCCCTCCAACCAACAGGAGCACCCCATGTGCACCCCAGGCCACGCCGGCCCACCCCACCGCTCCAACCATCACGCTGCCCCGGCAGTTCCTGCCGACGATGCCCCGCATCCCCAGCCCAGCAGCGCCGCCGCCTCAGTGAACCCGGCGGCAGCCGAGCCACCATCCCCGCTCGCCGACCCCACCCAGCACCAGCCAAGCCACGCCAGCCGATAGCCACCTCAACACTTCACACCCAACTCCCGCACCGCTCACCAACTCAGGTACGACGCCCTCCCACCCAGTCCCGTACGGCGGAGCGAGCGCAACCTGACCCGGCCGCCAAACGCCGTACGGCGTGACGCTCAAGACCACTTGAGACACCTTGCAGAGCGGCAGGCCCTGACCTACCGTCCAATCCACCCTCCGCACAGCAGCCTCGCGCACTGGAACGACCCCGAACACGCCTGTCACGGAAGCCAAGAATCGCCACCACCCCCATTCGCGATGAGGTCGTCCGCGAGGTCAGTCCGGCCAGATGTCGGTGACGTCTGCGAGGCCGGTTGCGTGGTTTCTGAGCGCTAGGAGGATCTCGTCGCTAGCTCGAGCAACAGGACGGTCCGGATCCATCCGGCAGTCGAAGTCGCCGGCATCGGTCATCCATGCGAGGACTCCACCAGACATACAGGCAGGATCGAACAGACCGGGTGGGTCACAGAACGGGAATCCCTCCGCTCCGACCCAAGCCACCCGGCAACCCCCGTCGATCATCGCGCGCAACGTCCGACGCACTGCAGACACGAACTCGTCCCCAGTGGGCCAGATGGTCACACGCACATCCCAGCTCATGACCTCCCAAGTGACGCCGTACAACATGAACTCGCTGACCTCAGGCGCCCCTACCCACGCGTCAGAAGGAAACACACTCGAGTGCCAGCCGTAACGCGTAGTCAGCCCGTACGTCGTCAGCCCCGGGACTTCCTCACCATCGTCCACAACCACCAACACGTCACGAGCACGACGCGCATTCATCGGATCCCTACGATTCACTGATCCTGTGAGGACACCCGGCCCGATCAGTCCGCAACGCGCAGGATCTCCCATTGGCGGGGCCTGAGGTTCATGGCTTCGCCGAGGTCTGCAAGCCTCTTCACGACGTCCGAATTGACTCCTGCATCGTGCTCATAGAGTTGCGTGCAGAGCATCTCGAACGCCACGGCAGGTTCACCGACGTCAACCAACTCCCAAATCATCTGCACCTCTGTTGGCAGAAGCTGTGGTTCGACATCAAGCAGCACTGCGCGAAGTCTGCCGATCAGGTCATCCCACTCCACTCGCGTCATCGTAGTGGGTAGCCGGTGATGATTCCTTCTCCACTTGGCTCCAGAATCACACGTATCTCGATGCCGTCCCGGATGCCGTCCACGTAGTAGCGAACGGGGTCTCCGGCACGGGTGAAGTCGGCGCCGGCAGGTCCAGTCTGCTGGACCCAAGTGAGCGTCGGGTCGGTCGCGATGTCGGAGATTTCAGACATCACCTTGTCGTCGGACCACCTCTTCGGAAAGACAGTCTTCCCGGGCTTACCCGGCCAGAGATGTCCGCCACCGCCGTTGCTGTCGCCGTGAAGAATGTGCTCGCGGCGAGCGACAGTCGCAAGGTCCGGCTTCAAACCTGGGTCGACGGTGATTGGGTCTCGGGCTGCAGCGGCCCTCTGCGCGACGCGACCGATTGCTGGGAGGCGGCTGGCTACGGTGCCTACGGCGATGTCGGCGGCTAGTTGGGAGCAGTTGCCTTTTAGTACGCAGGCTTCGGTTGAGAGGACGCCGGAGGTGCCGGCGGAGAGTACTCCGGTGGCGGCGGAGACTTGCATGAGGATGGGGATGGCGGGGGCGCAGGGGCGGAGGGCGGTGCAGGTTATGGCGGCGGCCAGGGCGGCGGTGGAGGTCCAGGCGGAGATTTGGGAGACGTCGGTGAGGGTGCCTTCTATGTCGGAGAGGCCTTGGAGGTCGGTGGACTTCAGGGGGTTGCCGGAGGTGTAGGCGTAGGGGTTGGAGGATCCGCCTTGGTCGGGGGTGAGGAAGGTGCCGGTGGCGGGGTTGTACTCGCGTTGGCCGAGGAGGTAGTTGCCGCTGGGCAGCTTGAGGCCGCCGATGTAGCCGGGGCCGCTGGTGGGGGATGCGGTGGTGGTGTCCGGGGTGCGTGGGAGGCCGTAGGGGTCGTAGGTGTGGTGGGTGGGCGTTGGGGTGGCGGTGGTTAAGCCTCGATCCACCGATCGGCTGGGTGTGAGGGGCTGATTCTGGGTCGGTTGACTGTTGGGGTGTGTGGGCGTGGTGGGGTGCCCCGCCTCGCTG
>NZ_JBITJU010000051.1:0-18336 GCF_044460355.1 Kribbella sp. NPDC050124
GATCAGAACTGCATGGGCTTCAGATCTTCCTCGGGAAGGTGCGCTCCTTCATGTCACCCCGCCGAGGGCCATCCACAGGTTCTGATCATTGCTCCTGCTGCACCTCGGACGTGTTCAGCAGCGCCGTGTTCGCCATCTCCTGAGGCGGGGAGATACTGCTGTATTCCTTCGCCAGCCACTGTTGCAGGCGCAGGTTCTCGACTGCCGAGAGTCCGAGACCGGTAGCGAGCTCATCACCAGGCACCACCTTGCTCGCGGGGTCGCGATTCAGGAGGAACCTCGCCAGCTCAGGGAATCCGTTGCCGCGTTGCGGGCTGGACTTGTCGATCGGCGGATTCCAGTACCGCCAGCCGGTGTCGCGCAGGTCCTCGCGGATCTCTGCGGGCAGTTGGTCGAAGCCGCCGCCGAGTTTGTCGTTCGACAACAGCAGCAGTCCGTCGACCACCGCCGACTTCGCCGCCTTGTCGTCGCCGAGTTGGCCCGGAAGACGGTACACCTCGCGACCGAGGCCGCCGTACAACGCGCGCAGGAAGGCAGCATCGTCGGCCGTGAGCCTGCCGGTGCGCCCGGTGATCTGCCGCAATGCGTTGGTGACGGCAACGATCCCGTCTTTGCCGGGCGGCTTCCCGGCTAGTGCATCGCGTAGTCGGATCGCGGCGAGCTCACCGGCCTGCTTCGCTGCAGCCGTCGGATCCTCGGGCATCGACAGCATGTGCGTGCCCGGGGCGAACTGCAGACCTTGAGATTCGAGTAGTACGGCGGCGGCGTGGCGTCGCCGGAGCATCGGGAGTTCGCCGTGGAGCCAGGAGGCGACGTTCAGCAGGTCGGTAATCGGCTGTGTCGAGACATCCACCTTCTCGAACTCGGCTTTCAGGCCCTTCAGCTCGGTGGTGATCGCCGTTTCCATGGTGGCGAGATCGTTGATCACCCCATTCAGTACGACGGGGTCGATCATGCAGAACCCGTCGCCCGATCTGAGCACGGCCGCCCATGGTAATTCACGATCCGTCACCGCCGACATCGCCTGGGTTACAGCCGACTACTGAAGCATCCACCACGGTGACGCATGGTTAGTAGCCGCGGCCACCCAATTGCAGGAAGTTGCAGCGCATGGCTTCTCAGTACCAGAGTCACCGGCACCCCGAAGGTCGCCGTGACCGGCTCGGGGATCGCGGCGGACCTGGTGGGAGCCGACACCGCGCAGTTCAAGCCACCAGGGAGCGCGTTCGGGCCGCTGCTCGAAGGCTTTGTGTTGATGGAACTCGCCAGGCAGCAGAGCTGGAACGACATGTGTCGATCTCTACCACTACCACTACCGCACCCGCGACCAGGTCGAGCTCGACACCGTGCTGGAGAACCGGCGCGGCGAGGTGGTGGGTATCGAGGTGAAGGCATCATCGCCCCCACGCTCTGACGACTTCCGCGCCCTACGGCATCTCCAGGATCGGCTCGGCGACGACTTCGTCGCCGGCCTGGTCCTGCACACCGGCCAGCACACACTCCAGATGTCGACGCGCATCACCGCGCGCAGTGCCAACTTGGCGGAGTGGCGGGACGGCAGGGTGGAGGAGTCCGAGGGCGAAGTGCGACGTACGTGGCACCGGCGAACTCGCCGGCCGGGACCTGGCACACCTTCTGCCGCGTCGTATTGTCGGTGACTCTCGGTACGCTGGCGTCGGCCGGGTCGGGAGGAGGGTTCCGTGGATGGAGAGTTCACGCCGTTCAGTTATCTGACGGCGCCCAACGAGCGTCTGTATCGGGCCGTCATGGACGCGTTCGTGCAGGCCAAGCGGCGGTTCGTCGTCCACCTTCGGCCGGAGGACGTGCGTACGTCGATGCGGCACGCGGCGGAGCTTCCTGCGATCACCGACGCGCTCGGGCGGCTGGTGGAGTGGGGCAATCTGCGCGCCGACCCGGACACCAGCCGCGTGACATCGGTCGAGGACTTCCACCGGTCGCGTTTCCTGTACCAGCTGACCGTGCGCGGCGAGGCGGTCGAGCAGGCAGTAGCGGCGTACGACGAGGCGCTCGGCCGGCGTGGCGCGCTGCAGGCCGTTGCCCTGACGGACATCGCGACCCAGCTCCGCGCGCTCGGCGAGTTGTCCCGAGCCGCCGAACCCGATGCGGCGAAGGTGCATTTGCTGCTCAGAGGACTGGTCGACCGGTTCACCGATCTGGCCGGTAACGCGCAGGCGTTTATGAGTTCGCTGCAGCGCACGATCGATCTGCATGATGCGGATGCCGACGTGTTCCGTGAGTACAAGGACCGGCTGATCGACTATCTGGAACGGTTCATCAAGGATCTCGTGAGTACCGGCGCCGAGATCGCCGCACTCGTCGGCGAGCTGGAACGCCGCGACGTCGGTGCCTTGCTGGACGTCGCGGCCTGGCGGGAGGCAGAGGACGCCGCGCCGGGTGCGTCCGAGGAGAGCGACCCGCGCCGCGAGGAGTTCGAGCGTGGCCGGCGGTTGTGGCAGGAGCGGTGGCTCGGATTCCGGGCATGGTTCGTCAGCGAGGCGCACCATCCGAGCCAGGCGAAGCTGCTGCGTGCGCAGGCTCGGGCCGCGATTCCCCAGTTGCTGCAGGTGGTCGCCGTACTGAACGAGCGCCGCTCCGGCCGATCCGATCGGTCGGCGGACTTCCGCGCGCTGGCGCAGTGGTTCGCCGATGCGCCGACCGAGGACGACCTGCATCGGCTGTGGCAGGGGTCGTTCGGCCTGAGCGGAGCGCGTCACCTCTCGACGAGTGACGCTACGGCGGACGCGGTACCGGCGCAGACGCCGTGGGCCGATGCGCCGCCGCTGGTGATCAGCCCGCGGCTCCGCCGGACCGGGAGTTACGAGCGGCGTGGCAAGCCGAGCCGGGTGGTCGATCGGTCCGAGCAGCGTGCCTACCTCGCCGATCTCGCGCGCCGCGAGTCCGCCGAGGCGACGGCTGCGCGGGAAGCCCTGGCGACGTCGCATCCGACGCGCCTGTCGGATCTCGGCGAGCTCGATCCGGTGGCGTTCCGAGCCTTCCTCGGCTTGCTCGGTGACGCCCTGGCGGCCCGGGTGCCCGGTCGGCGGGTGGTCGAGACGACGACGTCCGACGGCACGATGGCGATCCGCCTTACCGCGCTCGAAGACGGCCGGTCTGCGGAGGTCCGTACGCCGGACGGCGCCTTCCGCGGCCCGGACCATCTCGTCGAGATCGTGGATCTGCTGGCGGCCGACGTCGTGGAGCGGAGCGCATGAGTGGATTGACGGACGCGCTGGCCGCGTCTCGCGCGGACGAGTCCCGCCGGGCGGCCCGCGCTATGCTGCGCCGCCCGCTGCTGCGGCAGACGGACGACGACTTCGTTCTGGTACGGCGGCACGCGCCCGCGCTCCGCGAGTGGTTCGAGCGCAACACCGGCTGGCACCTGCTCGTCGACAGCGAGATGGCGCGGCTGGCGAAGACGGTCGCCGGCCCGGGCGACGCGACTCGTCCGGCGCGGGATGTGAAATCCAAGCAGTCCTTCGGCCGCCGGCGGTACGTGCTGGTCTGCCTCGCGCTGGCAGCTCTGAGTCGCGCCGAGGCACAGATCACCCTCGGCAGGCTGGCCGAGCAGGTGGTGCTCGGGGCAGCAGATCCGCGGCTGACCGAGGCCGGTGTCGACTTCCAGCTCGAGGGACGCGATGAGCGGGCCGACATGGTGGCGGTGGTCCGGCTGTTGATGGACATCGGCGTCCTCGGCCGCGTGGCCGGGGACGAGGACTCCTTCGTCAAGGACACCGGCGACGTGCTGTACGACGTACGGCGTCGGGTGCTCGGCGCGCTGCTCACCGCACCGCGCGGACCGTCCACCATCGAGGCGACCGAATTCGGTGAGCGGCTGGCGGCCCTGACCCGGGAGCTGCCGCCGACTACGGACGATCTGCGGAACCAGCGGATCCGCCATCACCTGACCCGTCGCCTGCTCGAGGACCCGGTGCTGTACTACGCGGAGCTCGACGATGTGGAGCGCACTTACCTCACCGGTCAGCGCGCGGCGATCACCGCCCGGATCACCGAGTTGACCGGTCTGGTGGCCGAGGTGCGGGCCGAAGGCATCGCGATGGTCGATCCGTACGACGACCTGACCGACGTACGCATGCCGGAGAGCGGAACCGAGGGGCATGCGACGCTGCTCGTCGCGGAGTACCTCGCGGCCGAGGCCGACCGGGAAGTGCCCGTGGAGGAGATCCATGAACTGCTGCGCCGTAAGGCTGTCGAGCATAAGAGCTACTGGAGGCGCGATGTCGCCGTTCCAGGGGCCGAACGCACGCTCGCGGCGACGGCGCTGACGCGGCTGCTCGCGCTCCGCTTGATTTCGCGCTCCGGCGACGTCGTCGTCGCGCGACCCGCGCTCGCCAGGTACGGCGTGACGGCACCGACGATTCAGGAAACGGCATGACCCGAGAACTCCCGCTCCCTGAGATCGAGCGCTGGCAGCCGCTGCGGGCCGGTCTCGTTGACCTCTTCTACTACGACCAGGAGGAGTTCTGGTTCCGCGGCGGCCGGCTGCTGTTGCGGGGCAACAACGGCACCGGGAAGTCGAAAGTGCTCGCGCTGACTCTGCCGTTCCTGCTCGACGGCGATCTGTCCGCGCACCGGGTCGAGCCGGACGCAGATCCGAAGAAGCGCATGGAGTGGAACCTGCTGCTCGGCGGGGACCACCCGCATCCCGAACGCCTCGGCTACGCCTGGCTGGAGTTCGGTCGTGTCGACGACGACGGCACGTCTCACTTCCGGACGATCGGCTGTGGTCTGAAGGCGGTGGCCGGTCGAGGAATCGCGCGGCACTGGTTCTTCGTCACCAGCCGGCGGGTCGGCGCGGATCTGTCCTTGGTCGATGCGACCGGGACCGCGTTGACCCGGGATCGCCTCGACGACGTGCTCGGCGACCGCGGCACGGTGTACGACCGGGCGCGCGATTACCGGCGGGCAGTCGACGACAGTCTGTTCGGGCTGGGCGAGCAGCGGTACGGCGTACTCGTCGACCTGTTGATTCAGCTCCGGCAACCACAGCTGTCCAAACGGCCCAGCGAGAAGGCACTGTCGGCGGCGCTGACCGAGTCGTTGCCGCCCTTGGACCAGGCCGTGATCGCGGATGTCGCCGAGGCGTTCCGTAGTCTCGAGGAGGACCGGTCCGCGCTCGAAGCGATGACCGAGGCACGAGATTCGGCGACGTCGTTCCTGGATCACTATCGTCGCTATGCGCGGATCGCCTCGCGGCGCCGCGCCAGGCTCCCGAGGGAGGCGCACAGCACTTTCGAACGAGTCAGCAAGGAGCTCAGTGACGCGCAGCACGCGGTGTCCGCGACGCAGACCCGGTTGACCGAGGCGAAAGGCCGGTTGGCGGCCGCCGAAGCAGCGCGGGTTCGCCTGCAGGCCAGGGATGCTGCGCTGCGGACGAGTCCGGAGATGCGGAGTGCCGGTGAGTTGGAGCGGGCGGCCGAGGATGCGCGCCGGTCGCGGGTCGAGTCGGAGCGGCTGAGCGGCGAGCGCGGCGATGCCGAGGCCAAGGTCGAGGGGCAGCACGGGCGGCTTGCAGCAGCCGAGAAACGGCGGACTGGCCAGGAAGGTGCCCTGGGAACAATTCGGGCGAAGGCGGTCGACGCCGCGGCCGCAGCGCGGGTCGCGGCCGATCACGCCGAGCGCATCGATCGGCTGCTGGACGCGCCGGAGCACTCGCTGGCTCTGCCGGGTGGCGATCCCGCCCAGCTCCGTGTGCTGGGCGAGCAGATCGTGAGTCGCCAGCAGCGGGCACTCGACCACGTGAACAGCCTGCTTCGCACGGCTGACGCGGCCGATCACGGCGTTGCCGTCGTACGGCGGGAGCTGGCCGAGCTCGATTCCGAAGCGGCGCGTCTCGCGGAACGGCGTCAAGCCGCGGTAGACGCTGTGACCGAGGCCGGGACCGGGCTGGTGTCGGAGATTCGCGGTCATCTGGCACGCGCGACCGAGCTTCGCGTGGCGGATCCGGCGGCCCTGCTAGCCGAACTCGACCTGTGGGTGGAGACACTCGACGGCCCGAACCCGGCGGCCGCCGCGGTCGCCACCGCAAGCCAGTCGCTGGCGGCCGAGCTCGCGACCGAAGCCGCCGCCGTCTCCGCGAGTCAGCGATCCGAACGGAGCCGGCGCCAGGAGCTGACCGATGAAATCGCCCGGTTGGAGCGGGGCGAGGACACGGTCCCACCCGCGCCGTACACAAGGGATCCCTCGGCGCGGGAAGGCCGTCCAGGCGGACCACTGTGGCGCCTGGTCGACTTCGCGGAGGGTCTCGACGACGCGGACCGCGCGGGGATCGAGGCCGCGCTCGAGGCCGCCGGAATGCTCGACGCCTGGGTGACACCCGAGGGTGAACTGCGGGCGGCGGATACCGGCGACATTCTGCTACGGGTCGGAGATGCTGCGCCTCGACACCTGGGCGTTGTGCTGCGGGCCGTGACGGATCCGGACGATCCGCAGCTGAGCGCCGTGTCCGCCGAACTGATCGACGTACTGCTGTCATCCGTCGGGTACGGCGAGCAGGACGTGCACACCTGGGTGGCCGCGGACGGGCGGTTCCGTCTCGGCGTGCTCGCCGGGCGATGGCACAAGCCGGCCGCGACCCTGATCGGTCGTACGGCGCGCGATGCGGCGCGGCGCGTCCGGCTCGGTGAGCTGCGCGGGCAGGCCGCGGCTGTCGAGGCCCGGCTCGCCGACCTCGAGCTGACCCGGCAACGCCTGGACGAACGGAAGGCCGCGCTCGCGCACGAGGTCGCGACCGTGCCGTCCGACGCTGCGCTCCGCAACGTGCACAGCGTCGTACTCGGACTCGTCGCCGAGCGGGAGAGGCTGACCGCGCGCCGGGAAGTTGCTGAAGGCAAGGAAACGGCTGCTGTCGAAGCAGCCGAGCTGGCGCGGTCCACGCTGGAAACCGCGGCACGCGACGTGGGACTACCGACCGGTCCGGACGCGCTGTCGAACGTTGGGATCGCGTTGGGCAGTTACCGCATCGCCCTGGTCGAGCTCTGGCCAGCATTGTCCGCCGTAGCCGATGCGGCGCGGCAGGTAGCCGAGGCTGCGAGTGATCTCGCGGTCGTCGAGCGCGCATACGCCGAGCTCGTGATTCGTACCCGTGATGCCGAGCAGGCTGCGACGGCGGACGCGGAGCGGCATCGGACCTTGCAGGACACGGTCGGCGCCGCGGTGGCCGAGCTGCAGGCTCAGCTCGCCGAGACCGCCGGGCTGTTGCGGGACAATCAGTCCGAGCAGGAGACTGCGCGAGCCTCGATGGACGAGGCGATCGAAGCACGTGGTCAGGCCAAAGGCCGGCTCCACACGCTGACCGGGCAACTCGACGAGGCCGCGGATCGGCGGGCCGAGGCAGCCGAGTTGTTCCGCCGGTTCGCCGGGACCGGGTTGCTGGCCGTCGCCTTGCCCACCCTCGAGATTCCCGATGCCGGTACGTCGTGGGCGCCGGTCCCCGCCATGCGGCTGGCCCGTCGGGTGAACGACGAGCTCAGCGCTGTGGACGATGGGGACGCGGTCTGGGATCGCGCCCAGCATCGGCTGAACACGGAGCTGAAGACCCTGCAGGACACGCTGTCGCGACACGGGAACCGCGCGTCGGCGGATCTGCAGGAGGACGGGATCGTCGTCGAGATCGAGTTCCTGGGACGCCCGGCGACGGTCACGCAGCTGGTCGACGCGCTGGCGACCGACGTGGCCGACCGTGAACGCTTGCTGAGCGAACGCGAGCGAGAGGTCCTCGAGAACCACCTGGTCAACGAGGTGGCCAGCACGCTGCAGGAGCTGATCGCCGCCGCTGAGGCGCAGGTTGCAGCGATGAACGCGGAATTGGAACACCGCCCGACCAGCACCGGGATGCGACTCCGCTTGCTGTGGCAGCCTCGGCCCGACGGTCCGGCCGGCCTGGCCGCGGCCCGGGAACGACTGCTGCGCCAGACGTCCGACGCCTGGGCGCCCGAGGACCGTGCCGCTGTGGGTGACTTCCTGCAGGCGCGCATCGCGGAGGTCCGCGCCCAGGACACCACCGGGACCTGGCTGGAACATCTGACGGCAGCGATGGACTATCGCACATGGAACCAGTTCGTGATCCAGCGCTATCAGAACGGGCAGTGGAAATCGGCCACCGGCCCGGCGTCCGGTGGTGAACGGGTTCTCGCCGCGAGCGTTCCACTGTTCGCGGCGGCGTCCTCACACTACAGTTCGGCGGGCAACCCACATGCTCCGCGGCTCATCACCCTCGACGAGGCATTCGCGGGCGTGGACGACAACGCGCGAGCGAAGTATTTGGGTTTGCTCGCGGCGTTCGACCTCGACGTGGTGATGACCAGCGAGCGCGAGTGGGGCTGCTACCCGGAGGTGCCGGGTCTCGCGATCTCACAGCTGGCGCGTGCGGACGGCGTACCGGCGGTCCTGGTGACCAACTGGGAATGGGACGGGCAGCGCCGGACCCGGGTTGATCGCGATGTCCACGAGACTCCGCACGATGGGTTGTGGGAGTGATCGACGAAGCCAGGCTGCGGCGGCTGCTGGGCTCCGAGGACCTTGGCTGGCTGGTGCTCCGGGTGCGTCAGCGGATGGAGCGCGGCCAGCCGCTGGACACCAGCGTGACGTTGCCTGACGCCACTGGTTCTCAGCGCTCGGCTGTGCAGCGACTGCTCGGGCGACGACCGGTACCGGGCCGCGCGCTCACTGTGTCGCTGCCCGCGCTCGACCGGTTGCTGCGCGACTCCGGTGCCAGCCCGGCCGGTCTCGAGGCCGCGGTCGTCGCCTTGACCGGTGAGGTGATCGATCGTGAGCTGGTGGCGGCCGAGCAGGTCCAAGCATGGCGGCTCGCGTTCGCACCACTGCACGAGGCGGTCGAGGGACGCCCCGAGCTCGCTGAGTGGCTCATCGAACTCGAGCGAGGTGGCCTCGTCCGGCGATTGATGGGGACGCCAACGGCAGCCGGTCCGGTACTCGGTGAGCTGGCAGCGGTCGTCCGGGAGTTGCCTACTGGGGGCGAGCTGCTCGGCAGGTTCGCCGCGCGGGTAATCGGACGTGCGCACGCGCTCGACGACCGGCAGCCGCTGGCGACCCTGGCGCTCAGCGCCGCCCGAGCCCTGTCCGGCCTCGCCCCAGGGAGCGGCGTCGAGTGGAGACGAGAAGCCTGGGCGTCGGTCGGCATTCTCCGCGACGAGCTCTCGGCCACCGTGCTCACACTGGGGCTTCCAGGCAATTCCGAGTCCGCGACGGGACGCGCACTCGGCGCGCTGAGCGAGGACGGTCAGCCCGCCGTACTGACCTTGCGTCAGGTGGTTCGCGACGAGATCCGGGTGCAGGCGCCGTACGTCTTCGTCTGCGAGAACCCGATCGTCGTCTCGACTGCCGCGGACCGGCTCGGCCCGAAGAGCGCGCCGCTGGTGTGCAGCAACGGGCAACCGAGCGCCGCGGTCGTGCACCTGCTGCGCCGGCTGGCCGCCGACGGGGCGCAGCTCGTCTACCACGGCGATTTCGACTGGGGCGGAATCCGGATCGCCAACGTTATCTTCGATCGCGTACCCGCGCACCCGTGGAGGTTCGGGACCGCGGACTACGCGTCCGCGGCCGGGAGCGTTCCACCGCGAGGCCACCCGCTGTACGGCGCCTCCGTCACCGCGACCTGGGACCCGCAACTCACGCAAACGATGCTCACCAGCGGCCGGGCCGTCGAAGAGGAACACGTCCTGGACCCCCTACTCTCCGACCTGGCCCACTGACCCTCGATCCATGGCTCACGACCATTTCGGATGGTGGTCACGTGTGCCCTTCCCGCAGCGTGTTGTGCGTACGTCGACCTGGGCCGGGTGGTCGACGGCGGGCTTCCTGATGCAGGTCGTCAGCTTGCTGCTTTCGAGTAAGACAGCGTCGCACTCGGCGGCTTGTGGGCGCCTGTACTCCGGCCGCGGGCGGACCTTCGTCGCGATCGCCGAGCTGAACGGCGGCCAGGGCGACGCCTTCGTCACCGATCCCGTCACCGCGCTCCAACTGCAGCAGTCCGGTCGTGGGTGCTCCTGCTCGGCCGCCTCCATAACCCTTCTTCTTCTCGTCTGCCGCTGCTGGTCGTAGAGGACGGTTCGGCGGCGTCTCGCGACCTCCGTGCAGTACAGGATCGACTCAGTAAGCGAACTCACGCCGAGCGAGAAGGCGAACAGAGGTCCAGAGGAGTTGTCGAGCAGCGGCCCATCGCCCGATGGGGAGTCCTCGCCTCCGTCCTCGGTGATGTCGGGCCACCGACCTAACAACTCCTCGACGTAACCGCGGATTGCGTGTGCCTACGCGCGAGCGGTTCTCGACTGGCCTGCGATCTCTACCTGGACCGTCGCACAACCAAACAAGCCCGAATCCCCGACGAACTTACGGCGCAGACCACTAAGTCAAGAAATACCCCGGCTGGTCGGTTCAGCCCCTGGGTGCGGGGTACGATGCGTCGGCGTACCGCCGCGGGGCTCGACCAGCGCGGCGATCAGGGGCAGCACTGATGGAGGGATGTCGTCTCGTGTCAGCGGAGGAACAGGGCAGCGGCCCGGCGGGATCGGGCTCCGAGCAGGAGTGGGCTCCGAACGGGATCGATATCAGCGTGCCGCATTCGGCGCGGATGTATGACTGGTGGCTGGGTGGAAAGGACAACTTCGCGTCGGACCGTCAGCTGGGTGAGATGTTCATTCAGGCGATTCCAACGATACGGCTGATGGCGCAGGAGAATCGCGCCTTCATGCACCGGGCGACCCGGTATCTGGTCGCCGAGGCCGGCATCGACCAGTTCCTCGACATCGGCACCGGGATTCCGACCCAGCCGAATCTGCACGAGACCGCTCAGGAACTGAACCGTGCGGCGCGAGTGGTGTACGTCGACAACGACCCAATCGTGCTGGCGCACGCGCGGGCGTTGATGGTCAGCGACCGGGAGGGCCGGACGGCCTACATCGACGCCGACCTCAGCAAGCCCGACCAGATTCTGGCCGATCCGGCCGTGGTTACCACCCTCGATTTGACTCGGCCGGTGGGACTGATGCTCGTCGCTGTGCTCATGCTGCTGAGCGACGAGGAGGACCCCTGGGCCCGGGCTCAGACTTTGATGGACGCGCTGCCCTCGGGCAGCTACGTCGCGATCACCCACCCGGGTCAAGACTTCGACCCGAAAGCGATGGCGGATATCGCGGCCGCGGCTCGCGGCGGCAACCTTACCGTCGTGCCCCGGGTCCGCGACGACGTCGCACGGTTCTTCGCCGACTGGGAGTTGGTCGAGCCCGGCCTCGTTCCGGTAATGGCTTGGCGGCCTGAGAGCGAACCGGTCGACCCGGCTGCCGCCTACTACTGGGCCGGCGTCGCCCGCAAGCAATAGGCGGTCTCTGCAAGCCTGGGCTGAGTCTGCGGGGCCGCCTCAGCGCGGTCGACAGGCTGGCGTTTGCGTGAGCGTGGCGTCAGGGCCCGAGCGAAGGTGTCGAGGTTCTTGGCTGGCGGTGCGTTCAACACCGACACGTGGCAGTCGACCGGCATCACCTACGTCGTGGACGTGGACTCCCCGGCACCCGCGGACCAGATCGATCGCCTGCTTGCGACCGTCGACACCGTCGCCGAGATCCCGAAGACAATCCGAACGGGCGGGCACGTGGATCGACGCGTCGAGTAGACGACCGCTCACGCCGCTTCGGGCGTGCTGGCGTTCATCGCCGCTGGTGACGCACGGTGATGCATGGCTGCCTCTCCGGCCGGCCGCGTACATGTGCTTTGGGAGATTGTCACCCGCTCGTGGCTTTGCCGATGAGCGATAGATGGTTCCGAAGGGGCCACCGATCGCGCGGAAAGCCCCTTGGGAGACGCGCACGCGCCGCGATCCTGGCGCATGGGCGACCGATGGCAACGGTGTGGTGGAGGCGTCGGGATTCGCGCGCGCGATCTGGGCAGGTGTGGCGTACGGTCGCCGTTGTGAGCCACCGATCCTGGCCCCTGTTCGACCTTCGACTGACGACGCCCGACCTTGAGTTGCGAGTCGCGACCGAGGTCGACCAGATGTGGCTGGCCGAGGTGCTGCCGGTCGACGTCGAGATCGACCCTAGGCTGCCGACGTACGATCTCGGCGACCCGCGAGCCAGCCGTGGCGCGGCGACCTTCCAGGGCTACTGGCGGGCGTTCGGCAGCTGGAGGCCGGAGTCGTGGGCGGTGCCGTTCGTGGTGATGCGGGGCGGTCAGCTGATCGGGGAGCAGGCGCTGGAGGGCGACGACTTCGCCCGGCTGCGGACCGTCGACAGCTTCTCGCTGCTGGTTCCCGAGGCCCGCGGCAAGGGGTACGGCAAGCAAATGCGCGATGCCGTCCTGGCGTTTGCCTTCGGCCCGCTGGAGGCTGCGTGCGCGATCACCTCGGCGTGGCAGGACAATCATGCCTCTCTGGGTGTCTCCAGGGCTCTGGGCTACCAGCCGAACGGGGAACGGCGGGAGCGACGTGGCGACGGCGTCGACGTGATGGTGCACCTGCGGCTGACCCGCGAGGACTGGCTGGCCCGGACAGACCGACCGCCGGTCGAGATCACCGGCTTCGAACCCTGCCGGCCGCTGTTCGGACTCTGACTCGACACGCTCGGTGTCGCACACGGGCGTACCAATGGTTCAACACGACAGGGCGCGCCGCCCTAGAGATCCGACGGACGGTCAAGCAGCGCGCGGCCAACGCGAGGATGCGGAAGGCACCGCGAAGCTGTTGCCGGTGCTGGTGATCACCGCCGCGTACTCGCGGTTCAGCACCGGCCGGACGATCCCGACCCGGAAGACCGAAGACCTGCTGCTGGGCAAGTGGGAGCTGATCCAGCAGTTCGGGCGGGTCCCGCGGCGGCTGATCTGGGACAACGAGCCCGGCATCGGCCGCGGCCAGCGCCGGGCCGAGAGGGTCGCGTCGTTCATGGGTACTTTGGCGACCAGGCTGGTGCTGCCGCCGTCGCTGCCGCGATGATCGACCGGATCGTCCACCACGCCGACGTCCTCACCTTGAAGGGTGCCAGCTACCGGCTTCGCGGACGCGGCATCGACAGCCTCCCCAGCATCCGCACCACCACAGATCAAGGCGAGTCCTAAACTGCCCACAACCAGTCACTTTTCAACCGCCGGAACCGGCCAGTTTTGGAGCGCCGTCGACAAGTGCGACCAAGCCGGCGATGAGCGCGGGAGTCGGATATCGGGTACTGCGTTTTGCCCCTGCGACCAGGCGTTCGATGCGGGGGTGGAGGACGCGGCTGAGTCGTCAGCGTTGTTGAGGGAGGTCTGCGTGACGGCCCGGCAGAGGGTGGTGGGGATGTCTAGGCCTAGGTGTTCGGCTCGGCGTAAGACGGCGAGGAGGAAGGCGGGGGACTGGAGGGTCGCTTGGTCGATGGGGTCGAGAAGCGGCGCGCGAGCAAGGTCAGGTGGCCAAAGGTCGACGTGCTCAGGGCGGTGGTAGCCGGCTGACCACCAGCAGCCTGGCGCAACGGCGCCTACCGGCAGAGTTGGGCCTCCTGGCGCCCGGCGGCAGGAGGCCCAACGGGTGGTGGGTGGTTAGTTCACGGAGTCGACTACCAGGGAGCCGGAGCCGACGATGACGCCGGCGTCGGTTTGGACGGTGAGCGTGCCCGTGAGCTTGCGACCGGCGTCGGGCGGGGAGTTGACGGTCAGTACTGCGGTCGGCGACCACGACGAGCCGGATGCCCGAGCGGCGTTGGTGTCGTTACTGACCAGGGAACCCAGGGCCGGCAGCACGTACGAGTCGACCAGGTCGTACGCCGTACTCCCGCTCGGCACCGAGAACCCGTCCACAATGATCCGGTAGAGCGACGCCGCCGGGTTGACGAGCGTCACTTGTTCGACCGCCGTCGCGCCTCCGCTGGATCCCACCAGCACACACGACGTCGGCGTCGAGCACCGGAAGACGAGCAGATCGATGTCCGCCCGCAGATCGGACGCGTTCCCGGTACGGATCGTGTACGAGGTGACGCCGGCCGGCAACACCACGTCGAACGACTGCTGCGCCAAGTGCCCGATCGTCGGCCGCTGGGCCTGCGTACTGGCCAGCGCGCCGCCACCGACGAGCCGGCCGGTGAACGCGGCGAGCTGGTTGGTGACCGTGTAGCTACGGGTCTGCGGCGTCCCGATCGTTGCCGACGCCACCACGTCCGGGTTGGGCGAGATCGTGGTGCTCAGCACGGTCGCGGTCAGGCTGAAGGGCGCCACCAGGACGTCCGACGTACGGCGTGCCTCGACCACGAGTTCCCAGACGCCCGGCAGCGGATTGACTACGGTGCGGCTCTGCGGTGTTCCGTTGGCGCAGCCGGCACCCGCGTCCGGGTCGTAGCAGCTCAAGCTCGAGTTGCTGTCGATCGGCAACCCCTGCGGGCTGTACCGCAGGAAGCGGATCTGGCCGGCACCCGGGTCGGCTCCACCGCCGGTCATGTCCACCTTGAGAGCGCTGGCCCCGACCGGCACCCGGACGAAGTAGCTGCGGGTGGAGTTCCGCCCGACCGTACCGCTGGCCTGGAACGTGTAGCCGTTGGCCGCCGTGAACTCCTGCGGTACGAACACCGCGTTCTGGGTCATCAAGTCGACGCCCACCGTCGCCGGGTCGTCGAGCTGCAGGACCGCGGAGTGGGCGCCTGGGCTGGACGGGTTGATCTGTACGGCGAAGTCGACCGGCTCGTTCAGCGGCAGGGTGACCTTCGTCCGCGAACGGAACGTGCCGTCGTTGCCGATCCAACGGACGTCGTGGGCCACCGGCTTGGCCGACCCGCTGGTCCGGGTCAGGGTGTACGTGCGGTTGTACTTCACCGCGAGCGTGACGCCCTCGCGATCGTGAATGCCGAATCCGACGTTCGGAGTGGCCAGTTGGTCGCTGAGCACCGTGCTCACCGGCACGGTCGCGGTGATCGCGTTCGGTTGCTGCCCGGCGCGGAGCTGGTCCCAGGCGGCCGTCACGGCGAACAGGCCCGCACCCTGCTCGTAGGAGCGCAGCTGGGGCTGGTACGACGCACTGGACCGGATCGCGCTGCGCAAGGCGGCCGCGGTCGGACGACTGCCGAAGGTCGCCTTGTACGCGCTGACCAGCAACGCGGCCGCCCCGGTGGCCTGTGGAGCTGCCATCGAGGTGCCGTTCAGCATCGAGTAGCCAGGCGGCAGGGCGTAGGTGCCGGCCACCGGCCCACCGGGCTGCCACTGAGGTGTGGTGGAGATCGCCGCGCCTGGCGCGACGATGTCCGGCTTGAAGCCACCGTCCTCACGCGGACCGCGCGAGGAGAACGGGTGCAGCCACTTGTCGTTCAGCGGATCGGAGCCGTAGTTCGACAGCCAGGTCTCCCTGGTGATGTACGAACCCACGCTGATCGAGTTGGTGGCCACTGACGGGTCCCCGACCGAGTTCGCCCCGGCGCCGCTGTTGCCCGCCGAGATGAAGATCTGCATGTTGAACTCGTCGATCGTGCGGTTGTAGAGCAGCGCCCGCGCGTTGTTGCCGTCGTTCAGCGCCGGGAGGCCGCCGATCGAGATGTTCACCACGTCGGCGCCGTTGCGGGCGGCGTACAGGACGCCGTCGATCAGGCCGCTGCTGGTGCACGACGTGGTGGTCAGGCAGACCTTGATCGCCATCAACTGCGCCCCGGGAGCCGCGCCGCTCATCGCCCCGCCGAACAACCCGTTGGCCGCGGTGATACCGGAGACGTGCGTGCCGTGCTGCGCTCCGGCGATGCCCAGGTTGACCACCGAGCCGGCGTCCGAGTTGGGGTCGTACACCGATCGATCGGTCACCACGACGAACGGGACGCGCTCGACGACGGCGGTCGCCGGGTTGTCGGTACCGAGGAACTGGAAGTCCCGGTTGACCTTGAAGTCGATCATCGGGGTCTCGTCGGTGAAGTCGCCGTCCTGGTCGATGTCGACGTACACCTGCTTGGTGGTCCGGTCCTGCAGTACGCCGATCGACTCGCCGCCCACGCCGTCCCGGTCGGCATCTCCGCCGAGCTCACCCTGGGCGAGCTCGCCGGCGGCCTCCCGGAACAGGCCGAACGCGTACGGGCCACCGGTCGCCGGTGCGGTCCAACTACGGCCGGAGGCCGTGAAGGCGCCGTTGAATCGTCCGGTGGTGCTGATCCAGGTGGCGTCACCCGAGGTCGGCGAGTTCGCGTTGTACCAGTCGATGATCTTGTGCTGGCCGGTTGTGGTGGTCTGCAGCGCGGGTGTGTTGAGGTCGATGCCGGAGTCCAGGACCGCGATCGTGGTGCCGCGGCCGTCCCACTGCGGGTTGGCCAGGGCGAACTGGGCAGCCCCTGTGTCGCCCGTCGGCAGGTACGGGTTCACCCGAGGGGTGCTCGCATCCGGCGGGGTCTGCGGGATGGGCTGCTGAGATCCCTCCGGCTGCGGGTCGTCGATCGGGATCAGTCCATCGACGTCCACCGCCTCCACCGCGCTGAGCCTGGCGGCTTGCTCGGCCTTTCCGACGGGGATCTCCACCTTGAGGTAGTCGACGGCCGCGTCCGACTTCAGCACCACGCCTCCGAGGGCCCGCAACTGAGTGGCGGCTGCCGACAACCGGTCGTGCTCCGCCGCGACCAGCAGTGTCACCGTCTTCTTGCCGGCGGCCTGCGCCTCGGCAAGCCTGGCCCGGTCGGCCTGACCCAGCTTCTTGTCGGACTTCGGATGCGGCGGCTGGTTCGCTGCCGCACCGCCGCGGTGGGTGCCTTGTGGCTGGGCGGCTGTTGATGGGAGCGCGGTGGTGCCGGCGGCGACCAGCCCGAGTACTGCGGCGGTCGCGGCGGCCAACCTCGCCCTGGAACGATGCACAGGCGTCGACGAACTCATAAAGGGTCCCCTCCCGGGCCGAATGGCTACGAAGAGTGGACTCCGTCGCGCCGACGAGCGCAATACCTGGTCGCCAAGAAGTTCACAGCGGGTGCCCTTGGCAACAGCCCATCAGAACATGAGTTCGAATACGCTTCTGCTGCGGGAGATTGAGCGTGCTGAGCTTCGCCGGGTTCAGCGTTCACGGTGTCGCCGACAGTTGGTGGAAGAGCCCCGTAACAGGAGAAGGCCCGGCCGAGGGCGGGCCTTTTGCGCTGGTGATGGTGCTTACGCGCCGATCTGTTGGTCGTAGTGGGTGGTGAGGAGCACGTGATTGACACCGATGAAGACGACGTCGGGGATGCGGCCGTAGCCCGTGATGTGGTGGCGGCGCCGTTGGATTTGCTCAACGTGTAGAGGGCGCCGGTCTGCGTGTCGCTGTCAACGGCAACGATCACGGACCCGCCACGCGTGCTACAGCCCTCGACGACCAGGGAATCGAAGTTCTGCCAGCCACGCCCCCAAGTGGGTACTGGTCTGGTCGGGCCACGGATGCCGGGCTCTGGCCGGCTTCATCAGTCTCGCGATTTGGTTGGTCCGGCTCGAAGGCGTCGATTTCGTGCTGCGGTTCAAGCAGGCCATCTTGCAAGAGCCGCATCAGCCGACTGAGCGGGAACTGGTGCGCGCACGTCACAGTCACGTGTTTCCCGATTTCGACGACGTTCCCGACCAGCCCCTGGAGATCGAGCTGGAATGAGACGGGGGCGAGTTCTGGGCAAGCTGGTGGAAGGACACCGACGAGCACCAGTTGGACGACGCCCTTGCGCAGATCATCGAGGAGATCCGGCTGCGCCGCGGCAACCTCCTGAAGATCCAGCTGGTGCGGGTCGACCTTGGTCAGCGGCTGGACACAATTCGAGAGCCGCGCGCCCTTGGCCAGAGATTTCCGAGCGCTCGCGTCGTTGCCGGAGCGCCGGTGGATCCGGCGGACTCTCGACCTTTCAAGAACCTTCGTGAGTTCGCCGGTGAGGTCAGTGTGCTCTCTGCCCAGCACATCCCGTTCCTCGACGAGACCTGCCTGCCGGTCGCGGATCTTCTCTCGTACGCCGTCGACGCGCCGTCGGATGGCGACCGCAGGTGTCGTGACCGAGTCGTCGGGGCCGGCAGTGGCCAGTTCGGCGGCGAGGTCGCACCAGTCCTCGACCTGCTCGTCGCTCGCCGTGCTGTCGCTGGATCAAGCGCGCCGGCCCGCTCCTGGTCCCGACGGGTGTGAGATACGGCGCCCCTTCGTAGGGTCTACGGGGCTGTGGCGAAGTAGAGGCAGGGCGGCTATTGGCCGTGGTTGTGCATGACGTGTTTGGTGCGGGAGTAGCCCTCTGTGTCAAGGTTGCCTGAGGCAAGATTTGTTCTTGAAACCTTGAGTTGAGGGCGAGCGAGGAGTCTGACCCCAAGTGAGTTCGTTTGATGAGAAGGTGCCTGATCCGGAGGTCCCGGCGAGGGCGCGGTCGCGGAGGT
>NZ_JBITJU010000052.1:0-17965 GCF_044460355.1 Kribbella sp. NPDC050124
ATCAGAACTGCATGGGCTTCAGATCTTCCTCGGGAAGGTGCGCTCCTTCATGTCACCCCGCCGAGGGCCATCCACAGGTTCTGATCATTGCTCCCGGCACGCCACGGACCCATTAGAGCGCCTACGGCGTCCCTCCGGGATCTCCGACTCTTGACCCGCACCGCACCGAACCTAAGGTCGGCAGCTACCGGGGCGATGCGGGAGGACTGCCGCGCGACCGACGAGGCCTCCCCCAATCCCATGTGACCGGAGTGGCTGCGCGATGTTCGTAGCCTTGATGGCTACGGTCGAACGATCCGGTTCATGCGGTCGGCGACTACGCGTTATGAGATGCTCCGACCCAGGGCCTCGGCAAAGTCGCGCCTCATGAGGTGAGCAGCGCCAGTGGGCGTCGGTTGTTGGCGGCGTGATGTCGCAGGGCGTGGGCGATGTTGGTCCAGCCTGCGATGCGGAGCAGGCTGATGACGAGGTTCCGTAGGGTGGCCATGACCTGTGGTGCGGCGCCGGTGCGGACCTGAGAGCGGTCCTCGTCGAACGTCACGTCTCTGACCCAGTGAAGGCGATTTTCGATACCCCAGTGGCCTTGGACCCAGGCGGCGAGCGTCGCCGGTGGCGCCGTCCGCGTGTCAGCGGAGGTGATCAGGTAGACGACCTCGACGGTCTTCTTTCCCTTCCTGGTGACGGTTCTGCGGAGCTGGGCGACCTGGACGGCGCCCGCGAACTCGACCCAGGCGGGAGCGGTGACGACCTTGATCGTGCGGGTGACCCGACGCCCGTGGCCCTTGCTGGTGACGCTGCGCGCGGGGACATCGCGCCACGGCAGCGCCTTGCACGCGGCGTACAGCGTCGGCTGGTTCTGCTTGACGGTGAACACGTAGTCCCCGCCGGTCTCCACGATGAGTTGGGCGGTGTCGGTCTGGGTGTGCATCGCGTCGACGGTCACCGTCACGCCCTCGAGGTCGAACCCGGCGAGCAGGGTGCGGACCGCGGGGATCTCGTTGCTCTTCGCGGTTACCGCAAGCTGCCCGAGCACCGCACCGGATCCGTGGTCGAACGCGGCGACCAGATGCGGTGCCGCCGAGATCGTGTCGCCACCGGCATCGCGGGTGCGGGCTCCGCGGACGGTCTTGCCGTCGATCGCGATCACCCGTCGCTGGCCGACCACCCGGGTCCGGGTCCACAGCCACGCCGCGAGGACCGTGTCGAGCTTGTCTGCGTCCAGCCGGCCGAACGCCCGCCGGATCGCCGACTCCGACGGCCCGCGACCACCGCGGAAGCCCAAAGCTGCAAGGAGATCCGCGTCCGCGTCAGCCACCCAATGCCCGATCGCGCGAACGACCTCGCGCCGCTCAGCACCGCCGCGATCCCGACCGCGAGGATCCCCGGCAGGCCGTGCCGGATCCCACGCGGCCGTCGTGGATCAGGCACAGTGGCCAAGAGCTCCAACAACGCCATCGCCGACGACGCGCCGACGGGTTGCGGGCAGGCAGGAGCGGCAGTGCGCGAAGATGGCATCGGCGGGTGTGGTCCTTGACTGGCTGTGGCTTAGACACCGACATCCAAGTCCCATGGACCACACCCGTCACACAACGCCACACCGCGTCAGCAATCAGCAAACGCCCAGGTCACACACCCAATCGGCCGACTTTGCCGAGGCCCTGTGCTCCGACCCGAGGCTCGATTTCCAGCAGGGGGACGTGTGGCACGGAGCGCGAGAAACAAGGCGTCCAAGAAGGACGGGTCACAGAACGAGCGGCGCTGGATCGATCGTTTGATCACTGTCGCGGTAGCCATCTTGGCGGTAATCGGCGGCTATATCGCGGCGCAGTTTGATGCGAAAGAGGATCGCGAGAAGGAAGCGCGCGAGATCCAGGCTCAGGTCTACCGAGAGTACCTGAAGTCCACCGTGCTGTATCGGGACAGCAGTTATCGAGCATGGAAAGATTACGACCGCTACTTGAACAAGAAGATCAACTACGAAACATTCCGGCCCGTGCTAAAGGCTTGGGAGGATGCACGGAGGAACTATCAAGACAATGTCGATCAAGTGTCCGTCCATGGCAGCCTAGAGGCTCAACAAGCGGGAGAGAAGATTTCTAGCTCCATGCTCCCGTCACTGGAAGGCACACACGTCAACAACATCCCGCCATCATCCTTCGAAAAAGCCAAACAAACCAAGAAGAATGCAGACCCGGGACCCGATTACGCAAAGTTCAGTGAAGGGTACCGGGATTTCGTTTACAGGTTTTGCGTTGACGTTGCCCCCGTCGACGACCCACAATGCACCCAGGGATAAATACACTCACCCTGCCGATCGACGACTCCCAATCCTCTAGCTGACCTCGCCATCACCAGACTACGCGATTAATGCTGATCCACCCCTCTATGTGCTGCCTCATTCGTTGCAGCGCTTGGCCAGGCGTCGACCGGTTCGTAAGTACTCGGATCCGAGACAACCCTCGACTCAACGTACAGCGCGACTGGCGGAAGTCGCGTCGTACCGCCGCCTGGTTGCGCTTCTGGTTGCAGTTCGGTGCCATACGGCCCAGTTCGGGCCAGCCGCGAAGCACGATGGTGAGCGTCGGATGAACGGATGTGGACACCGCTGGACGACGGCTGATCGAACTTAAACCTCGCGGCCGAAAGGCATACGGGTTCGAATCCCGTCCCGGGCATAAGATCCTCCCCACGCGTGCTTCCGCCGTCGCTCCCTCGTCGCTCCGCTCCTCATCGCGCCAGCTACGCCCGCTCCCACCCACCCCACCCTCCGGCTTAGGGCCGGCACCTTCCTTGCCGGCTGTCGCCGGCGTGCGCGCTACCGCGCGATCGACCGCCCCGGGGCCGCGCTCTCACGTCGCACGACCTTGCTCGTGCAGCGAGCAGTCCGCAGTTGTCCGAGCAGCGTCTGCCTGATGCCACATGGTGTCCCGAGACTCGCGACCGCGACACTCAAGCCGACCCAGACGCGCCAAGCGCTGGGCCTATGCCTGCTCTGCGGTCGTCGCAGCCTTCGCTGCAGCCAGCCGCCAAGGCAGGATCAGGCCAAGGAACGGATCCAGCTTCACCAGCCCAGCCAGTCCGGTCGGGCAAGGTCGCCGTCGTCGAGCCATTGAACGCCGACGTCGTCGCGGTGGTAGCCCTGGTGGTAGCCGAGCACACACATGCTGCCAGACACAGGATTCTTGCCGTCGCAGTCGAGTTCTTGAGCGGACCGCAGGATCGGCCAGTCTTTGCCTTCTGTCAGATCCTCCCGCCTGACCGCCCCCACGCTCAGCCACTCCCCAGCCGCGTGCTCACCGGCCGGTCTCGTCGGTCCACGACATGATGATGATCGGCGGAGTGCGTTCGCCCACTGCGAGAGGTCATCGGCGTCGGGAAATTTTGGGAGTCGGGGCAACGAACCCGTACGCAACCGATTCACCTCTGCGACGGGCGTGCTTCTGGCTGAACAAGCGGTGCTCAACTGCTCCGATGACGTGGATGAGGAACTCGCGCCACCAGTGGTCGCCGATCACGGACTCGGGGATCGCGGTTGGCGTGATCAGGCCCGCGCCGAAGGAAACAGTACGCGGAAGGCCGGCGCAGAGTTGATTGCGCAGACCGTCGACCTGACTGAAGAACCTTGTCTCATCGGTTGCCGCGCTGACGAAGACGATCTCGTCTCCGCCGAAGGTAGCTAGGCATGCCTGCGTGGCATCTGAGTCCCAGAGCCAGTTGCGGGCAAGCGTGCCAAGGCGACCCATGAAGGCGTTGCCAGCGAGGTGGCCAAAGGATTGGGCGTCGACGGCTTTCGCGCCTTCGACGTACTCCTTGAGGTTGTCGACGTCGCCGATCGCCATACCGACGCTGTCGCCGCGCCCTATGGCATTCGCGATCAGACGGGGAAGGCGCGTGAAGAAGCCGGGCCACGCGACCAGGCCGGTGATCGGGTCGTCGCGCGCGTCGTCACACCAACCGCCGACTGTCGCCGGTGGGAATCGGTCGTGTGGGGCGTCAATTGCCAGTGCAGGCGGGGTTTGGTGGCTCGACAGCTTGGCCGGCGTGCTCATCTGTCGCTCCGGAGACACGGAGCCGATCCGTTGACGCAGCGGCGAGTGCGGCCAGAACAGGCTCGGCCGCAGGCAGCGGAACGGTCGGGAACCGTTGACTCCACAGCCACCTCAGCACCCCGCCACCCGGTCCGCGCGAAGGCGGCGCAAGCACAGGTCGGTCCTCGGTCACGAGTTGAACGTCCGCGAGCTGACCAGCGTCGGCAGTTGGTGAGGTGCAGAAAATCCAGCCCTCGCCCGGCAGCCGCATGACCGGTGGCCAGATCTCGAGTCGGTACTGCTCGAGTCGACGCATCCCGTACGAGCCGAGCGCCAGCGGAACGCGCCAGATTGCGATCTCCGGACCTGACGCGATCAATATGTTCGGTGGACGCACGACGTCGTACGCGATCGAGGCCTCGCGGGTGTGCGTCAAGGGATCCGGCGTCAATCGATGGGCGCCTGGCGTCTCGCAGTACCTGTCGCCGCAGCTGCACATCCACGTCGTACGCCAACTGGTCCCGGCAGGATCGGGCACCATCGGCGACGCGGGCATGACCGCGATACCGCGCTCGACGTACGCCTGAGCCGTCACGAGAAGCCTGTTCGTTCTGCGGAACATCGAAAGCACCTCCAGTGCGGACCATCATGGCCTACCGCTGTCGCACGCTGGCGAGCACACCGGACTCATCGGATCGCCGGACCGATGCGCGGGCCGGACCTTCGCAGGAGCAACTGTGGGGTCTTGTCTGTCAGCGGTCAGCTTCATGAGGGGACCTTTCTCGTGCTCAGTGCATCCCGGATATGTTCTAGTTCAGATACTAGAACACATCGATCCGTCCGCCAAGCAATCGGATATCCCGAAGCGTCAGTCGCCGAGGCGACCTCGATAGGTCACGCGGCCATAGGTGATGTTCTCGCCGTACTCCAGCACGTCGCCGGCCTCGTCGTAGATCCAGTTCCGGCCAAGCATGATGAGCGCACCTTCATCCAAGCCGAGACTGCCGGCCTGTTCGGCAGTTGCGTGCGCAGGCTCGAACTGGTCTTGCCACGCATCGACACTGCGCTTCAGGACGTTGGCGACGTACGTAAAGGTGCCCTCGCGGATCCGCTCAGGGCTCAGCAGCAGGGGCGCCCGCTCGGCGAGGTCGCCCCGAAAGTACGACGTCGACGCGGAGACCGGCTTGCCATCAGCCTGGAAAGTCGTTCGCACGCGCCGGATCACCGGACTTCCGACTTCGACTCCGAGCGCGTCGGCAATCTGTTCTGAAGCCTTACCGAGCGCAGCATCGGTGATCTTCGCGTACTGACCGGTGGGATAGACCTTGCCGGTACGGCGAGCCTTGTCCACCCGGTCGTTTGCTGCCCGTCCGCGCTCCTCCTCCGTCGTGACGATGCTGCCGACACCACGTTCAGGCTTGATGTAGCCCTCAGCGCGCAGCGTCGACAGAGCCTTCTGCGCAGTCGCGATGGCGACGCCATAGTCACGCATCAGCGAGCGCACAGACGGCACCATGTCGCCAGCCTGCAAGTCGCCATTCGAGATCCTCTTGCGGATCTCGTTGGCGATCTGCTGATAGGGCGGAGCTGGGCGCTCCAGCTTCGGGGGCATGACGAGACCTCAACATCTCCGATTGGTGTTCTAGAACACCACCAGCATAGGCGTCGGCAGCAGGGCCGGTCTAGTAGTCGTCCGGCGCGTTGACTCGGTCGATGCCGCCATAGCCAGTCGCAGCAACAGATCGGGCGATCTCGACGTCGTGAGGATCTGCCTCGATGCCTTGCTCTTTGGCCGCGAGGAGACGCTTATGCACCTTCTGCAGCTCGAGCACATCGCTCAGGCGTGCCTGTTGGATCTCATCCCAGGTAGCCATCGTCAGTTCCACTTCTGACCGGTGATGCGTTCGTACATGGCAACGTAGCGAGCCCGAGTCTCCGCAACGACCTCCGGAGGAATCTCAGGGCCAGGCGGGGTCTTGTCCCACGTGCCCAGATCACGCGCCCAGTCGCGCACGAACTGCTTGTCGTACGAGACCTGCCGCTGCCCTGGTTTCCAGTCCTCATCCCGCCAGTACCGCGAGGAGTCCGACGTCAGAACTTCATCCGCCAGGACCAGCGTCCCGTCCTTGGCAAGACCGAACTCAAACTTGGTGTCGGCCAGGTGCACACCACGGCCCTTGGTGATCTCGGTGGCCCTCGTGAACAGCTCGAGTGTCTTCTCCTGAAGCGTCTTCGCGAGCTCCGGGCCAACAGCCTCCGAAACCTCCTCGAAGGTCATCGGCTCGTCATGCCCGTCCTCAGGAGCCGTCTTCGTCGTCGGCGTGAACACCGGCTGCGGAAGCTTGTCCCCCTCACGGAGCCCCGGAGGAATCTCAACACCAGAGATCTTCCCCGTCTCCCGGTACGCATCCCAGCCAAGGCCGGCCAAGTAGCCCCGAGCGATGCACTCAACCTGCACGATGTCGACCTGCTGACACCGCACCGCACGACCCTCGAACTCGGCCGGCACATCGGTAGCCGAGATCACATGGTTCGGCATCACATCCGCCAACTGCTCGAACCACCACAGCGACAGCGACGTCAGCAACTTCCCCTTGTCAGGGATCGGCGTCGGCAACACCACGTCATAGACCGACACCCGATCAGTCGCAACCAGGATCACCTCCCCCGGCCGATCGCTGTAAACATCCCGAACCTTGCCCCGATGCAGCAGCTCCACCCCACTGTTCTAGCACACCACGGCATGGTGGTGATCGACGACTGGGCAGGCCCGCAACGGGACTCGACCCTGAGGGGCTCGGCACGTGCATCGTCATCTCCTCCGGGGCCGTACTCCGAGGTTCGGCAATCCCCTGAAAGCGTGGAGACTTGAGATTTGTTGTTTCGGCTGTGGGGCCGGCTCCCGCTGGCTGCCTGGCGGGCTCGCCCGGAGTCGGGGTCAAGGCTGGCCGGAGGTCACCCCGGCAGGGGCTTGGCCTTGACGCCGGCGAGGACGGGGTCAGACTCGGGTGTGCGGGATCCGGTTGTTCATGCTGCTTGTTCCGGTTCGTGTTCTGGCCCGTGGCCGGCGGGGTGGTAGTGGGTGAGTTCGTAGTCGATCGGGGAGCACATCCCGAGCGCGGAGTGACGCCGGTCGTGGTTGTATTCCTCGATCCAGGCCGCGACCCGGGTGCGAGCCTCGGCCTTGGTGGTGAAGTGCTCAGGCCGGCGTAGTTCGAACTCCACGGTGGAGTGCCAGGCCTCGATGACCGCGTTGTCCAGCGCCGATCCTGGTCGGCCCATGGACTGGGTGACGCCCAGCCGGGTGCAGGCCGCGCGGAAGGTACCGGCGGTGTATTCGGTGCCCTGATCGGTGTGCATGATGACGCCGGTGGTCGCGTCGCGGCCGCCGCGGACCGCGACCGCCATCACCAGCGCGTCGTAGGTGAGCTCGGCGTCGTGGTGCTCGCTGAGGCTGAACCCGATGATGCGCCGCGACGCCATGTCCAGGACCGACGCCAAGTGGAGCTTGCCTTCGTCGGTGTCGATCTCGGTGCCGTCGCCGTACCATTTGCGATTCAGCTCGCTCGCGGCGAAGTCACGCCGGATCAGGTCCGGTGCCCGCCACCGGCCCCGGCCCGGGCGGGTGGTCTGCTTGCGGCGCCGTTTCCGCCGGGCCTGCAGCCCGAGCTCGGCCATGAGTTGGGCGACGGTGTTCTTGCTGACCCGCCAGCCCTCGTCACGCAGGTCGGCGGTGATCCGCGGTGACCCGTAGGTGCCGTGATGTTTAGCGAACCACCGCCGGATCGCGACCTTCAACTGCTCCCGCCGCGCATGCTGAGCCGATGCATCACCGTGGCGCCACTTGTAAAACCACGCCTGCGAAACCCCCAGCGCCCGGCACGCGACCGCCTGCGGCACCCGGTAGGTGTCCCTCTGGGAGGCGATGAACGCGGCCACGGCTACCGGCCCATCGCGTCCTTGACCCAGAGGGCCACCGAACGCTTGAGCACATCACGCTCCATCGCCAGCTCCGCGTTCTCCCGCCGCAACCTGGCCAGCTCGGCCCGCTCATCTTCGGTCAACCGGCCCTCACCATCACGAGCCCGCCGATCCTGCGCGACCCAGTTCGCCAGCGTGCCCGCGTTCACACCCAGCTCCCGGGCCACCTGCGCAACCGGCTTGCCGGTCTCCCGGACGATCCGGACCGCGCCCTCACGGAACTCCCGATCAAACTTCCGTCGTGCCTCTGCCATCGCCCTCACCCTCTAAGGGGGATGTCTCCACGCTACGAGGGGAAGCCCAGTTCCTATCGGGTCAAGCGTGGGCGACAAACGCTTGTTCTAGTAATCCCTGGCCAAGACGTTGCTGATCCGGAACGCCACAGCAACTTGCCGAATCAAAATTGAGCCATGACCTGAGCTTGTGGCGCTGGTTCCTAGTGCTCACTCTGAATCTAAGGGCATGCCTTGATACGGAGACACGCATGAGCGCCTCGCCTAGTCCGACACCTCACGAGAGTGTGGCCCAACGCTTGAGTTGGCGGCATTTGGCATTCCGACTTCTCGGCGAACTAGTCGTCTATGGGCTGCTTGTGGGCGGAATCTTCGCTGGAAGGGCATTGGGACTAAACGCTTCGCTCGCGGCATGGATCATCACCGCATACGTGCTCGTGGCCCAAGGGGCAGTACTCTATCTTCTTTGGCCTCGCTGGCAGATGCTAGTGGAAGTCTCAACTGATGAAGAGCCCACCAAGGTAGACAAATTCTGGCAGAAGAGGATAGTACCCGGATCCGTGGCTGCCTGGAAAGTCTGGGCAGTCGTCATTGCTCTGGTTGGTACGTCAGGCCTACTACTCGATCTACTCAAAAGTGACTCCAGAGTGGCCCGCATCGTCGTTGGACTGCTTCTGGGCATCGGACTCCTCGGTTGCTTACTATTGCTATGGAATCGCGACACACGACAGCAGTTCTTCGGCGCCCGAACGCCGTGGAACGACGCGTTCCAAATGGCCGGAATCATCGCCATCATGGCGGCGGCGGCATTCTCCTTCTTGACCAACGAGCTCCATCAGGCTGATCTTGTTGAGCTCACCAGGGATGGGAAGGACGTAACTACTGTGGAGCCAGCGGAGCTATTCTGGTTCTATGGCTGGCACCTTATCGATGCTCTGCCGGCCTCGCCGCTTTCCACACTGAAGATCGATCCGCCGTACGAGTACAAGGACACCTCGGTGGGCGCCTTGCTGCTCGCATATGCCCTCCTGGTCGTGACGCCATTCCTGAGCTTGGCCAAGACGCTCATAGCCCGTCGCCGACGCACCGGCCCCGATGGCAATCAAGAACACGTCGCCACGCTGAATGACACCGACGGTGCTAACGACTGATCAGTTGGTCGCCGACATCAGGGCTGTGCCATGGTTCGGCCGCATGAGCCGGTGGGGATCAAGCTGGGGGGGTAGAAGAGTCGCCGCGAGGCGTGACAGTGTGGTTGAGCCTCGTACCGCACACCTAGTCTTTGCGACGGTGCCGTTAGCGTCATGACAACTTTCTCTACGTCTTCAAGACGGGCCCTTCAGGACCCGAAAGCGCGCCGCCACCGAAGGGCGGGCCGCCTGCCCGCCACTCCGCGTCGCTGCGTTCTGGGCGCGTCCCTTGGCTTGGCGCGCACGTGCCAACAAGGTGCCGGGTCGAAGACAGCAGAACTCGCCATCAACGATCGACACCCTGTCGATGTGGTACGCGCTCCAACGGCCGGCTATCTGGACGCGTGGCCAACATGGCCTCCCGGCTGTCCGTGGGCTCCCGCATCGCCCCGCTAGCAATCATGGAGAAGTGCGGTCCGGCTCGGCACGCGTCAAGGGCAAGTCGCTCCGCGATCGAGCAAGCTCGACCCTTGACCCCTGCCGCTCCGAACCTGAGGCAGCAGCTATCGGGGCGATGCGGAGAACTGCCCGCGCGTCGTCACACTTAACCTCAGGCATTCATCGGTGAGTGGGTGAGCCGGGCTTGGAATGGCGAAGTGCCTTGCCTGTAAGGAAGAATCGATCTTGCGAAGGATTCGATCGACCTGGCAGGAAGGCACTTCTGGGGTGAAGGGTAGCAAGCGGGTCCGGCGGGTGCCGGTGGGTGCACCGCGGTTTGTGGTGAGTGGGGATGGCGATGGTGTGGCGTCGCGGGCGGGGGTGGTTCTGTTGCGGGAGTTGGCGTCGGCGTGCGGGTTGGCCGATCAGGTGACGGACGCGTTGGCCGACACCTACAAGGCGGCGTGGCTGCACGCGCCGGGTCAGGTGTTCGCTGATCTGGCGGTTGCGGTCGCTGATGGCGAGACGAGCATGGACGGAATTGAGCGGCTGCGGGAACGTGGCCAGCTGCACGGGAGCGTGGTGGCCAGTGATTCCACGGCGTGGCGGCTGCTGGAACGCATCGATGCGGCGCATCTGGGGCGGGTGCGTCAGGCGCGGGCGGCCGCGCGTGCGCGGGCTTGGGCGGCGGGTGCGGCGCCGGCGCAGGCGAGCGATCCGGACGGCTGGTTGACGATGGATGTGGACGCTTCGGTGGTGCCCTGTCATAGCGATAAGGAGAACGCGGCGGCGACGTGGAAGAAGACGTATGGTTTCCACCCGTTGATGGCCACGCTGGACCGCAGTGAGATCTCCTGCGGCGAGTTCCTGGCCGGGCTGCTTCGCCCTGGTAATGCCGGGAGTAACACCGCAGCTGATCACATCGAGGTGCTTGACCTGGCGCTGGAACAACTCCCGGCGCCGGTGCGGCCGGGCACGCCGGACGCTCCGTCGATCCTGGTTCGTTCTGACAGCGCCGGAGCCACCCATGCGTTCGCCGCGTACTGCCGCGAACAGCGTGTGGGGTTCAGCTTCGGCAAGGCCGTCGACGTCACGCTGGTAGCGATCGCCAACGCGATCGATGACAGGTTGTGGCAGCCGGCGATCAACACCGACGGCTCGATCCGCGACGGCGCCTGGGTGGTCGAGGTCACCGGCTCGCCGGCAGCACAACCGGTCCTGTCAGCGTTTCCCGACAGCACGCGCCTGATCCTGCGCAAGGAACGCCCTCATCCCGGCGCCCAGCTCGGACTGCACAACACCACCCGGGAAGGGATGCGGCTGACCGCCTTCATCACCGACACCCCAGCCGGGATCGTCCCACGCCACGTGGCCGGGCTGGACCTACGGCACCGCCAGCACGCCAGGGTCGAGGACCGGATCAAAGACGCCAAGGCAACCGGCCTGAACAAGCTGCCCGCATGGAGCTTCCAGGCCAACGCCGCCTGGCTGGAGATCGTCGCCGCCGCGGCCGACCTGATCTGCTGGACCAAACTCCCCGGCTTCGCCGACACACCTTCGATCGCCCGCACCAGCCCAGCCACCTTCCGCGACCGCGTCCTGCACATCGCAGCCAAGATCACCACCACAAGCCGCCGCATCCGGCTCCACCTCGACACCACCAGCCGCTACGCCGCCAACATCGCCACCGGCTGGACCAGACTCCGCCACGCCTTCACCTGAACGCCTGTCCCTGCCCGCCCACAACCACGAACGGACACCAGCGAACCCCAACTAAACAACGCCATCCCGGGACCCAACCGAAGCCCTTCCCGGGACGCCGCAACCTACCCAAACCACGAAATCACAACACACACAGCGATCCACGCCCCACTCCACCGCCGGATGAAGAATCGAGGTTAACCGTCAACTGTTGTTAAGCGAGCGACTCCCTGGTTACGGCTGTGCAGTGTTCCTCTTGACTCGCTCCATAAGAGTCGCATGATACTCCGGGTGAGCAAACCCGAGGGAGGCTTGAGCTAGGATCAAATCGACGACGGAGGTTTGAATGTCCTTATCAATCTCGAGAACTCTGTCTCGCTGACTCATCAGAACCAGCGCCAAGCGGCCAATCTTGTCGTATCCAAGCAATGGCAGCTCCTCGACGAACTCCGCGACCGCCTTTCTTGGTGCCTGGGTATGGTTGGGGTAGATTTCGCGCAACAAAGCGATTACGGACTCAAGATTAATGTCGAGATCCTGCGCCTCGTTCGTTTCAATGGCCGCTTTGGCTGACGCCTGAGCATCTTGCGCGTGCTTCGAGAAGAGCTCGAAGTGCTGATCCGCAACATAGAATAGGCCACTGAGCGCATGGAAATCGCGACGCAAGCCCTCAGGCACGCTCAACTCGCCCTTGTATGCCAGTTGATGCGAAATGTTCGCCCACGCATCCATAACAATAGTCCTAATTTGGACCTCGAATGCCTGCTCGGTCAATCCCGAATAGCGCGCACCAACGTGCCGACTCCCCAGTTTACAAACGTAATGCACCGACATGTACCCGAACGAATCAACAGGTCCGCTCTCGATGTGATCATCTTTCGAAATCACGTCGAACATGTTAGCGACGATAGTCTCGATCTTCTGAATGTCGGACAAGAAGAGACAGACTATTCGAATCCCGACTAGGTCTTGCGTCTGAACGAAAGGGTCATCATAGTTCTTCCTTTCAATCTTCTCCAAGAAGCCTTCAAGGTCTTTTACCCGTCCAGTCACAGAGTGGAACTTGATGCCTGCCCCACTCAGTTCAGACTTCATAGAGAAGATCGCCTCACCGCATAGCCGGTCATACGCGGTCTTCTCAGCCCCATATCGATCGCGCAACTGAGCGACTTTGTCCACTCCGTCGTCCACCATGAGTACCAGCCCCCTTCCAGCGATGCCAGTAGCTAACTCTATCGGCAGCGCCTTGAGGGACACGAGGTCCCGCAGGACCAGCTGGCCCGGTCGCGCCGGCATCTCCCTTGAACTGATCGAAGTGTTCTGCCTCGTACCATGCGGCCCCAGACCTGCGATGCCGCCAGCAAACACCTCACCTAGCGCCGTCAATCCCAGAGTGATCAACAGGTCCGCCGAGGCCACCGCCCCAGACCCCTGGCCCGAGCCATAGCGAGCAACGGGAGGACCGGGGTCGGCAGGCCACCGGACTGCTCACCCCAGTGGGAGGATTTTGGGAGCGAAACACGCGTAACAACCGTCTTGAAGCGGGTCCAACGCGCGGGAACTAGCCTCGGCGTTTCACGGTAATTGGTGCGACACGTGAGGTAGAAAGGCGAAAGTGCCTTGTCTGAGGTTTTCTCACCGGGTGGGTTTCTGAAGGTGGAGTAGGACGAGTGCGGCGGTGGTGATGGGCCCGATCCTCCAGGGGTCGAGGGTGATCCTGCGCAGTGCTTCCCATGTGCTTTTGAGGAGTGCGTTGGCGCGTTCGGCGGGTGCGCGGAGTGCGTTGATGAGGGCGTTGCGGGCGCGGTTGTCCGGGGCGAGGTTGTTGCCCTTGAACGGTACGTGGATTCCGATGCCGGCGCCGGTGTAGCCCTTGTCGGTAAGGGTCGGCAGGCCCGCGGCGGCGGCCGGGTAGAGCGCGGGCAGCACGTGGTGACGGGCCGCGGTGATGTCGTGGGTGGAGCCGGGCTCGACATCGCTGACCCAGACCGGGTAGCCGGTCGGGTCGGCCAGTACCTGGATGTTTCCGCCGTGCTGGTGGTGTTTGCCGGAGTACCACAGGTCGTGCCCGGCCTCTGAAGGTGCGCCGCAGCGGGTCGAGGCGATCAGCGTGCCGTCCAGGCACACGAACTCCCATCCTTCGGCCAGGGCATGGGCGAGTACGTTGTGCAGGTCGGGAGCGTGCGCGGCGATCACGTCGATCGCTTCGTGCAGGTACCGGTAGCCGGTCGCGATGCTCACCCCGGCGTCTCGCGCGAGGACTCGCACATCGGTGGCCTCTTTGAACCAGCGCAACACCATGACGGCCTGCACGAAAGGGGTGGCTGCGCGTTGCCACGGCCGCATGTCATGCACCTTGCGGTAGGTGCTCAGCCAGCGCGCGACCTGGCGGGCGGTTTCTGCGGGCACATCGAGAGTGGCACGATAGGTGATCACGTGGGGTCCTGCCTGGGGAAGTGTTCTTTGGCGAGACCGACCCTGACGGGTCAGGACCCCACGCCGCTGCCGCGACACACCCCGTTCACCGCACCGTTGCCCCAGACAACGACACCGCTCAGCCAGCCAATACCCGGTGAGAAAACCTCACTGTAAGGGAAAATTGGGCTTGTCGAAGGTCCAGTTGTCCCAGTACAGGAAGGCACTCTCGGGTGAAGCGTAGCAAGCCGGCCGGGCGGTTCAAGGTGTCCGCGGATGGTAAGGGGATCGTGTCGCACGCCGGGGCCGCGTTATTGCGGGAACTGGCTGCCGAGACCGGGCTGGTCGAGGGGTGGACCGCGGCGTTGAGCGACACCTACGCGTTGCCGCCGACGCACGCACCGGGGCAGGTACTGGCCGATCTGGCGGTGACGATCGCCGATGGCGGGGACGCTTTGCGGCACCTGCGGGCGCTGCGAGACCAGGCCAAGCTGTTCGGGCCGGTGGCGTCTGATCCGACCGCGTGGCGGGTGGTCGACAAGGTCGACACCGCCCGGCTGGATCTGCTGCGTGAGGCGCGGGCGGCGGCGCGAGCCCGGGCCTGGGCGGCCGGCGCCGGACCCGACCTGTCCGATCCGGCGACAGTTTTACGGCTGAACTTCGATGCCAGCCTGCTGACCGCGCACTCGGACAAACAGAACGCGGCACCGACATGGAAGAAGGGCTTCGGGTTCCATCCGTTGCTGTGCTATCTCGACCGCCCGGACGTGTCGAGCGGAGAGGCGCTCGCCGGGCTGCTGCGCCCAGGTAACGCCGGCGCCAACACCGCCGCGGACCACATCACGGTGCTCGACCTGGCGCTCGCCGCCCTGCCCGAGCATGCCCGTCCTCGGGCCGATGACCCCAACGGGCCACAGTTGCTTGCCTCTGCGGATTCGGCCGGCGCCACCCACGACTTCGCCGCAGCGCTGCGCGCCCACGGGATCGGGTTCACCCTCGGCTACGGAATCGGCGAGAGCGCCCAGCAAGCGATCCTGGCCGTCCCGAGCAACGCGTGGACGCCGGCCTACAACGCCGACGGCGAACCACGCCGCGGCGCCTGGGTTACTGAGATCACCGACCTGCTCAACCTCACAGACTGGCCCGAAGGCTCCCGGGTCATCGTCCGCCGCGAACGACCCCACCCCGGCGCCCAACTCACCTTCTCCGACATCGACGGACACCGGTTCACTGCGTTCATCACCGACACCCCACCCGGACCCCAGCCCGGACTGGCCACCGGCCAGCTCGCCGACCTGGAAATGCGTCACCGCGGCCACGCCCGGGTCGAGGACCGCATCCGGTGCGGCAAGGACACCGGCCTGCGCAACCTGCCCTGCTACTCGTTCAACGCCAACGCCTGCTGGCTCGAACTCGCCCTCACCGCCGCCGACCTACTGACCTGGTCCCAGGCCCTGTGCTTCACCGGCACCCTCGCCCACGTCGAACCCGCGACCTTCCGCTACCAGATCCTGCACACCGCCGCACGGCTCGTCCGCACCGCCCGAGGCCTGCACCTGCGACTCGACCAAGACTGGCCCTGGGCACACCAACTCGCTACCGCGTTCTCCCGCCTCCGAACCGCACCCTGGCCAGCCACCTAGCCCAAACCACCCAACCCCGACAACCCAAGGACCGGAACCCGCCCACCCGACGCGACAGCCGGGAACCCGGCCTGCCGCAAACCCGGCCCAAGCCCCCCACACACCCCGTTCGCCTCCCGCTCGCCGACACGCCGCACACCCATGAAATTTCGAGGCTAGGAAGGTGAAAACGCCTTGTAGGTGAGGGAATGAGCCTCGTTCCGCGAAAGCCTTTAACGCGATCCCCGCCCATGGCATGGAAGAGGTCACTGTCTTATCCTCTAAACTCCGCCGGATCTAACCGCAAATCGGGTGGGCCTCATTCGAGAACACGATTGAGGTCGACTTCAATTCCCGAGTTCTTGATTTCCTTTGCGAGTTCGAACTTCCAAGCGTCTCCGGAATCGAGTTCGATGTAGACAACCCCCGCATAGTCCGATGGTAACTCAACGCCAGGCTCACGAAGCGCAGCCACACGAGATCGACCTAGCACGCCAATGAAGTATCCGAGTTCGAAGACTACGTTCTGCCTTGCACGTGCCTGTTGGGGCTGTGCATCTCTGGCAGCGCCGACATCATCGGCAGTCAACAGAACCACGGCAAAGGTTGCTGATGCCGATTCTTCCTCAAACTTCTCGATGATCGTTCGGCCGGCATTCGCTCGCTCGTGGAGGATCACAACGGGGAGGTGCAATTTCTCCAGAAACCGGGCGGCTGTGACCTTAATACGATCGTCATGCCCGTGAACGAGGAAGACTCTCGGATCTCCTGGTGTGGCTGGGGAGCCTACGCCGGCCATTTCCACGTCTGTCTGTGTGCCGAAGAGCTGATCCTCCTCCTTCATGGTCTGCAGGAGGTTCCTGAATTCCGTCACTCCTTCGACCCAAGAGGAGTTGACGTACTGCTCGTCCGCTGGATACACCTGCGGGTGAAAGCCGATCCTCCCGAGGTCTGTGAGGTACTTGCTATCGGCCCCGAACACATTCCGAATGATCATCTCCGACCGTCTTCTCAGGGCATCAAGGGCTCCGTCATCTCTGTATGGCAGCGCATCGAGACTGTCAAGTAGCTCCGCCAAGTGCTGTTGCGCGCTGTGCGACATGTTGCCCCCATCGTTCTTGCGTCAAGGTCAAGGCACTCGATTCTGCCGCACAGCGCCGCATCTAGCCCAACCCGGCTGTGGGGTTCAGAACGCTGGACCCCACGGGAACCGCCTGCCAAGGACCGGAGTCAGCGCAGCGGTGGGCTGGTACAGATACCTTGGACTTCCGGTAACCGGATGTATAAGGTATCTGAGTCGCACACGCTCAGCCAGACCCGCGGAAGGGAGAGAGATGCTCATCATCAAGCTGACCAAGGAGGCGTACAGCAAGCCCCTGGACGCTATGTCCGACGAGGAGATCTTCGAAGTGGGGCGCGGCAACTGGGTACTCGGCGAGAGAGCCGACCAGGAGCGGTACGTCGTTATCGGGACCGGCGCACAGGACGGGATCTCGGGCAAGGTCCGGGTCGCCGCTGAGATCGAGGAAATCGTGGACACCGACGAACGTCGGAGGAACAGCACGAAGTTCCGCCGCAGGATCGAGGGCACGATGCTCGGCCCGGGTCACCCGGTGTACGACGAGTGGGTGGGCAAGGAGATGCCGCCCTACCAGAACCCAGTCAACTACCAGCCGACCCACCACGACCAACGGAACTGCAGGTGTGGGTGCGGTGAGGTCGTGATGCAAGGTGCGTTCATGCCAGGCCACGACCAGCGCGCCATCCACGAGCGCATCGCGAAGATCGGCAGCGTCGCCGATTTCATCCGCTGGTTCGACAAGACCTACAGAGGTTGATGCCGCACTCCCGGGCGAGCCGGCCTGGTGTATCAGACTTCTCGGTTGCATTTCCGGTTGCAGTTCGGAGGGGTTCAGCCGTGTTCGGACACGACCCAGGCAGGCGCGCCCGAGGGGGAACGAACCCCTACGGATCGTCCCGAACACGGCCAGGTCGAACTTAAACCTCGCGGCCGAAAGGCATACGGGTTCGAATCCCGTCCCGGGCACCTCCACTCCGACCTGCAGCTATCACGAACTGTGACATAAGCCGCGGCTTACCCTTCGCTGTGGCAGTTGCACTGCTCGTTGCAACGGCCATCAGGACCACAGCACCTTCCCGTACGCTCCGCCGCCTCACGAATCAGCTTTCTCGGACGGGGCATCGCGCTTCGTCACCGCAAGGGAGGAGCGCTTCAGGATCACCTGAACAACTCGGACATCGCCCCCCGACTCCAGGAGCAGCGTCGCGGCAGCGTGCCGGGCGTTATGGGGCCTTGCATTTGAGGAATAGTCAAGACCTGTGGATTGGCGTGTCACGCAGCTTGTTGATCACCTCCTGATTCGTCGGGTCGTTCGACGAGTTTGCCGTTCTCGAAC
>NZ_JBITJU010000053.1:0-14907 GCF_044460355.1 Kribbella sp. NPDC050124
TGACACCACCACCGAGGCCCGCGATGCTCACTGACACCTCCAGGTGGTCCCATGCTCGTGGCAACGAGGTGGTCCCATCACGCTGGCAAGCGACAACTGGCAATGTTCGTCGTGTAACCGCCGTCGGAGAAAGCCAGCGCATGGGCCGCCCGGGTCGGCAATTCGGTCCACGACCAGGAGACCGGCTTGTCGACGGCTCCACGGATCGTGAAGTCCCACGCGTCCAGCGGCGTGTACGGGGTCGGGCCGGCCGACAACACCGGGAAATCCCGCGTGACGTACTGCCCGGGCGGTACTCGCGAAGAATCCGCAGTACGCCGGCCGACGAACCCTCTGGTGACCGTCATCAGGCCTTCTCACCAAGCTGCACGCGCAACAGCCACTGATGCTTCTCCAACGCCTCGACCACCCTGATCAAGACGTCCTGCGTGACCAGATCCGCGGCCCCGATCGACTCGAGTCGCGCCCGGATCCGCTCAGCCACCGCCGCCACCCTGCGGCCCAGCTCGCGCCACTCCCCCTTCCTCCCCACACAAAACAAATCGCTGCCAGCCGCACACCGACTCGCACCGTCCCCGGAAGCTCATCACCTCCGGCGTCTCGGGGCCCTGTGACTCCGCGCCAGAAGGCGGGGTCGACAGCCTGCCGGTCGGGGGCAGCTACTCGGGGGACGACCTCCGGCAGACGTCGGCCCAACGGACGCCTCCGTACCGCTCCGACGGTCAACGGATCGACCGACGGTTCACCTAGGCCAGAGGGCGCGGACGGCGTCGGGGAACCCGGCCACCGAGTCCGGGCCGCGTAGGGCCAGCTTGAGCAGGAAGCCCGGCAGGATCGACAGGATCACGCGGGCCACCATCTCGGCGGGCGCACCCGTCCAGGCACCTTCCTGCTGCCGTTCGCGAACGAATGCCGCCATAGTCTGGCTCATGCTGACCGCGGCGTCATCGAGTCGTTCGATCAGGCCAGGATTACGAAGCGACTCGGACCAGACCATCAGCGCGAGGGGGGCCAGCTGCTTGTCCTGGTGGCGCTCGACTACCGCTTCGAGAAGTTCCGCCATCACTTGACCGACCCCGCGCTCGCCCTCGAGGCGGGTCAGCGCAGTGCGCAGCAGCTGCGTGACGTCGTCGAGGTTCTGGGTCGCGACGCCGATGATGAGGTCGTCCTTGGTGGGAAAGTACCCATACACCGCGCCCGCAGACTTGCCGGCCTCGGTGAACACGTCCTGCATGGAGGTGCGATGAAAGCCGTTCCGGACGAAGCATCGGCGCGCCGCGGCCAGGATCTCGCCGCGCTGATCGTCCTTGTACTGCTGGCTCACCCGTGGCATCGGCAACCCTTTCTCTCTTCCGCGGCGGCGGCGAACGGCCACCGTCAGGTCGGCCTCGGCATCGGCCGGTTCGCTCTGTTGCCGATCAGACCGAAGACGACCTCGCCAGAAAGTCGCGTGCGCTGTCCCGCGCGTCCGCGGCTTCGACGGTGCCTCAGATCCTGACCTGGCGTCCGAGCGGTTGCCAGTAGATCGTCAAGGCCGCCTCTCGCAGGTATTTCCTCGAGGTCGTCTTTCGACCATCTCACAACCTGGCGAAACGACCAGCGCCAGGGAACCGTCAAGGTGCGACTGCTCGTTGCGCCAGAAACACTCAGTCATTCGGTGAAGTACTTCCAAGCTTTGCCGCCACCTTCCGAACTTGGGGCGTTCCATCGAATCTCAAGTACGTAGGTGACGCCTTCTTGGACGTCATAGTGGAAGGTGTCACAGCCCGCGTCTCCGCCGTCGTCTTCAGGACCTCCAAGGCCACCGCCCCCTGGTATGTACACCAATCCTGTCACGCCGTGCCCGTCGGCCCGGAGATCGCAGACTTCGAAGTTGTCGCCGTCGTCGATGTGACGGATGGAGCCGACCATCTGTGCGCTCTGCCAATAGATCAGTACCGTGTCGGCCGCGTTGGCGACAGTTGCGGTGCCTGCGAGCAGCGTGATCGCGGTGGCAAATACCAGGAGGGCGCGTGAAATCCAGGCCTTCATTGTAGAGACCTCTGTCCTTTCGTGAAGCATGAGCTTATGTCGTCAGATTCAATATTTTCCGGGTGTGATGACGCCGGAGACGAGCGCGTCGCCGGCGGCTGAACGTCGTACTGGGAACTGATTGGCGTCCAGCAGCCGGCGTGTGGTGGCGGGGTCCTTGACGGTCACTGTGTAGGCGACCGATGCCGGCAGCGAGGAGCGCTTCCCGGTCATTCCACAGATCGACGCGCCCGGTTGCCCTCGCGGATTACTGCCCAGGCGTCCGCCACAGGTCCTACGTGCCTGAGCTTGTCGGGGTTGATCACAGAACGGATCGTCTGAATCCGTCCGTCGAGGATTTCCAGGGCCCAGGTATTGACCACCCTGCCGTCCCGATCACGGAAGATCGCGCCTGGTTGGCCGTTCACATCGTGCGGCTCGACCAGGCCACCGATGCGCACCAACGGCGCCACGATCGCAGCAAGCACCCGGGCCACATTGTCGATCCCCACGATGCCTGCAGCCCACTGAGGTGCCTTACCGCCGGAGTCCGCAACGATCTGGACGTCGGCGGCGAGGAGCTCCCTCAGCCCGTCGACGTCCCCTTCTCTGAAGGCGTCAAAGAATCTCTCGGCGAGTTGCTCGCGGTCTCTTCGGTCGGCCGCGAACCGAGGCCGACCCGCGTCCATGTGGCGGCGCGCTCGTACGGCGAGCTGACGGCAGGCCGCCTCCGACCGCCCGACGGCCGCCGCAATCTCCGGGAAGTCGAACCCGAAAACCTCCCGCAGCACGAAGACAGCGCGTTCGAGCGGGCTGAGACGCTCCAGCAGCAACAGCGCCGCCATCGACATCGAGTCGGCCAGTTCAGCCGAACGCTCCGGGTCCTCGTAGGTGTCGGTCAGCAGCGGCTCGGGAAGCCATTGGCCTACGTACTCCTCCCGTCGGGCACGGGCAGACCGCAGGACGTCGATCGAGATTCGGGTGACAACAGCCGACAGGAAGGCCTTGGTCGATTGTGGCTGCGTCGGGGAGGCCGCATAGCGCATCCAGGTCTCCTGGACCGCGTCCTCTGCCTCGCTCACGCTGCCCAGGATTCTGTAGGCGATCGCAAACAGCAGCGGCCTCAGCTCCTCGAACTCCTCAGCTCGGGTCACGCCAAGCCTTCCTTGAAGCCCTCTCGCCACGACGGGTACCGCAGCTCCCAGTCGAGTTCCCGCTTGGCCTTGACGTTGGAAAAGGCACGTCCCTCGGTCATCATGATCACCACCACTTCACCGACCAGCATGCGAGCCAGCCATTTGGGCACCCGCATCGGAGGCTTGCCGCCGACGACCTTGGCCAGATAGGGCAGCCACTCGCTGGCCGGGGCCGGTTCGTCGTCAACGATGTTGAACACGCCATCGGCCTGCCGCTCCACAGCCAAGACGGTAGCGCTGGCGGCGTCGGTGAGATGAATCCACGAGGCATAGCCAGTGCCTTCACCCACGAGCGGGAACTTCCGCCGGCGCACGAGCTCGACCTGATCATCAGTAGCGCCCGGCCCGTACAGACCGCCGTACCGCAGCACCGCGCCGCCGGCCTTGACAACCGCGTCCTCCAGGTGGCGGATCGCCACCGCTCCAGCATGCTGTGACGTCCCTTCATGCATGTCAAGCGGGTCATCCTCGGTCTTGACCCATCCGCCTGCACGGATGCCGTTCCAGTTGGCGTAGCTCTGCGCGACGAAGTTCGACACTCCGGTCGCCTCGGCGGCGGCCAGCAGGTGGTCCGTGCCTTCGGTACGCAGCCGGTTGGTCGTGGCGAACCACCGATCCATGTGCTTGAAATTCGGTTCCGTTCCCGCGTTGACCGGGGAGATGGCCGTCATCTGGTGAACGATGGCGTCCGGCCGGGCTGCTGCCACTGCCTCACCTACCGACACCCCATCGAGCCCGTCCATCAGGACCGGCTCTGCGCCGAGTTGCTTCAACAGGCCAAACCTGCCCTTGCTTCTCGTCGTAGCTGTCACCTGGTGACCACGGGCTACAAGCTGCGGCACCAACTGCCGCCCCAGAACCCCTGCCGCGCCTGCCACGAACACCCGCATGTCCAATCACCTTTCTGATTCCAGAGTCTGTCTGTCGAACCCGAGACGAGACAGGTTGTCCATCTGTGACATGGGCGGAGAAGGTCCGCAGAATGGGGGCTCTGCCCCCCGCGATTGAGGCAGACAACCGGCTCCGCGGATACCCCACCTGTTCGTCTTGGCCAGCCGAGCTGCGGGAACAACTACTCCCGCAAGCGCTCCCGAGCCAACCTTCCCGCAATTCAGTACGAGCCGTGTGCCGGCGACCAGAACAGTGCCACGCTGACGTCCCCGATTGAGAGTGCCAGCAGGATGATCCACAGACCCGTGGAGATCTTGTCACGGCGACTTGTCCTGACGGCCAGCGCGAGGATGACGACGCTGATGCCCAGCTTGACGCCGATCTTCGCGGTGTCGACGGCGCCGCCGTTGGCTTCGATGACGCCGACCAGCGCAAGTCCTGTGACCACCGCGAGCCCGGCGCCGCCGCGTACCAGTCCGGTCACTTGCTTGTTCTGTTGCCGAGCCTGGCTGATCAGCCCACCGAGGAGGACCGAGAAGCCGAGCAGGTGGAGGAGCAGTAGTCCGAGGCGGACGATTTCCATGGTGATTCTCCGTGTCCGGTTGGGCGCCTGGCTCAGTTGACAGCGGCCGTCCGCCCCTCGAGTTTGTCGGGTGTGGTCGCGCGCGTGAGAAACACGAGGTTGGTGATCGTCGCCGGGACCAGCACGAGCAGGATGGGCACGAGCACGTCCTTCGAGATCGACGGCGCGGTCGCCAGTTCGCCCCACCGTGCGACCGCGATCGACGCGGCCAGCGACGCCCAGAGGGTGGTCTCCAGAGTCGCCAACCATTCACGGTTGCGGAGATGGAAACCGGCGGCCATCAGGGAGACGACGCCGATGCCCAGGGCAGCCAGTGGTGTGGTCCACTCGAGCTCGTTGATGAGCAGTGGTACGACGAGGGCGGTCGCTCCGGCGATCTCCGAGAGCCCGATGACGATGGTCAGGCGCCTGGGGACTTGGTCGAAGCCGATCCAGCGGTCGATGCCCTTGCCGATGACCTTCGGTAGGCCGGCGGCAAGGAAGAAGAGGGCTACGAATCCCTCTGCGACCCAGACGGTGATGTCAAACATTGCGATGTCTCCTGGTGGTTGGGACCGGTCCGGCCACGCGACTGCGGGCGGGACCGGTCAACTGATCACGTCGAGCTGATGAACGCGTTGACGGCTGCCGCGAACTCGGCGGGGCGGTCTTCCTGCACGAAGTGCGCCGCCCCTTCGATGGCCAGATGAGGCTGTCCCTTCGCGCCGGGAATGTGGTCGCTCAGGGCCGAGTGGTTGCCCCGAGTGACGTGGTCCTGGGCACTGAACAGACACAGGAACGGCGTGCGCAGCCGCTGCAGCACCTTCCACGCGTCGCTGATCATCGGGTTCGCTTCGTCGTCGGCGTTGATCGGGATGAGTACGGCGAACCGGCGTACGCCGTGCAGATACGCATCGGCCGGGTATGGCGCGTCATAGGCGGCTTGAACCGTGGCGGGTAGCTCGGTCAGCGAGAACCCGTCGACGATCGGGCCGCACCTGAGATCCTCGGTGCGTTGGGTGAGCTGCAGCCACTTCGCCATGTGCTGCCAGCCGGGTCCGAGGTCCGCGCCACCTTCCCGGAGTCCGGTGTTCGACGCGACCACGCGGCGGAACCGGTCGGGATTCTGTGCGAGTAGAAGCAGTCCGAGGGTCCCTCCCCAGTCATGGCAAACGAGTGTCACGTTGCGCAGGCCGAGTCGCTTGAACAGCGCTTCGCGCAGCCATCGCACGTGACTCGCGTAGGAGTAGGAGAACCGGTCGGCCACCTTGTCAGACTTGCCGTGGCCGACGAGGTCGACGGCGATACAGCGATGTCCGGCCGCCACCAGCGGCGGGATCACATGCCGGTACAGGTAGCTCCATGCAGGGTTGCCGTGCAGGAGCACGATGGTCTCCCCAGAAGCCTTCGACGGGTCGCTCGGCCGCTCGTCGACATAGTGCAGGCGCAGCGTCTCATCGGTTCCGGGCTCGAGCGGAACGGTGACGTAGTTCGGCTTGAACGGATAGTCGGGCAGGTCTGCGAACCGGTCGTCTGGCGTACGCAGCACGCTCGCTCCGCATTCCTCACCTCTTGCCGTTGCAGCATCTGCGCGTCTCAGGCCTGGCGCGGCCGCGAAGCCGGCGGCCAGACTGCCGGCCACGACGGCCGTGCCGGCGAGAAACCCTCGACGGCCACTGATCCGCCTCGATCCAGTGGTGTCCGGCATGTTGGCGGGTTGACGGTCCATCATCATCTCTGCCTTCTGTTGTGGGAGCTTCCTACAGAGCCCAAGAGCTGCGGTACCTGACGGTGTGGCACCGCCGGGGTTTGACGCCTGTCCGGCGCAGGGTCAGGCCGTCCTCGAGTCCGCATGCGTCTTGATAATATCTGGACGATATCATATGGACTCCATAGTACTCCACCTGCGTGGCCCGCACCGAGGCAGCGACCTTGCCAAGAGACCACGCCACGATCCTGCGCGGGGCGCATCCTGAGAACGCCAGCTGACAGCGGAGAACTTGCCGCCGGCACGAGGGAGAACATCTGCGAGGTAGCTGTTGGCGGGAGCACCGAGGGCTCAGCGATCGGTGATCTTGGCGACATGAGGCATCGTCAGGCGCAGGTCACTGAGCCCGTCCTGCAGGTGCGGGCGCCGGCTGGCGGGGGTCCATCGAATCCACAAATTATGAGTTGCATATCGTCTTGATCTGATACTCTGCTTCCAAGTCGGACAACCTTGGTTCTGCTTCGTGAAAGGATGGAGAATCTCCACATACTTCACCGAGTAGTTGAGTGTGCTGGCGCGACGGCCGGTGGTGCTGGTGGAGCCGTTTCGCGGCCTCTGATTCAGCTCTGCGCTTCGGTGCGTCGTACGTGTCCAGTCCGTCAAAGCTCCTGATAGGCCGTGCGTTCCTGAGGGCTACGCCAGCAGGACCGCTGGAGCACTCATATCCCCCGACGCCAAAGGCTTCTGCATCGGGGTCCCGCGAACCATGTTCGTTGCATTCTGCTCGGGCTCTGCTGGTCACAGCAGGCATCGCTCGTCGGCACATCGGCCTTGCACACTCGGCGGCGGCTCTCACCCGCCGCCGGACACCACTGGAGTTGAAGAGTTGAGACCTCTTGAGATCGTGCTGATCGCCGTCACCGCCGCGGCGTGGATTGCATTACTGATCCCGCTCCGGCTAACGCGCTGGTTATCCCAAGCGGCGGCGCTGCCGATGGCAGCCATGGTCATACAACTGGTCGAGGAAGGCCCTCGCTGGCAGCTCGCCCCCGCCTACTCTCTCGTCGTCTTGGTGAGCGGGGTCTGGCTGCGGCGGGTTTGGCGGCCGGAGATCAGGAGGACGGGCTCAAGTCGGTCCCGCCGATTCGCCGTCGGCTTCGCCGTCTCGCTGGCAGCGCTGGGGCTCGTCACCTCGGTCGCGGTACCGGCGCTGGTTCCCGTGTTTCACTTCCCGACACCCACCGGTCCCTATGCGATCGGCACGACCACATATCACTGGACCGACACCGATCGCCCGGAGGTCTTCACCGCCGATCCGGATGACCGGAGGGAACTGATGGTTCAGATTTGGTATCCCGCCGCGTCGTCCGGCTCCGGAGGGAAGGAGCCGTGGATACCGGATGCCGCCTCGGTCACGCCGGCTCTGGCGTATGCGTTACGACAACCCGCATTCGCCTTCAGCCACTTCAAGTACGTCACCACGCACTCGACGGCGTCTGCTCCGGCCGCCGCCACCGAGCGGGGCTTTCCCGTTCTGATCTTCCTGCACGGGTTCGGAGGTTTCCGGCAGCACAGCACTTTTCAGGTCGAGCACTTGGTGTCCCACGGCTACATAGTCGCTGCCATCGACCAGCCCTACGTGGCCGCATCGGTCGCGTTCCCGGACGGGCGCCGTATCACCGGACGGTCACGCGACGAGATGCTGCCGCTGGTCCGATCGAGCTACGCCGCCGTCGAGCCGGCGCCTCAGCTCAATGGGCGCGTCGTCGCCGATGGCATCATCTCGTACTTGGCCCAGGACGTACGATTCACGCTCGACCGACTCGTCGCCGTTCACCGGTCGGATCCGCACAACCTTCTCACCGGCAGCCTCGACCTCGATCGGGTCGGTGTGTTCGGGCCCTCGCTGGGCGGAATCGTCGCCGCCGAGGCATGCCGGCAGGATTTACGGCTGCGGGCATGTTTGATGATGGATTCGCCCATGCCGAAGATCGTTGTTTCTCAGGGGCTGTCCCAGCCGGCGATGTGGATCACCCGCGACTCCGAAACCTTCCGGCTCGAACACCTGCCACAGCCCGAAATCGACGAACACCTAGGCACGATGCGGAGCACCTTCGAGAGAACGCGAAGCGATCGTTACTTCGTTGTGGTGCGCGGCCTGTTCCATCTCAACCTGACCGACTACCCGCTGGTCTCGCCGCTGCTGCCTACCATCGGGGCCACTGGTCCGATCGGTTCCGACCGAGCCCACCACATCATCAACGCCTACTCGCGCGCGTTCTTCGACCGCCATCTCAACCAGCGATCCGCGACGCTTCTCGACACTCCAGCACAGCAGTATCGCGAAGTCCAGATGGAGATTCGCCGACGTTGAACCACGCTTCACCCCACCGACCAGGAGTCCGCAGCTCGCGGGCCTCACTGAGCGAGTGCCGTCCGTCCGGTGGCGCTGCCGGACGGCCGGCACTCTTCACTTCCCGAACGCGTCCGTGAGCAGGACGGCGTAGAAGGCTTCGTCGGTGACGCCCAGGGCCGGGGTGCCGGTCGATGCTGCGGAGGCCGACGCTGGCCTCAGCTCTGCCAGGCCAGCACCGCGGCTGCGGTGGCGTCGACCATGACGCCCGAGGTCGCGCACGACGATCAGCCTCGTCGGCTCAGTGCCGAGTCACGCCCGGCCGCCTCAGATGTGAGGTCCTTCATACAATATGGAACTCAAACTATCTGTTACTGTTCTCGTATCATATGAATGCCGGATCACTACCTGGAGGGGTTGTCATGATTTTGGTTTCTGGGGCTACTGGGACTGTCGGGCGCCCGCTGGTCGACCTGTTGCTGACTGAGGGTGCCGATGTTCGAGCGCTCACCCGCAACCGCTCGAGTGCGGGCCTACCGGATGGTGTCGAGGTTGTGGAGGGTGATCCGTCCCGCCCGGAGACGGTCGCTGACTCGTTGGACGGCGTCACGGCACTCTTCCTGCATCCTCGTGCCGTCGGCGACGCGGCCTTCGAAATGGTGGAGCTGGCCCGAGCGGCCGGTGTGCGGCGGGTGGTCGCGTTGTCGGCGGCCAACATCGACGACGACCCGGCCGAGCAGCCGTCCCGCTTCCGCGGAGATCGCAACCTCGAGGCCGAGCAGGCCGCAGTCGACAGCGGCCTGGAGTGGACCAGCCTCCGGGTCGGTTCGTTCGCGGTGAACACCATCGGCATGTGGGGACAGCAGATCCAGGCTGGTGACGTGGTGCGCTACGTCTACGCGGGGTTCGCCGAGTCGTTCATCCACGAGCGTGACATGGCCGCGGTGGCAGCCCGCGCACTGCTGACTGACGAGGTGGTGGGCCGGCGCCTGGTGCTTACTGGACCGGAGTCTCTCACCCATGCCGAGGCGGTTGCCGTCATCGGCGATGTCCTTGGCAGGCAACTGCACTTCCACGAGATCACACCGCAACAGGCCGTCGCCAGAATGACCGACCACGGGTTCCCGGAGTCTTTCGTGACTGTACTGATGGCCAGGTACGCGACCTACGCCACCACGCCCCAGCTCCCTCCCACTGGTGACGTGGAGAGCGTCCTGGGGCGCCCTGCGCTCAGCTACGCCCAGTGGGTCGCCGATCACGCCGCCGCATTCCGGGCCTAGGGCGCCACTGCTCGCCACCACACATCCAGGAGGAGCTCGACATGTACCGCTTTGCCATTGGGCTGACTGTGGCGCTGACGCTGGGCGCCGCTGCCGTGCCGGCAGCGGCCCTGGCGTCCCAACGCCCGCACGAATCTCCCGACGTCACCGAGTACGTCGGGCGGTGGAACTACGACCTGCCGGATCGCGACGACGGGATCAACGTCGCGGAGTTGAAGTGCCTGGCGGCCGAACCTGACTGCCCGAGCCCGTTTCCGTTCCAGGCACCGGGCTCGACGGTCCAGTTGCCACAGATCGGCGACATCGTCTTCTGGCCCGGCGCGGAGGGAACCGTCATCGGCCGCACCAACGTGGGCTGCACTTGGAGGTTCGCGGTGCACGAGCGCTCGCTCGAACTTGCCGACGGGCCGCAGTACTGCTTCAACCAGGTCATCGGCTCTGGCTACACCCTCACCCGATGGTCGATCGCCGTCACCGGACCGCAGGAGCGCGAGACCATCGCCGGAGTCAGCCACCACCCCGCGCGCGACTACCAGTTCGTCCTCGCTGACGGTCGCCGTACCAAGGTCGATGACAGCAAGCGGACCGACACCACCAGGCTGTTCACCGGAGACTGGGAGTACGACCCGCCGAATCCCGACGCCAACATCAACATCGGCATCTACCGAAACACGGGATCTGGTGGCGCGCCCACCGCGCGGCCACAGACGGGGCGGCTCACCGTCACATCCGCATCAGCCCATACCGTCGCCGTGCGGACGCCGGATGGTTGCCGATGGGACTTCGCCGTACGGGGCAACACAGCCGCGCTGCACCCGGCCGGGCAGACCTGTCAGCTGCCGGACGCCACGGTGGCAATCAGCTTCTGGACGATCGCCAGCGACGGCAAGCACCAAGCCAGTGTGATCAGAGGAAGCATCCAGGAAGACGGACAAACTTCGACCTACGCCCTCACCGGCGGTGCTCTGACAGAAATTCCACCTCGCTCGAGCGACGCAGACCGACCAACCCGGACTGCGCGGTGAAGCACCGGGCTGAACTACCAGCACAGAGTACGCCGGTTCGCCGTACTCATCCCCATATCCCCTACGAGTAGGCGACGCCGGCGCTCCGGGCCGGATCCCGGGCGCTGCCGGTCAGCCTCACACGCTCCATTGCCGACTGCATTCATCAACACCCACACAGAGGAACCATTGTGGAACTCGTCGAACTGACAAACGACACACAAACGACGCCGGGTGCTACCGGCGCCCCGCCGGGAGCATCGCCCTCGACAGGTTGGCGGAGGACCTTCGGCATCGGAGTCGGGCTCGCCTTGCTGGTGGGCGTACTGGTGACCGCGTTCGCCTGGCCACCAGCCGAGTCGGCGCCACGGGACGTCCCCGTCGCGGTCGTCGGACCTGCCGAGGCCATGGCTCAGCTCGAGCGGCAAGTGGCCGAGGTCATGCCGAATGCGCTGGAATTCCAGCATGCTGCCGATGTCGAAGCTGCCCGCCAGTTGATCCAGGACAGGGATGTGTACGGCGCCGTCGTACTTGAGCCGACCGAGCCGCCGCGGGTACTGATCGCGTCGGCGGGCGGCCCGGTCGTCGCGCAGATCCTGACGGGAATCGCAGGCCAACTCGCCGAGGGCGGCGGCGCCCCGATACGCGGTCCGGAGGTTGAAGACGTCGTACCTCTGTCCGGGGAAGACCCCCGCGGGTCGGTATTCACTGCCGCGGCCCTGCCGATGGTTTTGGGCGGCATGGTCATCGGAATCCTCATGTCGTTCCTTGTGACAGGCATGCGGCGGCGGATTGTCGGTGCGCTGATCGCCGCGGTCGCGGCCGGATGGGTCGTCACGTTGGTAACCCAGACCTGGCTCGGCGCGATCGGCGGCGATGCCTGGATCAACGCCGGCGCGGTCGGCTTGGTGGTCACGGCGATCTCGCTCACGATGATCGGCCTTGTTGCCGTGATCGGACCAGCGGGCATCGGCATCGGAGCAGTGACCATGTTCCTGGTCGGCAACTCGCTGTCCGGGGTCGCGTCCGCGCCGCAGATGTTGCCGACTGCCCTGGGCACGCTCGGACAGTTCCTCCCCGCGGGCGCGGGAGGCACGTTGCTGCGCTCGACGGGCTACTTCGACGGTGCAGGTGCCGGAAGACCTGTTCTGACCCTCGTCGCCTGGGTTGTGGCCGGACTGACGCTCGCCGTACTCGGCGGACGGCTTCGGCCGGCAAGCCGCAACGCTCTGGTCGGCTAAGCATCGCATGTCACGGTGGTTCCAGGATGAGGATGAAAATGCCTTTGCCTGTGAGACCACAGTCGATTTCAGGAGGAGGGCGTGACCCACACTATTAGAAGCGTGCAGCGGGATGATTGGCCCAAGGTCAGGGAGCTACGGTTGGCTGCTCTGCAAGATCCAGACGCACCTCTGGCCTTCGTCGGAACGCACGAAGAAGCTGCGGCCCTGCCCGATGGTTTCTGGCAAGACCGTACGACCAATGCTGCCGAGGGAAAGGCGGTGCGGCAGTTCGTCGCCGAGGATGAAACCGGGCGATGGTTGGGTTCGGTCAGCGTGCTGGTCGAACTGCCCGGCGCACCGGTGGCCTTGGGCACGGCGGCGACGGTGCCACAGACTCAGGTCGTCGGGGTCTTCGTTCGGCCTGAGGCGCGCGGCACCGGCCTGGCCGTCGAGCTCTTGCGGACGGCCGTCGAATGGTCGTGGACGCTGCCTGATCCCCGCGTCGAGCGGGTGCGCTTGTATGTGCACGAAAACAACGTCCGCGCCCAGGCCATGTACAGAAAGCTCGGCTTCGCGCGGACAGGCGCCTCGGTTCCCTTCGCCTGCGATACGACGCAACATGAGTTCGAACTTGCTGTTGACAGAGACGGCCGTGACAGTGCCGTCTCAGAAGGCGACGGCTGACCCCGGGTCGCCATCATGGACGACGTTCTGAGGCGGTTGGACGTGGTGTTGCAGGGGGCTGTTGATCGGATATGTCATGCAGTGCTACCCCCGGGCTGCTTCCTGCACCTCGTCAGCCGGTGGCGAGCTCGTCCGTGGCGCGCTGGCCGGCCTTCGTCGTCCGATCAAGGAAATCGGCGAGCACTTCGAGTTCTGTAACGCTGTAGTCCGCACAGATCTTGTTCATCGACGAGTTCATGCCCGACAAGAGCTTGAACAGTTCGGCGTTGCGGTCGCGGAGCGCGCGGACCGCTACGGCGCGGCGGTCGGCCGGATCGCGTTCCCGAGCGATCCAACCGCCGCGCTCGAGGCGGTCGAGGATGCCGGTGAGCGTCGCCGGATGCAGCCCGGAGCGGCTGGCGACGGCCGTAGGACTCAGTGGTCCTTCCCGGTTGATCAGGTCGAGGCAGGCGAGATCGGCGTCCTTGAGCCCGAGGTGAGTGCCAACCTGCCGGTTCAGCAGCGACATCTGGATGTTCATCTCGCGCAGCGATTCCCGGATCGTCGTGGTCAGCTGCCGGTGCCGCCGCTTCTCTCGAGCATCAGGTGCAACGGATGTCATATATCTCGCTCCTCGTACCGTATGACGCCAAATGTCATGATAGCTGACCACTGACCTCGATATCGGCCGCCGCGTATGCCCGACTCGCGATCGCCGCACACCCGCGGACACCGGGGCGGCGCCACGAACGGCGAGCCGTGGGGCCAGGCCAGAGCCTGCGTCCGGGATGGTCATTCCAGTGGGTTGGCCGCCGCCGGCCACGACTTCAGAGGGGACGGCTCTCGCCACGATGACATCGGACATAGAGGAGCTGCGGGACTTCCTGCCAGACCGGTGCGTGGTCTCGCGGTGGTTCACGCATCTGGTCGATGACCAGGCCTGCTCGCGTCAGCGCGTCAACGTAGGTACTTAGCATCCGGTGGTAGGCGCCGATGGGAAGCGCGTCGTTGTATAGGCCTGGACCATCCCAGTAGCCTTCGGCAAAGTAGCGCCCGACCGTCCGCCGAACGCTCTTGTTCGTATGGTCGACGAGATCGCCGGTAGCTGGTGTCTTGAAGCATGGGTGCGTGATCGAGAAGACAAACCAGCCCCCCGGCCGGAGTATGCGCGCAACGGACTGCAGGACACCGTCAAGGCTCGGGATGTCCATGAGCGCCAGATAGCAAACGGCCCCATCGAACGACCCGGAGGCGAGCCCCTCGAGAGTTTGCGCATCTCCTTGTAGGTAAGAGACACCGATCGGCTCGGCTTCCTCGTGCCGTCGCGCCAGAGCGAGGAGGTTCTCGGACAGATCGACGCCAGTCACGACGGCACCTTGGGCGGCCAGATACCGCGCCTCCCTACCCTGTCCGCACGCGACTGAGCAAACCTGTTGGCCTTCTACGCCGCCAACCAGCTCCTCGAAGGTGAGATCGGCGAGGACCGAGCCCTCGCCCACCCACGTGTCATACGCGGCCGCTACACCGTCGTACCTTGCCTCAACAGCATCCACAGTCGGCTCCTCCTGCCTGATTGTTGAATTGACCCGACGGCCCCTCCCAGCGGGGACGGAAGTTGATGACCTCGCCAACGAAACGATGCGCCTGAAGTGCACCTGCACTGGTGGCTACCGCTCGACTTGGCAGCCAAAGTGACAGAGGCGGCGGACGATGATCAGCTTCGATCGGCGCCTGAGCCGCGCACTAACACTACGGTACTCATATTATATGGATGCCACTGCACGGTGTAAACATCCGATGATGGACTCCGCGCCGTACGCGTGAGAGGCCACCGAAGGGCGTACCCGGGCATCTCACGCTCGCGAGATCTGTCCGGATGCCCGAGGCGCGGCTCCCGATCTCAGCGTCAAAGCATTTCACCGCTGAGGTTTTCTCACCGGGCGTGGATGCGTTGAGCGGTGTCGTGCTTGAGACAACGTTGTGGTGAACGGGGTGTGTCGTGTCTGCGGCGTGGGGT
>NZ_JBITJU010000054.1:0-13730 GCF_044460355.1 Kribbella sp. NPDC050124
TTCGAGAACGGCAAACTCGTCGAACGACCCGACGAATCAGGAGGTGATCAACAAGCTGCGTGACACGCCAATCCACAGGTCTTGACTATTCCTCGTGCAGCAGCTCCTAGGGATTGTTGCTCTTAGCCACAAGGCTGCCGCAGCCGTGATGTCGGACAGCGATGCGCCCCGGACACTGCTCAGGCACGACTGGCAGGATGACGGCGCGGCTGTCGCGGGCCTCACGGATTGGGCCGCACAAGCGGCTCTCAACCCGTCGTCTCCAGAGTTCGTGCTGGCGAAGCAGGCCACCGCAGACTTGATCAGGGCAGTGACCGTCCACGACTCCGACGAGGGCAGCCTGGACCATCAGACCTTCAAGCGGTCGCTGGACGGAGTCAAGGCCAATCCATTGATCGCTCAGGCACTCAGCAAGCTGATCGCGGCCAACCTGAGCGACTTCGGCGCCGATGAGCCGTCGCAGGTGACCGGACCCGGCGACGAGAACCATCTCCGAATCTCGACCGACCAGCGCCACCGCTTCGCGATGCTGGCCTCGACCGACCAAGACGCCCGAATCCTGCTTCGCCTCGCGGCTGACGCCTACAAAACCAGCGTCCTCAGCGATCCCACCTCCACCGAGGCCAAGTCGGCGGGCTTCGTCGACGCCATGGTCACGGCTGCCGGCCACAATGCCGTGTACTACGACCACATCAACGACGCCGATGCCGTGAACAAGGCCAGAGCAGCAGCACAAGCAGACGAGCAGATGGTGAAGTCCGTCGCCACCTACCTCTTCGGCGAGATCGCCGACGGCATCAAGGTCCCAGGCAAAGTGACCGGCATGAGCGCCGACGTCGGCAGATGGGTCCTGGGCCGAGTCATCGACGAGGGCCTCATGCAGATCCCGGAGCCGGCGACGGTCCTGCCCACCACCGTCGACACCGACGCCGACGCCACCGGGGTCGGCGTCGCCGAGAACCACGCCGCGCACGACCTTGCCAACGCACGCGTCCGCACCGGCGACACCACCGGGCTGAACCCACAACTGCTGGAACGCGGCAGCGACGGACGGCCGCATCTCAAAGGCCTCTCGGCGATGACTACCGACGAACGCCGACTACTGCAGACCTGGGCAAGAACGAAGACCGGCGGTGGGGACTACATCGAAACCTACGCCAACGCGTTCAGGGGGTACTACGGTCTCGGAGAGAAGATCGAGGACGGCCCTGACGGACTCCGAAACTTCGTGGAAGCGCCGACCAGACGACCAGCAACAGACGACGACACGGCCGGATCGCAGCAATCCTGGCGATGGTGGTCTTGGCGGCCGGCGGATGTGACGGGCAGCAAGACCTGCCATCTCCGACACCGCCCACATCGTCCCCGACACCTACCGCCGTACCAACGGCCGTCGTCGCATCAAACGTCAGCGTGACGATCAGGCCGCCCAAGCAACCGCTGACAAAAGACCAGCAGCAGGTGATGGCAGCCTTCACCACGTTCATCACCGCCCAAAGACGTTTCTACTCACACCCGTGGATCATTGACCCGGTCTACATCAGCCTCATCCTGCCCAAGTCGCCCTACGGCATCATCGAGACCGACGACACCGGGCTGATCGGACCACAGGTCATCCACGTCCTGTCCGTCGACGCGCCAACCGCCCACCAGGCCACGGTCGCGTACTGCGTCGACGACCGCGCACTCCGGTACCTCGGCCAAGACGGGACCATCGACATCCCCGGCCCCAGCGGCGACCGGCGACGCAGCACCACCATCGGTTACGAAGACACCCAGTTCCAGCTCACCACCGCCGCAGCCATCGACGGCAAGCCCTCCCCCACACCCCGTTGGATCGCTTCCGACGGCGGATCCTCGGACGGAGCCAAGGAATGCCGCGGCCTCGCGGCATCCCCACCACCCCCTGCGCCAACACCCACCAACACGCCGTAGCACTCCGGGACACACAACTCAGGCGCACCACGCTCGGGGGACGATGCCAGCCAACCGCAGGCCAAGTCCCGCGCTGAGGTCTCCGAGACCTCTACCATGGGGACATGTCCGGATCGCCGTACCCTGATCTGCCGTCCGTTGCCGACGTCGCTGCTGACATTGCCGGCGTGCTCGGGCGATTCATGCACGGTGAGACCCATTCGTTCGCCTTTGGTGACGATGGTGTCCCGGAAGCTGTCGTCGCGAGCTACGACCAGTACGACGATCTCGGCGGTGAGGACACGCTCGGCCGCTACCAGACCGTGGTCGCTCCCGAGGTCCTCGCCCGGCAGCTGCCGGAGATGGTCGCGGCGATGCGCCACGGCACCTTCGGCCCTCCGGTACTCGTAGGCAGCGATGCCGAACCTGTGCTCGTGGTGATGTCGACCCAGCAGTATCGCGCCATGCGTGGTGACGACGAGCCGCCGCGGGATGTCATCGACGACCCGACCGTTCGCAGCTACGACTCGGCGCCGACGCCGGGCAGCACCCGATTCAGCCTGGACGAGTGGTCCAAGGACGACGCGTTCACCCAGCAGATGCTCGATGAGATCCGGCAGGAACGCGGCACGGCCGGTGGCTGAGGACCAACCGAACCGTCCGTACCAGGTCCTGCTCAGCGAGGGCGCAGTTCAGGACCTGACCCGGATGCGGGACGCGGCGGCCGCGGAGGCGGCGCAGTATCCCGGCGACAAGACACCAGCGCACAACGCGAACCGCACGCTCTACAAGAACGTCCTGCGCGAACTTCAGGATCTCGAGACCGGATCGTCGAAGGGGCACCATGTGCTCGGTGCGCACCGAGGTCTCGGTGACGGCCGGGACATCGTCGTGTCCAAGATCGGCGACGGCACCGGAAAGCCCAACCATCGCCTGACGTTTCGTGAGATCCCCGGCCGCAACGCAGGCGGGACCGACGCCCGCGACGTGATCACGATCGGTCCTCGGCACGGCAGCGACGGCGCCTACCAACAGACGGCGATGCGCCTCGGACGGTCGGCCGACTCGAGGCTCCCGCAACTGGACCGGTTCGGGGAGGCGCAGGTTGGCAGCGGCGGCAAGGCACATCAGCGCCACCCCGTCCTGGACGCGAACCGCGCCATCGCACACGCCTTCGACGGCCAGACCCCGTTGTCCGGGTCGCGGCCGCTCAGCGAGGCTGGGTTCGGGAGCCGGGCCGCTTCGGGCGGCGCCGCCAAGCAAGCCGGCAACCAGGTCGGCCGTCAGGGCAACCCGCACCGTGGGCAATAGGTAGCCGGCCAGCGCTCTGGGCGCTCCCTTCGGCGGCCGGTTCTCACCGGCAGCGGCGCAAGGCCTCGGCATGATCACCTTCCTGGTCGGGTGGAGCGGCATCATCACCGCGATCGCCACCGGAACGCTGGTACTGTTCATCGCCGCAACCGTCGTCGGAGGCGCCAGTCAAGGCATCGCGATCAGCGCGGCCACTCGGGTCTGCTGTACGGCAGCACCCTGTCCGACCGGGCACCAATCTTTGCGGTGGTGTATCTGCTCAGCTACAGCGGCGCGACCGTTCCCAGCCTCATCTCCGCCCGACTCACCGGCATCCTCTCCGTGCCACACATTTCTCTCGGGTACGGCGGACTCGCTCTCAGCGCCACTTTGTTCACCGTCTTCGCCGCACGTGATCCGCAGACCCAGAGTGTGAAAGGCTGAGTTGTTGAGCAACGAAGTACAGGCGTCCGTGGCCGAGGAGTTGATCGACAACACCGAGTAAGGCCGCTTCGAGCTCTACCGCGGTGGCGATCTGGCCGGATGGCTCTACTACACCCGTCTGAGACCCAACCGGTACGCCCTCCGGCACACCGAAGTCGAACCGAGTCATCGGCACCAGGGCGCCGGACGCCTCGCCCTCCGTCCACTCACTCGAGTTCGGCCGCGCGGATGCGGTAGATCTGCATCGGCAGGCCGTAGTACTTGTCGGTCTCGCCGACCCACGCCATCCCGAGACGCCGTGCGGTCGCGCAGGCACGCCGGTTCTGCGGTCGGGCGACCGCGTACAACTCGTCGATCGTGCCGGTTGCGAATGCCCAGCGCATCAAGGCGTGGCTCGCCTCGGTCGCGAATCCCCGGCCCCAGGCTGCCGGTTCGAGTTGCCAGCCGATCTCGAAGTCTTCCTCGTACGGCGGCAACAAGCCGATCATCAGGCCGCCGACCACTGCACCGTCGGCCTTGGTGACGATCGCCCATCGCCCGGCGGGTACGACGAGACTCCTGCCGGCCTCGATCCACGCGCGGAGCAGCAGGCGCATGGTCGCCTCGTTCGGGACCTGGTCCATCGCCGGCGATAGCCACCGTGCCACCTCGGCAGACCCGTAGATCCGCAAGGCGGCGTCCGCGTCGGCCTCGGTCCACTCCCGAATCATGAGCCGGTCGCTGTCGATGATCACTGTCATTCCGCCGTCCTGTCGATCGAGGTATTCTCCACGCCACCGACCTCCTCCGACGCCGCAAAGAGGTCTGATCAGTCCATTTCAGAGTTGCCCTCGCGTGACCTCTCCCGTGAATCGGAACCCTGACAGCCTGCAGTCGAGAGAGCTGTCCGCGATGCGTCATCCATCAGAGGACTATATAGTCCTTTCGTGGACGCGAGCACCCCGCCGTCCGTTCAGAGCGCAGCCCAGAGGAAGTAGCGATGACCCACCAGGTTCTTCGGCCCGACGGAACGGGCTTCTACCTCGCCGATGGCCAGCTGTCGGTGACCGGCCGGGACAAGCAGACGCTGACCAGCGCCCGGCCGATCGACTTCAGCGTTACCGCGAGTTTGTTCGGCAACGCCGAGATGGATGTGATGCTGGCCAACTGGAGCACCGCGCGGACCGACTCTCCAGAGAGCCTGCGGTCGGAAGACGGGCGTCTGGTCCTGCCGTTGCGGACGCAGCCGGTGATGCTCAACTCGCTTCCGAGCGAGGTGCGGGTGCAGCTGCGTACCGGGGAAGGCCTCCAGGAAACCGAGGGCGCCTGGCAGCTCGTCCTTCACTTCCGCAACCACGCGGGATCGAGCCTGACCTGGCATGCCAGTCTTCCCACCGAGGCGTTCGGCGCAGGTTGGCTGGCTCCGTTGGCCGGCCTGCTGACCATCAACGACGCGAGGGCCGTTGCTCAAACACCCACCAGCACGCCGACTTCCCCGACGATCACTGTGGTCCACCACGCAGACGACGAGTACTACGAGCTGCTCGTCGACGGCCAACAGGCCGGGCTCCTCGTCTACCACCTGATCGGCTCGCACCTGTCCATCACGCACACCGTCATCGAACAGACCTACCGCGGACGAGGACTTTCGTGGGTGCTGGTCGGCCGCGCTCTCGACGACATCCGCACGCGGTCCGTGACGGTGTCGAACTACTGCGCCGTCGTCAGCCGCTTCATCGAGAAGAACCCGGAGTACGCCGATGTCCTCGGCGCGCCGCGGCCTGCCCCGACCTCGTAACCGAAGGAACGAGCGACCGTGACGCGGAATCGCAACGCCTCGGCACGGTCGGCATCAGGACCCGTGAAGGGAGTATTGACGGCTACTTCTTGCCGGCCGGCTTTGCGTACGCCCGGACCGAGTTCATCGCCAGGTCGAGGGCGACCTGCATCGGTCCGGGGTCACGGGCGGCCTGGGCGAGAACGTACCCACCCTGGAGGGCAGCCATGATTCCCGTCGCCAGCGCTTGTGGATCAGCGGCCTCGGACAGCCTGCCGTTCGACTTCATCCGCTCGAGCGCTCCGGCCAGCAGCGAGATCCAGGATGTCAGGTGCGCCTCGAGATCGATGCGTGCTGCCTCATCCTGATCGGAGAGCTCGGTCGACAGTGAGCCCAGTTCACAGCCGAGCGCCCCACGGCGCGCCGTGACTCGCTGGAGGATGGCCCGGCACCACCGGTCGAGTCCGCTGAACGAGTCGACCCTGCGGAGATACTGCTCCTCACGCTCGAGTACCCGGCCGCCCCGCAGTGCGATCACTGCCTGGACCAGGGCACTCTTGTCGCTGAAGTGCCGGTAGAACTGCGACTTGCTCGTCCCACTCGCCGCGGTCACCTCGTCGAGCGTGGTCGCTGCGGCACCCTTGAGAGACATCAGCTCGTCGGCAGCGGCGACGATCCGGGCTCGCGTGGCCGCGCCGCGGGCGGTCAGGCGGCGATCGAGCTCGCTCACTGTCTCGGGCACGAAAGGAGCTTATCGGGGCCGCGCAACGATTGCTGCCGCTTCTGGAGCTGAACGATCCACCATCAGGGCAGGATACCCACCGTACCGTCCGTGGTCCTGCTCGGCAGGTAAGTACGCGTGCCGTGGCCGACACGAACCCCCGTGAGGAGCCGGCACGCCGCCGGCCGGTCGGCAGGAGGACGGATGAGCGAGGTCAGTCGGGAGTATTACGGCAGTTACAGCGTGGACGACGAGGACCAGCTCCAGTTCGCGGACACGCTCGACGGGCGCGGTGTCTCCGACCCTCTCGACGAAGGTTACTCGCCGCCGGAGAGGTGGTCGGCCGGCGAGGGCTTCGGTACCACCGCGGCGGAGGCGTTGCGGGGTGAGACCTTCGAGCAGCGGCTTGCCCAGGAGGAGCCTGACATCGACCCGTACGCCGTACTGACGGAGTTCATCGACGGTCCGGAGGTCGGCCGGGAACGCGCCGGACGTCTGATAGCTCCGGACGAGGGGTCGCACTTCGATCTCGAGGAAGAGCTCGTCGCGGCCGACGTCGGGATCGACGGAGGCGCCGCGAGCGCCGAAGAAGCCGCGATCCACGTCGTCGACGACCAACCGCTGGAACTCGACGAGGTCAACTGACGAGAACCCTGGGGAACGACGCCCAGCGCGAGTTGACCGTGGTCGATGACAGGGAGTTGCGGACGTACGAGTTACTCGCGCAGGCACGACGCAGAAACCCTACTGCCCTGCAGTCGACCATTTCCTTCAGGCCGTACGAATCGCACAGCTGCGGTGGCGCCTGGCCGACGCGGCCGTGGCCACATCCCAGCAGGAAGGCCTCATCCCGGCCGGAGTTGCCGGTAAGAAACCGATCTGTCGCGGCGGCCAACTCGTGCGAGCGCGGCCGCCTGACCGATCAGGTCATCCCCTACGACGTCGCTGACCTCTAGATCACGTCCCTGTGGAATGAGTGTGGAATGCCGATGACGAGTTTTCAGACCGTGTCCGCCGGTGGGTTGGAGGTCTTCTACCGCGAAGCGGGGAAGCCGGGAGCGCCGAAACTCCTGCTACTGGGCGGATTTCCCTCCTCGTCTCACCAGTTCCGGAACCTGATGCCGGCACTTGCCGACAGGTTCCACCTGGTCTCGATCGACTACCCCGGCTTCGGGAGCACCGAGATGCCGGATCCGGCGGAGTGGGAGTACACCTTCGACCATCTCGCAGAGATCGTCGACGAGGCATTGCTCGCCATCGACTTCACCGGACCGATGGGGCTGTACATGCAGGACTACGGGGGACCGATCGGCAACCGGCTGATCTCGCTTCATCCAGACTGGCTGCAGTGGCAGGTCATCCAGAACTCCAACAGCTACGAAGAGGGGTTCACCGAGATCTGGGACGAGATGCGTCACGCCTTCTGGACCGACCGCATCGCTGGGAACGAAGCACCGCTTCACGCCTTGCTCGAACCGGAAACCATCAGAGCGATCTACCTCACCGGTCATCCGGATCCGACGAAGATCAGCCCGGACAACTGGAATCTGGATCTGCACTTCCTGGCCCGGCCGAACGCGCGCCGGGTACAACTGGATCTCTTCTACGACTACCGGACGAACGCCGCGCAGTACCCTACCTGGCAACGGCGGCTGCGTCGTGACCAGCCCAGAACGCTGATCTTCTGGGGTCAGGGCGACATCTTCTTCACCCCGGCAGGCGGCGAGGCCTACCTGCGCGATCTCCCTGACGCGCAACTGGTCCGCCTCGACTCCGGACACTTCGCAACCGAGGACTGCCTTCAGGAGATCGTTGACGGCATCAACAGTTTCTACGACGAGATCGTCAGGTAAGCCCGATGCCGGGACAGGACACAGAGTCTGCGAACACCTTGACCGGAAGGACGACAGTGCGCGCGACAATCGACGGCGTTCTACTCGCGGACGCAGACAGTGAACACATCATCTCGATCGAAGGAAGCCGGTATTTTCCTCCGGACTCGCTGACGATCGGTATTTTGAAGGAAAGCGCAACTCCCTCTGTCTGCCCTTGGAAGGGGCAGGCTCGCTACTACAGTGTGGAGACGCCGCACCACCAGTACCTCGACGCCGCATGGTGCTACCCGCATCCCAAGCGGTCGGCGATCGAAACGGTCGGACACGACTTCACCGGGTACGTCGCGTTCGACACCACGCGCGTGATCGTCGGGTAGACCGCGGCCGCCCGCGCGTACCCGTCGTACCGTCAGTCGAACTCGTAGCGTTGCTCGCGCCAGGGGTCACCATGATTGTGGTATCCAGCCCCTTCCCAGAATCCTGGCTCGTCCCGCAACAGCAGGCGCAGGCCGTTGAGCCACTTGGCCGACTTCCAGAAGTACAGATGCGGGACGAGCAGCCGCACAGGACCTCCGTGCAATGCCCCTAGCTCCTCCCCGGCGTACCGATAGACGAGCCATGCCTTCCCACCACGGAGCTCGGTCAACGGCAAGTTGGTCGTGTAACCGCCGTAGGCGGTGACCATTGCATGTGTCGCCTCAGTGCTCACGTCCGCGAGGACAGCATCGACGGACACTCCTTCCCAGCGCGTGTCGAACTTCGACCACCTGGTGACGCAGTGGATGTCGGTGACCACCGACTCGGACGGAAGCGCGAGCAGATCCTGCCACCGCCAGGTTCGCTGTGCGCCGGTCTCGGAGGTGACCGTGAACTCCCATTTGTCCTTCGGGATCAGTGGTGTCACGCTCGCTGACAACACCGGGAAGTCTTCGGTCAGGTGCTGGCCAGGGGGAAGTCTGCGCTCGTCGGATCCGCCTCTGCCTGCGAACCCACGGTTGACGACTGCCATCTAGGCCTCCTGACCGGCAGATCTCTCGTCCTGCCCTTCCGCGACACTACTCATGCGATCCGCTGCTTCGGCAGGTAGCCGGCGTCGACCAACGCGGCGCGCAGCTTCCGGCGGGCGTCGAACATCATCTTGTAGACCGCATTGTGTGTCGCACCGAGCCGATCGGCGAGCACATCGGTGGGCATACCGTTCAGCACCAGCGCAACGAAAACCATCCGTTGCTTCGCCGTCAGCTGCTCGTCGACGGCGCGACGTACGGCGGTCATCAGGTCTCGGCTCTCGGCATGCGCCTCCGGTTCGATCCCCAGCCGTGCGGGGAGGCGGTCCCAGTCCTCCTCGTCGAACGCGACACCGGCACGTTGCCAGAAGTGCCGGTTGACCTTGGCCGCCACGTCGAAGACCACGAACTTGTACGCCCAGGTGGTGAACTTGCAATCACCGCGGAACGTCTCGACCTTGCCGCAGATCGCCAGTAGTGCATCCGCGGCGGCCTGGTGGGCAATGTCGTCCAACTCCGGGCCGACGAGCCGCAGCCTCGCCGCCCGTCGGCCGGCCTCCACTCTCGCGGCGCGCAGGAGAACCTCGTACAAGCGCCGGCTCGCAAGCTCACGCCGATCCCCACAGCTGCTCAGGTCGCGAACCCAGGCACGGTTCTCACGGGCCACCTCTGCGGAAACCACCCGTACCTGCGACAACGACTCGGAACCTTCGCTCTTCATGGATCTCCGGCGATCGGCGGAACGTAGTGATCAAGGGTCCGGCACCTCGGTGTGCCGAACGGTGGAACCACGACATGGACGATACCGTCCATTCATAGCTCCGTCCACTCAGCGCCAAGCGGTCCAGCTCACGCCGAAACACGCTCAGACACTGACAGCTAGACCCTAATGCCAGAGTTCAGAGCTGGTCGATCGAGTCCTATTTGTGGCACTGTCGACGGTGTCAGCACTGCGATACGCCAGGAGATCCGGAACCACGCCTCGAACGCGCGGGCCAGGGAACGCGGACGCTATTCGTAGCGGCCTTCGCCCTGGTCATCGACGTACCACTCTCCCGAACTGTCGCGCCTCGTTCGGTATAGGTCGTCCGCCCGTCGATCGCGAAGACCAGCGGGGGTGTGCCCGTCGCGTAGGCGATGCGCACACCCCCGGGTCGGATCAGGCGCTGGTGGCGCGTCGCGGCAGCACCCAGTCCGGGCGTACGAAGTGGCACGTGTAACCGGCGGGGTACCTGATCAGGTAGTCCTGGTGCTCCGGCTCGGCCTCCCAGAACGGACCCGCGGGCTCGATCGTCGTCACGGCCTTGCCCGGCCACAGGCCCGACGCGTCGACGTCGGCGATCGTGTCGCGAGCGACCTTCTCCTGCTCCGGCGTGAGCGGAAAGATCGCCGAGCGATAGCTGGTGCCAATGTCGTTGCCCTGACGGTTCACCGTCGACGGGTCGTGGATCTGGAAGAAGAACGCCATGATGTCGCGGTACGTCGTCTCCGCCGGGTCGAAGACGATCTCGACGGCTTCGGCGTGCCCGGGATGATTACGGTACGTCGCATGATCGTTCTGCCCGCCCGTGTACCCGACGCGCGTCTCGAGTACGCCGGGCTGCCGGCGAATGAGGTCCTCCATACCCCAGAAACACCCGCCGGCGAGGACGGCTGTCTCGGTGCCCGGCCTGCGGGTGACCTGCCCCGTGTCGTCGATTCCACTGGTCATGATGCATGCTCCTCTGTGCTCGTGATGTCGCTGGACGTGTCGGCCGTCTCGAACAGTGCGGCGGAGTTCACGCAGTGCCGCCGGCCTCGTCTTTCTGCGTCACGCGGTACGGGCTGTCGGTGAGCCGACTGACCGCCTTCGGAGACTTCCTGTAGTCGTGCGACACGTTTCTCCTCTATGACGTCGCTGGCTGCGCCGTCACTGGGAACAACACCGTAAGCAGTTGATTTGGTCCCAGGCTCCGCAGCACTCGCTGTGACCGCGATCTCAGTTCAGCCGGGCCGGAAGGATCGGCTCACGGCTCGGTGTCATCCCGGTCGCCGGGTGTGCTGATCGTGGTCCCGCACAGCGGCTAGCAGCCCGTCGGCATCTTCCGCGCAAGCCTCACAGGCGGCAAGGTGCGCCGCCAGTCCGGGATAGTGCTCGGCAGCGTCGACTCCGGCCGCTAGTAGTTCGGCATAGAGGTGCAGAGCAGCCATCGCCTCGTCACACCCGACGTCGTTCGGGTCGGTGGCGAGGAATCGCTCGAGCCCCTCCCTCCACCCGGTCAATGACCTTCACCTCTACTTGTTGATCAGAATCCGTAGGTGCTGGCTACAGATATCCGTTGGTGGTTGGACAGGCACGGATCTTACGGCCCGCATCGAAACAATTTCGCGATGCGCCCAACTCCCATCCCTCGCGTGGTAAGACGTCGAGCGTGTGGCGCCGCGAATGCTTACGAGCCGAAAGTGCCGCGTAGGCGAAAGACCGGATACAAGGAGGTGCCTGATGAGGGCGATCGTGGTGACGGACCAGGCAGCGGGGACGGCAGGAATGACGCTGGCGGAGCGTCCCGAGCCACCGGCGGCGATCAACGACGTCGTCGTCGAGATTCATGCCTCGGGCTACGTCCCGACCGAGTTGGAGTGGCCCTCGACCTGGATCGATCGTGCCGACCGTGGCCGATCACCGTCGATCCCCGGGCACGAACTGGCCGGAGTGGTCACCGCGCTCGGCTATGGCACGACTGGGCTGTCAGTGGGACAGCGCGTGTTCGGCCTCGCCGACTGGCATCGCGACGGAACCCTGGCGGAGTACGTGGCCATCGAGGCACGCAACCTCGCACCACTCCCGGGCGACGTCGACTTCACCGTCGGCGCGAGCCTGCCGATCTCCGGATTGACCGCCTGGCAGGGACTGTTCCAGCACGGTCGCCTTCAGTCCGGGCAGACCGTTCTCGCGCACGGTGCCGCCGGCGCGGTCGGCACCATGGTGACGCAACTCGCTCGCGAGGCCGGTGCGTACGTCATCGGCACCGGACGCGCTGCCGACCGGGAGAAGGCGCTCGACTACGGCGCGAACGAGTTCGTCGACCTCGCCAACGACTCGCTCGAGGACGTCGGGCAGGTCGATCTGGTCTTCGATGTCATCGGCGGCGACATCCAGAAGAGGTCCGCGGCCCTGATCAAAACCGGAGGAACGCTGGTCACTGTCGTCGGACCGCCGGAGTCACGGCCCGCGGACGGCCTGGCGATCGACTTCGTCGTCGAGGCCGATCGCGCCGAGCTGACCGAGGTCGTCCAGCGGGTGCGGGACGGGCGACTCCGGACGAACATCGGTACCGTCGCGGCTCTCGACGACGCCATCACCACCTTCAACTCGACCGAGCGGCTCAAGGGAAAGATCATCATCAACGTTCGTCCGTAATACATCTCTCGTCGGTACTGCGATGACGTCGGGCAAGGGTGCTGCAGAACGGCTGAGGTCGTTCTGCAGCACTCTCGATGCCTGACGCGCGAGGCGACGGAGTCAGGGAGCGATCTCGAGCTTGGTGATCAGGCCGTCGGCGAGGGTGAACCGGTAGATGATGTCGACGACACCGCCGGGGAAGTCACCCTCCAGGTGATTGGTGACGACGTAGTGAGAGTCGTCGAGCTTCTCGACGTGGCTGACCTCGACCGTATAGGTGTACTCGCTGGTCTCGGTCTGCCGCCAACGGTGGATCTCGTCATGACCGGTGTAGGTGGTGCCGTCGTCGTCGATCACCGTGGCGTCGGCGGCGAAAGCGGCCAGCAGGTCGTGAGCGTTCGCCTTGTGCTGGGGATCGGCCTCGCGCAGGTACTTCATGATCGCCGGCGGCAAGTGCTTCGCCAGCTCGGCGGCGGTCGGGTCGGGCGGGTGCTGGATAGTCATCAGGCGCCTTTCAAGGAGAAGGTGGTGCGGCTATGCGCTGTCTGAGGCATTCCGGACAAGTCGACGCAGTACATCCCATGGCGTTCGCTGAGCATCAGCAGGATCGTGTCGCAGTTCCTGCATCGCGCCACCGTGCCGGGTCCTGACCTGTACACCACCAGCTCCGCCATGACCCCGGTACGGCGACAACCCGTGCACCTGTACTCCGTGGTCGTCATGTCTCGCACGAAGAGGTCGTGCATAACGCCCGCGATGGCATTGCCGTCGAGAGGTCCCATCCTCGTCACACTCCTGTCCCGCCGAAGCTCACGAGTCAGGGTGATCGAGACATCAATGAGGTACGCCGCCGTCGCCATCAGCTCGTCACGATAGATCAGCGATTCGAGCGAGCGTGCCGAGCACAGTACCCGGACAGGCACCCGGCTGCCATCGGACCACGGAACTCGAGCTCGTCGCCTGCTCGCAACTCATCCACCAGACAAGGCGAAACCTCGCCCGCGGAGTCTCGAAGGTCGTAGAGATCACCGTGCCTGTCTGCCACCTCAGTCGCCGTAGTAGCGCTGCTCTTTCCACGGATCTCCACAGTTGCCATAGCCGAACATCTCCCAGAAGCCGGGGTGATCGGTGGTGAGCAACTCCAGACCACGGATCCACTTCGCGCTCTTCCAGAAGTACAGGTGCGGTACCAGCAGTCCCCCGGCCCGCCATGTTCCGGATCAAGCGGGCGCCCGTCGTACTCGTCGACGATCCATGCCTTCCGACCGCTCAGATCCGCCACTGGCTGTCGCCTGCCATGAGCATGGGACCGCTCTGAGCGGTTTTCTGCCAGCTTCATGGGACCACCTGGGTTGCCAGTCGTGGGACCACCCGGCGCGGC
>NZ_JBITJU010000055.1:0-12663 GCF_044460355.1 Kribbella sp. NPDC050124
TTCGAGAACGGCAAACTCGTCGAACGACCCGACGAATCAGGAGGTGATCAACAAGCTGCGTGACACGCCAATCCACAGGTCTTGACTATTCCTCCAGTCGCCTCCGCGCTCGATGATGCTCGCCACACACACCATATGCGGCATTTCAGTGCGTTTCGGGGAACAGCGCGGCGATCTCCTCAGCGCCCATTCTCTTGGCCAGGTCACGCGGAGTTGCTCCGGCTTCGTTGACGATGTCCGGATCGGCGCCAGCCTTGAGGAGCGCTTTCACTGTCGCGTCCCGCCCACGCGAGTTGAACATCGCACGCCACAAGGGCGTGTTCCCGAACCGATCTCGCGGGTCGACTGGCGCTCCAGCTTCCAGGAGCATCCTGACCGCCTCGGGCTGCGACTGCTGCGCAGCGAAGTGCAGAGCCGTGAAGCCCTGCCTGTCGGCCAGCCCGATGTCGTCCCCGGCGGCCAGGCGGTCCCGGACGCCTGGAATGTCGCCTTCAAGTGCCCGGTAGTGGAGTTCCTGACGACCCTCGCGATCCATGCCGACAGTCTGCCCGATCACACGATCGCTCATCGCATCAGCGCGGATCGCGGCTACTTGTTGACTTGTTCTACGGCGGCGGCCTGGCCAGGCTGTTGTCGAGGTGCTCGGCGGGACGCTCTCATATCAGCGGCTGCCCACCCGAGGGTGTGGCTCTCATCTGGCGTGCGGCCCGCCGGGTGCCGTTGGTGAGGCGTGGCTCGAGAGGGGATTGCCCGTGGCTCGAAGTAGCTTTGCCCGTCCTCGCCGAGGTGGCTCTGGCAGGAGGTCGCAGGATGAGCGGAGTGATTGTGGGTGTGGACCCGCACAAGGACAGCGTGACGATCGAGGCCGTCGACGGGCATGGTCAGGTGTTGGCGAGGGGGCGGTTCGGCACTGATACGGCCGGCTACCGGTTGATGAGCGGGTATGTGCATGGGCAGTGGCCGCATCACGTGTGGGCGGTTGAGGGCGCACACGGGGTGGGGCGTCCGCTCGCACAGCGGTTGCTCGCCCAGGGCGAGACCGTGCTGGACGTGCCGGCCAAACTCGCCGCACGCGTGCGGGTCTTCGACACCGGCAACGCCCGCAAGACCGACGCCACCGATGCGCATGCGGTGGCGATGGTCGCGCTACGCACGCCGCGGCTGACCCGGCTGGCCTATGACGAGGAGCTGATCGCACTGCGGCTGCTGACCGACCGGCGTGACGAGCTGTCGCATCTGCGGGTGCAGACGGTGAACCGGCTGCACCGGCTGCTGACCGAGCTGATCCCCGGTGGCGCCAACAAGCGGGACCTGTCCGCGCTGCAGGCCAGGCAGCTCCTGGCGACGGTGAAGCCCAGAACCCTGGTGGGTAAGACAATTCGACGCATGGCCGCCGAGGAGATCGCGGACCTGGTCGTCGTCGACGCCAAGCTCAAAGCCATCAAGAAAGAACTCAAGACCGCAGTCACCGACCGAGGCTCGCACCTGATGGACCTGTTCGGTGTCGGCCCGGCCGGCGCGGCACGGATCCTCTGCGACGTCGGTGACGTGGCCCGGTTCTGCGACCGCAACCACTTCGCCTCCTGGACCGGCACCGCACCCCTGGACGCCTCCAGCGGCGAGCAGATCCGCCACCGGCTGTCCCGGGCCGGGAACCGGCGGATGAACCACGTCATCCACATCGCCGCGATCGTGCAGATCCGCCACGACACCGAAGGCCGGGCCTACTACCGCCGCAAGCTCGCCGACGCCAAGACCCCGATGGAAGCGTTGCGCTGTTTGAAACGACGCCTCTCCGACGCTGTCTATCGCCAGCTCGTCGCAGACGCGCACGCCCGCGGAACCGTCGAGCAAGAGGCGGATCCGGGTGGGCACTCGGGGGCGACTCCACAATCCAGCGCGGCCGACCTACACACCCCGGTCATCGGCTCTTCGGACAAGCCACAGCCCGGACCCGCACCTCGACGCTACCCCGATCGCGGCCCCCACTCGACCCCACGCGGGGCCTTCGACAGCCAACCCGCCACGACGACGCGCCGGAGCCGTCAAGATGGAGCGCCCCACGGACGAACGACCTTGACGGCGACAAGCGCCGGCGGACACTCCACGGCGAAGAGACCGCGCTCTTGACACAGAGGGGAGCCAGATCCGTGCTTCACGGACAGAGGCTACTCCCAGCCATGTTCGGCGTACGTGCGACGGTCCCACTCCTGGTCGGTCGTGCACGTGCCCCAGCCCATGTGCTCGTAGTACAGGGTCATCGCCTCGAGGTGGCTGTCGGCCTCCACGGTCCATGTCAGCCGAGCGGACGCCGAAAGCAGTGCGCGGGCCGCATCCCCTCGCGGACCGGCAAGGCAGAACGTCAACGACGGTCCGTATCCGTCATCGTCGTCAGGGTCCTCCCATAGCTCGTGAAGCACCTACGAACGATATATCGAGCCGTGCACCGTCGTCAGCAGTAGCGCACAGGGGGTCGACCGGCGGCATCATGCCGGTGGTCAGCGAACGGAAGCGCCGCGAAGCGGCATACAGAGATTCCGTTGCCGCCGTGCTGGCGTACATCTATGACGAAGACGCCGACCTCTACAACTTGCTGGACGAGGCTGCCAAGACAGACGCATTCGCAACCTCATACGCCTGACCTTCCTCGCAGCCAAGACTGTTGAGGAACTGGCCGCCAAAACTGGCGAAACGCCGCCGGAGATCCTCGAACGCATCATCCGGCAGACGCGCTACTGACACACGACCATCAGCAGTTCCGCGACTTTCCTATCGGCGGCAGATCCGGAAGCGCGCTAGAGTCCTCGCTCGTGAACGTGCCGGACGACCCTTGGTCTGTGGCCGACCGCTTCCTGTTCGACGGACGAATCCGGACGCGCTCAAGCACCTGCGAGAGGTACGCGGTCTCTCGCTACGGGACGCGATCGTTGCAGTAGATGAGCGCGTGACGTTCCTGAAGGCGAACAGGGCGGAGCGCTTCACCGTCCCGCTTGAGTCATATGGTCAGGGTTTCTACTCCTGACGGCGGTGGTTAACTCGGCGCCAGCGGTTGCCCGGACGGCGGCATGACCGGTCGCCTCGCGGTCACTCGGACGCCCGCCTGCGTGCCTTGGACTCGCGGTGCCTCAGCCGCCGGCGAAGTTGGCCCTTGAACCTTCGCTGTGCCGTCTCAGTCTCCACGAACTGCGGGTCGTTGGCGCTCTCGAAGTAGTCGTTCTCGGCTGTGTCGCGCCCTTGGTCAGAATCCACGAGGCGCGCCAACTCATCACGGAGCGGCGGTCCGCTCGGCAGCCGATCTGCCCAGCCGGACTTGGGCGACTTGGAGTTCACCGGCCCATTGTGGCGCATGACATCGGAATTGGGATGGTTACCGCTCATCAGCGGTTCCGGACGTCACTCTTCGCGGCAGATGAGTGCGTGTCGCACGGGCTGCTGCGAACATTGGCTCGTGAGCACCAGCGCAGCGCAGGCGGTGGCCTTCTTTCGCGAGGCCAGAACGAATCAACGCGTCTGGGGTATTCGCGATCAGGACGGCTTCCCTGCGCCGCTGAACCGGGACGGCCTCAGAGCGATGCCGTTTTGGTCGATGAAGTCGCGGGCCGAGAACGTCATCGCGACTGTGCCCGCCTACTCGACCATGGAGCCCGTCGAGATCGCTCTGTCTGAATTCCGGGAGCGTTGGCTCCCAGGACTTAAGGACGACGGGCTGCACGTCGGAGTGAACTGGTCTGGTGGCGCCGCGACCGGTTACGACATGGCGCCCAGCGAGGTCGAAGCACGCTTGGCGACGCCCTGAGTGCGGCAATTCCGGACCTTCGCCGGTAGCCGGATCTCTCGTGGGAACTCGTGGATGCGGACGCCTGGGGTAGGAGAATGGCAGGCGTGAACCAGTGGCAGCTGCCCCTTGGCGGGCTTGATCAGGCCCGTTCCCTCCACCGCATGCTCATGGAGCGCAAGTTCGACGGCCCGGCCGACGAGTTCTTCGGCAGTCCGCACATCGCGGCCATCCAACACAGCCTCGCCGACATGCTCGCCGCCGCTGAACCCCACAAGGACTGGAACTTGTGGCGTCGAGCCGAGCACCAACCCCACCGCGTGGAGCAGATCCGGGACCACCTCCGGCAGTCAGGGAGTTGGTGGCCAACCATGCAGCCCGAGACCCGCCGCCAGTACGTCCAGGACCTCCTCGCGCCGCTGATCCCCAGCGACGAGCTGCTCGACGAACTCGTCAACATCACCAACTCGTAGGGTCGTCGTCGTGCCGGCACCCGCGACCCGGAGACGCGGAGCCGCTGACATCTCCGTTGCTCGGCGTCGCGAACTGCTCCCCGAGCTGGCGGGGTCTCGAGAGTGGGTCAAGGTTCGGACCCCGCGTGCGAGGCGCTCTGAACAACGTCCTCAATTCGGCATATCCGCGTATCAGTGTCCGCGGCATGTCCGGCGGTTGGACCTTAGGTGAAGAGGTCCTGCCCCTCCGCGCCAGTCGGATCGGAGGACAAGAGGTCCTCGTGAAGGAACTCCAGGTCTGGGCCGGCGTCGGGCGCTAGCTCGTCAGAGTCGTCGAGGCTGGTCTCGACGATCGTCCATCCCGTCTGGGCATTGTCATTCGCCTCTTCGGCATGCTCGGCGGACAGCAGGAACAGCAATCGGAACGCCGTCTCGTAGGAGGCAGCGGTCATCGCTCGGGCAACGTCGGCTGGAGAAGCGCCCGCCTCGATGGCGCGTCGAGCCGCGGGAATGTTCAAGACGTTGTTTTCGTCGGTGGAACGAATCTCTTTCCAGACGACCTGGAGGAGTCGCTCGCGAACGGCGTCATCGCTCATGCAGGAACCCTAGATGGCCACCGTCCACACGTCCGCCCATCGGCATGACAGTGCGCGGAACGCGGCATGAGAGTGTGTTCCGCTCAGCGGGCTTTCCGAAGCCGACGGGCGTGGTGTCGCAGGGACTGAGGTCGCGAACGCTGGCCTTCCAGGTCGAGCAGAGCACCGTCCAGTCCGTCGGATGGTGCGCCCTGATCTAACCAACTGAGAGCGAGGTCCGCCCAGTAGTCGGAGGTTCCCAGCGCGTAGCGGATCAGCTCTCGTGGGTCGTAGTCGCTGGGAACACTCGCCTTGTACGGCGACTCCAGGTCTACGAGAAACGGAAGCAGTGGGTGCTCAGGCGTGACCACATCGCGCAGTCTCCCATCAACGCGGTCTACCGCACATCGGCATGAGCGCGGTTCACGATCGGCGGCAAAGCAGTGCGTTCCTGGTTCTGCCCAGGGCTTGGCTCAAAGTCGGGGTGGGTGGCGGGCATCCCGGTGAGCCGCTGGTAGGCGCTCCGTGTGCTGCCTACGGCGTATGGTGAGCTCCAGCGGCGCCAGCTGCATGCTGCCGCTGTCGGTCTGTAGCTCGATGACCAGACCCCACTGTCCCGGCGGGACGGCGTACTCCAGGTCGGGAACCATCGAGGCTGTCCCGATCAAGACGGGCACGGGGTGGCTCTGGTGAGGTTCAATCCAGAACTCCACCCGCTTCGCGGTGTGCGGGCCGACGTACCGACCGACGACGCTGCCGGAGCTGTCGGTCACCGCCGATCGCAGGTCGCCGCCAGTGGCCAGCACCTGCGTGTGCGCGGCACGATTCGCAACGAGCACGTCCTCCTTCGTGAACCGGCCCGTCCGGACCGACAACGGAGACAGGAGTCCCACCTCGAGCCCGGCGGATTCAGCAGGCGCTCCGTGGAGCCGGGGTATGACGAGCATCCGAACGGAGAGTCCCGTTAGTAGGCGCACCAGCTAACTATTCGATCTTGTCCTGGCCTGGGTCGCAGGACCTGCCCTACCTTCGGCGTCTATGCCAGTTGAGTTCTTGAGTGATGGCGAGGCGGCCGCGTATGGCCGGTTCTCGGGTGCTCCGTCGCAGGCGGAGCTGGAGCGGTTCTTCTTTCTGGATGATGCGGATCGGGCGCTGATTGCTGAGCGGCGAGGGGCACACGCCCGTCTCGGTTTCGCCCTCCAGTTGACGACGGCGCGGTTCGTGGGGCGTTTCCTGGCCGATCCGCTGGATGTGCCCGATGAGGTGCTGGTGTATCTGGGTGAGCAGCTCGGGATCGTGGAGGTCTCGCAGGTGAAGCGGTACTCCGAGCGGCGCAACACGCCGTTCGAGCACCAGGAGGTGATCCGCGCGGCCTATCAGCTGAGGGAGTTCTCGCAGGCTGAGGCCGAGTTCACGGCCTGGGTGGACTCGCGGGCCTGGAATACCGGCGACGGCAAGAAGACGATCTTCTTCGACGGGGTGACGTGGCTGCGTACCAACAAGGTGCTGCTGCCGGGCGTGACCACCTTGGCGCGCCTGGTCGCTCGTGTGCGGGATGAGGCGACCGACCGGCTCTACGGCACGCTGGATGCGGTGTTGTCGCCGCGTCAGCGGGTGATCCTGGGGTCGTTGCTGGAGGTGCCGGATGGCAGGCGGGCTTCGGATCTGGAGCGCTGGCGCAAGGGTCCGGCGGGGCCGTCGGGCAAGAACCTGGAGAAGGCACTCGAGCGCGCCGCGGAGATCCTCGGCGTCGGTCTGGGGGCGATGCCGCTGCCGCCGGAGGTGCCGCATCGGCGGATGGTGGACCTGGCCCGGTACGGCATGCAGGCTACGGCCTCGACGCTGCGCCGGCATGGCCCGTCGCGTCGGCTTGCGACGCTGCTGGCGACGGTCGTCTACCTGGAGGGCAAGGCGGTCGACGACTGCCTTGAGCTGCTGGACCTGCTGGTCACCACCGAGTTGGTGGGCAAGGCCGAGACCGCGACCAGCAAGGAGCGGGCACGCCAGCATCCCAGGTTGGCCAAGCATTCGGCGACCCTGGCCGCGGCTGTTGAGACGTTGCTGGAGGTGACCGAGTACGGCGAGGAGCTGCGGCTGGATCAGGTGTGGGAGGCGATCGACGCGATCGTGTCGCGTCGGGAGCTGAGGGAGGCGGTCGCCGCGGTGAGTGAGATGGTGCCGCCACCTGGCGCCGAGGCCGACGGGGAGATGCGCGCGTTGCTGGCTTCCCGGATCGCGACAGTGTCGGGGTTCCTGAAGACGTTGACGTCGGTGATCGAGTTCGGCGCCAATGCCGAGGGCGCCCGGGTGCTGGGGGCGATGAAGCAGTTGCCGCGGCTGCTGGACGGCCGCAGGAAGCAGGTCACCGAAGCCGACATCGACCCCGAACTGGTGACCGGGTCGTGGAAGCGGCTGGTGTTCAAGAGCCTGCCGAACGGCAGCAGCGTGGACAAGAACGCCTACACCATGTGCGTGCTCACCCAGTTCCATCGCCATCTCAAGCGCCGCGACGTCTATGCCGAAGCCTCGGCCCGCTGGCGAGACCCGCGCGGCCAGCTGCTCGACGGCGCGCGGTGGGACGCGGCCAAGGGCCCGGCGCTGGTGGACCTGCAGCTGCCGGAGAATCCCGAGCGGTTGCTCGCCGAGCACGCGATGGTGCTCCACCTGGCCCTCAACGATGTCGCGTCCCGGGCCGGGCAGCACGGCCGGGATGGCGTGGACGCGGGTATGGGCGTGACGGTGGATGCGGAAGGACGCCTGCACGTGGCCAAGCTGACCGCGCTGCCGGAGTCGCCGTCCTTGATCGACCTGCGGAAGCGGGTTGCGGCGATGCTGCCGCGTGCCGACTTGCCGGAGCTGTTGCTGGAGGTGATGGGGCGCGTGCCGGCGTTCGAGGCCGCGTTCACGTCGGCCGCTGGTGGGGTGAGCAAGCTCGCCGACTTCCATGTCTCGGTCGCGGCCTGCCTGACCGCTCAGGCGCTGAACATCGGCTACGCCCCGGTGGTCAAGGCCGGGACACCGGCCCTGGAGCGCGGCCGGTTGTCGCATGTGGCGCAGAGCTATCTGTCGGCTGAGACCTACACGCTGGCCAACGGTCCGTTGATTGACGAGCAAGGCCAGATCGGATTCGCGCAGGCGCTCGGCGGCGGTCTGGTCGCCGCGATCGACGGGATGCGGTTCGTGGTGCCGGTGCCCTCGATCTACACCCGCCCCAACAAGAAGTACTTCGGCCGCTCGCGCGGGGTCACCTGGCTGAACATGATCAACGACCGTGGCGTCGGGCTCGGGGCGAAGGTCGTCACCGGCACGGTCCGCGACTCGCTCCACATGATCGACGTGGCGTTCCGGCGGGACGGGGGCCCGCGCCCGGAGATTCTGGTGACCGACACCGGATCCTACAGCGACGTGGTCTTCGGCCTGGTCCACCTGCTGGGCATGCAGTACCGGCCCGCGCTGGCCGACATCCCTGATCAGAAGGGCTGGCGCATCCAGGACGCCGATTACGGCAGCCTGTCCCGCTTCGCGCGCGGGAAGATCGACCTGGACAAGATCACCCGGCACTGGGGCGACATCCTGCGCGTCGTGGTGTCGATCTACACCGGCGAGATCCGCGCCTACGACCTGCTGCGCATGATCCAGCGAGACGGCAACCCGACCCCGCTCGGGGAAGCGATCGCCCATTACGGGCGCATCTTCAAGACGCTGCACATCCTCACCTACGCCGTCGAGGAGCCCTACCGCCGCGACATCAAGGGCGTGCGCAACCTGCAAGAGTCCCGCCACGCCCTGGCCGCGAAGATCTTCCACGGCAAGAAAGGTGAGCTGTACCAGCGCTACTACAAGGGCATGGAAGACCAGCTCGGCGCGCTCGGCCTCGTCATGAACTGCGTCACCTTGTGGAACACCGTCTACATGGACCGGGCCCTCGACCAGCTCAAGGCCGACGGCTACCCGCTGACCGAGGAAGACCTCGCCCGGCTGTCGCCCTTCGTCCGCCAGCACATCAACGTGATCGGCACCTACTCCTTCGCTCTGCCCGATCTCGGCCCCGCCGGCATCCGCCAGCTGCGTAACCCCGACGAACCGGACTGGGACGACGACATCCAGTAGACCGCTACCACACGGATCCGGGGCGTTGGTGGCCCGGCGCCGGGCGCAGATGGTTTAACACAAGCGAACGCCTGTGGCGCTGGCGCGGCGTGTCGTCTGCAGCAACATGCAGTGCGGTTGCAGGCCAGCAATTCGAACGATAGAAAGTCTGTTGTCTATACCGGTGCCGCGGGGGCTGCGCTGGTGCTTCCGCCCCTTCGTCTGCTGGAGTGCCCCATGCGCCGCGCCCGTAGGTTGCTGACGTCTGCCCTGGTTCTGTCTCTTCCGGCATCGCTCGGAGTTCCAGCTGCCGCTCTCGCGCGTCCACAGCAGGTTGCGCAGGCCGCCGTGCCGCAGGCGGCTCGTGCGGTCGCTGGCCCGTTGGCGCCGCCAACGGCCGCACGGGTGGCCAAGACCACGACAGCCGGCTCGACTGCCGGGGCCGGGAAGCCGACGCGTGTGCGGGAGCTGGTGGAGCGGCGTACGGCGTCGTCGACGTCGTATCGCATGAGCGACGGCACGACGCAGGTCGAGTTGTCGACGGAGCCGGTGCACTACAAGGACTCCAAGGGCAAGTTTCAGCCCATCGACACGCGCGTCACCGCTGGTGCCGGCGAGGACTCGTTCGAGAACTCGAAGAACACCTTCCGTACCCGGTTCGGCAAGTCGAGCGACCGCCTGTTGACCTTCGAGTCTGGCGTTGACGGCGGCGAGTCGATCAGTCTCGGTGCGGCGGGTGAGAAGCGGTCGTTGACGCCGTTGGTGAAGGATTCGTCGGTGGCGTTCGCGGACGTGTTCGGTACGGCGGACGTGCGCTACTACATCTCCCGCACGGGCGTGAAGGAGACCGTCGTACTGTCAACTGCCGCCGACGCGGCCGGCGCTGCGGACGGGTACACGTTCGAGCTGCGGACCAGCGGTCTGACGGCGAAGGCGCAGCCGGACGGGTCGATCGGGTTCTTCAAGAAGAACAGTGGTGGCTCGGGGGACGAGCGGTCGAAGTACGTGATCCCGGCACCGAACATGTACGACTCCTCGGCGCAGAACCGGCTCGGGCAGCCGGGCTATTCGGACAAGATCACGCAGACGATCAGTCAGCAGGGTGGCAAGACGCTGCTGACGCTGAAGCCGGACCAGTCCTGGCTGGCGGCGAAGGAACGGGTCTGGCCGATCGTCGTCGACCCGACGATCGTGGTCGTGCCGGATCCGGCGGCAGCGCAGGACACCTCGATCTCCGAGCAGAACTCGGGCACGAACTACGGCAGCATCCCGACGATGCTGGCCGGTGACGACTTGAGCCACAACACCTGGCGGGGCCTGCTCAAGTTCGATCTGTCGATGATCCCGACCACCACAACGATCCGCTCGGCCGATCTCAACGTGCATTACGGTGCGGGTTTCGGCGGGGACTACAAGCTGCCGTTCGCGGCGGTGAAGGTCACGCAGGACTGGTCGGAGTCGACGGCGACGTGGGCGTCGATGAACACGGCCTTCGACGGGACGTATGCGAACAACACGGTGCTGGTGGACGACCAGGACACGTTGTCGACATCGTACGAGGGGACGTGGAAGTACCAGTCCAACGACAGCGCCATCAACAAGTCGTTCTCGTTTGCGCCAACCGAGACGACGCCGGACAAGTTCACGTGGAATGCGCGGGTGCCGAGCGACGGCGACTATCAGGTGCAGGGGTTCTACTTCCAGTCGTCGGTCCGCGGCAAGTTGCCGACGACACTCGTTGGCGCGACCGCCGATGGTCAGGTGACGACGCAGTCCACGACCTGGGATCAGACGGCCGGTGTCGTGGGGGGTGCGCAGTGGTACACGCTGGGCACGATCCATTCGCGTCCGGGCAACACGACGCAGCTGAAGATCACGCGGCAGCAGTCGCCGCAGACGGCGACGATTCCGGTCGCGGATGCGATCCGGTGGAGGAAGTACTCGACGGCGACGAAAGCAGGTCGGCGACCGTGACGGGTGGCATTCGTATGGGTTGGGTTCGTATGTGCAGTCGTGGGTGAGTGACCCGACGCACAACTTCGGGGTGATGCTGAAGGCGGTCGATGAGAATCCGGCGACGGCCCCGGCCGGTGGCCTGTATTACAGCGCGAGCGAGGGCACGTACGGCGGGGAGACCGCGGCGCGGCCGAACCTGGTGATCACCTACGACGAGCCGGGCGTGACGCTGAACCCGCCGTCGACCGTCAACGCCGACGGGGCGGAGCTGACCTGGGGCAAGTACGACGACCCGACGCCGGCCGATGACGACGACCTGGTCGAGTATCAGATCTTCCGGGGGTGCCGCGCGCTGCCGGTCGAGCCTTGCGCGACGCCGGTGGGTGACTACTTCTCGACGACTGCGCCGACCGCGCTCACGTTGGTCGGGACCGTCCCGCCCGAGGTGAGGTCGTTCACCGACAGCGATGCGACGCCGTCGAGTGCGACCGAGCCGGCGACGTACAACTACTGGGTCGTGGCGCGCACGGTCGCCGACGTCAGGAAGGGCGAGAACGGCAGAGCGGCGTCGAACGTGCAGACGGTGACGATGCCGCGTGAGGGCCGGATCCTGCGGTCGTTCAGCGGCGATATCTCCGACACGACGTTGAGCTTCCAGCAGCCGGACGCGAACCTGTCGCGCCCGGACGGCGGCGGTACGCCGAATACGCGGTATTGGGTGCAGGTCGGCAACAACCACCCGACCTACGGTGTCGAGCGTGGGGTGTTCGCGTTCGACACGAGATCGATCAAGCAGGGTACGAAGGTCATCGATGCACGGGTGGAACTGTTCTCGAACTACGGTTCTGGCAGTGGTCGGGCGGACTTCGATCTGTATGCGTTGACCCGGCCGTTCAAGGAGGACTCGGCGACCTGGAACCAGTCCGAGTCGACGATCAATTGGACGACGTCAGGTGGTGACTACGACGCGACCAAGCTGATGGCGTCGGTTCATCCGGACGGGAACGCGCAGCGGCTGACGTTCGCGCCGAACGCCGACGACGAGAACTTCTTGACGAAGGTCCAGTCGTGGGTCGACAACCCCGGCGACAATCACGGTCTGTTGCTGCGCACGCGGGACGAAGCGGCCGGCGCGACCGGGCAGCAGTTGGTCAGCATCACGAACAGCGAGTCGCCGGACAGCCTGTTCCGTCCCCGGTTGTGGATCGAGCACCTGGCCAAGAACGACGCCGAGACCTACCAGGCTGACCAGATTCCCGAGCGGTTCGACCCGAACACGACTGTCAGCACTCCGGTGACGGTCACCAACACGTCCAACAGCCCGTGGCCGGGCGATCTGCTGGTGTCGTACCGGTGGACTGATCCGCGCAGCCAAGTCGACCTGACGACTGAAGGCGAGCGTCTGAGCGTCCCGCTGCAACAGGCTCTGGCGCCGGGCGAGTCGAAGACCGTGACGCTGCCGATGAAGGCGCCGATCAACGCCGACTCGGGGTCGAAGCGGAAGGCGTACGACCTGCATCTGGATCTCAGGAAGCCGGACAAGACCTGGTTCGACGGTGACAACGCGACGTCCCCGCCGGGCAGGCCGTCGCAGGGGTGTGCGATGGAGACGGCCGGCCTGTTGTGTGTGGACCGTTTTGTGGAGGATCCGACGTCGGATCAGTTGGGTCTGGAGAAGTTCTTGTCGTACACCGGTGAGGAGACCGGTGGTGGTTCGCAGTTGCTGACGAACCTGTACAACGGCAACGTCGTGTGGTCGTACGACGCGTTGTCGAACCCGTCGATCGGACCGTCGGCGTTCGTGAGGTTGGCGTAC
>NZ_JBITJU010000056.1:0-12615 GCF_044460355.1 Kribbella sp. NPDC050124
GGGGGGCCCCCCCCCCCCTATTAACGGGGCGGGGGGGGGGGGGGCGCCCCCGGGGGGGGGGGCGGGCGGCGCGCCCGGGGGCGCCCCCCCCGGGGGGGGGGGGGGGGGCCCACGACGATTCGGGGTGGTGTTGCGGGTGGTGGTCAGGTGAAGATGCTGACACCACCAGGACCGACCAGCAGGCCGATCACGATCAGGGCGGCGCCCCACAGCAACTGGCCGCGGACAAGAGAGACGATCCCGGCAATGACGAGGATCGCCGCGATGATCCACAGGATGAGACCCATGGTCCTTCCAATCTCTAGGGCCGGGTGGCTACCCGGCGGCTGAACTCCCCGTGCTGCACCACCAGTGCCCACCGCGCAAACGGCGAATCGCTGACATGCACTGGCAGGTATCCCTGCTTGACTGGCCGTGGCCGAAACCAGGAGGAGGAGTCAGATGGAGGAGTGCTGCGCAGTCGTCGACCTGCGCCAGTACACGCTGCACCCGGGACAGCGCGACGCGCTGATCGAGGTGTTCGACGAGCATCTCGTCGAGGGGCAGGAAGCGACCGGGATGCACATCGTGGGCCAGTTCCGCGATCTCGACGAACCGGACCGGTTTGTCTGGATCCGCGGCTTCGCGGACCTGCCGTCGCGGGCGGAGGCGCTGACGACGTTCTACACCGGGCCGGTCTGGCGCGCGCACGCCGGCGCCGCGAACGCGACGATGATCGACTCCGACAACGCCCTGCTGTTGCAGCCGGTGGAATTGGGCGACGGATACCCACGGCTCGACTCGCCGCGGGCGCCCGTTGGTGCGACCGCCGTACCCGGGTCGGTCGTTGCGGGGGCGGTGTACCACCGCGGTTCGCCGGACGACGGGTTCGTCGAGTTCTTCGCCGATCACGCCGTGCCGGTGCTGACCGAGACCGGAGCCGAGCCGGTCGCGGTGTTCGAGACCTTGGTTGCCGAGAACAACTTTCCGCCGCTGCCGCTGCGGGACGAGGTGGTGCTGGCCTGGTTCGCCCGGTTCGACGACGACGCGGCGTACGACGAGCATCGCCGGCAGCTCGCGGCGTCGCCGGCGTGGCAGCAGAAGGTGCTGCCGGAGCTCGTCCGGCGGTCCGTGCAGCCGGCCCAGGAGCTGCGGCTGCGGCCGACCCGCCGGTCGCAGTTCACATAGGTTGCGCGGCGTCGCGGCTTAAATAGGTTGCGAGGTCGGGGAGGGGCCCGGCATTCTGAATCGACCCGTGCGGCGGCGAGCGCTGCCTGGACCTAAGGAGGGCTGACGGATGGCCATCACTGTGCTGCGGCATGTCCGCGTCAGTCCCACCTCACCGTTCAGGAGCACCCCGGATGTCTTCCGACGTCTTTCGCACCGATTCACAATTCTCTGACTTCACCGACCTCGACTCCCGCTGGGCCGAACTCACCAGTGACGAGTCCCAACCCGATCCGGCCGACGCCTTCGTCTTCCAGTTCCATGCGGTCGACGAGAAGCTCGGCGCGGATCAGCGCTGGTCCACCTGGCTGGACGTCGAGCGCGGTTCTCGCGGACCTGATCCCCGCCCGGACTGGGTGGTGACGGAACAGGCCGCGATCGACACCGAGCTCGGCGTCCTCAAAACCGGTAAGGAAGCCGACGTCTTCCTGGTCGAGCGGGCCGTCGAAGCCATCGGCGACAACCCCGCCCGGTCCTCACTGCTGGCCGCGAAGCGCTACCGCACCGAGGAACACCGGTCCTTCCACCGCAGCACGGCGTATGTCGAAGGGCGCCGTACTCGCAACAGCCGCGACACCCGCGCGATGGCCAAGAAGACCCAACACGGTCGCAGCGTCGCCGCGGGGCAGTGGGCGTATGCCGAGTGGGATGCACTGTGCCGGTTGTGGAAGGCCGGCGTGCCGGTGCCGTACCCGGTGCAGGTGGACGGCACCGAGTTGCTGATGGAGTTCATCGACGACGGTGAGGGTGGAGCCGCGCCACGGCTCGCCCAGGTCCGGCCGCCGAAGGACCTGCTCGGTCAGTACTTCGAGCAGGTCCGGCACGGGATGCGCGAGTTGGCCAGGGCGGGGTTGGCCCACGGCGACCTGTCGCCGTACAACGTGCTGGCCCAGGGCGACCGGATCGTGATGATCGATCTGCCCCAGGTGATCGACATCGTCGGCAACCCGAAGGGGATGGACTTCCTGCTCCGGGACTGCCACAACATGGCGACCTGGTTCACCAACCGCGGGCTGGAGATCGACGAACAGGAACTGTTCGCAGACCTGCTCACGATGGTGTTCTAGGCCGTGGCTGATGGTCCCCCGCCTACTGCGCGGCACTCGGCACGGCACCTCGCCGCACTGGCCCGAAGGCCACGATGCTCCGCATCGAGACCTCCGCTCCAGCGCGCCGATGCACCGCACCGAGCACCTGCTCGCTACGGCGCGGGACCATCAGCCACGGCCGATCGCCTTCTGGAACAGGGGAACCAGCGGTACCAGCCGGTCGGGGTAGGCGTCGACGAGGCCGTCGACGTGGTTGCCTGCCTCGACCCGCTGGTACGTGTGCAGGCCGGTCCGGCGCGCCAGCTTCGCGTAGACGTCGGAGTCCTGGGTGATCGGCAGCAGGCTGTCGTACGTCCCGTGGATGGTGACGAGCGGCCGGCGGATCTTCCCGGTCAGCGCGATGCGTGCGACCGCCTGGTGTGCCTGCGGCCTGGTGGCGTAGTCGTAGTCGGCCTCGCTGCCGGTGTACGTCGGGTCGAGCTCGGCGGCGTAGATGCGCTGGGTCAGCTTCCAGTAGACCGAGTAGTGGAAGTCCCAGAGGAAGTCCGACCGCGGATCGAAGCCTGCCTTCGCGATCAGCTCCGGCGATTGTTGCTCATAGCCCCTGATCGCCGGCGGCAGGAACGTGAAGAGGTTGGGGCCGTTCACCGTCCACAGCGTGCCTTCGAGGTCGACGCCGCGGGTGAAGAGCTCCGGGTGGTTCTCGAGCTGCCATCTGACCAGGTAGCCGCCGTTGGAGATCCCGGCGGCAACCACCTCGCGCGCGGGCTTCCCGTAGTACTTGGTCACGGTGGCCCGGGCGGCCCTCGCCAGTTGGGTCGTCCGCAGGTTCCACTCGACGATGGCGTCACCAGGCCGCACGCCGTCGGTGTAGAACGCCGCGCCGGTGTTTCCCTTGTCGGTCGCCGCGTAGGCGTAGCCCAGGGACAGCACGTAGTCCGAGATCGACTTGTCGTTCGCGTACTGCGCTCGCACACCAGGCGACCCGGAGACGACCAGGCCGCCGTTCCAGTTCTCAGGCAGCCGGACCACGAACTGCGAGTCGTGGTTCCAGCCGTGGTTGGCGTTGGTGTGTGACGAGTCCGGGAAGTAGCCGTCGATCTGGACACCGGGGACGGGCCCTGGGGTCTGGAGACCGGAGTGCGTGAGCCCGGCGTAGTCGGCCGGGTTGGTGTGGCCGGACGCCACGGTGCCGGTTGTGGTCAGGTCGTCGAGGCGCGCGAGTTGCTGGTACTCGGCACCCGGGACCTGGACCGGTCGGTGGGCGTCGGCCGGCAAGGTCAGACCGGACGACAGCAGGACGGCGGCTGAGAAGAACGCGAGGCGGCGCATGGCGTCACGCTAGAAGCCCCTGTCACGACCAGACAGAGGGTCCGAGCACACAACCACACGCCTCTTGGTGGTCCGTTACGACACAGCCTTGGCTGCTGCGCGTCCCGCCGTACGGCCGGTGAAGAGGCAGCCGCCGACGAACGTGCCCTCGAGCGAGCGGTAGCCGTGGATACCGCCACCGCCGAAGCCGGCCACCTCACCGGCCGCGTAGACGCCGGGCAGCGGCTCGCCGTCGGCTCGGAGGACTCGCGACTCCAGATCCGTCTGCAGACCGCCGAGCGACTTCCGGGTCAGGATGTTCAGCCGTACGGCGATCAGCGGGCCGGCCTTGGGGTCGAGGATCCGGTGCGGTGACGCGACCCGGATGAGCTTGTCGCCGCGGTAGTTCCGGGCCCCGCGCAACGCGGTGATCTGCAGGTCCTTGGTGAACGTGTTGGTGAGCTCCCGGTCCCGGGCGACGATCTGGCGCTCCAGGTCGTCCAGGTCGATCAGCTTGTCCCCGGTCAGGTCGTTCATCGCGCGGACCAGGTCGGGCAGGTTGCCGCGGACGATGAAGTCGGCGCCCTTGTCCATGAACGCCTGGACCGGTGCGGTCGGCCCGCCGCGGGCCCGGCCGAGCACGCCGCGGATGTCCTTGCCGGTCAGGTCCGGGTTCTGCTCCTGGCCGGAGAGCGCGAACTCCTTCTCGATGATCTTCTGGGTGAGCACGAACCAGGTGTAGTCGTACCCGGTCCGCATGATGTGCTCGAGGGTGCCCAGGGTGTCGAAGCCGGGGAACAGCGGCACCGGCAGTCGCTTGCCGGTGGCATCGAACCAGAGCGACGACGGGCCGGGCAGGATCCGGATCCCGTGCATCGGCCAGATCGGGTCCCAGTTCTGGATGCCCTCGGTGTAGTGCCACATCCGGTCCCGGTTCACGTACCGGCCGCCGGCCTGCTCGGTGATCGCCAGCATCCGGCCGTCCACGTACGCCGGGACCCCGGAGATCATCCGCTTCGGCGGCTCACCCATCCGCTTCGGCCACTGCGACCGGACCAGGTCGTGGTTGCCGCCGATCCCGCCCGACGTCACGATCACCGCCTGCGCGGTGAGGCTGAAGTCACCGACCTCGGTCCGCGAACTGGCCACACCGCGGGCGACGTCGCTCGGCTCCAGGACCTTGCCCGCGACCCCGTCGACGACGCCGCCGGTGACGGTCAGCTCGTCCACCCGGTGCCGGAACCGGAACTCCACCAGACCCTTGTCGACCGCCTCCCGGACCCGTCGCTCGAACGGCGCGACCAGGCCCGGCCCGGTGCCCCAGGTGATGTGGAACCGCGGGACCGAGTTCCCGTGGCCGTCCGCGTTGTAGCCGCCGCGCTCGGCCCAGCCGACCACGGGGAAGAACCGCACCCCTTGGGCGTGCAGCCACGGCCGCTTCTCACCGGCCGCGAAGTCGACGTACGCCTCGGCCCACTGCCGGGCCCACTTGTCCTCGTCGTCCAGCCGGTCGAACCCGGCCGACCCGAGCCAGTCCTGCAGCGCGAGGTCGCGCGAGTCCTTGATCCCCATCCGGCGCTGCTCGGGGGAGTTCACGAACAGCAGCCCGCCGAACGACCAGAACGCCTGCCCACCCAGCGAGGCCTCCGGCTCCTGGTCCAGCAGCAGCACTTTCCGCCCCGCATCGGCCAGTTCGGCGGTCGCGGCCAGCCCGGCCAGACCCGCCCCGACCACGATCACATCCGCGTCCATGGTGTCCATGTATAGCGGACCAGCGACACGGATGGACGGGCTTGTGCGGAATTGTGAGGATGAGACCTGTGACGATCCTTTCCGCGCAAGAGCTCGTACTGCCCGCCGCCTCTCTCGGCCCGGAGAACCCGCTCGCGCCGCTGCGCAGCCAACAGGAGCTCCACCAGGTCCAGAACCTCGGCGAACTCCCGGCCGACCTGCGCGAGAACATCCAGTACGGGCGACTGCACAGCCCCCTGCCGTGTTTGAACCAGAACGGGTACGACCGTTCGCTGGCCGACCGCGCGTTTCCCACGCTGGTGCTGGAGAACGACCACGTCTGCGCGACCGTGCTGCCCGGACTCGGCGGGCGGCTCTACTCGCTCGTCGACAAGGCGAGCGGCGACGAGTTGCTCTACCGCAATCCCGTCTTCCAGCCCGCGAACCTCGCGCTGCGCAACGCGTGGTGGGCCGGCGGCGTCGAGTGGAACGTCGGAAGCACCGGCCATTGGACCGGCACCTGCGCCCCGATGCACGCCGCCCGCGTCGAAGGTCCCGACGGTACGCCGGTCCTGCGGCTCTGGGAGCTGGAACGGACCAGGAACCTCGTCACCCAACTGGACTTCTGGCTCCCCGCCGGCTCGTCGTTCCTGTACGTCGGGGTCCGGCTGCAGAACCCGTCCGACGCCGAGGTCCCGGCGTACTGGTGGTCGAACATCGCGGTCGAGCAGTCCCCAGCTACCCGAGTCCTGGTCCCGGCCGACCAGGCCTGGCGCTTCGGCTATGGCAAGCGACTCGACCTGATCGACGTACCGCTGTACGAAGGCACCGACCTCACGTATCCGATGCGGCACGGCCGTGCGGTCGACTTCTTCTTCGAACCGCTGGCGGGCGAACAGCCGTGGATCGCGTCGCTGGACGGTGACGGCAACGGCCTGGCTCAGGCGTCGACCGAGCGACTGCAGGGCCGGAAGCTGTTCGTCTGGGGTGAAGGTACGGGGGGACGGCGGTGGCAGGAGTGGCTGTCACCAGGGCTGCAAGGACATGGCTACGCCGAGATCCAGGCCGGCCTTGCCCGGACTCAGATGGAGCACCTGAAGTTGCCTGCCGCAACGAGCTGGCATTGGCTCGAGGCTTATGGACGTCTATCCGTGGACCCCGCGACCGCGCATGCGGAGGACTGGGCGACCGCCCGGACCGCGGGCACCGCGGCACTGCGTCCGATGCTGGATCAGCTGCCGGAGCAGGAGAGCGCGTGGTTGACGGTCGTGGACGCGGCGCCGGTCGAGCGGCTCGCCGTCGGCTCAGGCTGGGGTGCGCTGGAGCTGGCCCGGACGGGGTGGACCGTCTCGGCAGGTACGCCGTTCGCGGCGGACACGGTGACGTCGCGGGAGCGCGCGTGGTTGCCCTTGCTCGACGGCCGGTTGCCGGCGGCGGACGCCGTACCGGATGGGACGCTGGTGAGCTGGAGAGAGCAGCTGGAGAAGGCTGAGGACAACTGGCTCGTCTGGTATCACCGGGGGGTCGCGCGGCATCACGCCGGGGACGTCGATGGGGCGGTGGATGCGTGGCGGCGGTCGGGCGACAACCCTTGGGCGCTGCGGAACCTCGGCTTCGTGACCGGGGACCTGTCGTACTACGAGCGGGCGGCCGAGCTGCTGCCGGACCTGGTCGAGTTGCAGGTCGAGGCGGTCGCTGCCGCGCTCGAAGCCGACGTACCGCGAGCCGGTCGGATGCTCGAGCGGATCCCGGCTGCGGTCGCGGACGACCCACGCATCAGGCTGCTGCGGATCCGGTACGCGCTGCTGACCGGCGTGCCTGAGACTGCGGCCGCGTTGCTGGCTGACGGCATCCAGTTGCCGACCGTTCGAGAGGGTGCGAACCCGCTCGCGGACCTGTGGGTGGAGACCGAGGAGGCGCTCGGCACGCGGCGGCCCGTGCCGTCGCAGTACCAGTTCGGGATGGGCGGTCTCTGACTTCTCAAAAACTTTGTCAGGACGTGGGAACCGACTCCCTCCAGGTGGCGTCTCACCGTTGTGCGGCAAGGGCCGCGCAAGGTGTCTCCCAGAGACACCGACCAACGACGACCGCGTCGCTCGCGGGCGGCGCGTCGGGGGTGAGTGCCATGTTGACGATCGTTGTGCTCGGTGGGTTCGGCCTGGTGCTGCTGGTCACGGCATGCATCGTGCTGGACGTGCTCGCCGGGCTCCGGCGGGACGAGATCCCTTCGGGCACGGAAGAGAAGACGGCCGGTCAGGTGATCCGGGTGCGTGGCCCGGTCCGCGGTCAGCTGGACGGCGGTGTGCCGACGGAGTACACCGAGGTCACCGTCGAGTACTGCACCCGCCGGGGTGAGGGACCGTTCGAGGTCTCCCGCCGGCTTCCGGTGGGCAGCAGGATTACTTACGCCAAGGGCGACCGGGTCATCGTCAGCTACGACGTCCGGAGCCCGCGCCGGGCCCGCATCGCCGGGCGTGTCAGCCACTGGCCCCAACTGGGGCCGCGCAACTCGGACCCTGTTCCACAGCCCTGACAGACGCTTTCAGCTAAGTCGCCCACCGCCCCCCTCGCCTCAGGCGAGGGATTTCGCACTTTTCAGGCCGGGAGGTGGGGGGCCAGCAGGTTGTAGAGGACTGGGCGGCCCTGGGACAGGACGTACTCGGCTTCGGGCGGATCCAGGCGGTCGGCGAGGTGGGCCAGGGCTTCGCCCATGGTGATGCTGAGGGTGACGGCCAGGCGGAACTCGTGGGTGTCGCGGGCGCCGAAGCGGGCGGTGAGCAGCTCGGCGAACTCGCCGGCGTGCTGGTCGTCGAACTCGCCGGGCTTGGTCTCCAGGTCCGGGTCGCCGAGCCCGCTCAGCACCACGGCCCGGAACCCGGGATCCGTCCGGTGCATCTCCCGGAACGTGTCCAGCGTGACGTCCACCGACTCCCGCCACGTCGTCACCGACCCCAGCCGCTCCCGCACCGCGTCGGTGTAGCGGGCCTGGTTCCGGCGCTCGATCGCCTGGATCAGGCTCCGCTTGTCCGGGAAGTACCGGTACACGCTGCCGACCGCGATCTCGGCCCGTTTCGCGATCCCGCTTGTCGACGCGGCGTCGTACCCGCGTTCGACCACCTCGGCGCAGGCCGCGTCCAGGATCCGCTCGACCTGCCGGCTGGCGCGGTCCTGGGTCGGTGTCCGGCGCAGTGGATACGCCCCCGATGTCACCATGTCGCTCATTGTCCATCTTCCGGGGGGACAACGTTGCCACCTCGATGTGACAGATTGCCGACAGATCGGCGTCAGCACCGACGGCCGATGTGGTGTCCGCCCAGAGGAGGGGAATTTCCGTCATGCGTATCAGCAGAACGGTGGTAGCCGGCCTGGCCTCCGCCGCGATCGCCGCGACCGGACTCGCCGGTACGGCGCTCACGCCAAAGACCAGCCCGCAGTCCGCACAGGAGGAGAACGGCTCTGGCGTGCGGCTGAACCAGCTCCAGATGATCGGCTCGCACAACTCCTACCACCGCGAGCTCAGCCCGGCCGAGCAGAAGGTCCAGCAGGCCCAGAACCCGGGCTCGGTCGACCTCTGGTACTCGCACGCCGCGATCCCGGCGCAGCTGGAGGACCAGAACATCCGGACCCTCGAGCTCGACCTGGTCCCGGACTCCGCGGCGGGCGGGCTGTACACGTACCCGCTGATCCGCAAGCTGACCGGGCAGGGACCGCTGACCGACCCGGTGATGTCCCAGCCCGGCATCAAGGTCATGCACATCCCGGACTTCGACTACAACGGCACCTGCAAGTCGCTGGTCGTCTGCCTGCGGCAGGTGAAGGCGTGGTCGGACCAGAACCCGGACCACGTGCCGATCACGATCAGCCTCGAGCTCAAGCAGTCCGACCCGAACGTGGTCGCGGCCGGCGGGGTGCAGTCGCCGCCGTGGGACGCGGCGAACCTGGACCGGGTCGACACCGAGATCCGCTCGGTCTTCGGCGAGAACGAGATCCTCACGCCGGACGACGTACGCAAGCCGGGTCTCACGCTCGAGCAGTCGGTGCTGACCAGGGGCTGGCCGAAGCTCGACTCGGTCCGCGGCCAGGTGCTGTTCTACTTCGACAACGGCGGCGCCGGCGCGATCCGGGACCTGTACCGGGCCGGCAAGCCGAACCTGGAGGGCCGGGCGGTCTTCACCCGCGGTCCCGAGGGCCAGCCGGACGCGGCGATCACGCAGGTGAACGACCCGCGCGGCGCCAACCAGGCCGAGATCCAGCGGCTGGTGTCGAAGGGGTACCTGATCCGGACCCGGTCCGACGAGCCGATGGCGACGATCCGGGAGAAGGACTTCAGCCGGGTCGGGATCGCGCTGGCCAGCGGCGCCCAGGTGGTCACCACCGACTTCCCGGTCGCCGGGATGGCGGCCCGCTACGACAGCGACTTCGTCGCGAAGCTGCCTGGGGACACCCCCGTACGATGCAATCCTGTGTCGGCGCCGACGTGGTGCCGCGGGAACGTCTCGGAGAGGTGAGCTGAGCATGTCGGAGCACGTGGTCGATGTCAGCTGGAGCCGTGGTGAGCACGAGTTCACCTACGACACCTACAACCGCGACCACGAGTGGCGCTTCGACGGCGGCATCACGGTGCCGGCTTCGGCCAACCCGACGTACCTGGGCAACCCGGGCCCGGTCGACCCGGAGGAGGCGTTCGTGGCCGCGCTGTCGTCGTGCCACATGCTGACCTTCCTGGCGATCGCGGCCCGCAAGCGCCTGGTCGTCGACGCGTACGACGACCACGCGGTCGGCGTGATGGCGAAGAACGAGGCCGGCCGGCTGGCGATCACGCAGGTGACCCTGCACCCGAAGATCGTCTGGGCCGGCCCGGAGCCGGACGCCGAGGCGCTCGAGCGGATGCACCACCGGGCGCACCTGGAGTGCTTCATCGCCAACTCGGTCACCACCGAGGTGACGGTGGCCTAGAGCAACAAAAAACCACCCGCCGGCCTGGCCTGAGCCTCGCGCAAGCGGCGTCAGGACTGCCGGCGGGTGGTTTTCGGTGCACCGCTGTGGCGGTGCACCACAGATCCGGCGGCGCCTCGCACGGGGCGCCTCTTGCGTTGTGCGGCATCCGCGCGGTCTGGCTCGGTGGGCAAGACCGTTCGGGTGCGCCGCCTGGATCCGTTCGTCCGGTACGCGCCTTACTGCTCGGCGGCGGCGTCGCTCCGGTCGTGTGTGGTCTCGGCGCCGGCCAGCGCGTCCTCGAGTTCACGGACCTGTTCGCTGGCCATCGAGGTCATCAGTCGGTGGATCGTCATGCCAGTGAGACGCACGAAGGCGCCGGGTATGACGGGAATTCAGCCCGGCTTTTTGATGTGACCTACTTCTCATCCAGCCCGTCGGGGCGCAGCGGGACCAGCGTGCGGGCTTCGTCGTACGTCGTACCGGTGAGCTCGAGCAGGTCGACGACGGTGGAGCGGATCTGGCCGAGTACGACGACCGCGGACAAGCCGGTCGGCAGCGGGAGTTGCGCCGTACGGCGGCCGAGCTCGCCCAGGACGCGATGGGCGGCGACATCGGCGTGCGGCTCGAAGAGGGACTCGGCGATCAGGCGGGTGCCGTCGGCGAGCCGCTCGAGCAGCACCGGGTACTCGGCGGGCATCTGCTCGTCCCGCCACACCGACACGGCGCAGCGCCGTACCAGTACCCTGATGTTCCGGATGGCCCGGTCCAGCGGTACGACGAGATCGGCGATCTGCTGGACGCGGCCGCGGTGCCGGCGACGGAACGGCGACAGCCGGACCACTGCGACGCCCTCGTCGGCCGCGCTGCGCAGGTCGTCCAGCATCGACTCGCTGTTCCGGGCGCGGCGGAGCGCGTCGGTGACGGCGGCCTCGTCCTTGGCCTCGAGGCCCTCGGCGGTCTCGGTCAGGATCCCGGCCAGCTCGTTCAGCACTCCGGAGGCTTGTTGCCTAGGGCGCCTGATTGCCGCGGCCGGGGCGATCGTCGCGGCCGCCAGCGCGACCAGGCCGCCGAGCACCGCGTCGATCCAGCGGCTGAAACCGGCGCCGGGGTTCGGCAGCAGGGTGGTGACGATCGCCGCCTGCACACCGGCCTGCGTGGTCATCAGGGTGCCGGCGCCGAGGAGTACGGCGACACTCATCGCCAGCGCGACCACGAAGACGATCTGCGGTACGCCGGTGCCGAAGAAGCGCACGAACAGGTCGCCGACCCCGACCCCGACCGCTACGCCGACCATCACCTCGGCCACCCGGCGCAACCGCTGGCCGAAGCTGAAGCCGAGACAGACCATCGCCGCGACCGGCGCGAAGAAAGGGGTCGGGTGGCCGACGACGTACCGGGCCAGGGCCCACGCGATGCCGGCGGCGAGCGCGCACTGGGAGATGAAGAACAGCCGGTCCCACCACCGGTCCACCCGGCGGCGGACCGACGCCCGGGAGCGGCGGGCGGCCTGCGGCGCGATGTCGTCCCGTAGCTCCCGCAACTGCTCCAGCGTCAGCCTGACCGGATCCACGGACCCCATTGTCCAGGCACGGGCGGCTCCGGCTTGATTCACCCGGCCGGGACGGACAGGGTGGTGGGCATGAGCGAGCGCAGCGAGCGAACAAGCAGCACAGCCGAGATCTCGGTCATGCCGGAGCCGAGCGCTAGCGAGGTGGAGGCATGAGCGAGAACAACCGCGAGGACTACGGCAGCTACAGCGTCGACGACGAGGACCAGCTGCAGGCGGAGGACACCCTGAACGACCGGGGTGTGGAGGATCTGCTGGACGAGGGGTACTCGCCGCCGGAGAAGTGGTCCGCGGGCGAAGGATTCGGCACGACGGCCGACGAGGCGCTGCAGGGCGAGTCGCTGGACCAGCGGATCGCGCAGGAGGAGCCGGACGTGGACCCGTACGCCGAGGGCGGCGAGGACGTCGGCGGCCCCGAGGTCGGCGTCGAACGCTCCGGCCGGCTGGTCGCCCCCGACGAGGGTGCCCACAGCGACGACGAGGACGAGCTGGTCGCCGAAGACGTCGGCTTCGCCGGCGCCGCCGCCTCCGCCGAAGAAGCCGCCGTCCACGTGGTCGACGACGACGAGAACTACGAACTCACCGACGACGACGAATCAGACCTCCCCTCCTACCGCGACGTAGACCTGGGCGACATCACCGACCTGGAGGACTGACCCCCTCCCTCCACTCGGCCGGCAGCCACCTGCAGGAGCTAGCGGTGGCTGCGGGTTAGCGGCAACGCCATTCGGTTAGCCGTCTGGCGTGTGGGGCAAGGGGCTGATCGCGATGTGGATGGTGGTTGGGTGGGTGCGGCGGTCGACGTCGCGGGCT
>NZ_JBITJU010000057.1:0-9923 GCF_044460355.1 Kribbella sp. NPDC050124
CAGGTCTGGAGCGGCCGTGTCGGCTGTGTGGTGTGTCGTCGCAACTTGCTGCAATCGGGTTGCGTCGGAGCGTATTTCGAAGGATAAAACTCTTCTTGACTTCGCCGGTGTCGCTCGGGGTGCGCCGGATCCGCCCCAAGTTTTGGAGTGTCGATGCGCCGCGCCCGCATGTTGCTGACACTGAGCAGAGTGGTGTACGACGTGATCCCGGTGGCGCGTCGCGCGGAGACGTGAACGCGGTCATCGGGTGATCCTTCGAGTGATCTCTCACAACCGACTCGAAGAAGGACACCGCGATGACCGCTGGGCCCAGTATCGACAGCCGAGTTCCTGCACGAACATCTCGAGCAGGCCAGTCCGGATCTGCTGCGGGAGCTGATGGAAGGCTTCATCAACAAGCTGCTGTCCGCGGATGCCGACAGCGTCTGCGGCGCCTCCTACGGGGTTCGCGACCCGGACCGGGTGCACCCCTGCAACGGCTATCGGTATCGCGAGCTCGACACCCGGGTCGGAACGCTGGATGTCGCGGTCCCGAAACTGCGCGAAGGCACGTACTTCCCGGACTGCCCTTACCGGGCTCGGCTGAGATGCCCGAACGAATGCGCTGACATGCCGAGTTCAGGAAGTTCCGCAGGGACCCGATCGTCCTAGAAGCCGGGTCAGCTCGCCGCCCGTCCGACCCGACCCTTGCTGTGGTTCAGCAACTCCAGGTCGACCATGACCATCGCGACCCTGTCAGAGGCATCGCGCCCGATTCGGATCGGATAGAACCCATCGCCCATGCCGCAACTGATGAAAACAGCGGCAGTGCCACCCGAGGCGTCGGGAATGGCCGCGAACCCGGCATCGCTGGCCTCGCGTATGGCGGCGTCGAGCTGGTCCTCATCGCCACTAAGCACTGCGAGGGATCCTCGCTTCGAAGCGTCGTAGAAGCAGGCCGTGCCGGCGTCGACACCGACTCCAAGGACTTTGCCGTCTGATCCCTCGTCGACCCAATTCCACGTGGCGACTGGGTTGTCGCTGATCTTGAGTGTGGCCGCCGTCACGAGACGGCGAGGGAGGTCCGTCCGCCCGGTGGAGGGCAATGCAACGACGGACAGCAACACGGGGTAGGCACCCGGAGGCACCTGCGCCACCACAGGCCAAGCTTCGTCGAAACTGCCAAAGTACGCGGGATCAACGGCGACGACCTGCCCTGTGGCAAGGTCCAGATGGCAAACCTCGACAACCTCCAGCGTGGACACGTCGCCCTCGCGCCATCGATGCTGCGCGCCCTGTTCCAAAAGGGCCTCGGCATCCAGCCACTGATCAAAACCCATTAATCGAACCTCTCCTGGAGACGCCACAAGCTACCAGTGCGGGTGCCGGTGCGCGCGATGCATGGAATGCACTCATCTAGCCGCTGTCCGCGCGGACATGCCGAGTTGCGGACTTTGCTAGCCGCACTACCTGCGTGGAGCCTCGTAGATCAGCTTGAACCGGTTGAAGTCGTCGGGCCACGGCGCGTCCTCGGGCAGCACCGGCGCCAACGCCTCGAACACCTGGCGGACCGCGTCACCCTCGTACTCCGACAACCGCGGCGTCGCCTGCAACACGGCCCCACCCGACGGCAACTCGACCGCACTCGCAAACGCGCCACCCTTGCGGACCGCCTCGATCCCACCCAACCGCTGCAGAACACCGGCCGACGTGACCGTCACCCACGAATAGCCCCGGATCTGGGAGTCCGACAGCGGCAGCGTGTCGTCCGGGAATGTCGCTCTTACATCCTCGAGCGGCGTGCGGGTCCCGGCCGAGATCGCGTCATCGGCAAGGAATCCGAACACCGCCGGCGACCGCTCGGCCTGCGCCAGCAGAAACTCCCGCCAAGCCTCCGGCACCTCGTCCGGAATCGGGGCGGTCTCACCCAACGTCCCCACAACGTAGGTAGCGTCCAGCCGCAGCCACTGCCGCGCTTCGGGTGGACGTGGCCGGTAGGCCGAAATCGTCAGACTCGGAACTCCGGCATGACCAAACCTGTTCAAGGTCGAGAACTTCGCCGACATCTCAACCGACACATCCGCCGCCTGCGACAAGAACCGTTCCCAGTTCTTCGGCGACCACGCACGCAACGACTTCGACAACCGCCGCTCACCCTGCCCGATCACCAGCAACGAACACCACCGCGAACCAACCGGCCCAAACGGCCCACCCGCCGGATCACGCAACCCCTCCGACGGCAAACCCGCCGCCGGAAGCTCGGCCATAAACTCGCCCGCAAGCCGCTCCACCGCGTCCGTGAACCAGTCCACCACCGCGGCCCCACCTCCGCCGCACCACCCGGCAGCAGATAGTCCAACTCCACCCGAAACCCACGCGCCGACCTCAGCCGGGTCGCCTCATCCGCCGCCGACATCCCGCCAGTCATCCGTTCGCCATCCCCGCCGGTGTTCCCTTCCAGATCGCCGAATGCCACGATCACCATCCACCTCATGGCTGCCCCGAGCATCACGCGCCCGGCGCGGCAGATCGTGGTGATCGCCGATCATAAATCGGATCCTCTCAGGCCAGCCTCGCGAACGTCCGCACATGGCTCCCGCGATCCGCGCACTGTCATGCCGAGTTAGTGCGTCGAATAGTCGCTCTGCATGCTCGGGGAGCGGAGTCGGTCGATGAGATGGCGAGATGATGTCTCCATGAGCAGCAAGCCAGAGTGGTGGCGCGGACAGTCGCCGCCCCGCGTCGCCCAAGATCCCGCGTCGACCGGCAGGTCTGTTTCGGGGTCGGTGACGACGATTGATCTGGACGCGATCACTCCCGGCGGCTCGGGGCTTCGCCGCCTGTACCTCGTCCGGGCGACCGTTTCAGACGTCCAACTTTGGCTCAATGACGTCAGTCTTCTAGTCCAGTGGTCCGCGTTTGAGAACTGCCACTTCCGCCAGCGCGTCAGGCCTGTGTTGAACCAGTACGGTTTCGCCGCGCAGGGCTCATTCGCCAACCGCCCGGCCGTCTACCGGGGCTGCACGTTCGAGCGGGTCCGGTTCAAGACGCTTGGCGGTTTCAACACCGGTGCAGGTCGCTTCGAGAACTGCACGTTTGTCAACTGCCGCTGGGAGGGCCACTTCGCCTATGACGCCGACCTGATCGACTGCCGGTTCGTCGGCCGCATGAACGGCTGCGTGTGGGGTGGCACGGACCGGGACTCCCAGAGGCGTAACGTGATCACCGGCAACGACTTCACCGAGGTCAAATTCACTGACAACGTCGGCTGGCGGCACGACTTCCCCATCGCCGACCAGGTCTGGCCCGAGAACTTCGTCCCACGAGTGGCCGACGACATCGAGGGGTGAGGGAACCGAGGGCGCAATCGAAGCCTGGTTCTCATTGAAGCGTGCCTACGGATTCACGGCGCCGGTCAGCGCCATGCGACTGAGAAGGCGCCCGGACATGCCGTCGAGAGTGAAGCGCGGTCATGCCGACGTGAGTGCACCCGACGGCTACCTACGTCTAGCCGATGATCGCCCGGCTCACGGATGAGCAAGGATGCGGCCTATGAGCCATGAGCATCACGTCTTCCGCAACCCACCGCCGGCAACACCGGGCGAGGTGCGTGCGGCGATCGATCGCCGCGAGCTTTTCAGCGCCCTGGACGCCATGGTTGGTGCCGTTCTGTATGGCGGTGGGGACTGGAAGGAGCTACAGGAACTCTATCTCGGTCTACTCGATCACGAGGATCGCCAGGTGAGACTACTTGCCGCGACGTGCCTGGGGCACCTGGCGAGGGTCTATGGCCGACTGGACGAAGACCGGGTGGTTCCCGAACTACGCCGCGTTGGGGCGGCCAATGCGTTGAAAGACATTGAGATCTACCTCCATCCGCGCCGTGCCCGTTGACCCGGGCGCGTGTGGCAAGCCGTCCGTCCGTGGACGTGGATCTAAGTCCGGTGCCCGGGTTTACGCCTACCGTGCCTGCCGGCATCCTCTTCTGCCGCGATCCGAGCGGGCGGGCCGATGTCCGTTCGGAGAAGACAGCCTCGCTGTATTCTCGGGCAGCGAGCCCCAGGAACGCTGTCTTTGTAACCATGGACGCGTGAGCCTTCGGCCGGTCGATCTGATCTCCGGGATGCCGGACCGCTTCACCATGCCGATTGAGTTTCTCGAACTCGCGGCGTGGACGACGCAGGTCGGGAACGTACACAACGGCTATGGGTACCTCGCGGATCCAAGGATCGGCGAACACTGCCTGGTGGCCATCGGCGATCCAGCGCGGACCAGCTGGGCCGGCTATCTCGTGGATCCGGACCGCCTCTGGTTCATCGCTGCGACGGGTGGCGAAGGCTCATCTGTCTGCCTTTGGCTCGATGACGACGGCCGGCAGCATGTGGTACACCACGGCTCGGGTTCTGGCTCGATTCTCTTCGCAGTTCTTCCGTCCCCGTTGGCCGTGCTTCGTCTCTTCGCTGTCGGCTACGAGGAGCCCTGCTGGAACACCGACTGGGGCGAGCCACCCGAGCAGGACGGTGCGGCTCTTGGGCTCTACCGGAGTTGGGTGCGCGAGCGGTGGGGAGTTCAGCCGGCTCGAACCGGGATCGAAGCACTGGGGCTTGAGGATGTTGCAGACCAATGGATCGCTGTCAACGGTCCTGCGAACGATCCATTCCTCCACTGGCTCGACCGGCCCGGAACTGTCGTCCGAAACTGACCTTCCCGCTCCCTGTCGCGACCGCGGCAGCACTTCCAGATCTGCCGCCGTCCGCGCGTGATCCTGCCGACGTGCGGGCCCTCGGCAGGCCATCCTCCGACCGGCAGCAGGCGCGCCGTCAGGTTGAGCGGGTTCCGCTGGCCAGGGCCATAGGGCACAGTTGCCATGTGCCCCCGTCGCTGGTCGTTCGCAAGGTCCGCTCTGAGGTCCGCCCGTGGGGCAACCGCACTCCTCAAGGCCGGGAGCTGTTGCCGTACGTCGATGACGTGAGCTTGGTCGATCTCGTCTCAGGATACGAACATGCGGCTCGTAATGCCGTGGCCGGCGGATACGCCGGTCTGGTACATGACCATTTCCACTGGCGACTTGGCCAGCTACCTCACAGGACCGCCCGACTCCTCGTAGTGGGCCAGGCACGGCGCCGTTGCGTTGCTCGGGTGCGAGTGCGGCGAGGTGGGCTGTTGGCCACTCGAAGCCGAGGTGCTGACTTCTGAGGACGTGGTGACCTGGCGCGGCTTCAGACAGCCGCACCGTCGAACTCGGGACTACGGGAGCTTTGAGGCGTCGTGTTCCGCCGCAGCCACTACGAACGCTCCCTTCGCGAAGCGATCCTGCAGGTGGACTCTGACGAAGTGCCGTAGTCGCCATTCGGCGCTGATACATGCACGCACAGCCGCGATCCGGGCGCGGTCATGCCGAGTTGCGCGCGGTGGGCCTGAGCCCTCCTAGGCGCCGCCACGGATGAATGCGAGTACCCGCGGCAAGACGTAGCAGAACTCGCCGCCGCCCCAGGAGTCAACCAACCCACCGGCACGCTCCATCGCGTCCCAGAACGGTTCGGTTGATCGGACGATGTCCTCCGCACCTGCCTCGTCGACGTCGAGGGCGGCCTGCACCGCGGCCACGACCTCGCGACGCGAATCTTGAGGCATGTCGTCCAGCGGATCGCGGTTCATGGGCGAGACTGTATCGCGCGGATCTGCCACATAGTGCGCGCGCTCATGCCGAATTCAGGAAGTTCCTGAAGGGCTCGATCGTCCTCTGCCTGCGGTCGGTTCCGATACCGTCGGGCTATGGCCGGTTGGGAGAGTCTGCGCGTGGATCTGCGCCGGTTGAGCGAGGAGTCACCGGGTGCGCTCAGGGTATTTCCTGTCCCCGATCGCGTGCGGCGTGAGCCCCCGTTCTACATCGAGCTGGCCGCGTGGGCAACCGACGTCGCGGCGATGCTGAACGCGAAGTACGGGAGCCTCGTCGATTTGCGTGTCGGGGCGATGACCTTTCCGGCCAGACAGTTGTGGGTGACCGACCAGGCTCGCAGGCTCGGGGTATGACGAGCATCCGAACGAAAAGTCCCGTTAGCAGGTCTCGGTTCGGCGGCTTACCGTGACTTTCCGTTCGGGTGTGCTTCGGCGATGGTTTGTGCGGCCTGGGGCGCTGTTGTCTGTTCGCCGTGCTCGCGCAGCATGCGCAGTACGGTTGCGGCCGAGGGGTGCTGCCCCTTCTTCTTGCCTGTGGTGATGACCAGGCGCTTGGCGACGTCGCGCAGGCTCACTCCCTGCTCGCGCAGGTGCAGGGCTATGGCCAGCATGTCCTGGTCGGTGACGCCGGCGCCGCCGATGGTCTTGCCGCGTTTGCGGGCCGACTCGTGGCCTTCCAGGGTGCGGTCTCTGATGTACTCGCGTTCCATGCCGGACAGGGCGGCTAGCACGGTGAATACCACTCCCGCCGGGTCGTGCGAGCCCTGGAGTTCGCCGGCGAGGAACTCCAGGCCGATGTCGTTGGCCTTCAGCTCCTCGGCCAGAGCGGCCAGTTCGATGCCGCGGCCGAGCCGCTTGTGTTCGTGAACAACGAGAGTGACTCGTACGGCGGAGCTGCGGATCTCGCGGGCCAGCTTGACCGCGGCCTCCAGTTCCGGCCTGCGGGTGGCCCGGGTAGAGATCTTTTCGGAGAAGACACGAGTGACGCCGGCACCGGAGAGGGCGTCGAGTTGGGAGTCCAGGGATTGGCGCGAGGTCGAGGCGCGGGCGTACCCGATCCGAACATGACCGACCGGCTCGCCACCGAGTTCGACCGGCCACGGGAGCTCGGTCCATACAGATCCCGGCCGGCGTACGGCCGGGGTGGGCACGTTCAGCACCTTGGCCAGCCGCGGCACGAGCCGAAAGCGGGCAGTGTGGTACTGGACCGCCACCTTTCCCTTCCCCGTACGGCACGGCGAGCCCGCCGGGGCGGCGCAGGTGGACATCGGGCACGCATACGCTTCCACGCGCTGGTAGTCCCGGTGATCCTGGTCGGCGCTGTTCACAGCGACCGACTGTTTCATAAGTACGTTTCACTCGTCCAGTTGTTTGCAACAACTCATGAAACATCGGTGCCCGCTCGCCGTTGGCGGCTGCCGACGTGTTTCACGAGCGACCACCTATGAAACGGGCCCCACGACCGGACGACCCTGCCCGCTACTAGCCACTCGAGGCCAGCTTCGGGAGTTCAAGGCCTAGCATCCGCACTCGACGTGGCTACTTTGCCCTTGGGGACACGTTCGGGAGTTCTGGGCCGTGTGGGGCGGTCCGGGGCAGGCACCAGGTCAGGTGGTCGGGAGTCGCTGCAGTACCGCCAGGATCGAACACGGGCCCCGCGCACAATAGTCAGATCGGTCCGCCAGCACCAATGGCCAGGTCAACTGTTAGCAGTGCCTGGACCCTCCTGTACCGGTGTTTTGTTACGCCGAGAGCCACCGCCGGGGGTGGCGCACCCTCAGCGCCGACAACATCCCCCCTGCCGATCTATGCCGTCGCAGCAACCGTCCGCGGCGTTGCCGTCAGGGATCAAGTCCTCGACCAACAGGGATCAGTTCCATCCACCGTGCACACAGCTCACTCCGACGATCCCATGCGTGGCGCATAATATGCACATGAACTATCTCGCCCCTACGGACAATCAGAGCTTACTGCTATTTCTCAGTAAATGGTACGGCGACCGGCCATCCGCTGGCGTACAGGTGGGACATGAATCTGGTGCCCCTACGGAACTTGTTGAATGGCACGAGATCTCCGCGCGCTGGGGCGGAGCGATCACCGCGCATAATTACGCCGTTCCTCTGGCGGAACTCAGAATCGAGGACGGGAAGATACCATTCTGGGTAGAGAACCAAGGAACTTGGGAATGGGCATTCGACCCGAACGATGAAGCGCATTCTGTGTACGAGCGAGAACCGTCTGAAGGCGGTAACCCCTGGACACCCACCGGCGAGCGGCTCTCAGATTTCCTGATCCATGCGACGGTCCTCGAGGCGATCCTGGGAGCCCCAGCGACGAAAGTCGCGCAGGGAGTACCGGCAGGATTGCTTGGCTCTCAGACAGGAGGCCGTGAACTTCCGTTTCTCCCCTGGAACTGGCCGGCCCGCGATTCACGCATCATCCTCGGTGAGAAATGGTTGGCTCTTGTCCACCCGAGCGATGATATTGAATCAGGCCATGACATTGTGCTGGCAGCTGTTGCGCCAGAGGATCTCGCCTGGGCCGAGACCACGCCCGGAATCAAGTGGCGCTCCTACACCAACCCTCAGGATCACACAACCGATGAACCGCCGCCCTGGTAGTAGCAAAAGCTGCGAATCGGCGGCCGATCAATCAGGTCGGCCGCCGATCGCTGTCCTGAGTCAATTGGGAAGCCCCACGAATCTCTCAGTTCCTTGTGGCGATCTGACCCACAATTCGACGCCTTCTGGCAGCATGTCCCGCAATGTGTTTCTACAGGTTCCGCACGTTCCACTCGGATAGTCGATGTAAAGGACCGCCTGTCTAATGCCCGGATTCATGCGCAGGAACGCTGCCGCGTGTGTCTCGACATGCCCTGCATTTGCTTTGATCCGGCCTGGGAGGACCTTAAGAAGACCCGACTGGCCGCCTGGACCACTAATCATCGGCAGCTGATCGTTACCGACATCAAGAATCCCTACAGTTCGCCGGTCATAATCCTTCGGCAAATCTTTCAAGTACGGCCCGCAACCAGAGTTGTTGTGGACCAGGACCGGCATGTTTCCTGCCAGCACGTAGTAGGTGTGGATGTCGTCGACGGTGAGGTTGTAGGCGGTTGCCCCGCGCTGCGTGCCTGGACGGATGCCCTTGACTCGTACCAGGTTCCTGCCAGGGGTGACGAGTTGATCGCCTGCATCGAGTTGGTCGGCGCGTTGGAACTCGCTGTCGGTGGCGTTCCAGAACGGGTGGTCCTCGGTGGTGGTGAGGAGGCCGCCCTCGACTTCAAGCTCAAGCAGCGTGTCGGTGTGGACCCAGAGATGGGTGACCCTCCGCGGTCCTCGCTCACCGGTTTCCGGGTCGGCGGCGAGAACCTCGTCGCCGACCTTCACTTGCGAGATGGGCTTGCGTGAGCCGTCACCCATCTCAACTAATGTCTCACCACTGAAGCTGCAGAAATCACCACCGCCCATCGCACGGCTGCCGGTCGGCGCCTCAGGACCGCCGGTGAGGCGAACTGCCCCGCCGTCATGGCCGAGGCCAACTCCCATCGGGCCGGTCGGGGTGTACGGGCCGCACCGAATACCAGGTTGCTGGCACAGCGCATTAGCGAACTTGTTGGAGAACTTGACATCGGACCAACCGCAGGTCGTTGTCTTGCCGTTCTCCACTTTCCAGGTCTCTAGGTTGTTGCAACCGACGGTCCCGGCATGTCCTTGGCCACCTCGACCGCCGATGAGCTCCGACTCGACCGCGTCATACGCCGCGTCGAATTCCTTCGAGTCCTCGGCAGCCACCTCGCGACTTCCCACGATTACGCTCACAGGCTCAGGCGCTCGACCTCCGCCTGACGTCAACGACTCGTTGATGTGGCCGTCGAGTTCGATGCGGCCGATGGGGTTTCCGCCGCCGAACATATAGCGGTTGGTGTTCCACGGATCCGCCCCCAGACCCATGTCGCCCAGCGCCCCGTCGTACATGTCGCGGGTGAGGAACCGGTTCAGGCTGGGGTTGTACTCGCGGAACCCCATGTCGTAGGTGCCGGTGGCACCGTCGAAACGGCTCGAGTTGAACCGGTACGGGTTGACGACGTCGGCGTCCTGAGCCGAGTCGTCCATGATCTTGTCGTCGCCGGTGGTGCCGGCCTTGTCGGCCTGGCCGTAGGCGGTGTACCGGTACGTCGACGTCGTGGCGCCGGTGGTGGCGTCGGTGAGGGTTTCGGTGTCGCCGTGCGGGTTGGTGCCGTAGAACATTTTCTTCGACACACC
>NZ_JBITJU010000058.1:0-8790 GCF_044460355.1 Kribbella sp. NPDC050124
CATCAAACGAACTCACTTGGGGTCAGACTCCTCGCTCGCCCTCAACTCAAGGTTTCAAGAACAAATCTTGCCTCAGGCAACCTTGACACAGAGGGGTCCGCGTTTCAACTCCTCTTGGGCTTGGGTCGGATGTGTTATTTCGCCTTGTGGGCAAAGGGTTTCAATGGTCTTTCCGATTTGAAGGAGACGCCAGACTGCTATAGAATCAAACATGTGTTCGAAGGGGATCTGGCTGAGCTCTGCACCACGGAACTGCTGACCGTGGCGGCGGAGTTCGACCTGGCCGAGGAACGTGCCGCGGTTCGCAAACTGGAGGTGGCGCTCGCGTACGCCGACCGCCACGCTGTCCTCGCCGGCGGCGAGGACAGTGAGCCGCTGCCCGGGCGGGAACGACTGCGGGTGTACGGCGGCGAGGGGTGTCCGGGCGTGGCCGAGTTCGCGCCGGTCGAGCTCGGCGCAGTGCTGCGGATGTCGTCCGGCGCCGCGGCGTCGTTCCTCGGCGAGGCGTTGGCACTGCGGCATCGGCTGCCGCGGATCTGGGCCGCGGTGCTGGCCGGGAACGCGATGCCCTGGCGGGCTCGCATGGTCGCCAAGGCCTGCCTGTCGGTGTCGATGCAGGCGGCCGCGATCGTGGACCGCCGCATTGTCGGGATCGTCGACACTGTCACCCCGTCGAGGCTCGCGAACATCGTGCGGGCGGCGGTGTGGGAGGCTGACCCCGAGCGCGCCAAGGCCGACGCCGAGGCTGCCGCCAGGCAGCGCGGCGTCTTCGTCGGACCGTCGGATGACCACGGCACGAAACGGTTCTGGGTCCGCGCCGCGGCCGGTGATGTGATCCGGTTCGATGCGACCGTCGACGACCTCGCCTGCGCCTTGAAGGCCCTCGGCGACACCGATTCCCTCGATGCCCGGCGCGCGAAGGCCGTGGGCTGGATCGCTGATCCGGCCGCGGCCCACCAACTCCTCGAGGTCGCCCGCCACCTCGCCCGCACCCGCCCCAACCCCACCGCTGCTCGCGCGGACACCGACTCGGCCCCGTTCGATGGGTGTCCCGATCACGATCCTGAGCCGGATGACTTGTACGGCCCGGACACTCAGGAACCGCCTACCAACGGACCCGATCCGTGCGGCACTGCCGCATCCTGGAGGACACTCGTGCGGCCAACTGGTGGGGTAACCGAGGACGGGTTTACTCGGCGGGTACTGGCCGGTGCGCTCCCGGCGCGGCTCGCCGCGCTGAAACAGCACGCCTACAGCCATGGCCTGGCGGCGGACAGCGGGCGCCGGCCGACCCGGCACACCCTGTACGTGCATCTCACCGACCACGCCCTGACCACCGGTAAAGGTGTGCTGCGGGTCGAAGGGCTCGGGCCGCTGCTCCTCGCCCAGTTGAGCGAACTGCTGGGTCACGACCAGATCGTGGTCAAGCCCGTCATCGATCTGCACGAGCAGATCAGCGTTCACAGCTACGAGATCCCGGACCGGATCCGGGACAGAGTCCGGTTGCGACATCCGGTGGCCATGTTCCCGTACAGCAGCGCCGAGGCCACCGCCGGGATGGACCAAGACCATGTTGTGCCCTACGACCGCGCCGGCCCACCCGGCCAAACCAGCACGGACAACCTCATACCTCTAGGCCGACTCCACCACCGCGCGAAGACTTTCGGCGGCTGGAGCAATCGCCGCCTGCCCGCCGGAGCCGTCGAGTGGACCAGCCCACACGGGTTCCGGTTCCGCGTCGACCACACCGGCACCCATCCCTGCGGCCCGGCGCACTGACCGACGCCTCACCGCTTGTGGCCGCGAGGTCCCGAGCGTCCGATCCAGCGCTGACGTCAAACGTGAGGTGCGACACGGGGCGTCACAGGGGCGGGGGCTGCGGGGTCGTATTGGTGACCGCGGATTGCGGCCGGCGTGGAGGAGGACCAAGGAGGTCGACCATGCATCGTCCATGGAGCAACCTGCGAACTAGGGTGTTCCCCGACCACTGGTCACTGCTGTTCGGCCAGATCGCCTTCTACAGCTTCGTCATGATCGTGCTCAGCGGCGTCGTCCTGACGGCGTACTACGAACCGTCCGTCGATCACGTTGTGTACGACGGACCGTACGTACCGCTCCAAGGCGTAGGCATGTCCCGCGCACTGGATTCGGTCATGGCGATCACCTTCGAGGTCCGCGGCGGCCTGCTGATCCGCCAGATCCACCACTGGTCCACGCTGATCATGGTCGCGGCGATCACGCTGCACCTGTTGCGACTGTTCTTCACCGGCGGGTTCCGTCGGCCACGGCGCCTGAACTGGCTCGTCGTCTTCGGGCTGCTCATCGTCACCCTGGGCGCCGCCCTCACCGGCACCTCACTCCCGGACGACATGGCGTCCGGCATGAGCCTCGCCGTACTCGACGGTGTCCTGCAGGCGACCCCGCTGGTCGGCACTGCCATTGCGGCCGTGCTCTTCGGGGGAGACTTCCCGGGCAATGTGATCGCGTGGTTCTACCCGCTGCACATCGTCGTCCTGCCCGCCGTACTCATCGCCCTCTTCGTTGCCGCCGCGGTCCTCGCGCTCAAGCGCCAGCCCGCGCAGCCCACTGGACCCGGGCGAACGGAAGACAACGTGGTGGGTCGCCCGGCGAGAGTGGCCGCGGTCAAGGGCATCGGCCTGTTTTGCTTCGTCGCCGGGGTCGTGACCCTGATGGCCGCGACGGCGACCATCAACCCGGTATGGCTCTACGGCCCTGCCGACCCGGCGAACGCCTCGGCCGGCGTCGGCCCTGCGTGGTACCTCGCCTTCCTCGACGGCTCGCTCCGACTGGCCCCAGGCTGGGAATTCGTCTTGTGGGGCAAGACCTTCACCGTAGCCATCCTGCTGCCGGTCGGCATCTGCACGCTGTTCCTAGCGCTCGTCGCCGCCTACCCATTCATCGAGGAGCGCCTGACCCGCGACCGAAAGCATCACCACCTCCTTGAACGCCCCCGCCACAACCCGACCCGAACCGGCATCGGCGTAGCCGGCATGACCTTCTACGGCGTCCTCTGGGCCGCAGCCGGCGCCGACACCATGGCCCTGCTCTTCCACATGTCAGTCAACGCACTCATCCACGTATTCCAGATCCTCCTGATCCTCGGCCCACCCGCCGCATTCGTGATCACCCGCCGCATCTGCCTAGGCCTCCAGGCAAGCGACGCCCAGATCGCAGCCCACGGCATCGAAACCGGCCAGGTAGTCCGCCTCCCCAGCGGCGGCTACATCGAAAACCACCGCCCAGTAGACCCCTACCGCCGCTGGCGCCTGATGAGCGGATCCCCGCAAAACCGCGCAGTGACCGCAACGAGGGATGCGGAGCACGAACCTGCTGAGTGACCGACACGAGAAGCATGCTCAGCAGTGGGGAGCTGAGCTGCCTCAGGTTGGCCTGTAGTGTCGCGCTCAGGTCGCCGTCGAGCTAGCCGGGAGTCATGTATGGGCGCGTCAGACTGGAGATACTTCGTTCCTTACCAGGAGGACTTCAGCCAAGCTTTGCAGGACCTACGGCAGCAGGTCTTCTCCACTGGCGACTACTGGTGGTACGGCGACAGCGAATACCTCCCGCCCACCCTCCGTTCACCCCGGCCGGCGCGGCTGGAAGGCCTGTTCGAAGACGAGCACGCGCGCGAGGCGGGGACGCATTCCATCCTCGATGTCCTCCGAGTGGTCGACCCTGACCAACCGCGGAACTGGTACGACCAGGGCACGATCATTCCGGCGACCGCCGATGAGGTTCGAGCTGCCACCGGCACGGATCGACCAACGCGAGCCGACACCGCCGACCTTGACGACAAGTTGCCTCGAGCCCGTTGGGTCGGTCGCTGCGCCGTCCTCTACGACGAGCACGGCAATCCCACCGAGCTCACCTTCTGGGGCCACTCCGGCGACTAGCCCCCCTGCTTCGGGATCATGTGGGGCGTGCCCGCCTCCTTACACGACTGGATCGAACTTTGGTTCGGCGCCGTGCCCCGACAGCCAGACGCTGCCGCGCTCGTCAAGCCGCTGCTCAAGTTCAACCACGTGCCCACACAGCCATGGGTAGACCGCGGCGTGGAGGTGCTGGTCGTCGAGAACCAGGGCGTGTGGCTGTGGGGACGTGGAGAGGCTGGGGATTTCCTTGAGCGCGAGTACGACGACCACGCAGCCTGGCAACCCATCGCGGAGACCGAAGACGAGTTCTGGCTGCACCACGCGGCCTTCGAGGCGCTGTGGTCGATGGGCGCGAACCGCAGCGCCGTTCGACTGGATCAGGCTGCGGTCGCCCAGATCGAGGACGCCTGCACCCCGCTGCCCTGCGGCGAGTGGTCGTGGCCGGGCCGCCGACAACGGATCTGGCACCGCTCCGGCTCGCTGACCATGATCTGCCAAGACAACGACGGCCACTGGGTGGTCGCCGCCGCCCGAACCGAGGAAGAGCTCTCCTGGCTAGACCCGCTGGCCCTGAAATGGGACGAGTTCGACAGCCGCACCCCGTAGCCAACCGATGCCTCAAAGCGGCAGCGAGTGCTTCCAGGGGCGACGGCCGTGCGCGTACCTTGAGAGCGTGGCGTCGAGATCCTTGCCGCAACGCGCGGTCCGCGCGGTCGGCGAAAGCCCGGTTTCCGAGCGGCTTGCCCGCGCTCAAGAGCTGGCTTACGGGCCGCTGATCGAACGGGTACGGCGCAGTCCGCTGCACACCGACGTACTCGGTCATTCCTTGCATCCCTCGCTGACCGACGTGACCGCCGGGTGCTGGCTCAGCACGTCCCTTCTCGACCTCGCCGGTGGCTCCGAGTCGCGTCGCGCGGCGGCGCTCCTAACCGGGTTCGGACTGCTGGCATCCACGCCGACGGCTCTCGCAGGCGCCGCCGACTGGGCGGAACTCTCAGGCTATGAACGCAGGATCGGCGCAGTCCACGGCCTCGGCGCAGACAGCGCAATACTCCTCTTCACCGGCTCCCTCATCGCCCGCCTACGCGGCAACCACCCCCGCGCCACAAAACTCGCCCTAGCCGGCAACCTAGTCATAGCAACTGCGGGCTTCCTAGGCGCCCACCTAGCCCTACACCGCGGCACCGCCCGCCGAACCCCAACGGCTGAACGCAACTAGAACTCGTATGCCTATCGGCCGCGAGCTTCAAGTTCGACCATCCTCTGCCTAGCGCGGTTCGTCACGGTTCGCGCCGCGGTCGTCACCTGGTTGCTGTCGCCCTGGGAACGTGCGCGGATCGGGGTGAATTGCAACTACCGGTGCAACTATGGCCAGGGCTGACTACTTCAATCGCTTGGATGTCGATCAGCTCGTCAGGAGTCGCTGGCGTCGCCCCGGATCAGCTCTGGTTCCCTCGGGCTGGCACGAGTAACGTCGCAACCGCCCGGCGCACAGAGCTCCATATCGCCCAAGGGGGGCATGGGATGCTTCGTCGCCTGCTACTGATGGTCGGCCTGCTAATCGCCGGCCTGTTGTTCACTGGAGCGCCTGCGTTCGGCGCGCCACCGGTCACCGAGACCACGACCCTGAAGAACCTCGTCGAGACCTTCGTCGATGTGATTCCCGATCCCGTCTGCTCGGACGAAGGACCGCTGTACACCATCACCACCACGACCAACCTGATCGAGCACACGACTACCTTCGACGACGGCCGCGTACACGCGACCTTTACCCAGACCGGCACCTTCGTCGCGGTGCCGCTCGAGGACCCGACTCTGCCGAGCTACACCGGCAAGGTCACGATCTGGGGAGGCTTCAACGCCAACGGGGCGACCGTGAACGGCACGTTCACGTTCAACCTCCACGCCACTGGCTCGGACGGGTCAACGCTCCGCACCAACCAAGTTGATCACTTCAACGTCCGGCCCGACGGCACGGTGAACGAGTTCTTCCACTGCCACTAGGCCTTCCGGGAACTCACCCCGCCAGCTCCCGCGCCGGGCGCTGGCGGTGGGCAAGAGGAAGAAGCTACGACAGCAAGACGGCCCATGCGCTGCGGCTGACTTGCAGGTGCCGGCGTCGACACGTGGTTGGCAGATCCTCGTGCACTACCCCTCGCCGAGTCTCCGCCGGCCAGTGGATGTGCCAGTCAGAGCCGGAGGTACCCGGGACGGGATTCGAACCCGTATGCCTTTCGGCCGCGAGGTTTAAGTTCGACCTCGTGGTGTTCGGGGCGATCCGCAGGGGTACGAACAGGCTTGGTCGCTCTGCGACGTACCTTGCCTGGACGCGACTGAACGCGGCGGAACTGCAACCGGAACTGCAACCAGCGGCGCCGATGCCCATAGGGGGCGATCCAATGGACTCTGAAGGTTCGATCCCGGAGTCAACGCCCGAGGAGGATGCGGCGTCGGCGGTGACGCAGTGGCTGGTCGAGAACCCCAGTCCCGACGCGGGCAAGGTTCGGATTCTCGATGATCACAAGACCGTCGTGGTTTATTGGAAAGGTGATCCGCCGGCTGGCCTGCAACAAATCGTGGCGGCTCAGCCGGTGCCGGTGACGATCCGCAAGGCCACCTACAGTCGAGACGAACTAGTGGCGGCCGCCAAAGCGCTGATAGCCGCCAACAGGGGCGTCATCACCGCGGCCGGCCCGAACCGCGACCTCTCCGCAGTGTGGATCACGCTCAGCTCCAAAGCGCCACAGACCGCGCTCGCGGCGGTGCGCACGCAGAGCGCGATCCCGGTAGAGTCCGGCGGCGTTCTCGACATCACTTACGGGCGCGGCCGCGCATCCTCCCAAACGGAAGGTCCGTCGAGCCAGGGTTGACGGTTACGTGTCAAGCACGCGCGCAGTCCTCCCGCATCGCCCCGATAGCTGCCGACCTTAGGTTCGGCGCGGTGGGGGTCAAGGGGCGAAGATCCCGGAGGGACGCCGCAGGCGCCCTTGACGCGGGCCGGGCCGGACCGTCCCTTCCAGGATTGCTAGCGGGGCGATGCGGGAGCCCGCCGGCAGACGGGATCAGGCGGCAACGGCATGCGGCGGTAGCCGGGTGTTTCGGCGAGACCACACCGACAGGGTGTCGATCGTTGATGGCGAGTTGTGCCGTCTTCGACCCGGCACCCTGTTGGCACCTGCGCGCCAAGCCAAGGGACGCGCCCAGAACGCAGCGAAGCGGAGTGGCGGGCAGGCGTCCCGCCCTGCAGTGGCGGGCGCGCTTTGCGGCCCTGGAGGGGCCCGTCTTGAAGACGTAGAGAAACTTGTCAGGAGACACTGGCGTAGCGCCTGTCCTCCGTCGGGTGATGTGCGACGGTCGTCCGCCAGGTGATCTGCGACAGTGAAGGCGCGGATCGCGGCATAGAAAGACGTTCTGCGTGTCGGCCGTGATGTAGGAACGTCCCCCTGATGCGCTTGTCGGGCTTGGTGTCCCATCGCATATGGAGGACGTTCATGACCAACGGTAATGGTGTCTCGCGGGGTGACCGGAACCGCAACGCTCGATTGGCACGACTGCGGGAGTTGGTGCCGCTGGAGAACGCGATCGTCGGGATCGACCTGGCCGACAACAAGCAGATGGTGGTGGTGACCGACCACGACTCCAAGGTCCTGGCCCGCAAGACGTTCCGCTGCCGAGCCTGGGATCTCGGGGTTGCGTTGGACTGGGTCGCGGAGCGCGCGACCGCGAACGGGTTCGCCGGCGTGACGGTGTCGTGTGAGCCGACCGGGCACCGGTGGCGGGTCTTGGGCCGGCTGGCTGCGGACCGGTCGATGCCGTTCGTGTGTGTTCAGCCGATGCAGACCTCGTGGGCTCGGCGCAGTGAGGACCTAACCTTCGACAAGACCGACGACAAGGACGCGATCCTGATCGCCCGGCTGACCGCGCAGCTGCGCGGCTACGTTCCCGAACCGATCGATGAGACCTGGGGTCGGCTGCGGCACTTGGGTGCCCGCCGCGAGCAGCTGGTCACCGACGCGGGCGGCCAGATCCAACAGATCCGCGACCTGCTCGAATGCGTGTGGCCTGCCGCGCTGGAAGTAGCCCAGCAGCCCTTCCGGTCCAAGACCTGGGTCGCGGCGATGTGGGTGATCTTGGACCGTGATGGCGGTGACTTCGACCGCACTCGACGTCTGGGCGCGGCCCGGTTCGAGCATGCAGTGCGCCGCGAGATCAGCAAGCGGGGCGGGCAGAAACCCTGCCTGCGGATCCTGCGCAACCTCTATCGGGCGCTGAGTGATCCGGCCGGAGTGCTCGCACATCGACCCGGCGCGCTAGAGCGGGTGCAGCTGCTGCTGGAGGACTGGGCGCACACCCAGGACAAGCTCGCTGACACCGAACAGCGCATGGTCGCCGTGCTCGACGAGCTCAAGCTGACCGCGCTGGTCACCTCGATCACTGGCATCTCCGCGGTCGGGGCCGCAGCCATCCTGGCCGAGACCGGTGACCCGAACCGGTTCGCCACCGCACGGGCGTTGGTCAAGCACGCCGGCCTGGCACCACGGGAGAAGTCGTCGGGCACCTTCACCGGCCGGACCAAGCTCACCGGCCAAGGCCGGCCCCGGCTGCGGGTCGCTGCGTGGCGGACGGTCTGGGGAGCCCAGCGCGCCAATCCGGTCTACGGTGCCCGCTACCGGCACCTGACCACCCGCGAGAACAACAGGCTCAAGCCAACCCAGGCCCAGACCGTGATCGCCGCCGCGATCCTGCGCCACATCCATGCTGTGGTCACCACCGGGCAAGTCTGGGACCCCGAGATCGCCACTCCGCTGCGTGTCAAGATTTTTGAGGCGGGTTGGTTAGGGATTCATTGAGTCAACCGAGTTCTCCTGCTGCTGGCCTTCGGTGGGTTTGTTGATCC
>NZ_JBITJU010000059.1:0-8779 GCF_044460355.1 Kribbella sp. NPDC050124
CCACCGCAACGAAGTCAGCAGCATCCACGCCCCGATCCAACACGAAAACCCACGCAAAACAACGCAACCACGCCGACCTAACAAAGTACTACTAGTGTCGTCGCAGAACCGGGGAGGTGAACGATGAAGCGCATTCGCATCAACCGGCGCAAGGTCCGCCGGGCAGACCGCAACGCCGACGTGTGGCCCGACGATCCGCGAGACCCGGATGTCCTTCGAGCCAAGGCGCTCGGCTCCGGGCCACGCTATCCGAAGACAACTGGACGTGTCTGACGCTGTGGGATCCCTACTTGATCCCTGCAGCATGTGAACGATGCCGCTCACCGAGTTCGAGATTCTGACTCGGTACGTGCTATTCCTATGGCACCGGAGGCAACGGGCCGGCGATCGCTACACCTCGCCGTGCGGCTTCACTCGCTCGTTGTTATTGAAGTACGTGCGGTGACGGGTTCAGGCGTGGTTCCTGTTTGCGGTGACGACGGTAGTGGCGGGCGGCGCGAGCTCGGTTGCCGCATGCCGTTGAGCACCATTCGCGGCGTGGGTGGTCCTTGACGAAGTACAGGACGCACCTAGGGGCATAGCAGGCTCGCAGCCGGAGCTGTTCTTCGCTGGTGAACAGCTCGATGGCCTCCGCGGCGATCGTCGATAGTGCTCGCATCGCTGGCGTCGCCGTACCGGCGGACTGTCGTTCAAGTCCGCTCCGCCCCAGGCTGAGCTGCGGCCACATGCTGCCCCTGGTGACGGCGTCGTTGACCGTTGCGATCGCCTGCTCGACAGCGACGTCGGTCGCTGCGGATGCCCGGACGTCTTCGGTGATCAGCGCCGCCAGGCGCCGCAGCCCGTCACGGAGGGCTCGGAAAGCAGCGAGGTCCGTTCGTCTCAGTCGTCCACCGCCCGGCAGGCTGGTTGTCGCGGAGTCGATCGCAGACAGCCAGGCATGCAGGTCATGCATGTCGACCAGGGCGTCGTGCACTCCGCGGCGGTCGGCCCAGATGGTGTTCATCAGCCGCACCGAGACAGGTTCATCGGGTAGCAGCAGAGCCGACGTCTCCGTCACCGCGTCCTCCAATCGATTACCTAACGCTAACATACGCTTGCCTCCGTTAGATGTCCGTGCTTCACTTCTAACGTAACAAGCAAGATATGGCGTTAGATTAAGGAAGGTGAACAGTGAGCCAGCTTCCCCTCATTGATCCTGTGACCAGCTCCGCGCCCACCGCAGAGCTGCTCGCCGAGGTCAAGCGAAACCTCGGCGTGATCCCGAACATGACCAAGGCGATGGCCAACAGCCGAGCCCTTTTGAAGGGCTATCTCGGCCTGTCCGGCGCCCTCGCCCGGGGCGCGCTCGACACGGCGACCCGCGAGCGCATCGCCCTCGCCGTGGCGCAGGGCAACGAGTGCGACTACTGCCTGTCGGCGCACAGCTATCTCGCCGAGCATGTTGCTCACCTCGATACGGACGAAATCACCGCAGCGCGCAAGGCGCAGGCCACCGACGCCAAGACGGCCGCGATCCTGGCTCTGGCGGCGGCCGTGAACGACGGCCGAGGCGATACACCGACCGGAGTGGTCGAAGCCGCCCGGGCGGCCGGGGTGACCGACGAGGAGATCGCCGAGACGATTGGGCATGTCGCGCTCAACGTGCTGACGAACTACTTCAACAAGGCCGCCGGGGTCGAGATCGACTTCCCGGTTGTCACCGCCTGACCAGACGCAGGAGGGCAACGGTGTACGTCGAGGTACTGTGGCGCTAGGCTGGCTCGACGCGGCGCGGGCCCAGGACCTCGACGTCTTCCTGTACGAGCGGGACGAGATCGACCGTGCACTTCATCACATCACTGTGGGGATCGAGGCCGGCCGGCATGTCGAGGCCCTGACCCCACCCGTGCTCGGCCTTGTGGAAGCACACCAGCCACATCCTGACCAAGCTCGCAGCCAACAGCCGCACCCACGCCGTGGCGCGGGCGCGCGAACTCGGCCTCATTCCGTGATGTGAAGAACGAGCGTTTCCACGTGAGGTGCCCGAGTCGAGTCGGCCAGCCGGACGCACCGCGACCACATATCGCCAGAGCCGCACCGGATCGTTGTCATCAGGCTCCAGCGACAGCCACGCGACCGGCCACCTTGCCCCCTCCGCCCAGTCCGCGAGCAGCGTCGTCTTGCCGAAGCCGCCGGGGTGGACACCAAGACCAGCTCGCGAGTAATCGCCTCGTCGAGCATCTCGGTCAGACGCGATCGTGTAAGGCGGTCTCGGCGAACCCGGGGAATGGTGAGCTTGGTGGACAGCAGGTCGTAGCGCTCCCCGGCTGCCTGCTCCGATGACACACCAGGTGATTCGGCCATTCCTTCACGGCCGCAGAGGCTGACGACGATCATCTGTACTGCTTCACTCTATGCCGACCTCGGATCGCACAGCGGCCCGGCAGACAGTCCACCGGGTGTTCCACCTTCGCGTGACGCCACAGCTGCCACGCCTGCATAGCGTTTGAGCCAGGCGGTGCCCGCCGCCGACCGCACTCAGGGAGGCAAGGATGTTCTGTGGCGGCGAACCACGGGGTCGCGACCTGACCAGCCGGCGCGGGAGCGGGCGGGAGCACGTCTCGTGTTCCAAACAGGGCGACCGATGAGCCGGCACACCAGTGTCCTGCTCGGTGAGGCGCTGACCGAGCTGCAGAAGACGGACCCGGACGCGGCCGGCCAGATCGCCGCGCACATCCTCGCCGCAGACCTACCAGGAGTAAAGCGTGGCATGGCGGGCACCGGGGTCATCAGGCCCGTCCGCCGGCTGATCTCCGTGCCATGCAACGGCGAGCGGCAAGGCTCGGCCAGCCCGCGCGTCGTTGCTCGGGAGTCGCCGCAGTCACGCCCTACGCGCAGCGGGGTGGCTTGATCCGACGATGTTCAAGGCCGGCACCGCGTACTGGCGTGACCCATAGTCCCGCCGAGGGGCAGCGGTGAAAGGGCGTCGGGGAGATGGGCGAACCATGTCCGATCTACGCATCCACACCTATAGCGCCGCCGAACCGAGGCTTCTCGTCAATTGTTAGCTGCTGGAAGTTAGCGACGGAGTTATCCTCGTCGACGCCCACCTGCCCGTCTCGGACGCGCAGGCGCTGGCCGAGGCTGACTGTGCAACGCAAACCGCTGCTCGGCGCGTTCGTGACACATGCCCACCCCGATCATTTCAACGGCCTGCCGTACATGGTTGGCGAGGGCGTCCCGGTCTACGCCAACACCGACGGGGCCGCGATGATCGCCGAGATCGCGATCCTGAAGGGGGAACAATGGCAGCCGGGCTACGGCGAGGAGTGGCCGGATCGGTACCGCTCCCCGGACCACGCCTTGTCGTCCGGGGAGGCGTCTAGCTGGTGGGGGTCCGGATCGAGGTCCGCGGCGTCGGGGGCTGCGGGGAGTCACGCCGACTCCTACGTGCTGGTCTGGGCTCGGTTGAGCTTAGCGGTGACGAGTAGGTGGGCGGAGTCAACGGTGGCGCCTTGGGCCCGGTGCGCTGTGGTGGCGTAGGCGAGTTCGACAGATTCGCCGAGGCTGTCGGACAGAACGTTTGCTGCCGCGGATGACGGCGCAAGTGCGATCACTGAGCCGGGGCCATGCGTGGCATGCCAGGCGGAGGTCACGTGGCTGGCAAGCTGGTCTTTCCGGCGCCGGCGGGCCCCACCAGAGCCTCGACCACTTGACCACTCGTCGTGACTCGCTGAAGCGCGCGGAGCTTGTCCGCGCTGAGGCTGGACCGCTGTTGATCTGCCGACGGTACGGTCGGCGCCCCGGCCTTGGCCGCGAGCTCAAGGAGCACGCTCTCTGCCCCGAGGATGACGGGCGAGGTGAAGATCTCACCGTTGTGGATCGCGAACACGCCCTGCCCGTCGGCTCGTCGGGACGGTGATGCGAACAGGGCTGGCGGGCTGATGGTGATCGACTGGTTCTCGGCGCTTCGAACTATTGCCTCGAGCACCTGTACGCGGTCGGCTGAGGAGGCCATACGCAGCAGGCGACTCTGCCGTGCGGCTTCGGCAAGGAGGTTCGATCGTGTCCACATTGACTTCTTGGTCTGCAGGGCGAGCATGGTGGTCACGCCGTACGCGTGGATGGTCTCCTGGCTCAGGTCCGCCGCGGAGAGCGGCCGGTCTGTTGCCCGGTCGAGGCTGTTCTCGACAAGGTCTTCTGCCCGGCCGTGGGTGACCCGATCGGCGCGTTTGCGCCCCCGCGCATGACTGCGGTCATGTCGTTGCTCATGCTTGGTCTCCATTGCTAGTAGGGGTTTGGAGCGGCCGGCCCAGGACGGACTCGCTATCTCGTCCCGCGCCGGCCGGCTTCTGGGGGTGCGGTGTCGGTGATTCGCTGACATCGCAGGTGTCGGCCCGGTAGGCCGTGGATCCGAAGGGTGATGACGTGCGCGTACTGCTCTGCGAGCGCTGTCGGGGCGATGTGTTCCTCGATCAAGTGCTCGCCCAGCCACACCTGCACGCGCCAGAGTTCCTGCTTGGCCATCGAACCGAACGGTCAGGCTGGGTGGTCATCGTCGAGCCACCGGACGACGGTGGAACCGTTGTGGCCGTGTACCGCGAGGAGTGCGTCTAGGCCGTAGTCCCAGACGACTGTGGTGGCCCACTTACCGCGCCACCGTAGCGCCACAGTCCCGTCCGACCACTCGACTCCCTCTGCAATATCTCCGGTGCCGCTGACGCCAGTGACGTCGACGGTGCGACGGAGTACGAACCGGCGTGGGCTCGCGACGTTTCCGGCTGAGCGGTCGAGCTGTGCGTCGACTTCCATTCGAGTTCCCTTCGAGGTCCTTGGTCTCCATCGAAGGGCTCATGACTGCGGAACGTAAGGAAATCGTCGCTACCTGTCGATCCGCGTGAACCGGAAATTTCCGGGCAGAACGCTGTCGGCTGGTGACTCGCCGTACATATCGTGGTGCTGTGGAGGGAAACCAGGTCCTGAAGGCGCGCATGGCTGAGGTCGGCATGACCCAGGCCGAACTGGCCGAAGCGGTCAATGCCGACCTTCGGCGCGCTGGCTACGGGGGCACCGTCAGCGATCGAACGGTGCGGAACTGGCTGACCGGGAAGACTCGCTGGCCTCATCACCGCCAGCGCGATGCACTCTCGGCAGTCTTCAGTTGTCCGATCACGGATCTCGGATTCGTCGCTCCGGCCGAGCCGAAGCCTGTTCCACGGCGCCGGTTCATCGGCACGTCCGCGGCGACGGTCATGGTCGCCGCTGGGGCATCGACGCAGCGCGTTGTTCAGTCCCGGGTCGGTGCTGGTGACGTTCGAGCGACTGCTCTCCAAGTTTGCACTGATCGTCGCGAGCGATCATCAGTACGGCGGAAAGCTCACCATCGAGACTCAGGCGTCCGCGCTCGCGGGCGAGGCCCTCGCGCTGCAGGCGCGGGGGACTGCGAGTCAGCGCATCCGAGGCGCGCTCTACGGCTGTGCGGCCTCCTTCACTTCGAGTGCCATGTGGGCGGCGATCGACGGTCGCCGGTTCGATACCGCGCAACGGCATTTCGATCGCGCAGCAGGCTTGGCCACGATGTCAGGCGATCCAACCATCCAATTCAGGATCTGGTCGCACGCCGGCAGCCTTTACCGCCAGATGGCCAGGCCTGTCGACGCGTTGGCCGCCAACGATGTCGCGCGGCGGTTGCCGATTGCGCGACGAGATCCGATGTTCGCTTCCCTCGGTCATGCAAGGCATGCTGCGATCCTTGGGCAGACAGGCGATCAGCGCGCCGTACGTCAGGCCGTTGCCCATGCCGAAGACGCCCTGGCCAGATCTGAGCCCAGCGAGGAGCGGCCGCTGTGGTTGAACGCCTTCTACGACCAGGCAGAGCTGGAGAATCTCGCTCTGGCCGGTTACTTGGCGCTCGGCGACTACGAGGTGGCCGAGGGACACGCTCATCGAAGCCTCGCCCTTCTGCGGCCCGGCATGCGGCGTACGCGCTCGATAACAACTGCACGACTAGCCAAAGCTCAGCTCGGCCAAGGCGATCTTGAGGAAGCGGTCGCAACCGCGATGTCGATCCCGATCGAACCGACGGGTCTGCATCCGCGGATCAACTCGATGCTTCAAGAGTTCGGTACGACTCTGCGGATCGCTGCGCCATCCAGCCACCCGGCAACCGCCTGGGACCATTACGCAAACGACTCGCTGAGGAAGCTCCTGTGATCCCTGACGGTATTGCGCTGCGCCACTCGACTGTGATCGACGACGTTTGGAGCACGTTGATCGAGGTGTATGCCGACGTACGTGCCGATCAACTTCATCTTCCGCACTACTCGGTCGAGCGTTTCGGGGAACAGCTTGCCCGGCACGCATCGGATCCCGGATGGGAAGTTGTCATCGGCTACGACGCGGCAGAGCCGGTGGGGTTTGCCTATGCGAACAGCCTCACGCCCGACGACCGCTGGTGGCGCCGGATGACCACCCCTCTTCCTGACGGATGCACCGGGACGCCGACCGTGGCGGTGAAAGAGATCATGCTGCGCAAGCCGTGGCGGGGGCAGGGGATCGCTCGGCTGATCCACGACGAGCTCCTCCGCAATCGCCCCGAGGCGCAGGTCTCGTTGCTGGTCAACGCGTTGAACGGCGACGGGAAGGTCAAGGCGCTCTACGAGTCCTGGGGTTACGAGCCGATCAGTACACAGCAGCCGTCCGTCGACGGCCCGGTCCTGACCGCCATGCTCCGGCGAACTCGCCCTGGGCCGGAGACGTTGCGTAGCGTTGAGACCCTTTGGTTACTGTGCGTAGCTCATGCGTTGAGCAGGCATGGAGAAACCAGATGTGGACGGTGTGAGTGAGGATCCGCACGTCCGAGTGAGGCTGCCAGGCCGGCCGCCGGTGCTTTATCCACAGGTGGCTCGTGTGCTGCGACGGATTGTTGTACGACTGGCGCAGAAGAGGCGCGGAGTCGGTAGCGCCTCCCAGCCGGAGGAGAAGGCATCTTGAGCGGCGACGGGCACGACGAGTGGGCGACGCTGGACGAATTGCTTGGGATGGAGGCGCTTGCTGGTCGTCCGGTCGATGGTGATGGCATCGGGCGGCTCGCGTTCTACGGGCGATGTTCGACGGAGGACAATCAGGATCCGAAGTCGTCCCTGGCGTGGCAGCTGGGTGAAGCCGCGCGGTTTGTTGAGCCGCTCGGCGGCCAGATCGTCGAGGAGTTCTTCGATATCGGGCAGTCGCGGTCGTTGCCTTGGGAGCGCCGCGACGAGGCGAGCCGGGTGCTCCAGGAGTTGAAGAATCCTCGGCGCGGCTGGGATGGCCTCGTGGTGGGGGAGGCAACGAGGTGCTGGTACAGCAACCAGTTCAGCTTGACCTGGCCGAAGTTTCATCGGTACGGCGTATCGCTGTGGATACCGAGCCTTGGCGGGCAGTTCGACCCCGAGAACTCCGTGCACGACATGGCGATGACCATCACGGGTGGGTTGTCGAAGTCTGAGCGCCAGCATGTGCAACGTCGGGTGCGTGCGGCGATGGCGGCCCAGGTCGTGACTGATGGGCCGTACCAAGGCGGCAGGGCGCCGTACGGGTATGTAGTGGTCGACGCCGGTCCGCATCCGAACCCGCGGAAGGCACAAGAGGGCTACCGGCTCCGGGTGCTTGCCATCGACAACGAGGCGGCACCAGTCGTCGAGCGCATCTTCCAGCTCTACCTCGATGGTCTGGGGTTGAAGTCGATCGCTGAGATGCTCAACCTCGAAGGAGTGCCCTGCCCGTCGGCTCACACGCCTCAGCAGAACCGGCACCGAAGAGGTGACGGCTGGCAGCACACAACGGTGAAGGCGATCCTGGAGAATCCGAGGTACACCGGCTTTGCGATCTACGGGCGGTGGCAGAAGGTCGAGGAGTTGCTGGATCCGGAGGACGTTGCTGCGGGCCACGTGGTGCGCTTCCGGCGATCGCCGCAATCGAAGATCGTGCGTTCGCGGGAGCCTGCCCATCCGGCGATCGTGTCTGTCGATACGTTCACTCGCGTGCAGTTGGAGTTGCGCGTACGGCGGGGGACCGGGCCGGCGGATCAGGCGAAGCGAGAGCGGACGCGGGTGACGACGGAGCGCGTGTACCGGCTCCGTGCTCGGGTCAGGTGTGAGCTGTGCGGGCGGAAGATGCAGGGCGCGGCCCGTAAGCACGCAATCTTCTATCGGTGCAGCGCGCGAACCCTGGTGCCAGGCTCGCCGGCGGCGGACCTCCATCCAGCCAATGTGTACCTCCGCGAGGACCTGCTGACTCGGAAGGTGGACGCCTGGATCGCGACCCTGTTCAGCCCGAAGAACCTTGACCAGACTGCAGAGGCGCTGGCGGCTGTCGATGATGATCACGACTCGGCATCAATCGCGACCAGGCTGGCGCAGAGGGTCGCGGCAGCCGAGGCGGCGATGGGTCGGTTGCGGCGGGCGCTTGAGGCGGGCTGAGATCCGGCTGTGTTGACGGAGCAGTACAACGCGGCGGTGGCGGAGAAGCGGTCCGCGGAGGCCGAGCTCAGCGCGGTGAAGGTGCCTGAGCGCGCGTCGGCCGCGGACATACGGAAGATGGTTCAGGAACTGGGCGACATGACCGCGGCTCTCGATCAGGCCGACGCGAGCGACATGCGAACGCTGTACGAAGCGCTGGGTCTGCAAGTGAGTTACAACCACGAGACCCGATCGGCCGAAGTCGTCGTTAGACCGTATGTAGTGACTGCTCTGCGGGTGGAGTGGGTTGCTGGCCGGGACCTCGCTCGCGCAATCGTGGGTTACCGAGCGCGTTTCCGTGC
>NZ_JBITJU010000060.1:0-7988 GCF_044460355.1 Kribbella sp. NPDC050124
GGGGTGGGGGGGGGGGGGGGGGGGGGGGGGGGGGGCGGGGGGGGCCCGGGCCCGCCGCCCCCCCCCCCCCCCCCCCCCCCCCCCCCCCCCACACCCCCCCCCCCCCCCCCCCCCGGCGCCCCCCCCCCCCCCCCCCCCCCCCCCCCCCACCACAGGATCCCCTTCCGCCGGAGTAGTGATGACCGACCGACAGCTCCCCAAATGGTCCGAGCTCAAGCCGCTGCTGCGGCCGAAGCCGGTCACGGTGAACCCGACCGAGCGCCGGCTGGAGAAGGCGCTCACGATCCCGGACCTGCGGGCGATCGCCAAGCGCCGGACGCCCCGGTCGGTGTTCGACTACACCGATGGCGCGGCCGAGGCGGAGATCAGCCTGCAGCGGGCCCGCCGCCTGTTCGCCGAGATGGAGCTGCAGCCGTCGATCCTGCGCGACGTGTCCGACATCGACCTCGGCACCTCGATCCTCGGCGGCCGCTCGGAGCTCCCGTTCGCGTTCGCGCCGACCGGTTTCACCCGGATGATGAACCACGAGGGCGAGAGCGCGGTCGTCAAGGTCGCCGAGGAGATCGGCATCCCGTACGCGCTGTCCACCATGGGCACGACGTCGATCGAGGACGTCGCCGCGGCCGCGCCGGACGCCCGCAAGTGGTTCCAGCTGTACGTGTGGAAGGACCGCGACGCGGGTGAGGACCTGGTCAAGCGGTCGGCCGCCGCCGGATACGAGGCGCTCATGCTGACAGTCGACGTACCGGTGGCTGGTGCTCGGCTGCGCGACGTACGGAACGGCTTCACTATCCCGCCGTCGCTGACCGCGAAGACCGTCCTGGACGCCTCGCTGCACCCGGCGTGGTGGGCGAACCTGCTGACCACGCGGCCGCTGACCTTCGCCTCACTGTCCACCTGGGACGGCACGGTCGCAGAGCTGCTGGACAAGCTGTTCGACCCGACGATGACGATCGACGACCTCAACTGGCTGCGGTCGATCTGGTCGGGACCGCTGATCGTCAAGGGCATCCAGACCGTCGACGACGCCCGCCGGGTGGTCGACGCGGGCGCGGACGCGATCGTGCTGTCCAACCACGGTGGCCGGCAGCTCGACCGGGCGCCGACCCCGCTGCGCATCCTCCCCGACGTCCGCAAGGCGGTCGGCAGCGACGCCGAGATCTACCTCGACACCGGCATCATGTCCGGCGCGGACATCGTCGCCTCGATCGCCTTGGGCGCCGACGCCTGCCTGGTGGGCCGCGCGTACCTGTACGGCCTGATGGCCGGCGGCCAGCGTGGTGTGGCCCGGGCCGCGGAGATCCTCACCAAGGAGGTCCGCCGTACGATGGCCCTCCTTGGCGTCTCCCGGATCGCCGACCTCAATCCGTCGCACGTCCGCCTTCCAGCAACGGGAGTGTGAGCCGGAGCCTTCGCCCACAGCGGTCCGCAGTACGACGTCGCCGTTGTGAGAACTCTGTGAATCCTGCGGCCGTGCGGATGCTGGTGCGCCGGGATTCACAGGGAATCTACAGCGGTAGGTGGGCGGTGATGCGCATGCCGCCGGCGGGGGTGCGGGCGGCGGTGAGGGTTCCGCCCAGGGCGGTGGCCCGTTCGCGCATGCCGATGATGCCATTGCCCTCTTTGGGTGGGCCGGCGAGCGACTGGCCGTCGTCGTCGACCTGGAGTACGAGCGCCTCGTCGCCGTACTGGATGCGGACGGTCGCGGAGTTCGCCTTCGCGTGCCGGACGATGTTGGTGAGCGACTCCTGGATGATGCGGAACGCCGCGCGGTCCAGCCCAGTCGGCAACGGCTGCGGGTCGCCGTGGACGATGGTGTGGACCTCCAGACCGGCGCGAGACGTCCGGCTGACCAGGTGCTCGAGCCGCTCGAGACCGGCGACCGGCTGTCGTGGTGCCGACTCGTCCGACTGCCGCAGGATGCCGACGATAGACCGCAGCTCCACCAGGGCTTCCTTGCTGGCGTCCTTGATCGCGGCGAGCGCCGGACCGGCCTGCTCGGGCTGCCGGTCGACCAGGTGCAGCGCCGTCGACGCCTGCACGTTGATCAGCGAGATGTGGTGCGCGACCACGTCATGCAGCTCCTGCGCGATCCGCAGCCGCTCCTCACCCGCCTTGCGCAGCTCGGCCTCTCGGCGCGTCTTGTCTGCCGCGATCGCCCGGTCCCGCTGGGCCCGGAACAGCTCGGCGACGAACCCGAGTACGACGAAACACGTGCCGACGAGGAGAACCTGGTAGATGCCGTCCTCGTTGATGCCGAGGATGAGGCGGCCGCCGACATGGCCGACGTACAGGGCGGCCAGGCCGGCCCAGCCGGCCAGGCGATGCCCGCGGCGGATCACCGAGAACACGGCGATCACGAACGTGAAGATCACCGGGCCCCACGGGTACTGCATCAGCATGTAGGTCAGGGTCGAGATGACCGTTGCCCACAGCACCGGGATCGGGTGGGGCCGGAGCCAGTACAGCGACACCGTCCCGATCAGCAGCAGGACCGCCATGAACCAGTCGGCGGACCGGCGATCCGGCTGGCCGTCGGAGGCGCCGAACGATCCGACCACCACGACCACGCTGAGGACGGCGGGCAGCGCAATCCGCCGTACCTGGGCAGCCCAGGTCGGCGTGCTCGTCGTCGGGTCAGTCGTCGTCACACTACGAAACCGTAGAGGTCCACCCGGTCGGTGTCATCGTCGCCATGGAGTATCCGGCGCTGCTCCGTCCGGAGTAGTTCAGTACTTGACTTTGTAGATCTTCTCTTCGTACGCCTTGCCGTAGTACTCCTCGAGCTCGGCCAGGTCGTCGTCCTGCCGCTCCAGGGCCTTCGCGATCCGCGGGCGGCTCGGCAGCGCCTCCGGGTCCCAGGTCTCGGGCTTCCACAGCTGCGAGCGCAGGAACGACTTCGAGCAGTGGTGGAAGACCTCCTCGATCTCCACCAGCAGCGCGAGCTGCGGGCGATTGCCCCGGACGATCATCTCGTCGAAGAACGGCGCCTCCCGGACGATCCGGGCCCGCCCGTTGATCCGCAGCGTGTCACCGCGACCGGGGATGAAGTAGATCAGGCCGACGTGCGGGTTGCTGAGGATGTTGGTGAACCCGTCCACCCGCCGGTTGCCCGCGCGCTCCGGAATGGCGATCGTGCTGTCGTCGAAGATCTTGGTGAACCCGGCCGGGTCGCCCTTGGGGGAGACATCGCAGCTGCCGTCCGCCGCTGACGTGGCGACCAGGCAGAACGGCGATGCGGCCAGCCACTGCCGGTCCAGCTCGTGCAGCGCCTTGCGGGTCTTGCCGGCGGCGGCTGCCAACGGGGTGGGGACGATCTCGCGCAGCTCGTCGTACGTCGTGATCTCTTCCAGTCCGGGGATCTCCATCAGGCGGCGGTCTCCTCTACCAGCGACGGCGTGGCGTCCTCGTTGACGGCCCTCGTCCGTGCGGCCCATCGTACGGCGGGACCAGTTGCGCAACTGGTCCCCAGGAACAGTGCACCCACAGCGATCCAGCCGATCGGACCCCACCCGAGGACGACGGTCGTGAGCATCGCCGGACCGAGCATCCGGGCGATCGCGGGACCGGTGCCGAAGAAGCCCTGGTACTGCCCCTGCTTGTCGGCCGGCGCCAGTCCGAAGCTGATCTCCCACGCCCCGGAGGCCAGCTTCATCTCGCCCAGAGTCAGGAGTGCGGCACCGGCAACCAGTACGGCGGCCGCCGTCCAGGCGCTCAGGTTCGCGGCGGAGATGGCGAAGACCGCGCACGCGGCCAGCATGGCGACACCGGCGTACCGGATGGACTTGGTCGCTGTGCCGAGGTCCTTGACGCTCTTGGCGGCTTTGACCTGGAAGAGCGTGACCAGGAGCGTGTTGACGATCAGGAGGGAGGCGACGACCCAGTCCGGTGCGTCGGTGCGGGTGACGATCCACAGCGGGACGACCAGGCTGAGCAGCGGCATGAAGAGCAGCATGATCGCGTTCAGCAACGCGAGGACGGCGTACGGACGGTCGTGCAGTACGGCGAGGCGCGGCTCACCCTTGATCCGCGTGCTGACGGTGACGCTGGGGACCCGGTGGATGAGGCGCGCGGCGATCAGGAAGCTGAGGGCGTCGACGGCGAAGACGATCAGGTACGCCGCTGCGGTGTCGAAGTGGAGCGCGATGCCGCCGAGTAGTGCGCCGACTGCGAGGCCCGCGTTGACCGTGGACTGGAGGAACGCGCGGATGCGGGTGCGCTCTTGTGGTTGCACTAGTCCTGCGAGGAGTGCCTGGCGTGCTGCAGTCAGTCCGGTCTGGCTGCTGGCGTAGACGATCGCGGCGATGAGGAAGAGCGGGAAGCTCCGCACTACGAGGAACGCCGCGACTGAGGCTGCCGTGGTCAACGCGAGTACGACTGCGACGCCGCGAGCGCCCTTGCGGTCGGCGAGGTTACCGAGCGGCACACCCATCAGGAAGCCAACCAGCCAAGCCACGGTGAGCCCCAGCCCGACCTGGGCCGTCGACAATCCGACCACCCGGGTGAAGAACAACGCCGACGTCACGATGAACGCCCCGTCGCCCACCGAGTTAGCCAACTGCGCCAGAGCCAACTTCCGCCCGACCCCCATCGGCGGCAACACCCGCCCGACGCCCTCGCCACCGCGGACGTCGCGGCCCCGCCTGCTGCGCTCGATCATGATGCTCATCTCCGGCCTCCCTCAGCTCGTTACTCTCGAGCCTAGGAGCCCATCGGCCCAGCAGGCAGATCCACTTTGCAGCCCATCAGATGGGCCACTTTTCTCTGTGGATAACTCGGACGAGCGGCCGAAACGACGGCACCTTGTAGGCATGAGCTTCCAAGACCTGCCCCCGACCTGGACCGACCATCCCCTCTCCGACCCCACCCGCGCCGCCGACGTCGTCGACCTCCTCGTCAGCCTCGGCGACCGCCACCGCGGCACCTTCACCGTCATCCTCTGCGACGAAAACACCCACTACCGAGCCGCCATAGCCATAGACCTCCCCTCAGAATTCGGCCAACCACCCGCACCCCACGCACCCCCGCCCGCAGCCCACTCGCCCCGGCCCGCGGCCCACTCGCCCCACTCACCCCGAACCGCGGCCCACTCACCCCTGGCCGCCAGCACCATGTGCACCTCAGCTCTAACCCCGATCATCCCCGCCGTACGCACGGCCCCCGGCACCTCCCTGCTCCTGGCCCTAGGCCGCCCCGGCCCCAACATCTGGCCCGACCTAGACACCGAATGGGCCACCGCCGCCACCCACCTCTGCCGCACAACCGCCGTCCCCCTCCTCGGCTTCTACATAGCCACCCCCCACCACATCTACCAACCCCAACTCCTCTCCACAGCCGCCTAACCCCACCCGCCCCAGACCCCGCACACCCACAAGACACCCCCTAACCAACCCCGCCCAGCGCCAGACCCCGCGCGCCACAAGGCACCCCCTCAACAACCCAGCCCAGCCCCCCGGCAACACGTCCACCCACCCCGCACAACCAGACCCCTTCAACCCGACCACCACGAACCCACGCCCCGCCAGCCCCCGCCCACGGCCCGCAAGCACCTCCAACCCCCGCACACTCCTGATCGCCGCCACCGACGCGCCCGCCCCGACCGCCATGCGCCCCGCCGCGCCCGCACCTCGTGATCGCCGTCACCGACGCGCCCGCCCGACGCAGTCGCCCCGGTCCGGTACTTCGTCCTGCAGGACCCCCAAGCGCCCACCGCGCTCGGCACCTCGGTGAACGCCAGAACCCCGCGACTCGCCCGCGACCCCGCAGCCGCCCCCACCGCTCCCGGCTGGCGGGCTATTGCACCGCTGGCGCGTTACAGAGCCTGTTGAGTTTTGGCGTTGGGTTGGCTTGGGCGGCGTCGATTCAGCGGGCCGGGGGCGGCCGGGGTGGTTCAGGTGGCTGGTTGGAGGGTGCGGGTGTGGAGCTTGAGGAGGTTGACGACTGCGGCTGCGAGGTTGAGTTCGCTGGCGGCGGCGGTGAGGCCGCGGCGGCTGAACCGGCGGAGGCCGGTTTGGTCTTTGAGGTGTCCGTTGACGGGTTCGATGGTGGCGGCGCGGCGTTTGTAGGCCTGGTGGCCTTCGGGGGTTCGGAGCCGGTGGCTCATCTGGTCGATCGCGGTCGCGGCTTCGGGTGGTGGCCCGCTGGCCGGGTTGATGGTGGCGGCGCGGGCCTGGTCGCGGTGTTTGCCGAGCGCGATCAGCCGGTCGGGTCCGGGGGCGGTGAGGTTGTCCTCGGAGAAGTAGCCGGCGTCGAACAGCATCAGTCCGATGCCGTGGCAGCGTCCAGAATCCACGCCAGAATCCATGTCAGAATCCATGTCCGCTGTGGTTTCTGGCCCGGTTTGGCAGGTGGGTGGGCGGTGGGCCTGCACAGTGGCGGCGGCCTTCAGCGCGGCGGTGGTCATCGGCTGGGCCTGGCCGGTGTCGACGGTGTCTTGGGTGATGGCGACCGCGAGGATGAGGTGGTCGTCGGTGACCGCGAGCTGGGCGTTGTAGCCCTGGATCCAGCCCTTGCGGGTGGGCATGATCCGCGAGTCGGGGGTCGGTGACGTTGCGCCGCGGTGCGTGGCCGGACGGCTTGTTCGCGGCGGCCTGTTGCACCGCGGCGAGCCGGGCTTGCCGCTCGGCGTGGCGCCGTTCGGCCTTGGCCAGGCGCTGGCGGGCGCGGCCGACCGCGCCGGACTCGTCCACGGGCTGCGGGGGACGCCCGCCGGGACGCCGCCCGGCCCGCTTCCACCGGTGCTGGTAGTCGTTCACCGCGGCCCGGGCCTTCGCCTCGGCCCGCCGGACCCGATCACGGGCCGCCTCAACGGTGGCGGTCGCCTTGGCGTCGGCCGTGGACCGCTCGGCGGCACGCTCGGTGGTCTCGGTCTCGATCTGGGCCAGACACTCCCGCAGCCGCTCGACCCGGCCACCGCCACGGCCCCGCATCGACGGCGGCAGCTCGTCACCACGCTTGTCACCGAACAACGCATCCTCGGCCGCATCGGCCGCGGCTGCCGCCGCGACGATCCGCTCCGCCTCGGTCTGCAGCGCCGCCTCCAATCCGGCACGCAGTTTGTCCTCGGTGCGGTTCGCGTCGATCGAAGCGCTCGCGGCGATCTTGGTGCCGTCCACCGCGATCGACCCGACCCGCCCCAGACCCGCCTTCGCGCACAACACCAGCACCTGCGTGAACAATTCGGTGAACGCAGCCTCGTGCTCTGACCGGAACCGCGCGACCGTCGAATGGTCCGGCACGTCCTGGGCACAGATCACCCGGAACGCCACATTGTCGGTGCACAGCCGCTCGATCTGCCGCGACGACCGCACCCCGTGCGCATACCCGTACAGCAGCAACGTGACCAGCATGTCCGGATCGAACCCGGCCCGCCCCTGCGACACCCGCGCCCGCGCTTGCCGGGAATGGAACACCGTCGTGTCCATCGCCTCGACCGCATCGATCAGAAACCACACCAGATGATCCGGCCCCAGCCAATCCGCCATATCCGGCGGCAACAGAAACGCCTGACCACGATCAACCGGCCGATACGAATTCGCCAGCACCCAACCCTCCAACACCACCCCGACCCAACCAACCAGCGCCACGCCCCAAATCGCAACAGGCTCTACAACGGGCTCGCGGTCACATAACCCGCCACCGGCACGATCTGCCGGCACCCGCCCGCAACCCGCAAGCACCTCCACCGCACCCACGCCCGTCACCTCGCGGCGCCGGTTCCTGACCACCGCCCTGCGCAACCGTCGCGGCTACCCCGACCTCCAACCGCCCACCGCGCCCGCACCTCGGTGAACGCCGAACCCCGCGAGTCGCCCGCGACCCGCAACCGCCAACCTCTGCTGCGCTGCCGCCGGCTGGCGGGTTGTTGCACCGTTGGCGCGTTACAGAGCCTGCTGCAAAATGGATTTGGGGCTCTCTGTCCACACCAACACGCCGCGACTTTTCTCGCCGATCGGCCGTCCGCGCTCCACTCAGACAGTGAATTCGGG
>NZ_JBITJU010000061.1:0-7887 GCF_044460355.1 Kribbella sp. NPDC050124
CACCACCACCGAGGCCCGCGATGCTCACTGACACCTCCAGGTGGTCCCATGCTCGTGGCAACGAGGTGGTCCCATCACGCTGGCAAGCGACAACTCCTACGGGTATCGGCCCGGCCGGTCGGCACTGGACGCGGTCGGTAGGTGCCGAGAGCGCTGCTTCAAGAACAACTGGGTCGTCGATCTGGACATCCAGAAATTCTTGGATGCATCGTCACACTGCTCCTCTTGCTGATTGTTGTGGTCAGAACAGGCTGTTTTGTGGGGTGGGTGGCTGGATGCGTAGGCCTTTTCGGCGTCCGGTGCGGACGTGGACGGCGGACAGTTCGCCGCGCTTGACACGTTGCATGATGGTCTGGCGGGTGACGCCGTAGGCGAGGGTGGCCTCGAGCATGGCCAGCCAGCCGTCGGGGGCGTCGTCGACGAACAGGGCGCGGATGTGGTTGGTGAGGCGGATGCGCCAGGGCGCGCCGGGGGTGAGTTGCTCGCCGGCGATGAACCCGTCGCCCAGCCAGCGGTGCAGTGTGGACGGAGCCAGGCCCAGTTCTTTGGCGGCGTCGGCCACGGTGAGCAGTTCTCCTTCCTGCGGGTCGTCGCTGGGCTGGTGGCGGGGGATGTTCCAGTGGTGGCGTAGTGACTGGACCCTACTGGCGGTGAACGACAGTCCGCGGGCGGTGCGGCGTCCTTGCCGGTTGAGGATGCCGGCGATGGTGGCGTCGGGGTAGTGGACGGCCAGCCGGCGCAGTAGGTCGATGGTGTCCTCTTCGGTGCGCAGCCGTTGCGGCGGCTTGCGCTTGAGGGCCGCGGACAGTTCGGTGATCGCGCCGCCTTTCCAGCGCAGGATGAGGTCGGCGCGGCCTTCGTGGTGGTCGCGGTGCACGTTGATGTTCACCTCGTCGAGCAGGCTGCGCAGCAGCCGTTTGCGGTCCTTGTCGGTGGTGGTCGCTGCCGACCACACGCCGTCGAGGTCGTCGCCGAGGGCAAGGATCGCTTGTTTCTCTTGTGGGTTAAGTGTTTTCGGGCGTGCTTGTTCGCGTCGGGCGAGTTCTTGTTCGGCGTCGGTCAGCTGCTGCAGTGCGGTGTTCCACTCGGTCTCCAGGCCGCGGGCGACCAGCCGGTTGTCCGGGTCGACGGCCCGGTAGCGGCGTTCGGCCTTGTCGGCGTGGTAGCGGGCCTGCTCGACCTGTCGGCGCCACTGCGCGAGCGCGGCGTCGTGGCCGTCCTCGAGTTGCTGGGCGGCGGCCAGGCAAGCCTGCAGCGCGGCCGGTTGCAGGGCGGCCAGGAACGCGGCGGTCACTGCTGTGTCGATCGCGACGCCGCCGACGCGCAGGTGCCGGGTGCCGCGGCCCTCGACGAGCTGACCGGTTCCGGTGCAGTAGTAGCCAGGCGCGGACTTGGCCGGGCCGTCGTAGTAGACGGCGAGCTTGCGGCCGCACGTGCCGCAGGTGGCCAGGCCTTGCAGCAGCGCGCGGCCCTCGCGGACCGCGCCGGTGCCCGGCTCGTGCGCCCGCGGGCGGGTGTTGCCGCCGATGCGGGCCTGGTTGGCCTGGTAAGTCTCCCAGTCGATGAACCCGCGGTGATGGTCTGTGATGAGGACCTCCCACTCGCCTTGGGGTAACTTGTGCCGGCTTGTCCGCACCACCCCGTCCTCGCCGACGCGGCGTCGCTGGCGGGTCTTGCCGAACACATATGCACCCGCGTAGGCGGGATGGGTGAGCACGTTGTGCACCGCATGGTAGGTCGGCTCGACCCAGGTGATCTGTTCGCCGCGCAGGTAGGCGGTGGGCTGCAGCGGGAACTTCAGGCCCGCCTCTCGCAGCCACAGCCACACCCCGCGCACCGATCCACTGACGGCGAACCGCTCGAAGATCGCGGTGATGACACCGGTGACGGCCTCGTCCGGGTGCCAGCGGATCTCGCCGTCGGCCTCGCCCCAGACCAGCCCGACCGGCAGGCCGCGGCGCAGCTCGCCGCGGGCGGCCTTGTTCCGGATCCCGCCGTCCAGCCGGGCGCGCAGGATGTGCAGCTCGGCCTCGGACATGGTGCCTTTCATGCCCAGCAGCATCCGGTCGTTGAACAGCCCTGGATGATAGACGCCGTCGGTGTCGGCGATCAGTGTGTCGGTCATCCCGGCCAGGTCCAGCAGCCGGTACCAGTCGGCGTTGTTGCGGGCCAGCCGGGAGCACTCCAGCGCCAACACGATCCCCACCTGGCCGAGCCCGACCTGGGCGGCCAGCTCGGCGAACCCGGAGCGGCCAGTGGCGCTGGCCCCGCTGACGCCCAGGTCGTCGTCGATCACCCGCACCGCGCCCCGAGGCCAGCCCAGCCGCTCGGCTCGCGCGACGAGGTCGTACTGGCGGGCGGTGGACTCCCGGTTGCGGTCGACCTGCGCCAGCGTGGACTGGCGGACATAGACCAGTGCCGCGCGCCGCAGATGCGTGGGCGTGACCTTGAGCTCACTCATCAGCGCCCACCTCGATCCCGGTCGGCGCGGCGGCCTTGGCGATCACGCCGGCCAGTAACGCGGTCGCCGCCGCGACCGCCTCGGCCGGCAGCAGCGTCACGGCCGGTGTCGGTGGCGCCGGGGACGGGTCGGGTATCAGACTGAGCTGGACAGGCTGCATGGAAGTCCTCCTCGCACGGTGGCTTCCGTGCAGCCTGTCCCGGTTCCCCGCGGCCGCGTTCGGCCAGGTCCGCGACCAGCTCGCACGCATCCAGCAGATCGGCCAGCGACCCCAGCGTCGACACCGCCGTCTCCGCGTCCACCCCACACGGATCGGCGTCGGTCCATGCGGCCGGAACCAGCGACTTGCTGCCATCCGGCAACACCAACAACAACTCCACAACCCCATGCCGCCGCATGCCACCCAGCACCGACAGCGACCGGCCCTCAAACGGGTGCCGCCGCCGCGTGATCCTCACCGCCGACGGGAACTCCTCGACACGGGTAGTAAGACGGGGCTTCGTTCGACAGCGTGCCCTGGGACCTCATGATCAAAGCGGTGAAGGCGAACACCGACCAGCGTTGGGTGGTGCTGTATGTGGAACGGTGGCTTCGTGCCTCGCTCCAACTACCCGATGGAACCTTGCAGCAGCGGGACCGCGGGACTCCACAGGGGGTCAGCGGTCTCGCCCGTGCTGGCGAACCTGTTCCTGCACTATGCGTTCGACGAGTGGATGGCTCGGGAGTTCCCGGGCGTCATGTTCGAACGCTACGTCGATGACGCGGTCGTGCATTGCGTCAGCGAACGCCAAGCCGCCACGGTGGTAAAGGCGATCGGGAGCAGGATGGAGGAGGTCGGGTTGCGGTTGCACCCGGCCAAGACCCGGATCGTCTACTGCAAGGACGCGAACCGGCGCGGCTCGTACGGGCACACGTCGTTCACGTTCTTGGGGTTCGACTTCCGCGTCCGCGCGGCGCGCAGCAGACACGGGGTTAAGTTCCCGTGCTTCCTGCCTGCGATCAGCAAGGCTGCCCTGAAGAAGATCAGCGTCGAGGTGCGCCGCTGGCGCATTCATCGGCGCACCGGCCATACCTTTGCTCAGCTCGCACGGGCCATCAACCCGGTCGTGCGGGGGTGGATGCAGTACTACGGGGCGTTCTACCGCTCCGCGTTGAGGCCCCTCCTGCAGCGCATCAACGCCTACCTGGTGCGCTGGATCCGCCGAAAATACAAGCGGCTCGCTGGCTTCAACAAGGCCAAGGAGTGCTTCCAGGGGATCACGCAGCGATACCCCTTGATGTTCGCTCACTGGCGTTGGTGCCACAACTTCTGGTGATCAGGACGACAAGAGCCGTGTAACGGGAGACTGTTACGCACGGTTCTGTGGGAGCCGGAGGGTGAAATCCCCTCCGGCTACCCGACCCGACGTAACGCTGGTTCGGCGCCTGGGCGGTGAAGTCGCGGTTGAGCAGGTCGGGCACCTTCTGCCCGGCTGGTTCGGGGATTGTGGTGCGGATCTTGCGGCGTCGCCGGTAGCCGGCGATCCCGTGCTCGCGCATCACCCGGGCAACCCGCTTGTGGTTGACCTTGCCTTCGGGGCCGGCGCCGTCGTTGAGTTCGGCGGTGATCCGCGGCGCACCCTGGGTCTTGTCGGTGTCATGGACGACCCGGATCCTCATGGCGAGCGCCGCGTCGGAGTCTGCCCGCTCCTGCCGGGCAGGAGCAGCCTTCAGCCACGCGTAGTATGACGAACGCTCGATGTCGACGAGCGCGCACAGCCGCTTCACCTCAAAGGTGGTGCAGTGGTCGGCGACGAACTGGAAGCGGTTCACCAGTTTGTCTCCCCGGCGAAATACTTGGCAGCCTGCCGCAGGATCTCCCGTTCGGTCGTGAGCTCGGCCTGCTCCGCCCGCAGCTCGGCGTTCTCGGCCTCGAGCCGAGCGATTCTCGCCTCTGGCGTCTCCGGCTCAGCATCCACCCTGGCGGCGCGCTGACGGGCCCGCGAGGGGCCGGACACGGTGGTGCCGGCCGCAGTCGTCTTCTTGCCCGAGCCATACAGCTCGACCCAGCGTGCCAGGGTCGCCCGCTCAATCCCGAGGTCGGCTGCGATCCCACGCAGCGTCGCTCCCGGAGTGGACTCGTACAAGTCGACGGCCTGCCGACGGAACTCCTCGGAGTAGTTCTTGCGGGCCATGGCCCTGATCATCTCGCTTCCCCAGCACATGGCTGGATTCAGCGTGTCCAAGAACCAGGGTCAGGGCCCGGTACCCTGACCAGCCCCAAGCACGCCGTCGCCCGTGGCGCGACACTACGCCGCCACCTCGTCACCGTCCCCGCCCGGCTCGCCCGGCCGCCCAGTCCTGCATCTGCCCGCCCACTGGCCCTGGGCCGAAAAATGGACCACCTTGTGGACAAAGGTGTTCGGCCCCGCGACCGCACCACCAGTCGCCGCCTGACCACCGACCACCCGCCACACCCGGCGCCGACCAGGGACCACAGTGGAAAAGCTGGGCAGACCAGCAACTCAGCCACGCCCGCCCCGACCGATCACCAAGCATCACCGAGCCAGCCGGTCCACGGATTGAGACTAAGCCACACAACGATTCTCCCGGCCACCACCCCAATCAACCGACCGCGAAACACCTGCAGAGGCTCCCCGATTCGTGCGACAGCCTCCCGCCTTCAGGATCTCGATCGTCTGTTCCAGCTCGGCGTTCTTCCGCTTCAGCTCCCGGTTCTCCCGCGCCTGCGCGGTCGAGACCCCGTCGGCCTCACCGGCGTCGACCGCGGCCTGACGAACCCCACCGGCGCAGCGTCTCCGCCGTCATCCCCAACCGACCCGCGACCGTAGTGATCGCCTCCCACTCACTGGCGTAATCACCTCCGTGCTCGGTCACCAACCGAACCGCCCTCGCCCGCGTCTGCTCGTCGTACTTGCTCGGCATGAGCGCCACCTTCCCAACGAAGGAGGTACGCATCAAACCGGCTCTTCACGATCGAGGGTGTAGCCGGGGCCTGAAGCCGCCGGTCTCGAGTAGGGATCTGGCGATGTAGTTGGTGAGGTTGCGGAAGCCGAGGGGGATCCGCGGAGGTGTTCTAGGCGGCCGTTGATCGCCTCGGTCGGTCCGTTGCTGGTGCCGGGCAGGTCGAAGTAGGCCAGGATGTCGGCGGCACGCTTGTTCAGTGTGCTGCCGAGTGTGATGACCTCGACGAGGGCGGCGGGCACGCGGTGGCTGATCGAGTCGATGAGTTGCTGCATTAGCTTTCTGCCGTGGGTCCGGTCGGGTTCGCGGTCGGCGGCGATCATGCGCTGGTAGATCCCCCAGGTCGCTTCGACCTCGACGTGCTCGTCGGCTGCGAACAGTGCTTGGAGCCGGTCGGTCTGCTTCTTGGTGAGCAGCCCGGCGCCGGTGTGCAGCGTCCGGCGCGCCGAGTAGAGCGGGTCGTGCTTGCGGCCGCGGTGGCCGTGGACGGCTTGCTGGACGCGGCGACGGCACAGGTCCAGGGCGTCGCCGGCCAGCCGGACGACGTGGAAGGGGTCCATCACCGCGAGAGCGTCGGGCAGTTCCTCGGCGGTCGCGGTCTTGAACCCGGTGAACCCGTCCATCGCGACGACCTCCACGGCGTCGCGCCAGGACCCGGGCCGTTCGGTGATCCAGGTCTTGAAGACCTGCTTGGAGCGGCCCTCGACCATGTCGAGCAGCCGGGCGGGTCCGGTGCCGTCACGGATCCCGGTCAGGTCGATGATCACGGTGACGTACTTGTCGCCGCGGCGGGTGTGTCGCCACACATGCTCGTCCACGCCGATCACGGCCACGCCGTCGAACCGGCCGGGATCTTCGATCAGCACACGCTTGCCCTCGGCAAGAACCGCGTCGTTGGCGGTGTTCCACGACACCGCGAGGCCCTCGGCAACCCGGGCCACGGTCAGGTGCTGACACACGATCCCTTCCAGCGCCCACCGCAGCCCACGACGCGAGAGCTTCGCCCGCGGCTCGGCCGCGCGGCTGGTGTTCTGACGCCACACATGCCCGCACCCGGCGCACCGGTAGCGGCGGATCGTCACCAGCAGCATGGTGGGACGCCAGCCGAGCGGCTCGTGCGCCAGCCGCCGGACCACGGTGTCGCGGGGCACGCCCTCGCAACCGCAGCGGCGGCACCAGCCATCAGCGTCGTCGGCGCCAACGACCCGGCAGGCCAGTACCGCCCGATCCGGTGTCAGGTGCTGGCCGGTGACTTCGAGGCCGAGCTCGTCGAGGCGGCAGAACGTGGTCAGATCAGGGTTGGTGAAGGTAGCGTCAGGCACGTCGAGGTCTTCTGGATGGGCGGCGTAGGAACCTCCATCATCAGGAGACCTCGACCCCTACCCGGCCACCGCACCGCGCCGACCACCGCTACACCCTGACGCGAAGATTCACCCACGGGGAAGCTGCTGCGGCGAGCGCTACGAGGCTTCGTTGAGCGTGACGCGATAGCCCATGCTTTCGAGTTGGTGAATGGCACGCTGTCGGGCTCGCTCCGGGCGCAGCCGGGTGTAGTAGTCGGCTCCGGGATCGTCGTAGATGGTTCCGGTGACTCCCATGTGCCAGATCGCGATGAGGATCGTGTGTTGGATGGCGACGTTGGCCTTCTGCTGCGGTCCGCGGCGGGTTGCGATCCGCCTGTACTTCGCGTTGAGGTAGGTGCCAGGTGTTCGGGCGATCGACATCGCTGACGCCCCAAGGGCTCCTTGAAGGTAGGGGTTGCCTGGTCGGCTCCGGCTGGACTTCACCCGGCCTGCGGACTCGTTGTTCCCCGGGGTCGTGCCGGCCCACGAGGCGAGGTCCTTGGCGGTCGGGAAGCGGCTCATGTCGGCGCCTGTTTCAGCGACGACGACGTCGGCGGTCAGGGTGCTGATCCCGGGGATCGTGCAGATCAGGTCGTGGAAGCCACAAAAGGGCTCCATCATCGCCTCGATCCGTTCGGTCAACTGGCTGATCACCACGGTGTGCTGATCGATGAGGTCGAGGTGGACCCGGGTGAGGAACGCATGGTGCTCGTTGAACCGGCCGACCAACGCTTCGGTGAGCTGCGGGATCTTGACCCGCATGCGGCGCTGGGCCAGATCAGCCATCCGGCCCGCGTCACGGTCACCAGAGATCAGAGCCTCGATCATTGCTCGCCCTGAAACGCCGACAATGTCGGTGGCGACTGAGGACAGCTTGATGCCGGCGTCCTCCAGCAGCTTCTCCAGCCGCTGGATCTCCCGGGAGCGTTCCCGGGTGATCGCGGTTCGAGTCCGGGTCAGATCACGCAACTGCCGGATCGGCTCAGGCGGCACGAACGAACCTCGCACCAGCCCATGCGCACCAAGTGTTGACCGTCGTTCTGGATGACGACCTGGTGGTCGGCGTACGTCGTTGAGGTTGCTGACGACGGCTGGGCGCAGGTGTTGGTGTTGATGTTT
>NZ_JBITJU010000062.1:0-6602 GCF_044460355.1 Kribbella sp. NPDC050124
ACCTCCGCGACCGCGCCCTCGCCGGGACCTCCGGATCAGGCACCTTCTCATCAAACGAACTCACTTGGGGTCAGACTCCTCGCTCGCCCTCAACTGAAGGTTTCAAGAACAAATCTTGCCTCAGGCAACCTTGACACAGAGGGCTCACGGCACCCGAGCGAGGAGGTCCACCCAGCTCGCTGCCTGACGTCGTCGTGGCGGCGCAAAGCTGACGGCCGGGGCGAGCCCTGCGCGGCATTGAGGACCACCGAGTACCTCGACGCTCATCATGGGCAGCCCCGCCCGTCGTCTCACCAACCCGATTACACGCTGCTGGGCACCATCCCCATACGGCTATGCAGGGACAGACGACGGACGAGGCACCGGCCAAAGGGCTTGCGCAAAACGACTTACGCTGATGAGAGTGCGTTTTGACGACATACTCGGTCCGGGGCTCATCGCCACGGTGACTCTCCTGTTGCCACCAGGCCTGGAGTGAAACCGAGGGCCCCGCGATGAGTCGATCAGGTCGATCGATGCTTGACGCCGCGCTGAGCTGTCTGGTCGAGCGCGTGCCTTGTCGACTCACCGGAGACGAGCAGATACTCGGCCTATGACGGCCAATGCAACGATTCGCCAGACCTGGCGCGTCTCACCAAGCATGAGGTCCGTCAGGCGCGGTGCGAGGTGTCGTGCGTACTTGGGTCCTGCCGCCGTTCTGATCGGTTTTGCCCTATCGGCGTGTGGGACCGAGGCAGCGCCAACCTCTGGAGCGACAACTATTGCAACGCCTATCGCGGGAGCGACAACGCCGCGTGATGCGGTGCCGACGTTGATTCCGTCCGCTCCTGCGCCTGCGGTGTTTCTCGACCGGGCACGCGACGTGGCGCGAGCCGTCCGGGCTGCGGGGATCCCGAAGTCGCCCGAGGGGATCTTCCTGTACTCGTCGCGGACACCGGACCTGGGCTTCGAGACGACCGAGCAGAAGGTTGCCTGGGGGGCCGGGCACGTCACCATCGCGCCGGGCGTACAAGCCGGATCAGGTGGCACCACCCGCATCGATTTCGGCGACGGCTCGAGTCTGTCGGTGAGGGTCCTCGATCCCCGGCCCGCACTGGCACAAGCGATTGGAACTCCGCACGACAACTGCGGACACGTACAAATACCGGCATCGAAGTGCAGACTCACGATCACCGCCGCATCCTTGACGACCGTCGACGTGGACACGAGCAACGGCCCGGCGACCGTGCCGGCGTGGTCCTTCACGGCGAAGGGCAAATCGAGGCCGATGGTCGTCGTCGCAGTCTCTGAGGACGTGCTCAAGCCTGTTGTTCAGCCCGTGCCACCGCCCGGGCTCGCCAAGCTGGACCCCGGCCTGCTCGGGGCCGGGCGGCTCACCCGGATCGAGGGCAACACGCTCACCTTCTCGCTCAGCCATGGGGGCTGTGAGTCCGACCTTCGAGCTCACGTCGTCGAATTCGACGACCTGGTCGTGATCGGCGGGAGCCACGGTCCCCTTATGGCCGGCGCCGGCTGTGGTGCGCTCGTTGCGTATTCGACGCCCGCTGTCGTGACCCTGGCAGAGCCGCTCGGAGACCGGGCGGTCATCAGCGCCGCCACAGGCGTCAGGCTCACACCTCGGTGATGCAAACGCTGAGTCCAACCCCTATCTCCGCAGTCCTCGGCGCGAACGCGAGGATCTGCGACAGCGCGGATCGCGGCATGACAGGACGTTAAGCATGCCCGGGTACAACACGTGGCGGTTGACAGACTCCGGGGACCCCGGGCTTCCCCTGCTGGCCCCTGGTCCCGGCGTCGTGTCGGCTACTCGCCGCGGGCGCCGTCGATCCGCTCGCGGATGATGTCGGCGTGACCGTTGTGGCGGGCATACTCCTGGACCACCTTGAGCAGGTATGCCCGCACCGACGCCTTGCCTGTCGGCGCGAGCGCCGACAGGTCGTCGTACCGCGCGATCACGGCATTCGCGGCCTGCCGCTCTTGGTGCCACCGGTCCAGTGACTCGGGCACCATCGACACGTCGAGGTTCTCGATGTCGGCCTCGTCATCGTCGTCGGAGAGGTAGACCGTGCCCCGGCTTTCACCGCTGAGGTCGTTGGTCAGGTAGTCCCGTTCGATCTCGGTCAGATGTCTGACCAGGCCCAGCAGTGTCAGTGTCGACGGCGGGGCGGACGCCGTGACCAGCTGTTCCGGGCTCATGCCGTCACACTTTGCGGCCAGGGCATCGCGGTGGAATTCCAGCCATCCGACGACCGCGCCGACCTCGTCGTTTGCCTCAGGCTCTGGTGCTCGCTCCATCCGCCCAATTCTGGTCGGAACTGGCGCTGTGTCTATGGTCAGCCGGCCGTCGGCCGAGCCGGACCGTCCAGTGCCTCACGAGCTCGGTACGGGCGACCACCGACATCTCCCCAGCGATGATCAGTCAGGTGCTCATCCTCGCTGGGCCGGCATTGGCAACGCTCCCAATTCGGCCTGAGCGCGGAAATGCGGCATGTCAGTGCGCATCGAACCTCGGTGGTCTTGGCGTCATCTACGCCGGTGTCTTAAGGCAGGTCGGGTTGGGGGTGGTTGGTGACGAAATCACGGACTGCGTCGTCGCCGATCAGCCCTTGGTCCAGCAGCCACTGGACGGCTCGGCGCTGTGCTCGCACGTCACGAAAGGCGTGCCAGGCCGGCGCCAGCTCGGGGTGTTCCTCGTATAGCTCGTCCTTGAATCGGCGGAAGGCTCCCTTGCCTCGGATTGCCCGCCCCAACCGTCGTCCGACACTCTCGTCGCTGACCCCCTCTGCGAAGTCAGCCATGTCCTGGTACCAGACATGGGAAGGGAGCGGATCGATGGGAATCAGGTCCAGCTCGTCAAGCTCGACAGGGTTCTCCCCATCGATGCCGGTGTCAGATGTCCAGAACGCAATCCGTCCTGTGTTTGGGTCAATCAGCCAGCGATGTTCGTAGTCGGTCTGGTCCGACAGCGCGGTTGCTATCTCGTCTACGTCGAGCTTGGCTAGGTCGAGCACCCGTTCAGTGTAGATCCCTGTTCCGGGCTGCGGCAGGAGCGGATGGCCGCGTAGCGTTCCACGCTGTCCGCGGCAGGTGCGTGCGTTTAAGGGCTCTGCGCGTGGCGGGGTAGCCAGGTCAACAGTTCCGCCCCGAGGGTGCGCACCAGTTCTTCGCCCCAGACGGTCAGCGACTGCTGCCACGGGTGTGCGAACGTGCCCCACCGCAGGTCCGACGTGGTGTGGACGTAATAGTCGCCGTTCGGGAACACCGGGACGGGCCATCCGACGTCCGCGAGAGCATGCTTGGCCGGCGAGTAGCGGTATGGAGTGTGCTGCCAGTCCAACGCGATCAACTCTTCCTCGTCGGTGAGCCAAACAAAGTTCCGGAGGGCAGCCGCGGTGATCGCCGCTTCGGCGGCCGCGAACCTAGTAGCGTGTCGCTGCTTAGTTCCGGGGTGGCTGGTTGAGAGGGTTTGAGGTCGGCAGATCTCCTTCCCCTCTGCCAGACAGGACTGTTGTCATGGGCTCGCAGCAGAAGCGGCCGGTCGTGTTGTGCGCGGCCGATCGTGACGAGTTGGTTCGGGTGACCACGACGGGGGTTCATCCGGCCGCGTTGATCCGGCGGGCGCGGGTGCTGCTCGCGTTGGACACCTCGGTCGGCGAGGTCGATTCGCAGGAAGTGATCGCGGCCCGGCTGGGTGTGTCGGCCGAGATGTTGCGTCTGGTCGCCAAGCGCTTCGCCGACAGCGGCGGTGATGTGTGGGCCACGATCGCCCGCAAGAATCGGGAGTGCCCGCCGGTGCCCTCGCCAGTGACCGGCGAGGTCGAGGCCCGGCTGATCGCGCTGGCGTGTTCGCAACCACCCGAAGGGCATGCCCGGTGGTCGCTGCGGCTGCTGGAGAAGCACGTCGCGCTGGTCGAGGACATCCCGGACCTGGACCACTCCACCATCGGGCGGGTGCTAAAAAACGAAACTGCGTCCTCATCTGAAGAAGTGCTGGACCATCCCGCCCAAGGCGAACGCGGAGTTCGCCGCCCGGATGGAGGACGTCTTGGCGGTCTACGCCCGGCCCTACGATCCGGCGTATCCGGTGGTGTGTATGGACGAGAAGCCCTACCAGCTGCTGGATCACGCCCGCGACCCGATCCCCGCCACACCGGGACAAGATCTGAAGGAAGACAGCGACTACGTCCGCCGTGGTACCTGCTCGATCTTCTGCTGGGTCGAGCCCCTGGCCGGCCGGCGACGCGTCGACGCCCGGCCACGGCGGACCAGGACCGAGTGGGCCCACCAGGTCGAACAGCTCTTGACCTACGACTACCCCGACGCCGCGAAAGTCGTGCTCGTCATGGACAACCTCAACACCCACGGCATCGCCTCGCTCTACGAGGCCTTCGCGCCGGAACACGCATTCGCGTTGGCTCAACGGCTAGAGATCCACCACACCCCCAAGCACGGCTCCTGGCTCAACATCGCCGAGATCGAACTCTCCGCGTTGACCCGGCAATGCCTGGACCGCCGCCTCGGCGATCTCGAGGTCCTCAACACCGAGCTCACCGCTTGGCAGAACCACACCAACGCCGACCAGCGTCAAGTGGACTGGCAATTCACCACCGACGACGCACGCATCAAACTCCGCCATCTATACCCCAACAATTAGCGGCGACGCTCTACTAGCGCCATCGTGAGCAAAGACAGGGGCGAGGTCGATCACAACACAGACGTCAGGGAGCCGGATGGCAGGCACAGCACGCTCGTAGTAGTCAGGCTTGAAGTCGAAGCGAGCGTCGAATGCCGCCCACGCCTCGGCGTATTCAATCGGCCGCCACACTTCTTCGGCCCGGAAGGCTTCGCTCACAGGCAGAGGCTAGTTTGGCGCGACCTTAGACACCTCAACTTTCCTATCGGCGGCAGATGCTTGCGTCTGTGTCTCCCGCCGCTGAGGCTCGACGATGCGACGTTGACCCGCCTGGACGAGTTGTTCCCCGGTCCAGGGCCGGCGCCAGAGGCGTACGCCTGGTAGCGGATGGCGTCAGCTTCGGTTAGGACCAGAACGCCGACGTCGCCGCAGGATTCTCGTCGAAGAACCACCCCTCGGTCACCTTGCCCCCTGAGCAGTGGAAGATCCAAACGGACCGCATCTCGAGCGAGCCCTTGTCCCGTCGATTCATCGTCACGTTGGCCAATGCGACGGCGTGCTCGTCGTTGGCCAGGACATCGTGGAGGTCGAACGACAGTGAGCCGCCCTCCTCCGCTACGCCTGTCCACAACGCTATGAGCGCATCACGTCCTCGGATGTCTCCCGCCCACTGGTCTTCGCCTGGGATATGCCAGACCACGTCCTCCCCAAGGACGTCCTGCAAGACCTTGGCATCCATGGTCAGCCGCGCCGCGCTCAAGCGCCTGATCAACTCGACGTTCGGATGCTCTGTCATCACACAGTCCTTATGTTTGTCCTCACCGCAGCCATGCTAGGACGAGGGCTCCAACGAGCGCGGGGGAACACGATGGTGACGATCAGCCGTCGACTGCGTGTAGCCGCTGGTCTTCCAGTCAGGACTAGTGCCTAGGTCCCGGTCAGTGCTCTCTCAATACTGGCCGGGGCCGCTTTGGAAGCGCTAGCCTGCGCCCGTCCGCTCATCGCCAGATCCGTGTGTTGACCGGCTCCCTCAGTTGGTTGTCAGACGTCTAGCTTGTGCCACATCAGCTGACGGAAATGTGTCGCGGAGGCTTCGAACTCGCTGTCTGTTCGGAGATTTTTGACGGTTACGTGTCATGCGGGCTTTGCGCCACAGGCCCGGTGTTGCCTGGCCGTCGTCAGCTGGATCGGAACCGATCCGCGAACAGCTCGCTCAGCTTGGGCAGGCGATTGCTCCACTCGGCTTCGGTGCGGAGATCCCAGCGCTCGTCGGCAGGCTTTGGACTTCCGGTCGGTCGTGCCACGTCTGCCTCTGCTGCTTCCCTGGCGTCCCAGAACGCGTCAGCGTCTCCTGCCAGCAGTTGATATGCCGTAGGCGCGGCGAACAGCAACTGCTCATCGCCGATCCATCGATCGCGGCGGGCCGAAGCGCTGATCTCTCGTACTGCCGGATGCCGTGCGAGAGAGTCAGTGTCGTTGACAGCCGCCTCGAACGTGCTGCGGCCCATTCCGACGAGTCCTGCGCGGAAGTCGGAGAACCCGTCGTCCGAGAGATACCCATACTCGATGATCCAGCACGCTGCGCACACATCCCATTTGTCGGCCTGGGCGCGCACCTCACGGAACACGTTGTCGAACGCAATGATTTCTGGACGAGCAAGTCTCACAAGCGCTGCCACCAACGCCTCAGTGACTGCGCTGGGCTGGCCGTCTCTTCGAGCTTGATCCGCTTTCGAACCGGCGGCAACCCTGGCGGACTCCACAACACGCCAAAATCCGTCGACATCCACGCGCATGAGTATCCACGACGAGGGTGGCCCAGTGCGCACGGGCGTTCAAGGCCATGCCGATCGTTGATCGGGGTGCGAAATGCAAGGAGCAATGATCAGAACCTGTGGATGGCCCTCGGCGGGGTGACATGAAGGAGCGCACCTTCCCGAGGAAGATCTGAAGCCCATGCAGTTCTGAT
>NZ_JBITJU010000063.1:0-5169 GCF_044460355.1 Kribbella sp. NPDC050124
CTGCGACCGGGTTTTTCGTTCCCCGGCGCGAGAAGAACATTAGCCCATCTCCCCCGAAGTTGAAAAATCGGGGTCCCCGCATCGTCGACCCACCGTCATCAGCCGGTCACCTGTGGACAGGCTGATCGACGCGAATCGCCTTAGGACTAAGGTGTTCTGCGGAAGGAGCACCAATGCGTATCTGGCTGAACGGCACCCTGCAGGACGACGAAGCGGTCGTCTCGCCACTGGACCATGGGCTGACCACGGGCGACGGGGTGTTCGAGACGATCAAGATCGTCGACGGGCGCCCGTTCGCGGTGACCCGGCACCTGCAGCGACTGGTCCGGTCGGCGGTCGGCCTCGGCTTGCCGGAGCCGGATGTCGCCCAGGTCGAGCAGGGCATCGCGACCGTCGTGAAGGCCGATCCGGACATCGCGTTCGGCCGGCTCCGGATCACGTACACCGGTGGTGTCTCCCCGCTGTCATCCGATCGCGGTACGTCGGGCCCGACGATCGTGGTCGCGTCCGACCCGATCAAGCGCCCCGGCCCGGTCTCGGCGATCGTCACGGTCCCCTGGGTCCGCAATGAACGGAGCGCGGTGGCCGGCCTCAAGACGACGTCGTACGCCGAGAACGTCCGCGCTCTCGCGTACGCCAAGGAGCGCGGCGCGAGCGAGGCGATCTTCGCCAACACGGTGGGCAACCTGGCCGAGGGCACCGGCGCCAACATCTTCTGCGTGTACGACGGCGAGCTCGTCACCCCGACGCTCGAGTCCGGCGCACTAGCCGGCGTCACCCGCGCGCTGGTCCTCGAGTGGTACGGCGCCACCGAGCGCGACGTACCGCTGGCACAACTCTTCGACGCTGACGAGATCTTCCTCACCTCGACCACTCGCGACGTCCAGGCAATCCACCGCGTCGACGACCGCGAGCTCCCAGCCCCGGGCCCCATCACCGCCGAAGTGGCGCAGGTCTTCGCCGAGCGCTCAGCCAAGGACCCGAACCCGTAGAGGTCAACAGACCCGCGGCGCAGACGAACACCCCAAAGCAGCACCCGGCGCCCGATCCAGTTGGCGCGTGACGGCGTCATCGCGTGATCCGGCCGGCACCCGATCCAGTTGGCGCGTGATCCGGTCGGCGCCCGATGCGGTTGGCGCGTGACGGGGTCGGCGCGTGATGCGGTTAGCGTTCGGGTCCGCCGATGGTCCCGCTCGACGGGTTCGCATCAGCCCGAGCTGCGGGCGGGTCGGCGGGTTCGCCGTACTGCAGGCTGCTGCTGAGCGCAGTAGCAGAACAGCTCTCCGCCTGGTGCACGGAGAGCTGTGGGCCGGTTATTCGCCTGAGGCTTTGCGGCGTTCGCGGTAGGCGGCGACGTGCAGGCGGTTGCCGCAGGTGCGGGCATCGCAGTACCGCTTCGAACGGTTCCGCGACAGATCGATCAGGGCGTCGTCACAGTCCGGTGCTTCGCAGCGACGGAGCCGTTCGCGTTCGCCGGCCGAGATCACCTGGGCAAGCGCGATCCCGCACTCCACCGTGATCCGGCACGCCAGCGACGCGCCGTCTCGCGAGTAGTGGATGTGCCACGGGTGCCCGTCGTGGTTCGTCAACCGCGGCGTCGTCGTACCGCGGGCGACGATCGCGTTGATCATCGCCGCCGCCGTGGCGTCGGATTCCGTGGTGAAGACCGGTGCGAACAACGGCCGCAGGTCCCGGACCTCGGCCAGGTCCTTCTCCGTCAGCGTGCCGACCGCACTGAACTCGCGCTCCTGGACGAACTTCTCCAGTTCCTCGAGCGATTCCATGGTGTCGACCTGGCTGTTCGGCCCGGGCAGCGTGTTCACCAGCCGGACCAGCGTGCCGAGCGCCTGCTCGGTGTCGTGCGAGAAAGTCACAATCACGTCTCCAACGCGACGGGGTCTCCGTCTTGCAGCAAGAGTAGCCCGCCCCGATTAGATCGTCGCTGACATCATGCGCTATGGTTTCACCCGCAAGGCACCACAAGGCAACACCAGCAACACCAGAACGGGCGATTGGCGCAGTGGTAGCGCGCTTCGTTCACACCGAAGAGGTCACTGGTTCGAACCCAGTATCGCCCACGAAGGCGAGAGGCGACTCGTGTCCGCGGAAAGCGCGGACCGGGTCGCCTTCGTCGTTTTGTGCGGCTGCGCTTCGCTTGCCGCGAGCGGGGGCTCCGCCACCCGCACCCCTTGCGCCTTCGCTTCGCTCGGCTCCCTGGCTGGGCGCCGATGTTGGCTGACCGGCGCGGGTTGCTCGCCGGGGATTGCTAGCCGGCGCGGGTTGCGCGCCGCGGTCTGCTGACGGGCGGGGTTCTCGGGGTTCGTTGAGCGCCTCGGGTGGTGTGGGCAGTGCTCTCCAACTGCGTGCGTGCTTTCTCGTCGTGCGCTGACTCGACCGGCGTGTGGTCTCGCCGTTGCGTGCTGGGTGGAGCGATCGCGGGACGGGCGCCTGACCGGGCGTGGCGTTCGGATTGTCGTGCGCGGTCACGGCGGGGCCGAGTCGCGCCCGACGTACGCCTACGCGTTGTTCAGTTGGTTGAGGTGGTCGGGGGTGAGGGCGAGGGTGGTGGCTGTTAGGGCTTCTTCTAGTTGGGGGAGGGTGGAGGCGCCGAAGAGGGGGATTAGGGGTTGGGGGTGGTGGAGGAGCCAGGACAGGACTAGTTGGTTGGGGGTGGCGTTGAGGGATTGGGAAAGGTGGCGGAGGGTTTCGAAGCGGGTGTAGGCGGTGGGGTGGGCGTAGCCGCGGGAGGCGGGGAAGGGGCGGTTCAGGTGGGCGTAGGAGCCTGAGAGGAGTGGCGAGTAGGCGACTAGGGCCATTTCGGGGTGTTCGGTTAGGTAGTCGAGGTGTTCTAGGCCGGCGTGGGTGTAGTGGGGGCTGCCTAGGCGTTCGATGCCTTGTAGGGCTGGTGGGTTGGGCCAGAGGTAGGTGTGGTGTTGCTGTACGACGGAGTACTGAGCGACCCCCTGGTTGGCGGCCAACTGGCGGGCGCGGTCTAGGCGCCAGCTGGTGGTGTTGCTGCAGCCGATGAGGTCCACGACTCCCTCGGCAGCCAGGCGGCCGAAGGTGGCTACGGTTTCTTCGAGTGGGGTACGGCGGTCGTCGATGTGGGCGTAGTACAGGTCGATCCGGTCGACGCCCAGCCGGTCCAGGCTGCCCTTGACGGCGGACTCGATCGCGGTCGCGCTGAGCCCTTCCCAGTGTTCGTCGTCGGGACTGCCGGGGCGGGTCGACTTGGCGCCGACCTTCGTCGCGATGACCAGCTCGTCGCGATTGCCGCGCGACTTCATCCAGCGGCCTAGCAGTTCCTCACTCTCGCCGCCTCTGCCGTGCCATTGGTTGTAGTTGTTGGACGTGTCGATGAACGTCCCGCCGGCCTCGACGAAACGGTCGAGAATTGCGAATGCGGTTTCCGGATCCGTTGTACTGCCGAAGTTCATCGCGCCCAGGCACAAGGCGCTGACTTCCCGGCGGTTGCCAATGGTTCGGTACAACATGGAGTGCTCCCTCGAACAGTGGATTCATTTCACCCTGCCTGCTAGAGCGCACTCCAGGTCAAGCGTCAGACGAGCCAGGCGCCGTCGTCCATCAAGGTGCGGTTCGAGAGCTCGTCGACCTCACGCCAGGCCAGGATTCTGGTCGGGGTCAGGCGGAAGAAGGGGTACGGCGACTTGAGTCCCCGCGGATCGAATCCGGCCTTCGCCGCGAACGCATCACCCTCGGACTCGGCCAGCGCCCCCGACTGCAGGATCTCGGCGGTGGCGGTGATGTGGACGACGTCCCGGGTGTGGCCGAGGGTCAGTTGGGCGGTGGCGTTCGCCCGGAGGTTCTTGGCGGTGGGGTTGCCGGCCGCCGTGGACAGCAGGAGAGTCGAACCGTCCCATAGGAACGACAACGGCATCAGGTACGGCGCGCCGTCCGCCGACGCCGTCGCGACCCAGAGATCGACGTCCTCCTCGAGCCTGCGCAGCGTGTCCTGTTTCCGCACCGACAGCGGACGGGCCGGCTCTGTCATTGTCGTCTCCTCTGGGGTCGTGGGCTGCAGTGTCACATGTACGGCGGATTCTCCGTCAGACCCATGACGGAGCCGGGCCGCGGACTGTGACCAGCGAGAGGGATGTGGTGGAGATGAGTGAGCACGACTGGCTGGCAGCCCGGTTCGAGGAGAATCGGGACCACCTCCGCGCGGTCGCGTACCGGATCCTGGGCTCCGCTCCCGAGGCCGAGGATGCGGTCCAGGAGACCTGGATCCGGCTCAGCCGCTCCGACGCCGGCGAGATCGAGAACCTCGGCGGCTGGCTGACCACAGTTGTCGGTCGCATCTGCCTGGACATGCTCCGGCTGCGGCGCGGCCACCCCGAACAGCCGGTCGGCGACCACTCCCCCGTGCTGGCCGACGGCGCCGTACCCGATCCGGAAATCGAAGCAGTGCAGGCGGACTCGGTCGGTCTCGCGTTGCTCGTCGTACTGGAGACGTTGACGCCGGCCGAACGGCTGGCGTTTGTACTGCACGACATGTTCGCGGTGCCGTTCGAGGAGATAGCGCCGATCCTGGGCAAGTCGCCGGCGGCCGCGCGGCAATTGGCGAGCCGGGCGCGACGACGGGTGCAAGGTACGCCGGAACCGCTCGAGGCGGATGCGAACCGGCAGAAGGAACTCGTCACCGCGTTCCTCGCCGCTTCGCGGGGCGGGGACTTCGAGGCGCTGCTCGCCGTACTGGATCCGAATGTGGAACTGCATGCCGACGAAGCGGTCCTGGCGCGGGGTGCGAGCCGCCTGCGGGGCGCGGCTGCGGTTGCCGAGTCGTTCTCCGGCCGGGCGGCTGGTGCCCGGCTCATGCTGGTCGACGGGCTGCCCGGCGCGGTGTGGTCGCTGCATGGCGAGCCGCAGGTCGTCTTCAACTTCACCATCGCGGACGGCCGGATCACGGCGATCGAGCTGCTGGGCGATCCGGAGTACCTGGAGGGTGTCGAACTGGCCCCGATGCAGGCCTGAGCGGCGGTACGTCGTACTGCTGCCAGCAACTGCTTGACCGGTGGGGCTGGTGTTACTCGTGTGACAAAATCCACGCTCGGACGGTCCGGATCGCGACACCCTGGAATCTGGTTTTTGCGAACGGGAAAAGTGCGCTACTGTTCTGCTCTCGCACCGAGCAGGAACAAGCCGGAGCGA
>NZ_JBITJU010000064.1:0-3359 GCF_044460355.1 Kribbella sp. NPDC050124
GTGTTGACCGTCGTTCTGGATGACGACCTGGTGGTCGGCGTACGTCGTTGAGGTTGCTGACGACGGCTGGGCGCAGGTGTTGGTGTTGATGTTTGTGGTCGTCACCGTCAGTGTGTCGAGCAATGTGAGTTGAGACGACACGGCCCTCCCGCTTCATGTCGTGGAGGACCGCTGCGGGAGGGCCGTGCTGGATGCGCGGAGGCACCCGTTGATGACGGTAGAGGCGGATCAGGTTCGGGTCGAGTCGCGGTTGGTGTCCGGGCGGGTCGGTTGCCCGGGGTGCCGGGGTGTGCTGCGTCCGTGGGGGTGGGCGCGGCCGCGTGGCGTTCGTGGGATCGCCGGGGTGTTGCGGCCGCGGCGGGCGCGCTGTGCGGGGTGTCTGGTCACGCATGTGTTGTTGCCGGTCACGGTGTTGGCGCGGCGGGCGTACGCGGCCGAGGTGATCGTGGCGGCGTTGCTGGCCCGCGCTGCCGGGTCGGGTCATCGGAGGATCGGGGAGAGGCTGGGGGTTCCGGCGTCGACGGTGCGGGGCTGGTTGCGGGTGCTGGGCGGCCGGTTGGAGCCGGTGCGGCTGCACTTGTTGCAGGTGGCTGGCCGGGCCGGGGTGGACCGGCCGGTGCCCAAGGCGCTCGGTTCGCCGTGGCGTGACGTGCTGGCCGCGTTGGGGGCCGCGACCGCGGCGGTGACCGACAGGTTCGGCGCGTTCGGGGTCCTCGGCCCGGTGACGGCCTGGCAGGTCGCTGCGGCCTGTTCGGGTGGTCGGCTGCTCGCACCGGGCTGGCCACCGCAGCAGGTCGGTGCCGTCGGCAACACGAGTTGCCCCTGACGCGCGGCGCGGGCAGCCGGAATTCTCGCGAGGGTTGCTGCCCGGTCGGCTCGGCCGGGCATTCCCTTACTGAATAGAGGTTTTCGTGGTGAGCACGCATGACCAAGACGGCGTCAAGCGCCGTCAGCGGGCGCAGCAGGTGGCGTTGTTCCGTTACCAGTTGATCTGCCCTGCGCTGGACCCGGGCCTGTCGACCAAGGCGCGGGGCCGGATCGTGCGGGCGATTGCCGCCGGCACGCATGCCGGCCCGTTCGGCGGGCAGCACAGTTATTCCCGCGACACCCTGGACCGGTGGATCCGCCGCTACCGGACCGGCGGTTTCGACGCCCTGACCCCGTCGATCCGCCAGCCTGGCACCCGGATCGACACCGGGGTGCTGGAGCTGGCGGTCGCGCTGAAGCGGGAGAACCCCGACCGCACCGCGGCGCAGGTCGCGCGGATCCTGCGCGCCAGCAGCGGCTACTCGCCGTCTGAATCGACGCTGCTGCGCCTGTTCCACCGCCGGGACCTGATGGGCCCAGCCGCCGGTGGCGGTGTGGTGTTCGGCCGGTTCGAGGCCGAGGCGCCGAACCAGCGGTGGGTCGGTGATGCGCTGCACGGCCCGCGGGTCGGCGGCCGCAAAACCTACCTGTTCGCCTTCCTCGACGATCATTCCCGCCTCGTGACCGGTTACCGGTTCGGGTTCGCCGAGGACACCGTGCGGCTGGCCGCCGCACTGGAACCGGCGCTGGCGTCTCGCGGCGTGCCCGGCGCTTGCTACGTCGACAACGGCTCGGCCTACGTTGATTCCTGGTTGTTGCGGGCCTGCGGCAAGCTCGGGATCCGGCTGGTGCACTCCACCCCGCACCGGCCTCAAGGGCGCGGCAAGATCGAACGGTTCTTCCGCACAGTGCGAGACCAGTTCCTCGTCGAAGTCGCCGACACCAGCGCCGCGCAGCTCACCGAGCAGCAGACCACCCCAGCAGCGGCGCTGCTCGAGCTCAACACCCTGTTCACCGCTTGGGTCGAAGGTGTCTATCACCATCAGGTGCATTCCGAGACCCAGCAGACGCCGCTGGCCCGCTGGAACGACGGCTGGGACCGGGCCGGGCACGGCCCGATCATGGCCTCGGCCGACGCGTTGACCGAGGCGTTCTTGTGGTCCGCACTGCGCACGGTGACCAAGACCGCCACGGTCTCGCTGCACGGCAACACCTACCAAGTCGAGGCCGCGCTGGCCGGGCGGAAGGTGGAGCTGGTGTTCTCCCCGTTCAACCTGGAAGTCATCGAGGTCCGCCACGGCGACAACAGCTACGGCAATGCGGTGCCGCACGTCATCACCCGCCACGCCCACCCGAAAGCCCGACCGGAAACACCCGAGCCCGCACCGGCGCCGGCCACCGGCATCGCCTACCTGCAACTGGTCGCCGACGCCCACCAGCAGCAGGTGATCACCGACGACCGCATCGGCTTCCACGCGCTCTACTCGGCTGCGCCCGAACAAATTCCCGGGCAACTGTCGATCGACGACCTCACCGACGACGACCACGCCGACGGCGCCACCGTCAGCGATCAGGGCCGAGAGGTCAGCCGGTGAGCATCCAGCGCCTGCAGTCGCACTACGGTTTCACCCGCATGCCTTTCGGCCGCAGCCTCGCTCCGTCGATGCTGCACCGCCACGGCCGGCACGCCGAGGCCGTCGCCCGGATCGCCTGGTGCATCGACCAGCACGCCCTCGGCGTGATCACCGGCGAGGTCGGCGCCGGAAAGACCGTCGCCGTCCGCGCCGCGACCGCAGCCCTGGACTCTTCCCGCCACGTGGTCATCTACCTGCCCAACCCCTCGGTCGGGGTCCGCGGCATGCTGCACCACATCGTCTCCGCGCTCGGTCAGGTGCCCAGCCACTACACCGCCACCCTCGTCTCCCAGGCGGCCGACGCCCTCGCCGCCGAACACGCCGAACGCGGACGCAGCCCCGTCGTGATCATCGACGAAGCACACCTGCTGGACAACGCCCAGATGGAAGCCATCCGCATGCTCACCAACCACGACATGGACTCCGGCGCCCCGTTCGCCGCGCTGCTGATCGGGCAACCCACCCTGCGGCAACGCCTCCGACTCGGCGTCCTCGCCGCACTGGACCAACGGATCTCCGTCCGCTACACCCTCACCGGCATGGACCCGACCGAGACCACCGACTACATCACCCACCACCTCACGATCGCCGGCCGCACCGACACCCTGTTCAGCGCCGACGCCATCACCCTCATCCACAACTCCTCACGCGGCTACCCCCGCGCGATCAACAACCTCGCCGTCAACGCACTCACCGCCGCATTCGCCCGCAACAACTCGATCGTCGACGAAAAAGCCGCCCGAACCGCGATCTCCGAAACCGGCGCCGACTGAGCAAACCGGTGGCATCACCACGCCGACCACCCCGCCAACCAGCCGACCAAGGCCCCGTCCGCGACCAGCAGGCGGGGCCTACCCACACCCCAACCATCGGCAACACCGATGACGCCGTCATCGGCAAGATGAACGACGGACAACA
>NZ_JBITJU010000065.1:0-3161 GCF_044460355.1 Kribbella sp. NPDC050124
ACAGTCGTGTTCGGGTCGAACCGCTCGGGAATCTGGTCAGCCTGGTAGGTCTCGGCGTCGTTCTTGGCCAGGTGCTCGATCCACAACCGGGGACGAAACAGCTTGTCCGGGGACTCGCTGTTCGTGATGCTGACCAACTGCTGTCCAGTCGCGCCGGCCGCTTCGTCGCGTGTCCGCAGGAGCAGGCCGTGGTTGTCGCCGGGGTTGTTGACCCAGGACTGCAGCTTGGTGACCAGGTTCGAGGTGGCGCCTGTCGAGGCGAACGTCAGCCGTTGTGCGTTGTTGTCGGGACGCACCGATCCCAGCAGCGCGGCCGAGTCGTAGTCACCGCCCGGCGCGGTCCAGTTGATCGTCGAGGTTGCCCGGTTCCAGGTCGCCTCGGTCTCGATGAAGTCCCGGTTCAGCGCGTACAGGTCGAAGTCCGCACGGCCGCTGCCAGAACCGTAGTTCGAGTACAGCTCCACCCGGGCATCGGTGACCTTCGTGCCCTGCTTGATCGCCGACGTGTCGAACTCGAACAGGCCCCGCTCGTCGTCGTACGTCGGGTGGTTGTTGCCGACCTGGACCCAGTACCGGGTGTTCGCCGTCCCGCCGCCGTCCGGACGTGACAGGTTGGTGTTCTGGTACAGCGGAGCAGCGGCCAGCGTTGTGTCCGGGATGCCAGTGGTGGGATCACCAGTGAACGACCGCAGGATCCGGCCTTCACGCGGCATCGTCACCGTCTGCACGTTCGACGCCGCTCTGCCGTTCTCGCCCTTCCTGACGTCGGCGACCGTGCGCGCCACGACCCAGTAGTTGTACGTCGCCGGCTCGGTCGCACTCGACGGCGTCGCATCGCTGTCGGTGAACGACCTCACCTCGGGCGGGACGGTCCCGACCAACGTGAGCGCGGTCGGCGCAGTCGTCGAGAAGTAGTCACCCACCGGCGTCGCGCAAGGCTCGACCGGCAGCGCGCGGCAGCCCCGGAAGATCTGATACTCGACCAGGTCGTCGTCATCGGCCGGCGTCGGGTCGTCGTACTTGCCCCAGGTCAGCTCCGCCCCGTCGGCGTTGACGGTCGACGGCGCGTTCAGCGTCACGCCCGGCTCGTCGTAGGTGATCACCAGATTCGGCCGCGCCGCGGTCTCCCCGCCGTACGTGCCCTCGCTCGCGCTGTAATACAAACCACCGGCCGGGGCCGTCGCCGGATTCTCATCGACCGCCTTCAACATCACCCCGAAGTTCTTCGAGGCGTCGCGTACCCACGACTGCACATAGGTGCCCAGCCCGAACGAATGCCACCCGTCCCGGTCGCCGACCTGCTTCGTCGCGGTCGAGTACTTGACCCATTTCATGGCGTCCGCGATCGGAATCGTCATGGTCCCGGACTGGTCGCGAGTGATCTTCAGCTGCGTCGTGTTCCCCGGACGCGAATGGATCGTGCCCAGCGTGTACCACAGGTCGCCTCCGGACCCGGGCGTACCGGCCGTCTGATTCCACGTGACATTCTGCGAGGTCGGCACACCATCGGCCGTCGCACCAACCAGCGTCGTCGGTAGGATCCCCCGCACACTCGACGGGTAATAGTGCCCCTGCACCTGATAGTCCCCGTCACTCGGAACCCGCGCATTCCACGTGAACGTGTCCGGCGTCGTCCCGGTCAATGCGTACGAGAACCAGCCGTTGATCGCGCTCGCGTTCGACTGCTCCTTCCACGGGCCCTGATACGACGCCGACAACGTGTCCTGATCGTCGACCAGCACCGTGTTGTTCGCGTACGTCCCGTCGAAGGCCGTGTTCATCGACGCCCACGTCGCCGTCGACTCCGACCAGTCCTGTGTGACCTTCACCGCCGCGAACGGCAGCTTGTAGTCCCCGCCGAAACCCGCCCCGTAATGCACGTTGAGATCGGCCGAGCGGATCGTTGTGGTCGTCGGGATCATCGACAGATCGAACTTCAGCAGGCCCCGCCACGTGTTGTGGCTCAAGTCGTCACCGGCCAGCATCGTCGGGATGCTGCCGTAGTTGGTATTGATATTCGCGGGTGCCTCGGAGATCGAGGTGTCCTGCGCTGCCGCCGGATCCGGCACGACCACGATCGTCGGGTCGATGACGATCGGCCAGACCCGTTCCTTCGCCGCCAGCCAGGACTGGTCCGGCTTCAGCGTCAGCAGCGTCTTGCCACCCTGCTGACTGATCGTCTGCGTGATCTTGTCCGAATAGCCCGGCTGCCCGAGCTGGTTCTGCGCCGATGAGTCGTACATGTTCGGCGGCGGGATCACGTATTTCGGCCGCTCGTCCGAAGACCCATCACTGTTCTTCTTGAAGAACTCGATCGAGCCGTCCGGCTGCGCCTTCGCGGTCAGACCGCTGGTGTGCAACTCGAACGTGTACTCGTCCGCGGCATCCGCAGGAGCCGTCAGTACGACGGTCTCCTTCACCCCGGTGCGCGAGACGTAGTACCGCACGTCCGCCGTACCGAACACGTCAGCGAACCCCACCGACGAGCCCTTCACCGCCGGCGTCAGCTTCCGCTTCTCACCGGCCGCGCCCAGGCTGATCGACACCCCATCGGCCTCGAACGTCAGCAGCCGGTCGCTCGACTTGCCGAACCGGGACCGGAAGGTGTTCTTCGCGTTCTCGAACGCGTCCTCCCCCGTGCCGGCCGTGACCTTGGTGTCGATGTCCTGCCATTTGCCCTTCGAGTCCTTGTAGTGCACCGGATCCGTCGACAACACAAGCTGCGTCGTACCGTCCGACATCCGGTAGCTCTTCGACGAAACCGTCCGCCGATCATCCAACTCCCGCACCCGCGCCGGCTTCGCCGACGCAGACGCGACCGTGGACGACACCTTGCCCACTCGAGCAGGCGCCGGCGGCGCAAGCGGACCATCAGCAGCGCGAGGCGCTTGCTGTACGGCGACCTGCCCAACCGCCGGTGGACGCGCGAGGGCGGTCGCAGGGACTCCAAGGGATGCCGGGAGAGACAGCACGAGGGCAGACGTCAGCAACAAGCGGGCGCGGCGCATCGACACTCCAAAACTTGGGGCGGATCCGGCGCACCCCGAGCGACACCGGCGAAGTCAGGAAGAGTTTTATCCTTCGAAATACGCTCCGACGCAACCCGATTGCAGCAAGTTGCGACGACACACCACACAGCCGACACGGCCGCTCCAGACCTG
>NZ_JBITJU010000066.1:0-3003 GCF_044460355.1 Kribbella sp. NPDC050124
GTCTTGAGTCCACACAACCCGAGATCATCAACCGGTGGCTGCGCTACGTCCGGGACCGCCACACCGCCAGATCACGAACTACGGCTGGAGTACTAACGCCCCAGCGTGCCGCCACCAGGCATCCTTGGCAATGCCCGACGAGCCCCTTCTCGCGGGCTCACATAACCCGTACGACGGCCGGCATGCGTGTGGTCACTCCCCGAAGCCGAGGCGCTGACTCGCCGAGCTCCGACCGACGAACCCCGAAGCCGGCCGGATGCGGGGACGCGCGATTGATCCGCGAAGGCGATACCGGTGGTCGCACCCAATCCACTCGATGACGCCGGGCTGCACCGGAGCCTACTGCGGGTCCTGACTCAGGCCGAGGACCTGATCCTGCTACCCATCTTCCGCGGCCGACGCCACGCGACGACCGTCGCGGGCCAGACCGCCGACTGGCAGATTGACGCCGTTCGTGAACCCGCGGCACCGCGGCGCGGGTCCTGATTCACCAAGACCCCGCAGTACGCGGCGGACAGACCGCGACCGCGTGTTGCGTTCAACGCAACATCGTTGAATCAGCTACTGAGCCCTCGGTCAAGGCAGGAGACCAGGTGCGCGCCCGTACACGATCGAGCCCTGACCAGCAGCTATACCAGTGGTCAGACCAGGTCGAAAGTTGAATCCAGTGCAATGCCGCCCGTTTCCGGTTCCCCGGTTGCCGTTCGCAGCGTTGTCCCACACCGACCAGTCCTTGTCCCCGGTCCCGCTGCGTACATTGAACCGACCCACCATGGCAGCATTGTGCCATATATTCGAACCTATGTTCCCTTAAACATACGTGAGGTGTCCATGACGCAGCCCACGCCGGAGCAGGCCGCGTATCCGCGCTCGCTGAATGTCGTTATCTGGGGTGTTCTCGACGCAGTAGTGGTACTGAAAGACGGCGAATCCGCCGCACGACACCGGACTTGGTCCTGCATCGAGACTCCTTAGATCTGCGGCGGCGCGCGGCGTAGATCGAGGCCGCGGCGAGCGAGCGCGACTGGGTGTACGTGCGTGGCGACGGCGGAGACGGCCTCCAGTAGGCCGTTACGGCGACTCTGCGATGTGCAGACATCGAGGGTGGTTTGGGCCGACACTGGGTGTCGTGGGCGGGTCTGCAGCCAGACCGCTGCCCGGCATCGCAGGCCGTGTTGAGGAGCAAGCGGTCCTCTCGGCGGCGATCGACGGCGCGGTCGAGCGGCGACCGTGTGCGGTGTTCGTGCACGGCGAAGCTGGCGTGGGCAAGACGTGCCTCGTCGGCGCGGTGTGTGACAGGGCGGCCTCGAACGGCGCGGCTGTCTTGTGGGGGCGTTGTGTGCGTTTCGGTGCCATCGATGCGCCGTACGTCGCCCTGGTTGGTGCCCTGGAGGGTTGGATCGAGTCGGCAGACGCCTCGGATCGATCCGCTGTGTTGACCGCGGTTCCAGAGGCGGCCGAGCTGCTGCCGTCGCTGGGCGGGCAGCCCACGCGGAGCATGGTGCGGCTGCTGTCCGTGGTCGATGGACTGATCCAGGCGTTGGTCTCACTGCGGCCAACGGTGCTGGTCGTGGACGACGTGCAATGGGCGGACCCGGCATCGCGCGACGCAATCACCTATCTCGTGGCAGGGTTCCGCACCCAGAGGCTGGCGGTGCTGGCAACGTACCGGGACACCGAACTTGCCACGGGACATCCGATGTACACCTGGCTCGCGGATCTGGCGCGGCTCCCGTGGGTCTCATCCCTGCGCCTGCACAGGATGAGCCAGGACGAGACCGAGGAGCAGCTCTCAATGCTGCTGGGTCGCCGACCCGATCCCCACCTCATCTCGGACGTGGCGCGGCGCTCCGATGGCAATCCCTATCTGACCGAGTTGCTGGCACAGGGTCTTACGGCCGCGGATGAGGGCCTGCCCGCCGCCCTACCGGCGGAGCTGACCAGCGCCCTGTTGGCTGCCTGGCACCGGTTGTCGGCTCCGTCTCGGGAGGTGATGCGGCTGCTGGCGGTCGGTGGGCGTCCGGTTTCGGTCGACGCCCTGGCCGAGGTCGCCGCGGCGCGTGGCATCGGGCCCGAAGCGGTGACTGCCGCTTTGGTCGAGGCAACGAGCGCAGGGATCTGTGTGGGGCAGGGCGGGGACATGTCCTGGTTCCGCCATCCGCTGCTGGCGGAGGTGTTGAATGCCACATTCGTACCGGGCGAGGCGGTGCCGATCCACGTGGCCTGGGCGAAAACCCTGGAGCAGCGCACCGCGACCGGTATCGACGAGCTGCGGCGAGTAGGTGACCTCGCGCTCCACTACGAGGCTGCACACGAACCGCAGGCGTGCCTGGAGGCCTCACTGCGCGCGGTGGGTCTCGCGAGGCAGCTGAAGTCAATGCCTGAGGAGGCGCTGCACCTCGGCCGGGCGGTGCGCCTCTGGCCTACCGTGACCCACCGCGAGCCGAAGCCGGTGGACCGTGAGCTGGACCTGCTCGAGCGATTGGGTTTCATATGCGGGCTCGTCGGTGACCCGGAGGCAAGCCTCGCAGCATGGCGCCGCTCATTTGAGCTGGTGGACGAACGCAACGACCCGCTTCGGGCAAGCGGAATCGTGAGGGAGGTTGCGTTCGCCGAGTGGTTACTGGCCGGCGCCGCGGCGAGCCGTTCGATGCCTCGGAACGCGCTGTCAAGTTGTGTGAGGCGTTTCCGGAAAGTCCCGAGTTGGCGGCGGCACTTGCCGAGCTCAGCGAGTGCCATTCCTGGACCGATTCATTCGAGGCTGCGCAGCGCTACGCCGAAGACGCGGTCCGGACGGCTCATCGATCGGGGTCGCACGAAGCGCTAGCACGGGCTTACACAGCTCGGGCTTACGCGTACGTGCGGGACGACCGCGCCGATTCCGACTCCGCGGAGGGCGTGCGTCAGGTGTCGCTTGCCAGCGTGATGGGACCACCTCGTTGCCACGAGCATGGGACCACCTGGAGGTGTCAGTGAGCATCGCGGGCCTCGGTGGTGGTGTCA
>NZ_JBITJU010000067.1:0-2846 GCF_044460355.1 Kribbella sp. NPDC050124
CTCCGTCGACGTCTTCGACTACGACCGCCTCTACAACAACTTCGGCTCCGTCATCCCCGTGGACGCCAAACTCGTCGTACGCCGCTCCGCCGACCGCCACGCCGCCTGGGTCCGCGGCGACTACGACCACCTGACATAAGACGATGCCCGGACGCCCCTTATCGCGGGGCGTCCGGGCACTCAGCTCAGCTGCGGCCCACCAAAGGAGCCACCGGCACCTACCGCGCGGGTGCCTGTTCGGTCTCGGTCTGCAGCTTGTACTTGGGTGGCGCGACGCGGGCGCGGGCGACCGTGGTGTCGGCTGGGACCTGGATGGTGCCGTTGCTGATCCATTCGGCGATGTTGGCGACCATCGTGCCGACCGCCTGCTGGGATTCGGCCGGCGGTGCGGGCACGGTCCAGTTGGACGGGCAGCGCCCGACCAGGAAGCAGCCGAAGGCGAACGTCGACCCGTTGAGCACGCGTGCGCCGGAGGGGGCGACGTAGGTCGTCGTGTGCATCGGCACCGGGTTGCCGTTGGAGCGGCAGTTCCCGGTCCCGCTGGCGACCGTGGTCAGGCCCGGGTGCTTGTACAGGCCCGGCCAGACGTAGTCGATCTCGCCCGCGATGAAGCCTGGCACGGTGGTGCCTGCGGGAAGGCCGTCGAACATCCAGCTTGTTCCGGTGGTCAGGGTGTTTCCCAGCACTGGGCAGATGTATTCCGCTCCGAGCAGCGGCTGCGACGCGTAGGCGTCACCTTGGTAGCGCCACTCCGTCGACTTGTAGCCGGCGGTGTACCGGTCGATGTCCCAGGCCCGCCGGCCGTCGTCGGTGAAGTCGATCTTCCGGTAGGAGGTGTTGGCGCCGAGGTTCGCGACGTTCACGCCATGGCTGATCGCCTGGCTCAGCGCCGCCCGCATCCGCAGCGAGTAGTACTCGTCATGCCCCGGCAGGAAGATCGTCCCGGCGCGGGCCGGCAGTTGCCCGCCGAACTCGTCCAGGTCGTTGTTCGTCCAGTAGGTGACGTCGAGGCCTTTCGATTCGGCCCAGAACACCAGGCCCTGCTCCAGCGACAGGAACTGTCCGGAGCCTTGGCCCTCGTTGTACGGGCGGTCGAAGGTCAGTCGGCCGGAGCCTCCGGCCTCACCGCCGGCGTAGAAGCTCAGGCCGCCGTAGCGGTTGTAGGCCTGCCAGGTCGTGGTTGCCTGCTGGATCATCAGGTCGTGCTTGGTGCCGGTGTCGTCGCGGACCGTGAGCGGTGCGTACGACGCGTAGGTGCCGTCGCTGACCTTGATGAGATAGGTCCCCGGGATCCATGTGCTGTCCACCGGAATGCTCAGTGTCTTGGTCCAGTGCTCCGCGGACGTCATCCGCAGGTCTTTGCCGTCGGCAGACGTACCGCCTGTCACCGGCGCTTCCTGCACCACGGTTGGTACGTCGTCCTGCCGCCAGACCTCGCGGGCTCCGAGTCCGGCGTAGTACCCCATCCGGTAGGCGACCACGCTGACTGGGTTGCCCGAGGTGACCTTGAGGTCGACTGTGTCCCCACAGGTGGCCGAGACCTCGGTGAGGTACGCCGCGAGTGGCCCGTCCATCGAGGTCGGGATGACCCAGTCACCGGAGCCGGGCTTGGCGTTTTCCGTGGACGTGGAGGGCCAGCTCGACGGGCAGCCGGCCGGGATGGTCGCGAAGCCGGTGGCCGAGATCGCCGGCATCGGAGCGGGCGGCGCGATCAGCGAAAGGGTTCCGGTGCCGGACGTCAGGAGGATGCCGGTCGACGTGCTGGCGGACATCGCCAGCGTCAGGACGCCGCCGTACTTGGACAGTTGGACGCCGTTGATCGGGATGCCCAGCCGGGCGCCGGCGGCCACGCTGATCGGCGCGTTGGGTTTCCAGGTGGCGTAGCCCTGGGAGGTCGTCAGGGTTCCGTTGATGGTCGTGATCGCGCCGGTCGCTCCGGCCGGTAGTTGCATGCGTACGGAGGCCAGCACGCCGGCCTTGGTCACGGTGGCGGCGTAGGCCAGGTTCGTCTTCTGGCCTGGGATCGGGTTGCTCGCCGTGATCGCCACGTTGGGGGTGTAGGTCTTCAACGGCTGCAGGACTCCGGTGCCGGAGGTCAGGATCGCGCCGGTTGTGCCGGTTGCCGTGAAGCTGAGCGTCCACGGCCCGCCGGCCGGCAACCGTAGTCCGTACAGCGGGATGGAGAAACGGGCGCCGACGGCGACGGTCACTGTCTTGCTCGGCCGCCACCGTAGGACGCCGGGCGACACCGTGCTCACGGTGCCGTTGATCGATGTGATGGCGCCGGTCGATCCGGACGGGATCGAGAAGACGATGTCGCGCACCGTCCCGGCCCGTAGCACGGTCGCCCGGTAGGTCAAGGTCGTCGTACCGTTCGAGGCCGCGGTGGCCGTGATCGTCACGTCGGCGCCCGCCGCGTCTGCGGACCGTACGACGAACAGCGTGGCCGCGGCGGCCACTAAGACGACCGCGGCCGCCGCGATCAGCTTGCGGAACATGTATGCCCTTCCCGACTTAGTCAGCAGTTCCTCGGGCCTGGCGAATCCGCGCACGCCGACGCTCGGGCGGCAGCCCGGCGCGTGGACAAGTCGGTTCCCCACCCGATTACGGGAGCCTTATCGGACCAGACCGTATTGGCGTTACAGCTGACGCGAAATCTTTTCCCGGAGCTGAGGCAGGAGCGCGAAACCAGGCACCACAGGTGATGCCACTGGTGCCTCCAGCCGGCCGTCTATGAGTTGCGGTGCATAGCAGGTCTGGAGCGGCCGTGTCGGCTGTGTGGTGTGTCGTCGCAACTTGCTGCAATCGGGTTGCGTCGGAGCGTATTTCGAAGGATAAAACTCTTC
>NZ_JBITJU010000068.1:0-2754 GCF_044460355.1 Kribbella sp. NPDC050124
CCAGGTCTCTTGAATGACCGCGTCGGGGTGTTGGCCGCGCAGGACCCTGCCGGCGAGCATCGTGGACTTCAGTTCGAGGTAGGAGGTCTCGATCTGTCGGGTAGCCCCGGCGCATTGCTGCGCCGGGGCCCCCTCAGAACCGGACGGGCGGCGTTAACCGCATCCGGCTCAAGCAGGCCTTGAAGGCGCGTTGGCGGTCTGCGTTCCCGGTTCCTGCCGTCCTCTGCCGTTGCCTCGGCGGTGGCAGTGGGCATGTACCAGGTGGAGGACGGATCGGTCGTCATGTTGCCTTGCGGCCTGGTCGAGGATGAGCGCGTTGGCGCGCATCGCGATCCTGGTCGCCCGTAGCCACTGTTCCCAGTCCTGAGGGCTTCGCGGCTGCCGGTCGGCGTGCAGGAGAAGGTCTCCGCAGAGTGCGCATCGTCCTTGCTGCTGTTGGAGCAGTTGCAGCCGGGACGAGCCGAGCGGGGGCTTGTTCTTCCGCCTCCGAAGGGCCCAGTACTCGGTCAGCGCAGGATCGTCCACCGACGCGCCCTTGCTGACCAACTGGTGCCTGACGATCTTTGTCCAGCCGAACTTGGTGAGGTAGCGGCCGGTATCGCGGTCGCCGAAGACCCACCTGTCCTGCCTGGCCGGGTTGAACCGGCCGAAGTACCTCGCTGTCATCCAGCGCTTCGGCTTGTTCGGATGCGTGAATCTGGCCCATTTATAGAGCAGTTTCCACATGTGGTCGTCCAGCGAGGCGAACACCTCGCTGGAGACCACTCCCCGGTAGTAGGCGGCCCAGCCCCGGATGATGGGGTTGAGCTTGGCTATAACCGCCGCCGCGTTCTGACCCCGCAGAGCCTTCACTTCAGCGGTGAGCCTCGCCTTGATCCGCTTCACGGCCGTCTTGGACGGCTTGATCAGAAGCATGCCGTGGTAGCGGCGAACGGTGAAACCCAGAAAGTCGCAGCCCTCATCGAGGTGCGCGATGCGCGTCTTGTCCTCGTTGAAGACCAAACCCCTGGGTTTGAGCCACGCGGCGAGCCGCTCCTTGACTCGTTCGGCCTCGTCATGACTATGACAGAGCGCCACGAGATCGTCGGCATACCTGATCACGGTCGGCGACCCTGGTTCGAGTTCACCGGCCCGTGCGCCGGAAGTCCGGTAGCGGACCCCGGCTGCCTCCTCCATCCCATGCAAGGCCACGTTCATCAGCACGGGGGAAATGATCCCGCCCTGTGGGACCCCTTCCTCGGTCGGAGCGAAGCTCCCGCGGTCGACCACTCCAGCCTTGAGCCATCGCCGGACCAGTCCCCGGGCGGGGAACAAGCCGACCGAGCCCATGAGCCGATCATGGTCGATGCGGTCGAACGCCGCCGCCAGGTCCGCGTCCAGGATCCACTGGCGCTTCGGGCTTTTGCCCTTGGCCGCCAAGAAGATCATTCCGATCGCGTCATGGCAGCCCCGGCCCGGCCTGAATCCATAGGATCTCGGTTCGAACCGTGCCTCCCACTCGGGTTCCAGCGCGTTCAGCGTCACGGCTTGAAGACACCGGTCAGCGATCACGGGAATTCCGAGGCCGCGCAGTTTCCCGCCTGCCTTCGGGATGAACACCCGCTTGACCGGCAAAGGCTTCCAGAGCGCCGCCCGATGCTGCACCCAGTCGGCCAGTTCAGCCTTGCTCTGGGGCAGCACGACGACTCGCCCGTCGATCCCCGCCGTCTTGCGGCCAGCGTTGATCTCCGTTGCCCGCCGCACGCCTATCAGCGCGTTCGATCGGGAGCGGAGCAGCAACTTCTGGAGATTGCGGACCTTCTTCAGGTCCCCTGCCTGTGACGCCGTGAAGATCCGCTGCCTCAGCCGCCGTACTTCCTCCTCCGCCCGCCGCCAGTCGATCGACTGCCAGTCAGGGAGGCCGTCCTCCGGTCCGTTCACCATGATGGCGTCCAACTTGCCCTTCGGTTCCAGCGCTGATGATCGTCGTTTCCTCACAGGCCCACCCGACCCACGTCAGCACCCTCTTCGGGTCCGGGCAGAGCCCGGTATCCGGCCGGTTATCCGAGACCACCAGCGGAGGCGCTGGTCTCCGGTCCCGGTTTCCCGTCGCCTTTCGACCCACCGGCATTGGCTTCTTGGGCCATCCTGTGCCCGTTGGGGAGTTGAGCCTTCCTCACGGTCGGCCTACCGGCCTGTGCTGACAGGCCGGACCTCAACGGGGTTTCCACGTTCCGCACGAACGAGATGCGACCGGGGTGGGTGCCCCCTAAACTCCGGGACGACGATGCTCTCCCGGCTGGTGTTGGGTGCCCAGCCGGCGTCTGCCGCTTCTCAACGGCCAGTCCTGCACCCCGCTGACACAACCCATCGGCGGAGCCCACGATCACGAAGCATCATCAGGGGTTCACTCACGTTCACCCGTCCGGTCTTCCCCTCGCCTGTAACCCCTGGATGGAACAAGGGCCCTTGGGCTTTCCCTCCGGGCTTCACACCCCGCCGTCACCAGCGACGCATGCCAGAGTGGGGACGGGCCTTGAGCACTGGCCCGGAACTACACCATCGGCATCACATCACCGACCTCCTCAGGTAGCTCACTCGACTCGTGCGACCTCGTGTCGCACCCCAGCGTTCGTGGTAGAGCCTGACCAGGTCGAACGCGGACGCGACGGCGGGATCCAGCAGGCTGGTGACCAGGCGGTAGTGGTGCTCCTCGCGGCGCTTGTCACCGGTGTTGGGGTCGGTGATCGTCACGGTGATCGCGGCCTCGACCAC
>NZ_JBITJU010000069.1:0-2696 GCF_044460355.1 Kribbella sp. NPDC050124
TGTCGCTTGCCAGCGTGATGGGACCACCTCGTTGCCACGAGCATGGGACCACCTGGAGGTGTCAGTGAGCATCGCGGGCCTCGGTGGTGGTGTCAACGGTGACGCGCGGGGTGTGCCGGTCGCGTTGCCGGTAGGAGGGTCCTTCGATGATGAGGGTGTGTGCGCCTGAGGTGAGTCGGTCGACGGCGGACTGGGCGAGCAGGGCGTCGCTCATCATCGTGAGCCACTCGGACGGTTCGCGGTTCGAGGTGACGATGGTGGAGGCCTTGCGGTGCCGCTCGACCACGATCTCGTAGAAGTCGTTGGTCTCGGTCGGGTCGAGTGCTCGGAGCGCGAAGTCGTCGAGGATGAGCAGGTCGACGCGGGCGAGTTTGCGCAGCTCGGCTTCGAGGGTGTTGTCCAGGCGGGCGGCGCGGAGCCGGGTGAGCAGTTTGTCGGCGCGGGCGAAGTGGACGCTGAGCCGGCGCCGGATCGCGGTGTGGCCGAGGGCGGTGGCCAGGTGTGTCTTGCCGACCCCCACGGGCCCAAGGATGAGGATGCCGTGCCCGGCTTCGGTGAACCGCAGGCTGGTCAGGTCCGACAGCAGGGTGCGGTCGTAGGTCAGGTTGTCGGGTTCGTCCCAGGTGTCGAGGCGCATCGCGGGGTCGAGGCCGGCGGTGCGGGCGCGCAGCATTGCGGAGCGGGACTCGCGGCGGGTGACCTCGTCGGCGAGTAGTAGTTCGAGGAACGCGGCGTGGCCCATCTTGCGTTGCCGGGCGAGTGCGAGCCGCTCGGGCAGGGTGGCGGTGAGGCCGCCGAGCTTCAGGGTGCGCAGGATCTTGGTCAGGTCCGCGCCGACCGGGTCGAGCGGCCCGGCGGCGCCATCGAGGCTCGCGGTGGTGGGTGTGTTCATCGTTGTCGTCATCGGGTGGTCTCCGGTGGTGTGCCAGCGGCGCCGCTCGCGCCGCCGGGGATGAGGGTGAGCTGGACGCCGCCGCGCATGGTGTATTCGCCGGGGTCGCGGGCGAACCGGCCGGTCGGTGAGCCGGCCGCGGCCGGCAGTACCGGCTTGTCGCGCTCGGTCGCCTTGTCCAGCATTGAGGCGATCTTGGTGACGCTGACGACGTCGAGGTCCAGCGACCGTGAGCAGGCGGTCTCGACCGGTGCGGGTCCGTAGCGGCGGACCAGGCCGAGCAGCCGGTAGACGCTGCGCATCCTCGTCCAGGGCAGCGGGTCGTCGAGCAGCCGCTCGGCGTAGATGCCGATGTTGGGTCCGTGGCCGGCGCAGACCGCGATCAGCTTGGCGAGGTCGCGCATCGCATACCCGGCCTTCTCGGCGGGCAGATCGGCCGGGTCGGTCCAGCGGCCGCCCGGCCGCTGCCGGGGGTGGGTCTTGACCATCTGACCGGCCGAGAACAGCTTGACCAGTTGGCTGTCGGCGCGGGCGTCCAGGTACTGGCCGAGGAACTGCGCGGGCGCGGAGTACAACGCCTTGGCGACCTCGACGTGGAAGTCGCGGTGCACCTTCACCCGGGTGAACACCGGCACGTCGTAGGGTGCCGGGACCGGCAGCAGGCACGAGGCCTCGAGCTCGCCGAACATCTCCACCGGCCGTGCCGCGGTGGTGCCGTGGATCCGCATCCCGGCCCGGTCTGTGCACCAGGCGGTGACCCGGGCCTGCGCATCGGCCAGGTCGGTGAAGGTCTCCCCGGCCCAGAAGTTGCCGCGCACGTACTGCACCGCGCGTTCCACCCGGGGCTTGTCCTGAGGCCGCCGAACCCGCGCCGGGTCGGTGGCGAACCCGGCATGCTGCGCGTAGTCCAACCAGCCGGTCGACAGCCGCGGGTTCACCGAGTCTGCGTCGGTGACCACCGCTTTGAGGTTGTCCGGGATCAGCACCTTGAACACGCCGCCGAAGAACCCCCAGGCCGCCTCGCAGCCGGCGATCACCGCGGCCAGCGCCTGCGAATAGGTCAGCCACACGAACATGTGCCGCGACACCACCGCGGTGAAGATCAGCGCATGCACCCGCCGCGACTTCCCGGTCTCCGGATCGAGCAGCGACCCCATCTGGGCGAAGTCGATCTGGCACTCCACCCCGGGCTCGCCGTCGGCGACGCGAACCGTGGTGGTCTTCACCCGGAACCCGCACCGCTCGACCGCGAACCGGTGCAGCGTGCGATACGGCACCACACACCCCGACCGGGCCAGCAGCTCCTCGATCTTCACAATGCTCAACGGCTCAGCACCGTCGCCGCCACGCACCCACGCCTTGATCCGGTCCTCGTGCTCCAGCAGCACCTGCCAGGACGCGCCATGCCCGTTCGGGCGCGCCGGTCGCACCACCGCGACCACGGCGCCGATCAGCTCGTCGGTCAGCGCCTCGACACCCGCCTCACGCGACAGGCCCTCGGCCTCCGCGGCCTGCACATAGCGCCGCGCGGTCTTGCGGTCCACCCCCGCCCGCTCCGCGACCTTCCGCAGCCCGGCCCCCTCCAGCCAACCGCGCAACACCTCCCGCACCTCAACCACACCGACCTCCCTGAATCCCACCGCCGACGACCTCCGCGTCCACCGACATGACGCGACGATCCAACGGCCGAACCAAGAACCCACCGGCGCGCCGCGCCGGGTGGTCCCACGACTGGCAACCCAGGTGGTCCCATGAAGCTGGCAGAAAACCGCTCAGAGCGGTCCCATGCTCATGGCAGGCGACA
>NZ_JBITJU010000070.1:0-2665 GCF_044460355.1 Kribbella sp. NPDC050124
TTCAAAGGATCACTTTTTGTGAGTCTGTTTTCCGCGGCCTCTTCGGGGGTTGTGGTTGACTTATAGATTTCAACGGAGAGTTTGATCCTGGCTCAGGACGAACGCTGGCGGCGTGCTTAACACATGCAAGTCGAGCGGTAAGGCCCCTTCGGGGGTACACGAGCGGCGAACGGGTGAGTAACACGTGAGCAACCTACCCTCAACTTCGGGATAAGCCTCGGAAACGGGGTCTAATACCGGATATCACCACTTTCCTCATGGTTTGTGGTTGAAAGTTCTGGCGGTTGGGGATGGGCTCGCGGCCTATCAGCTTGTTGGTGGGGTAATGGCCTACCAAGGCGTCGACGGGTAGCCGGCCTGAGAGGGCGACCGGCCACACTGGGACTGAGACACGGCCCAGACTCCTACGGGAGGCAGCAGTGGGGAATATTGCGCAATGGACGAAAGTCTGACGCAGCAACGCCGCGTGAGGGATGACGGCCTTCGGGTTGTAAACCTCTTTCAGCAGGGACGAAGCGAGAGTGACGGTACCTGCAGAAGAAGGACCGGCCAACTACGTGCCAGCAGCCGCGGTAATACGTAGGGTCCGAGCGTTGTCCGGAATTATTGGGCGTAAAGGGCTCGTAGGCGGTTCGTCACGTCGGGAGTGAAAACTCGGAGCTTAACTCCGAGCCTGCTTCCGATACGGGCAGACTAGAGGTAGGCAGGGGAGAGCGGAACTCCTGGTGTAGCGGTGGAATGCGCAGATATCAGGAAGAACACCGGTGGCGAAGGCGGCTCTCTGGGCCTTACCTGACGCTGAGGAGCGAAAGCGTGGGTAGCGAACAGGATTAGATACCCTGGTAGTCCACGCCGTAAACGTTGGGCGCTAGGTGTGGGGGACATTCCACGTCCTCCGTGCCGCAGCTAACGCATTAAGCGCCCCGCCTGGGGAGTACGGCCGCAAGGCTAAAACTCAAAGGAATTGACGGGGGCCCGCACAAGCGGCGGAGCATGCGGATTAATTCGATGCAACGCGAAGAACCTTACCTGGGTTTGACATATAGGGAAATCCTCCAGAGATGGGGGGTCCGTAAGGGTCCTATACAGGTGGTGCATGGCTGTCGTCAGCTCGTGTCGTGAGATGTTGGGTTAAGTCCCGCAACGAGCGCAACCCTCGTCCTATGTTGCCAGCACGTTATGGTGGGGACTCATAGGAGACTGCCGGGGTCAACTCGGAGGAAGGTGGGGATGACGTCAAGTCATCATGCCCCTTATGTCCAGGGCTTCACGCATGCTACAATGGCCGGTACAAAGGGCTGCGAAGCTGTAAGGTGGAGCGAATCCCAAAAAGCCGGTCTCAGTTCGGATTGGGGTCTGCAACTCGACCCCATGAAGTCGGAGTCGCTAGTAATCGCAGATCAGCAACGCTGCGGTGAATACGTTCCCGGGCCTTGTACACACCGCCCGTCACGTCATGAAAGTCGGCAACACCCGAAGCCGGTGGCCTAACCCTTGTGGAGGGAGCCGTCGAAGGTGGGGCTGGCGATTAGGACGAAGTCGTAACAAGGTAGCCGTACCGGAAGGTGCGGCTGGATCACCTCCTTTCTAAGGAGCACTTGGCAACCCGCTTAGTGGTTGTCCATGTCATCGCCTGCTCGGACGAGTGTTCCGAGGGTGATGGTGCTTCGGACTGTGGAACATTGACCATTAGGCCGGGATCTCGATCGGTCGAGCTAGTACTACTCCTTGTGGGTGTGGAACGTGAGAGCGTGAGAGTGAGTGGCCGAGGCGCGCTGTTGGGTCCTGAGGAATCGGGCCTTCCCCTCCGGGGGTTGGATCGTTTCTTCTGGGTCATCGCTCGACCGGTGACGGTTGGGTGGGTGGCTGGGGCCGGCCTTCGTCAAACCGTTGCGAGGGTTTCTTGTCTGGGTGGTTTGTTTCCCTGGGTGAGGATCTCGTCGTGATAGGTGGCGGGTGTGGTTCGGTTTCTGCCCGTATTTTGAGAACTGTATAGTGGACGCGAGCATCTCTTTGTAGCGTTTTTGCATGTTTGTTGTTGTGACAAGCTACTAAGGGCAATCGGTGGATGTCTTGGTACCAAGAGCCGATGAAGGACGTTGGAGCCTGCGATAAGCCCCGGGGAGTTGGCAACCGAGCTGTGATCCGGGGGTGTCCGAATGGGGAAACCCAGCTGGCATTCTAAAGCCAGTTACCAGTGCCTGAACACATAGGGTTCTGGAGGGAACGCGGGGAAGTGAAACATCTCAGTACCCGCAGGAAGAGAAAACAATTGTGATTCCGTGAGTAGTGGCGAGCGAAAGCGGATGAGGCTAAACCATGTGCGTGTGATAGCCGGCGTGCGTTGCGTATATGGGGTTGTGGGAGCATTCAGATCTCAATGCCGTGGGATCGGGGAGTTATAAATCGCTGTTGAAGTCGAATCTTCTGGAATGTTGAGCCGTAGTGGGTTATGGCCCCGTAGGCGTAAGACAGTGACTTCCGAGTGTTTTCCCAAGTAGCACGGGACTCTTGAAATCTCGTGTGAATCTGGCGGGACCACCCGCTAAGCCTAAATACTTCTTGGTGACCGATAGCGGACTAGTACCGTGAGGGAAAGATGAAAAGTACCCCGGGAGGGGAGTGAAATAGTACCTGAAACCGGTTGCCTACAATCCGTCGGAGC
>NZ_JBITJU010000071.1:0-1945 GCF_044460355.1 Kribbella sp. NPDC050124
GAACCCCACAACAGGTCCATGACGAGTATCTGGAACGGCAGCTCGCAGCGTGAATTAGCCGTTAAGAGCTGTCCGGAAAACGCGGGGCGCATCAGGCTCCGTCAAGCGCGCCCACGGCAGCGTCCCTGAGAGTGGTGGGCTTTCGAGGTTGATCCTCGGTGCCTACTCGCCGCTGTTGAGGGCGGCGATGGGTTCAGTATCGCGCTCGGGGTAGAGCAGCGCCATGGAGCCTTCGGATGGGTAGCGGCGGTTGTCGGCGGATTGCCATTCGTCGTGCATATCGGCCAGGACTGCGCCGATCAGGCGGATCACCGCAGCGTCGTTGGGGAAGATCCCGACCACACGGGCGCGGCGTTTGATCTCCTTGTTCACCCGCTCGAGCGGGTTGGTCGACCAGATCTTGGACCAGTGCGCGCGGGGAAACGCGGTGAACGCGAGGACTTCGGTTTTGGCGCCGTCCATGAGCGGGCCGATCTTGGCGAACCGGCCGGCGAGCTGGTCGCGCACCTGCTCCCAGGTCGCGGCCACGGTCTCGGCGTCGGGTTGCGCGAACACGGTGCGGAATACCGCGGCGGCCATGTCGGCGTGGGTCCTGGGCACGTGGGCGAGCAGGTTGCGCGCGAAGTGCACCCGGCAGCGTTGGTGCGCGGTGCCTTGAAAGGAACGCCGCAGCGCGGCGACCAGGCCGGCGTGTTGGTCGGAGACCACGAGCCGGACCCCGGCCAGGCCGCGTTTCTTCAACCCGGTCAGGAACGCCCGCCAAAACACCTCGTCCTCGGAGTCGCCGACGTCCAGGCCGAGGATCTCCCGATCCCCGTCCGCACGGACTCCGCTGGCCACCACCACTGCCATCGACACCACCTGAGACGCGGCGTTGCGCACGTGCAGGTAGGTCGCGTCGAGATAGACGTAGGGGAAGGCGATGTGGTCCAGCCGGCGACTGCGGAACGCGGTGACCACCTCGTCCAGACCGGCACAGATCCGCGACACCTCCGACTTGGAGAAGACCTGAGTCGATCCCCAACGCGGCGACCAGATCGTCGACCGACCGGGTCGACACACCGCACACATAGGCCTCCATCACCACCGCATACAACGCCTGGTCGATCCGCCGACGGGGCTCGAGGATGACCGGGAAGAACGACCCCTTCCGCAGCTTCGGGATCCGCAGCTCGACATCACCAGCCTGAGTGGCCAGCAACCGGGCCCGCGACCCGTTGCGCTCGTTGACCCGGGACTCGCTGCGCTCATACCGGGCCGCGCCAACCTCCTCGGCCGCCTCGGCCTCGATCAACTCCTGCATCACCATCCGGACCGACTCCCGGATCAGATCCACCCCCTCGCCGGTGCGGAACAACTCCAGCAACTCAGACACGGCAGACTTAGACAACGCCATCGGTGGGACCCCCTTCGGGTGAGTACTTGGCCGTACACACCGAAGATCCCGCCGATGGCCCCAACACTCCACAGCCACGCCGGTCCCCAAACCCCACCACCCGGCGGGACGCTCACGCGCCCACCGTATCGCTGCCAACAGCTGAACCGCCGTATCGCGGCGCAACAGCACCGCTGCGTGACAACAGTTCCTTGGACCACCACGACCGAAGCCAAGCCAAACGATGCCTCCGCTCAATGGCCCGATGCACGTACGACGCTAGTACGCCGTCAGCACCGCTCTACCGTTGCATTCAGCAACGACTCCCACGAGCTCGCCGATGAGAGAGCGATATCCTGCGGCCCGCCGTACTGGACTGAATGCCGCCATCAGCCAACCATGCAGAACCAACAGACTTGGCTATGTGTGATGTTTCCCCTTGTGGATAAGGAAAAATTAGCCTCGCTGAGTTTGCGTGGCCGCGAGCAGCACGATAAGATCGAACACATGTTCGAAGGAGATCTCACCACCCTCGCGACCGCCGACCTGCTGGCATCGGCCGCCGCGCAC
>NZ_JBITJU010000072.1:0-1846 GCF_044460355.1 Kribbella sp. NPDC050124
TGACCCGAGGTGGTAGTAGGTGCATTGAGGAGTGACGCAGGAGGGTAGTCCAACCGCGGCGATGGTAGGCGCAAGCTGATCCGCGGGCAAGGTGGTAGGGCGAGGCATAGGCAAATCCGTGTCTCATTGAGCCTGAGAGCCGAGGCGGACCCGTTTAGGGGAAGTGGATGATCCCATGCTGCCGAGAAAAACTTCGCAGTGAGTGTTAGAGCCGCCCGTACCCCAAACCGACACAGGTGATCAGGTAGAGAATACCAAGGCGATCGAGTGAACCATGGTTAAGGAACTCGGCAAAATGCCCCCGTAACTTCGGGAGAAGGGGGACCGGATCCGTTACATCCTTCGCGGGTGGAAGCGGTGATGGTCGCAGAGACCAGGCCCAAGCGACTGTTTACTAAAAACACAGGTCCGTGCGAAGAAGTAATTCGATGTATACGGACTGACGCCTGCCCGGTGCTGGAACGTTAAGGGGACAGGTTAGCTGGTTTCGGCCGGCGAAGCTTTGAACTTAAGCGCCAGTAAACGGCGGTGGTAACTATAACCATCCTAAGGTAGCGAAATTCCTTGTCGGGTAAGTTCCGACCTGCACGAATGGCGTAACGACTTGGGCGCTGTCTCAACCATGGACTCGGCGAAATTGCATTACGAGTAAAGATGCTCGTTACGCGCAGCAGGACGGAAAGACCCCGGGACCTTTACTACAACTTGGTATTGGTGGTCGGTACAACTTGTGTAGGATAGGTGGGAGACTGTGAAGCTCGGACGCCAGTTCGGGTGGAGTCATCGTTGAAATACCACTCTGGTTGTTCTGGCTGTCTAACTTTGGTCCGTTATCCGGATCAGGGACAGTGCCTGGTGGGTAGTTTGACTGGGGCGGTCGCCTCCTAAAAGGTAACGGAGGCGCTCAAAGGTTCCCTCAGCCTGGTTGGCAATCAGGTGTCGAGTGTAAGTGCACAAGGGAGCTTGACTGTGAGACAGACATGTCGAGCAGGGACGAAAGTCGGAACTAGTGATCCGGCGGTGGCATGTGGGAGCACCGTCGCTCAACGGATAAAAGGTACCCCGGGGATAACAGGCTGATCTTCCCCAAGAGTCCATATCGACGGGATGGTTTGGCACCTCGATGTCGGCTCGTCGCATCCTGGGGCTGGAGTAGGTCCCAAGGGTTGGGCTGTTCGCCCATTAAAGCGGCACGCGAGCTGGGTTTAGAACGTCGTGAGACAGTTCGGTCCCTATCCGCTGCGCGCGCAGGAGACTTGAGAAGGGCTGCCCCTAGTACGAGAGGACCGGGGTGGACGAACCTCTGGTGTGCCAGTTGTTCCGCCAGGAGCACGGCTGGTTGGCTACGTTCGGGAGTGATAACCGCTGAAAGCATCTAAGCGGGAAGCACGCTTCAAGATGAGGTCTCCCACCGGGTTAACCGGGTAAGGCCCCCAGTAGACCACTGGGTTGATAGGCCAGAAGTGGAAGCGCGGCAACGTGTGGAGCTGACTGGTACTAATAGGCCGAGGGCTTGTCACACACCCACCTTCACTGGTGGGACAACGACCAGGCTGCGTTATTGACGAGATGATTCGCGTTCACTGTACGGTTCCCGAAATACGGTCAACCCCAGCACACCAACACCCCCGGCGGGGTGCTGTGACTGAGCAGGTGGTTGGTTGATATTTTGATAGAGTTTCGGTGGCCATAGCGTCGGGGAAACACCCAGTCTCCATTCCGAACCTGGAAGTTAAGCCCGACAGCGCCGATGGTACTGCGACCGGGAGGTCGTGGGAGAGTAGGACGCCGCCGGACATTCACACTGTTAAGGGCCACCCCGATTTGGGGTGGCCCTTAACATTTC
>NZ_JBITJU010000073.1:0-1499 GCF_044460355.1 Kribbella sp. NPDC050124
CGCTGCGTGTCAAGATTTTTGAGGCGGGTTGGTTAGGGATTCATTGAGTCAACCGAGTTCTCCTGCTGCTGGCCTTCGGTGGGTTTGTTGATCCACGCCGCTTCGGGCAGGGTGGGTGGTTCGGGGTGTTTGCGCACGAACCGTTCCGGGGTGCGCTGGTAGGCGGCGGTGAGCACGTCGGCGCGGCCGGTGCGGATGGTGTCGGCGTGTCCGTGGTGGACGTCGATGGGGTGGTGCCAGCCGATGCCGGAGTGGTAGTGCTCGGTGTTGTACCAGGTGAAGAAGCCTTGGCAGAACGCCCGCGCGTCGGTGATCGAGCCGAACTGTTCGGGGAAGTCGGGCCGGTACTTCAGCGTCTTGAACTGCGCCTCCGAGTAGGGGTTGTCGTTGGAGGTGTGGGGCCGGGAGTGGGTCTTGGTGACGCCGAGGTCGGCGAGCAGGAACGCGACCGGTTTCGAGGCCATCGACGAGCCGTTGTCGGCGTGGATGGTCAGCTGCCCGGGTTCGGCGTTCTGTTTGGTGATGGTGTCGGCCAGCAGCTTCTCGGCGAGGGCCGCGGACTCGCACTCGGCGAGCAGCCAGCCGACGACGTAGCGGGAGTAGATGTCGATGATCACGTACAGGTAGTAGTAGCTCCATTTCGCCGGGCCGCGCAGCTTGGTGATGTCCCACGACCAGCACACGTTCGGTTGCGTGGCGACGAGTTCGGGCTTGACCCGTGCGGGGTGGACCGCCTGGCGACGCCGCTCGTGCACCTCGTCGTGCTCGCGCAGAATCCGGTACATCGTCGACACCGAGGCCAGGTAGACCCCGTCGTCGAGCAGCTCGTGGTAGACCGCCACCGGGGCCTTGTCGACATGCTCGGCACTGTTGAGCACCGCCCGCACCTCGGCGCGTTCGGCCGGCGTCAGCGCCCGCGGCTGCGGCTTACGTGGGCGTGGTGGCCGTACCGGGAGCGGGCTCTTGCGATGGCGCCGGTAGTGGCTGGCCTGCGGCCGCCCGGTCGCCAGGCAGGCCCGGCGGGTGCCGATCAGCGGTTCGAGCTCGGTGATCGCATCATCGATCATGGCGTGGGCTCGCTCCCGCTGGTCGGCCTGTCGGTCGCGAGCTGACCCAACAGCGCGGAGAGCTTTCCCTGCACCTCGATCACCCGCTGAGCCTTGTCCAACTCCGCGGCCAGACGCTCGTTCTCCTTGCGGAGCCGGGCGTTCTCCTTCTCCCGCGGATCGGCCTGCGGGCGGCCCGCCGGCGTGGCCAGTGCCGCCATCGCGCCTTTGTCCCGCTGGTCTCGCCACGCCGAGATCAGCGACGAATACAGGCCCTCCCGCCGCAACAGGGCACCCTTGCCGGCCTTGTCCAGCTCCTCGTACTCGGCCAGGATCCTGGCCTTATACGACGCCGAGTACCTCCGCGACCGCGCCCTCGCCGGGACCTCCGGATCAGGCACCTTCTCATCAAACGAACTCACTTGGGGTCAGACTCCTCGCTCGCCCTCAACT
>NZ_JBITJU010000074.1:0-1498 GCF_044460355.1 Kribbella sp. NPDC050124
TACACGGTGCCGACCAAGTCCTCGGCGACACGTGTCACGTTGCCGCGGACGTCGTAGGTGAACTCGGTCGGTGTCAGCAACGGATCGGTGATCTTGGTCGGGTAGCCGCTCGGGTCGTAAGCCGGATACTGGGTCGCGTTGCCCCGCGCATCGGTCGCCGTCGCCAGCGTCCCGTCCGCGTTGTAGACGTACGACGGCCCGAAACCAAGGCCGTTCTTCACCGTCTTTACGTTGCCGTTCGCGTCATACGTGAACGTGCTGGTCCGCCCGGCGGCGCTCGTCTTCGACAACAACACCGTCGGTTTCGCGCCGGTGGTCAGCGTCTGGTAGGTCAGCACGACACCGGGCAGGCCGTTCTTGACCGCCATCGCATCCTTCACCACCAGCGGATAGCCGGTCTTCGGGTCGTACTCCCACGTCGACACCGCGTCGTTCGGCTCTTGGAGACGGATCACGTTGTGGTCGCTGTCCCAGGCCAGCAGCGTCGCCTTGTCACCGCCGACGGCGTTCTGGTTCGCGTCCACGATCCTCGTCGTACGACCGAACGCATCCATCCGGTACGTCGTCACCGACGGCGTGGACCCGTTGACGTCAGTGACCGTGGCCGCACGCTCTTTCGCCACCGGGTCCGGATCGGCGTAGGTGAACGTGGTGTTGTTGCCGCGGCGATCGGTGTAGCTCTTGGGCCGTCCGGCGTACGCCGAGGTCTCGTTCGGCGTGTAGTACTGGACCTTGGTCTCCGCGCCGGTCTCGGAGTTGCGCGGATCCTTCACCGAGATCAGCCTCGTGTTGCTGTTGTTCGAGCCGTCGGTATAAGCGAACTGGAACGACTTCACCACCGCATCCGGGTCGAACGCGCCTGCATTGAACGGGCCACCGTCCTCGAGCTTGATCAACTGGAGCGATCCGTTGTAATTGAACTTCAGCCCGCGCCCGGACACATCGCGGATCCACGCGACATGCTTGTCGCTGCCGGGGAGATATCCCAGCGTCAGCACCTGCCGCCCACTCGCATCCAACACCGTCGTCAACCGGCCAAAGGAGTCGTAGCTGAACGACATCGTGTTCCCGTTGCGATCCACGACCGACGCCTGCCGTCGCGTCTCGGAATCGAAGAGGAACCGAGTTCCATCGGGTCGCGCGAGCACCCACTTGTTCGCGGCGCCAGGGGTCAGATCCTGCGTCAGATCAAGCGCGACACCAGCCGGACGCGTATACGTGACCTCCTGCGGAGTCCGCGTCGCCTCCCTGAAGTAGTGCGTCGTGCCATCGCCGTCCACGAACGACATGACGTTGTCGTTCACCACCGACAAGCCCTCGCCCAGCCGTGCCAACGTCGCCGGCTGCACAGAGAACCCGTACCCACTCGCCGACGACGACGTCGACGTGCCGTCCTGGCTGTTGTACGCCAACCTCACGAACGCCGACGGTCCGATCGACGGGTTCGACAACGCGTCGTACGACCACACGACGTTGCCGTTGTACAGGTTCGTCAGCA
>NZ_JBITJU010000075.1:0-1442 GCF_044460355.1 Kribbella sp. NPDC050124
GAGCAATGATCAGAACCTGTGGATGGCCCTCGGCGGGGTGACATGAAGGAGCGCACCTTCCCGAGGAAGATCTGAAGCCCATGCAGTTCTGATCAGGGCCGGCGTTGGCGCGCCGGTTCGGGAAGGTACGCCCATGCTCAAGGTAGTCCACGAGGAGTCCGAGCCGAACGCGACTGGCGGGTCGTCGCTGCTGGACGAGATTGTCCGCGATGGTGCCCGGGAGATGCTGGCGGCGGCGTTGCGGGCCGAGGTTGCCGCCTACATCGAGGCGCACCGTGACGAGGTCGACGAGCACGGCCGGCGGCTGGTGGTCCGCAACGGGTATCACGCCGAGCGGGAGGTGACCACCGCGGCGGGCGCGGTCGCGGTGCGGGCGCCGCGGGTCAACGACAAACGCGTCGACGAGGCAACCGGTGAGCGTCGGCGGTTCTCGTCGGCGATTCTGCCGGCCTGGGCGCGCAAGTCGCCGCAGGTGAGCGAGGTGTTGCCGCTGTTGTACTTGCACGGGTTGTCCACGTCGGATTTCGCACCGGCGTTGGAGCAGTTCCTCGGCACCAGCCACGGGCTGTCGGCCGCGACCGTCGGCCGGCTAACCACGCAGTGGCAAGACGATGCCCGGGCCTTCGCTGGCCGGTCACTGGCAGATGTCGACTACGTGTACCTGTGGGTGGACGGCATCCACCTGAAGGTGCGACTGGAGCAGGACAAGGTGTGTCTGCTGGTGATGATCGGCGTGCGGGCCGATGGCCGCAAGGAGCTGGTCGCGCTGGCCGACGGGTTCCGCGAATCATCGGAGTCGTGGGCCGATCTGCTCAGGGACTGCAAGCGCCGTGGCATGGGCGCTCCGGTGCTCGCGGTCGGCGACGGTGCGCTGGGGTTCTGGAAGGCGGTCCGTGACGTGTTCCCCGAGACCGCCGAGCAGCGCTGCTGGTGGCACAAGATCGGCAACGTGCTGGCCGCCTTGCCGAAGTCCGCGCACCCGGGCGCGAAGAAGGCGCTGGCGGAGATCTACAACGCCGAGAACAAGAACCAGGCACTCAAGGCCGCCAAGGCGTTCGCCGACGACTACGGCACCAAGTGGCCCAAGGCCACAGCGAAGATCACCGACGACCTGGACGTGCTGCTGGCGTTCTTCGACTTCCCGGCCGAGCACTGGATACACCTGCGCACCACCAACCCGATCGAGTCCACCTTCGCGACCGTCCGGCTCCGGACCCGGGTCACCAAGGGACCCGGCTCGAGGGCCGCCGGCGTCGCGATGGCGTTCAAGCTCATCGAGTCCGCCCAGGCCCGCTGGAGGACCGTGAACGCACCCCACCTGGTCGCCCTCGTCCGAGCCGGCGCCCGGTTCGAGAACGGCAAACTCGTCGAACGACCCGACGAATCAGGAGGTGATCAACAAGCTGCGTGACACGCCAATCCACAGGTCTTGACTATTCCTC
>NZ_JBITJU010000076.1:0-1430 GCF_044460355.1 Kribbella sp. NPDC050124
CTAGTAGTACTTTGTTAGGTCGGGTAGTGCTGGTGGCAGGTGGGGCAGGTGCCGATCCAGTACGCCAGGAATCGCTGGAGTTTGTGCAGTAGGGCGTAGAAGGTCAGGCCTGCCCATGTTCTTTTGGGCGGGTGAGTCGTAGCTGGGTGAGGAAGATGTGGGCGGCGGTGGCGATGGTGGCGTGGTGGTGCCAGCCGGTCCAGCTGCGGCCTTCGAAGTGGTCCAGGCCGACGCCGGTTTTCAGTTCCCGGTAGTCGTGTTCGATGCGCCAGCGGATCTTGGCCAGGCGGACCAGGGTGGCGAGCGGGGTGTCGGCGGGCAGGTCGGAGGTCCAGTAGTCGGTGGGTTCGGTTTTGCCCGGTGGCCATTCGGCGATCAGCCATCGTTCGGGCACGGACCCGTCGTCGGCGCGGTCGATCTCGCGGCTGGCGGGCCGGATCCGGATCGCGGTGAACTTCGAGCGCATGGCCGCGGTCCGGTTGCCGGGGCCCGTTTTGGTGCCGTGCCGCCAGGTCACCTGCCGCAGCGCGCGGCGGCCGGCGTTCATCACGATGTCCTTGCAGTTGAACGGGGGATTGGGGTAGCGGGCTATGGGTGGACGGCCCCGGCCGGAGTAGGGCGCGCGGAGCGGTTCGGCGGCCGCCGGGTAGGCGCTGGTGCTGCCTTTGATCGCCACGACGTAGCCGATGCCGCGTTCTTCCAGGCCGAGCCGGAACGCGGTGGCATCGCCATAGCCGGCATCGGCGACCACGACCGGCGGCTGGTGCCCCCACTGGCGCAGTTCGTCGAGCATCTCCAGCGCCATCTCCCACTTGCGGCGGTGCCGTTCGGTGTCCGGGATCCGGCACTTCAGCCTGCGGCGGCGCACCGTCTCGGCTGCTTCGCCGGCGGCAACCAACCGGTCGTCCCAGCTCTCCGGCATGAACAGCCGCCAATCCAGCGGCGCCGACGCGGCATCGGTTACGGCGTGGACACTGACCGCCACCTGACAGTTCCCGACCTTGCCCAAGGTGCCGGAGTACTGCCTGGCCACGCAGGCCGACGAATCGCCGTCCTTGGCGTGCCCGGTGTCATCGATCACCCATGCGTCCGGCTGAACCACCGCGGTCGCCAGACGCACCAGCACCCTGCGCACCGGCACCACATCCCACGGCGAGTCGGTGATGAACTGCTGCAACCGCTGATGATCCACCCCCAGCCGCGCCGCCATTGGCTGCATCGACTTGCGACGCCCATCCAGCATCAGACCCCGCAGATACAACCCACCCACGGCCCGCTGATCCGACCGCGCGAACGACGCGAACACCTGCCCCACAAAGGAATCCAGGCGACCACCCACCGCAACGAAGTCAGCAGCATCCACGCCCCGATCCAACACGAAAACCCACGCAAAACAACGCAACCACGCCGACCTAACAAAGTACTACTAG
>NZ_JBITJU010000077.1:0-1396 GCF_044460355.1 Kribbella sp. NPDC050124
TAGTACTCCAGCCGTAGTTCGTGATCTGGCGGTGTGGCGGTCCCGGACGTAGCGCAGCCACCGGTTGATGATCTCGGGTTGTGTGGACTCAAGACGGTCGCGCGGTGGCTGCGTGCCATAGCGTAGACCCTGATCGCTGGCGGCGTGGTTTCGATGAGCTGGTGGGGCGGATCGGGTCGCGGTTTACGCGGGTCGAGCCGCGCCGGCGGGTCGGGCGGTTTCTGTTGGGACTGGTGGCGGGGTTACCACGGACCAACTGCTGGACGATCGCCGAGCATGCTGGCGAGACGAGTCCGGACGGTATGCAGAACTTGTTGTCTCGTGCGGTCTGGGACGCTGACGTGGTGCGTGATGACCTGCGTGGCTACGTTGTGGATCATCTCGGTGACCCGGGCGCGGTGCTGGTGGTGGATGAGACCGGTGATCTGAAGAAGGGCGTCCATACCGTTGGGGTGCAGCGGCAGTACACCGGGACCGCGGGCCGGATCGAGAACGCGCAGGTCGGTGTCTACCTCGTCTACGCCGCCACGGGTGGGCATGCGTTCATCGACAGAGCTTTGTATCTACCGAAGTCATGGACCACGGATGCTGACAGGTGCCGTGCCGCCGGGGTTCCCGACGAGGTGAAGTTCGCGACCAAGCCCGCGCTTGCGCGGGAGATGATCACTCGTGCGCTGGATGCCGGTGTCCCGGCGGGGTGGGTGGCCGGCGACGAGGTCTACGGCGCGGACTCCAAGCTGCGGATCGCTTTGCAGGAACGAGCGATCGGCTATGTGCTGGCGGTGGCCTGCGATCACCAGATCATCACCGGAGCCGGCAAACACTCGGCCGAGACTCTGGCTCGACGGCTTCCGGCGCGGGCCTGGAACCGGTTCAGCGCGGGCATCGGCGCGAAGGGCCACCGCTGGTACGACTGGGCTCTGATCGACATCCCGGCCGAGGCCGCGGGCGATCAGGCATTGCTGATCCGCCGCTCGATCAGCACCGGTGAACTCGCGTTCTACCGCTGCTACACACCCACTCCGGTGCCGCTGGCGAGGCTGGTCACGGTGGCCGGGCGCCGATGGACGATCGAGGAGTCTTTCCAGGCAGGCAAGGGACTCGCCGGCCTGGACGAGCACCAGGTCCGCCGCTGGACCTCATGGCACCGCTGGACCATCCTCGCCATGCTCGCGCACGCGTTCCTCGCCGTGATGACTGCCACTGCACGAGCCGAAACCCCTTCACCACCAGGCCTGATCGCTATCACAGCCAACGAGATCCGCCACCTGTTCACCCGCATCATCAACCACACCCAACACGGCATCCGGCACCTGCTGCACTGGTCCCGCTGGCGACGCCGCCACCAAGCCCGCGCCCGCGATTGCCACTTCCACCGTCAGGCGGTCCAACTCGC
>NZ_JBITJU010000078.1:0-1319 GCF_044460355.1 Kribbella sp. NPDC050124
TTTGTGAGAAGGGCGGATTGGCTGCTTCATAGCCCCGGGGCGCGTTGCTCCTCGCGCTGCGGTTCCTCGGGATGTGCGACCCCCAGCGGGAGCTTGGTTCAAGGTGTCGGTTCAGTCGGGCAGCACCGCCAGCGACCAGCACCAGCCGGCCAGTTCGCGGGCGACGGCGACGTTGGCGATCACCGGCCGTTTCCTGCGCAGGTTCAGGTTGACCCAGCGGGCGTGCAGCCGCTGGTTGCCGGCGTGACCGCGGGCCCGGGCCGCGGCGGGCGCCTGGTCCCAGCGGCGCTGCAGCACCACGCCGGGCCGGTAGGTGGTGCGGTGATGCCAGGCCGCCTCGACCAGCAACCTTCGCACGTGGGTGTTGCCGGTCTTGGTGATCGCGCCCTGCACCCGGCTCTGCCCCGAGGAGTGCTCAGAGGGCACCAACCCGACATAGGCGCCGATGCTCGCCCCGGTGAACCGCTGCCAGTCACCGATCTCGACCGCGAGCGCGAACCCGGTCAGCGTCGAGATGCCGCGCAGGCACGCCAGCCGGCGCATCACCGGGGTGAACTCGCTGTCGCCGGCCAGCGCGATGATCTTGTCATCCAGGCGGGCACGCCGGGCCGTGGCCAGCACCACCGTCTCGTAGGCATCGTCGAACGCCGCCTGGGCCGGGAACGAGTCGAACCGCTGCTGGCGCAGCCACCGGTCGTGCAGCTCGGTCCACGCCCTGCCGCCGGAATAGACGATCCCGTGCCGCAGCAGCAGCTTCGACACCCGATGCCGCGCCCGCATCAGGTCCTGCCTCGATGCCTCCCGCGCCCGGACCAGATCCCGCGCGGCCTCCTCGGCCGGACCCGGTACCCGCACCGGCACGATCTCGTCCAGCCGCAACAACCGCGCCAGGCGCAACGCGTCCCGCGGGTCGGTCTTCACCCGATCACCGGACGGCCGCTGCAGCTTCGACGACGCCGCCACCTCACACCGCACCCCCGCGCCGATCAGCGCACGGGCCAGCCCGAACCCCGTCGGCCCGGACTCATACACCACCGCGCACGGCCCCGGCAGCCCGCCGACCCACCCCAGTACCTCCGCAGGCGACGGCATCAACCGCGCCTTGAACACCTCGCCGGTCTGCCCATCGATCGCCGCCGCAGCAACCGACCGTGCGTGCACATCCAGCCCAACACTCGTACGCTCAGAAAACACCGGGGCCTCCTCACACCTGTCGGAAAGGCCAAGCACGGAAACGCGCTCGGTAACCCACGATTGCGCGAGCGAGGTCCCGGCCAGCAACCCACTCCACCCGCAGAGCAGTCACTACATACGGTCTA
>NZ_JBITJU010000079.1:0-1312 GCF_044460355.1 Kribbella sp. NPDC050124
TGATGCGCCCCGCGTTTTCCGGACAGCTCTTAACGGCTAATTCACGCTGCGAGCTGCCGTTCCAGATACTCGTCATGGACCTGTTGTGGGGTTCGGTAGGCGAGTCCTGAATGGCGACGTCGTGAATTGTAGCGGAGTTCGATGTAGCGCGCAATATCGCGGTAGGCGTGCGCGCGGGTCGGGTACTGCGTACGATGAACACGCTCGTTCTTCAGCACGCCGAAAAACGATTCGGCCATCGCATTGTCGTAACATACGCCGGTTTGCCCGACCGATTGCCGGAGGTTGAGCTTCTTCAATGTCTCGGCGAATTTGGTGGATGTATAGTTGCTGCCGCGGTCGGAATGGAAAATGGCACCTTCGGCAAGCTGGTGATTGCGGGCGGCCATCTCGATGGCCCGCTCGATAAGCGGGGCCTTGTAATTGTCGTCCATCGCCCAGCCGATCACGGCTTTGGTGTAGCAATCGATGACAGTGGCCAAATAGACCCATCCTTCCCAGGTCTCAATATAGGTGATATCGCCGACCATTTTCTGCCCAGGAGCGTCGGCGGTGAAGTCGCGGCTCACGAGGTCGGGGATGTGGTCGGTCTGGCCGTCGTTGTCGGTCAGGCCGACCCGCCACGGCCTGGGCTGGCACGGCTCCAGGTCAAGTTCCCGCATGAGGCAGCGCACGAGCTCAGGCCCGCACGAGACGCCCCAGGCGGCAAGGTCAGCGTGGACCCGGCGGTAGCCGTAGGTGCCGTCGGAATCGGTGAACGACTTGACGATGATCAGCTTCAGATCTTCGCGTCTTTCCGCGGTGGCAGACGCCGGCCGATCCCTCCATTCGTAGAATCCGGAGCGGGACACTTCCAGGAGCGCGCACATCTTGACGACAGACAGTGCCGCCAGCGCGGATTCGGCGTTCTCGGTGTTGGCTGCGTGCTCTGCATCGATGAACTCGAACTTGTCACTCACCGATGATCCTTGGCAAAGTACGCCGCGGCTTTTTTCAGGAACTCGTTCTCCAGTCGCAGTTCCCGCGCTTCGCGTTCAAGCTCCCGAAGCCTGGCCCGCTCGTCCACCGACAGCGGCGCCTCCTCGCCGGCATGCTCACGACGATACGCATTAACCCAGTTAGCAAGAGTACCCGGATTAACACCGATCTCCCTGGCCACCTGAGCGACCGGACGCGAAGTCTCGATCACCATCTTCACGGCTTCCTCCCGAAACTCAGGAGAAAAGCTCCTCTTCGGACGCGGCAAAGATCTTCCTTTCCAGACAACCCAATCTTAGTTGGGTCGCTGTCCGGCAACCTCGGGGCACCTCAG
>NZ_JBITJU010000080.1:0-1237 GCF_044460355.1 Kribbella sp. NPDC050124
TCGTTGAGATCGATGACCGGCTTGACGGTGTAGGGGCCGTGCCCGATCAGTTCGGCGAGCTGGGTCGCGAGCAGCGGGCCGATGGTTTCGGCGCGTAGCACCCCGCTCCCGGTGGCCAGCGTCTGGTCGGTGAGGTGCACGTAGACCTCGGTCCGCCCGGGCCGCGCCGCCCGCCCCGAACCCGGGTCGGTGTGGGCGTCGCGCCGGATCTGCGCGAGCCGGGCGTCCAGCACCCGCCGCGCCGCGGCGTCGAGCGGCTCGCCGTCCGTGTCGTCGGTGCGCAGCCCTGGCTCGAACGGCTCGATCGCCTCGCGGTACGGCGCGTCGAGCGGGTCGGGCAGCTCGCTGTCGCCGGGGTACGGTGCGTCCCGATCGGCCTCGTCCTCCGGACCGGGCTCGCCCCAGTCGATCAGCAGGCGGTCGTCACCCGACCAGCCACCGCAGTCGTCGCTATCCCGCCCACGCCCACCATGCAGAGCACGCCCGGCGTTGCGCCCAGACCCGCGGTCAGCATCGCCCTTGGCAGCGCGCGCAGGCGCGGGTGGCGGCGCGGTGGCCGGAGCAGGAGGCAGGTCGGCCGTCGTCGTCTCGCCGTTGACCACAGGATCAGCCGCCGGCGGACTGCCGCGGCCGGTGGTCGGAGCTCCGCGTTGATCGGCGGTCGACGTGCTGTCGATCACCGGTCCAGGCCCAGGTGCGCTGCCGGGACCGATGGTCGGAGTTCCGCGTTGATCCGCGGTCGTCGCGCTGTCGATCACCGGTCCAGACCCAGGCGCACTGCCGGGACCGGTGGTCGGAGTTCCGCGTTGATCCGCGGTCGTCGCGCTGTCGATCACCGGTCCAGACCCAGGCGCACTGCCGAGACCGGTCGTCGGAGCTCCGCGTTGATCTGTGGCCGGGTCGGCCGTTGACGCGACGCCCCAGGCGGTCGAGGCGCCAGTGCTTTGGTTCGTGCCCGCGCGAGTGTCTGGGGCGGTGCCCGGATCAGTGGAGGCGCCAGTTTTCTGGGCGCTGGGTGGCCTGGAGCCGTCGGGACTTCGGTGGGTGGTGTTCGGGGTGGTGGTCGGGGTGGTGGGTGCGGATGGTGGGTCGGTGTGGGTGGGCGGCGGTGGTTCGGGTGGGGTCGTGGTGCGAAGGTGTTCGTGGGCTTGGTGGAGGAGTTCTTCGGTGTAGCGGGGGTCGGCGATGATGCCGACCGCGTCGGCGCGGCGGCGCTGCAGGGAGGCGGTGTCACCGA
>NZ_JBITJU010000081.1:0-1050 GCF_044460355.1 Kribbella sp. NPDC050124
CCCGTTCGGCCTTGCTGCGGGACGCGAACGCGGTGAACGGGATTTCGGCGACCTCGGCGCAGGAGACCCATTGACCGGTCTGCTCGTCGAAGATCGCGTCGGTGTATTCGATCGGAGTCCACGCGCCGGGGTCGTCCGCGATGGCCGCGATCGCGGCCTTGACCCGCTTGTCCAGGCGGACGGTGACCGAGACATCGGCGCCGGCCCGGACCGCGGCCAGCACCAGGCCGCGGCCGTAGAACGCCGAGTCGGCGCGCACCAGCGGCCTGCCACCCGACAATCCACGCACGGTCTTCAACGCGTCGGTGACCAGGCGTTTGGCGCCGCGCGGCGACCCGCACGATCCCTTGCGCAGCCGCTGCGCCACGATCACCGGTGCGGTGCGGCTGGTGGTGACCGTGGCCAGCAGCGCGTTCAGCCCGCGCACCCCGGAGTAGCCGAACCCCGCGCCCTGTTTGGCGTAGCCGTGCACCTCGATGATCGTGTCATCGACATCGACCAGTACGAACTCGCCGTCGGCGACCTGGCCGACCACCGGCGTCTTGCCGGCCAGCCCGGTCAAGAACCGCGACGCGACCGCGTCGAGTTGGCGGACGTGGCCGAAGGTGAAGCTGCGCAGGAACGACCCCAGCGTCGACGGCGCATACGCGCGATCGAACACCCGACCCATCCCGCCATGCCGCAGCAACGCCATGTCGTCGATCGAGTCCGCGTCGGCCACCATCCCCGCGACCAGCGAGGACACCTTCAGCCCCGCATTCGCACCCTTGTCCGTCGGCACGCTCAAGCGCTCATCGGCCAGGCCACGCAGGCCGACCGACTCCGCCAGCACCATCGCCGGCACCAACCCGGCCGACGACACCAAATTCGGATCGTCGAACTTCGCCACCATCGACCGCGGCTTATGAGAGAGTTGCACCTCAGAGATGCCCTTTCGGGTTGAGAGCTTCGGAACTGTCGCAAGTCCCAATCTCCCAGCACGCAAGGGCATTCTCGCGCTACGGCGCGCCCACTCCAGCCAACTCACCCCAGACCATCGGTGGATCGAGG